>NZ_JBMKGI010000054.1:0-508 GCF_049238885.1 Enterobacter cloacae complex sp. BZL2005 | reverse complement strand
ACTGGGGTGAAGTCGTAACAAGGTAACCGTAGGGGAACCTGCGGTTGGATCACCTCCTTACCTTAAAGAACCTGCCTTTGTAGTGCTCACACAGATTGTCTGATGAATGATGAACTTCTGAATGTACTTTTGAGTGCATTAAGAAGTTTTGCTCTTTAAAAATCTGGATCAAGCTGAAAATTGAAACGACACATCTTAAATGGTGTGTTCGAGTCTCTCAAATTTTCGCAATCATGAAGTGAAACATCTTCGGGTTGTGAGGTTAAGCGACTAAGCGTACACGGTGGATGCCCTGGCAGTCAGAGGCGATGAAGGACGTGCTAATCTGCGAAAAGCGCCGGCGAGGTGATATGAACCTTTGACCCGGCGATGTCCGAATGGGGAAACCCAGTGTGTTCCGACACACTATCGTTAACTGAATACATAGGTTAACGAGGCGAACCGGGGGAACTGAAACATCTAAGTACCCCGAGGAAAAGAAATCAACCGAGATTCCCCCAGTAGCGGC
>NZ_JBMKGI010000053.1:0-515 GCF_049238885.1 Enterobacter cloacae complex sp. BZL2005 | reverse complement strand
TGGCCCCCTTCGGCTCCCGGCCAGCGCTGCTGTCCGGTCGTCGAGCCCCACTCCGCCAGGGCGGCCGCTGCGCATCCGCCGGGCTCCGCCGAACCCCTCCGGGTTTCGGGCCATACGGCTAGGGTCTGATGGCGAAGGTCAAGGGCTGCGGCTTCTCCGGCCGTGCCGTCCGGAACGCCTTCACCGCGCCGGCTGATGCCGTCGCTTTAATGGCGCCACGCCGTTCCGACGTGTCGGGTGTGTGCATCCTGTTCCCCCGGTGAAGCCATCCCCCGTGTGTCCTCACGCGGAGGGCTGCTTGTAGCACCGTCGGGTCGTCATCCAAGGGGTGAAATGCACTCCGCCAAAACTTTTTGCGTGCCGCAAAAACTTTAGTCTCCGCCCCTTTCCTTCCGCCCTTCGCCGTTGCTCCTTTGCCCTTTGCCGCGAGAGAACTCACCAGGGAGATGGACAACCATCACCACAGGAGAAACCAGGATGCACACACGAAACGTCAACGTCAAAACCGCCGCTCA
>NZ_JBMKGI010000052.1:0-552 GCF_049238885.1 Enterobacter cloacae complex sp. BZL2005 | reverse complement strand
CTTAGAAGCAGCCATCATTTAAAGAAAGCGTAATAGCTCACTGGTCGAGTCGGCCTGCGCGGAAGATGTAACGGGGCTAAACCATGCACCGAAGCTGCGGCAGCGACGCTTATGCGTTGTTGGGTAGGGGAGCGTTCTGTAAGCCGTTGAAGGTGGCCTGTGAGGGTTGCTGGAGGTATCAGAAGTGCGAATGCTGACATAAGTAACGATAAAGCGGGTGAAAAGCCCGCTCGCCGGAAGACCAAGGGTTCCTGTCCAACGTTAATCGGGGCAGGGTGAGTCGACCCCTAAGGCGAGGCCGAAAGGCGTAGTCGATGGGAAACAGGTTAATATTCCTGTACTTGGTGTTACTGCGAAGGGGGGACGGAGAAGGCTATGTTAGCCGGGCGACGGTTGTCCCGGTTTAAGCATGTAGGCGGAACGATTAGGTAAATCCGGTCGTTTATTAACGCTGAGGTGTGATGACGAGGCACTACGGTGCTGAAGTAACAAATGCCCTGCTTCCAGGAAAAGCCTCTAAGCATCAGGTAACATCAAATCGTACCCCAAACC
>NZ_JBMKGI010000051.1:0-567 GCF_049238885.1 Enterobacter cloacae complex sp. BZL2005 | reverse complement strand
GTCGCTGCCGCAGCTTCGGTGCATGGTTTAGCCCCGTTACATCTTCCGCGCAGGCCGACTCGACCAGTGAGCTATTACGCTTTCTTTAAATGATGGCTGCTTCTAAGCCAACATCCTGGCTGTCTGTGCCTTCCCACATCGTTTCCCACTTAACCATGACTTTGGGACCTTAGCTGGCGGTCTGGGTTGTTTCCCTCTTCACGACGGACGTTAGCACCCGCCGTGTGTCTCCCGTGATAACATTCTTCGGTATTCGTAGTTTGCATCGGGTTGGTAAGCCGGGATGGCCCCCTAGCCGAAACAGTGCTCTACCCCCGAAGATGAGTTCACGAGGCGCTACCTAAATAGCTTTCGGGGAGAACCAGCTATCTCCCGGTTTGATTGGCCTTTCACCCCCAGCCACAAGTCATCCGCTAATTTTTCAACATTAGTCGGTTCGGTCCTCCAGTTAGTGTTACCCAACCTTCAACCTGCCCATGGCTAGATCACCGGGTTTCGGGTCTATACCCTGCAACTTAACGCCCAGTTAAGACTCGGTTTCCCTTCGGCTCCCCTATACGGTTAACC
>NZ_JBMKGI010000050.1:0-607 GCF_049238885.1 Enterobacter cloacae complex sp. BZL2005 | reverse complement strand
AACGTTCCTTCAGGAGACTTAAAGTCTCAGGGAGAACTCATCTCGGGGCAAGTTTCGTGCTTAGATGCTTTCAGCACTTATCTTTTCCGCATTTAGCTACCGGGCAGTGCCATTGGCATGACAACCCGAACACCAGTGATGCGTCCACTCCGGTCCTCTCGTACTAGGAGCAGCCCCCCTCAATTCTCCAGCGCCCACGGCAGATAGGGACCGAACTGTCTCACGACGTTCTAAACCCAGCTCGCGTACCACTTTAAATGGCGAACAGCCATACCCTTGGGACCTACTTCAGCCCCAGGATGTGATGAGCCGACATCGAGGTGCCAAACACCGCCGTCGATATGAACTCTTGGGCGGTATCAGCCTGTTATCCCCGGAGTACCTTTTATCCGTTGAGCGATGGCCCTTCCATTCAGAACCACCGGATCACTATGACCTGCTTTCGCACCTGCTCGAGCCGTCACTCTCGCAGTCAAGCTAGCTTATGCCATTGCACTAACCTCCTGATGTCCGACCAGGATTAGCTAACCTTCGTGCTCCTCCGTTACTCTTTGGGAGGAGACCGCCCCAGTCAAACTACCCACCAGACACTGTCCGCAACCCGGAT
>NZ_JBMKGI010000049.1:0-677 GCF_049238885.1 Enterobacter cloacae complex sp. BZL2005 | reverse complement strand
GAGGAAGGCGAAGGGCTGGCCGCCAACCTGCTGCGCCGCTACGGCCTGACGCCGCAGGCGCTGCGCCAACAGGTCAGCAAGGTGGTCGGCAAGGGCGCCGAGGATGGCCGCGCTGAGACGCCGACCAACACGCCAGAACTCGACAAGTACTCGCGCGACCTGACCAAGATGGCGCGCGACGGCAAGCTCGACCCGGTGATCGGCCGCGCGCAGGAGATCGAAACCACCATCGAGGTGCTGGCCCGGCGCAAGAAGAACAACCCGGTGCTGATCGGCGAGCCGGGTGTGGGCAAGACCGCCATCGTCGAAGGGCTGGCGCAGCGCATGGTGGCGGGTGAAGTGCCCGAGACCTTGCGCGACAAGCGCCTGGTGGAACTCAACATCAACGCCATGGTGGCCGGCGCCAAATATCGCGGCGAGTTCGAGGAGCGCGTGCAGAAGGTGCTGAAGGAGGTGACCGAGCACCAGGGCGAGCTGATTTTGTTCATCGACGAGGTGCACACCATCGTCGGTGCCGGCCAGGGCGGTGGCGAAGGCGGGCTGGACGTGGCCAACGTGTTCAAACCGATGATGGCGCGCGGTGAACTCAACCTGATCGGCGCCACGACGCTGAACGAGTACCAGAAATACATCGAGAAGGATGCCGCACTGGAGCGGCGCTTCCAGCCGGTGACGGT
>NZ_JBMKGI010000048.1:0-739 GCF_049238885.1 Enterobacter cloacae complex sp. BZL2005 | reverse complement strand
ATGGTGATCCCCTGGGCGAAATGCGCCTGGTAAGCAGAGTTTTTGAAATGTAAGGCCTTTGAATAAGACAAAAGGCTGCCTCATCGCTAACTTTGCAACAGTGCCGAAAAAATAGCCTAAATAGGTTGATTCGATGTGTTTGCGGGAAAAAAATCGGCCCAGATCCGCGAAATTTTAATCAGCGAGTCAGCTTGGGAAGAAATGACCTGCTTATTCGCACCTTCCTTAGCAAAACAGAAAGCTGGCACTAAATAAAAATCCGTTTCTGCCGATACTGCCTCTGCGGGCTGTGCCTATTTCAGGCCAATGGACTCTCACCCGTTAAGAGATGGGGAAAATGAACTGGCAGCGCTTCAACAAAGTAAGTAGTTTTTCAGGGGCTTTGTTGAATAAATCGAACTTTTGCTGAGTTGAAGGATCAGATCACGTATCTTCCCGACAACGCAGACCGTTCCGTGGCAAAGCAAAAGTTCAAAATCACCAACTGGCCCACCTACAATAAAGCCCTCATCAACCGTGGCTCCATAACTTTCTGGCTGGATGATGAAGCTATTCAGGCCTGGTATGAGTCAGCAACACCTTCTTCACGAGGCAGACCTCAGCGCTATTCTGATCTTGCCATCACGACTGTGCTGGTCATTAAACGCGTGTTCAGGTTGACCCTGCGGGCTGCACAGGGTTTTATTGATTCCATTTTTACACTGATGAATGTTCCGTTGCGCTGCCCGGATTACACCAG
>NZ_JBMKGI010000046.1:792-1099 GCF_049238885.1 Enterobacter cloacae complex sp. BZL2005 | reverse complement strand
AGCGCCTGGCTCGTCAGCCTGCGTGTACCACAGGCGCCTCGATCAAACACCGATCCTCACGTTGTAGCCGAGTGCCCGCAGCCCCTTGCTCGTCTGCATGTTCCTTGGCGGAAACTCGTCTGGGCGCGCCCAGACGACGATTTCCCCGAGGCTGCTCAGGCCAACGTGCGGAATTGCCCAGTCGTCGCTGCGGATCGCGTTCCAGAGTCGGGCCGAAACACTTCCGTTGCCCCAGACAACGTAGTTCAACAGTATCCGTCCGGCCAACACACCTTCCCGACACCGCCGCCGAAGGCCATGGCCCATC
>NZ_JBMKGI010000046.1:0-782 GCF_049238885.1 Enterobacter cloacae complex sp. BZL2005 | reverse complement strand
CGGCTTTGTTGAATAAATCGAACTTTTGCTGAGTTGAAGGATCAGATCACGCATCTTCCCGACAACGCAGACCGTTCCGTGGCAAAGCAAAAGTTCAAAATCACCAACTGGCCCACCTACAATAAAGCCCTCATCAACCGTGGCTCCATAACTTTCTGGCTGGATGATGAACCTATTCAGGCCTGGTATGAGTCGGCAACGCCTTCATCACGGGGAAGACCTCAGCGCTATTATGATCTCGCCATCACCACCGTTCTGGTCATTAAACGCGTGTTCAGGTTGACCCTGCGGGCTGCACAGGGTTTTATTGATTCCATTTTTACACTGATGAATGTTCCGTTGCGCTGCCCGGATTACACCAGTGTCAGCAAGCGCGCAAAGTCGGTTAATGTCAGTTTCAAAACGTTCACCCGAGGTGAAATCGCGCATCTGGTGATTGATTCCACCGGGCTGAAGGTCTTTGGTGAAGGCGAATGGAAAGTCAAAAAACACGGCAAAGAACGCCGTCGTATATGGCGAAAGTTGCATCTGGCAGTTGACAGCAACACACATGAAATCATCTGTGCAGACCTGTCGCTGAACAATGTGACGGACTCAGAAGCCTTCCCGGGTCTTATCCGGCAGACTCACAGAAAAATCAGGGCAGCATCGGCACACGGCGCTTACGACACCCGGCTCTGTCACGATGAACTGCGGCGTAAGAAAATCAGCGCGCTTATCCCGCCCCGAAAAGGCGCGGGTTACTGGCCCGGTGAATATGCAGACCGTAACCGTGCTGTTGC
>NZ_JBMKGI010000045.1:0-1128 GCF_049238885.1 Enterobacter cloacae complex sp. BZL2005 | reverse complement strand
CCCACCACCTTCGCGGTCTGCGGGCCGTAGGTGCGCGGCCACGCCGTGGTCTGCGCCGGACGGTAGACCACCGCCGACGGAATGACCGTGAAATCGGTCCGGTGAATAGTTTCACCCTCGCCGCTGGCGTAGCGGTTCTCTTCGAGGTGGTAACCCGCCGCCGTGACCAGATACTCACCGTTGTCGCTGAAGAACGGCGCGTTGGTTAACGTGAAGGTGTGCCCCGGCGCAATCCCCGCCGCCGTGGCGGTGGCCTGAATCTGCTGATGCTCAACCTGCCAGCGCTCCTGACGAATGCGGGCATAGAACTCCCCGTGCCCTTTGTCGACAAAGCGACCCGGCCAGTCGTACACGTCAATGCTGCCCGGCGTCGGCGACGCCGGGTTCTGCTGGGCCTGGAACAGCCACGCGTTCGGCTTGCGGAAGTCATAGTCGTCGAGGCTGTAAATCCCCGGCGTCACGCTGTCCTCCAGCGCCCACTGGCTGATGCCCTCTTCATCCGTACTGCCGCCGGACGGCGTCTGGTGGTAAGGAATAACCTCATAGCCGCTGAACGGCTGGTACTGCGTGGCGGCGTCGGTGAGCACCAGGGTGTGCTTGTCCGCCTCATGGCGGAAGTGATACGCAATCCCCTCCAGCTCCATCAGGCGGCTGATGAAGTCCAGGCTCGACTCCTGATACTGCACGCAGTAGTCCCACACCCGGTAGCTGCCGGTGAGTTTGTCCTCAACGTTGACCTGATGCTCACCCAGCAGGGTTTTCACAATCTGCGGCACCGTCTGGCCCTGGAAAATACGCAGGTTACGGTCGCGCTTCATCGGCCACAGGTCCGGCTCCACCGTCAGCTGGTACACCGCATAGCGGGTGCCCGTCAGCTCAACGGCGCTGACCGCCACCCGGGTAATCTTGCCGTTTATATAGCGGGGCGTCAGCAGGCTCTGCGTCGGGATGGTCACCGTGACCGGCTGGCCCAGCAGCTTACTGCGGTCAATGCGCGCGTCCGTGCCGAGCACGGTCAGCGTCAGCGCGAACGACTCGGACATCGCCTCGCGGCCCGTCAGTTTCCAGAACAGAAGCCCCTCCACCGGGAGCTGAACGGTAATTCGGTTGAGCATAATCTTTATTCCA
>NZ_JBMKGI010000044.1:0-1202 GCF_049238885.1 Enterobacter cloacae complex sp. BZL2005 | reverse complement strand
TAAGGAAGGTGCGAACAAGTCCCTGATATGAGATCATGTTTGTCATCTGGAGCCATGGAACAGGGTTCATCATGAGTCATCAACTTACCTTCGCCGACAGTGAATTCAGCAGTAAGCGCCGTCAGACCAGAAAAGAGATTTTCTTGTCCCGCATGGAGCAGATTCTGCCATGGCAAAACATGGTGGAAGTCATCGAGCCGTTTTACCCCAAGGCTGGTAATGGCCGGCGACCTTATCCGCTGGAAACCATGCTACGCATTCACTGCATGCAGCATTGGTACAACCTGAGCGATGGCGCGATGGAAGATGCTCTGTACGAAATCGCCTCCATGCGTCTGTTTGCCCGGTTATCCCTGGATAGCGCCTTGCCTGACCGCACCACCATCATGAATTTCCGCCACCTGCTGGAGCAGCATCAACTGGCCCGCCAATTGTTCAAGACCATCAATCGCTGGCTGGCCGAAGCAGGCGTCATGATGACTCAAGGCACCTTGGTCGATGCCACCATCATTGAGGCACCCAGCTCGACCAAGAACAAAGAGCAGCAACGCGATCCGGAGATGCATCAGACCAAGAAAGGCAATCAATGGCACTTTGGCATGAAGGCCCACATTGGTGTCGATGCCAAGAGTGGCCTGACCCACAGCCTAGTCACCACCGCGGCCAACGAGCATGACCTCAATCAGCTGGGTAATCTGCTGCATGGAGAGGAGCAATTTGTCTCAGCCGATGCCGGCTACCAAGGGGCGCCACAGCGCGAGGAGCTGGCCGAGGTGGATGTGGACTGGCTGATCGCCGAGCGCCCCGGCAAGGTAAGAACCTTGAAACAGCATCCACGCAAGAACAAAACGGCCATCAACATCGAATACATGAAAGCCAGCATCCGGGCCAAGGTGGAGCACCCATTTCGCATCATCAAGCGACAGTTCGGCTTCGTGAAAGCCAGATACAAGGGGTTGCTGAAAAACGATAACCAACTGGCGATGTTATTCACGCTGGCCAACCTGTTTCGGGCGGACCAAATGATACGTCAGTGGGAGAGATCTCACTAAAAACTGGGGATAACGCCTTAAATGGCGAAGAAACGGTCTAAATAGGCTGATTCAAGGCATTTACGGGAGAAAAAATCGGCTCAAACATGAAGAAATGAAATGACTGAGTCAGCCGAGAAGAATTTCCCCGCTTATTCGCACCTTCCTTAA
>NZ_JBMKGI010000043.1:0-1331 GCF_049238885.1 Enterobacter cloacae complex sp. BZL2005 | reverse complement strand
TGGATTTGCCCCTATATTTCCAGACACCTGTTATCACTTAACCCATTACTGGCCTGCTGCCGCAGATATTCCCGTGGCGAGCGATAACCCAGTGCACTATGCGGATGCCATTCGTTATAATGCTCGAACGCCTCTGCAAGGTTCTTTGCTGCCGTTAACCCGTCTGGTTTAGGCATGATACTGATGTAGTCACGCTTTATCGTTTTCACGAAGCTCTCTGCTATGCCGTTACTCTCCGGACTCCGCACCGCCGTGTTCTTCGGTTCAAGCCCCAACATCCGGGCAAACTGCCGTGTTTCATTAGCCCGGTAGCATGAACCATTATCCGTCAGCCACTCTACTGGAGACGCCGGAAGCTCGTTGCCGAAGCGGCGTTCCACCGCTCCCAGCATTACGTCCTGTACTGTTTCACTGTCGAAGCCGCCCGTAGTGACTGCCCAGTGCAGTGCCTCACGGTCACAGCAGTCCAGCGCGAACGTGACTCGCAGCTTTTCTCCGTTATCACAGCGGAACTCGAACCCGTCAGAGCACCATCGTTGATTGCTTTCTTTCACGGCCACTTTGCCAGTATGTGCCCGTTTCGATGGCGGTACAGCGGTTTTTCGCTCAAGCAACAGCGCATTCTGGCGCATGATCCGGTAAACACGTTTGGCATTGATCGCAGGCATACCATCAAGTTCGGCCTGTCTGCGAAGCAGCGCCCATACCCGACGATAACCATACGTGGGCAGCTCTCCGATAACATGGTGTATACGGAGAAGCACATCCGTATCATCTGAGTGACGGCTGCGGCGACCATCTTTCCAGTCATCGGTTCGTCTGAGAATTACGTGCAACTGCGCACGCGACACCCGGAGACAACGGCTGACTAAGCTTACTCCCCATCCCCGGGCAATAAGGGCGCGTGCGCTATCCACTTTTTTGCACGCCCGTATTCAACGGCTTCTTTAAGGAGTTCATTTTCCATCGTTTTTTTGCCGAGCAGGCGCTGGAGTTCTTTAATCTGCTTCATGGCAGCAGCAAGTTCAGAGGCAGGAACGACCTGCTCTCCTGCGGCCACAGCAGTAAGACTTCCCTCCTGGTATTGCTTGCGCCAGAGAAATAACTGGCTGGCTGCCACACCGTGTTGCCGGGCAACAAGGGAGACCGTCATTCCCGGTTCAAAACTCTGCTGAACAATAGCGATCTTTTCCTGTGTAGTACGCCGTCTGCGTTTCTCCGGTCCTAAGACATCAATCATCTGCTCTCCAATGACTAGTCTAAAAACTAGTATTAAGACTATCACTTATTTAAGTGATATTGGTTGTCTGGAGATTCAGGGGGCCAGTCTA
>NZ_JBMKGI010000042.1:0-1995 GCF_049238885.1 Enterobacter cloacae complex sp. BZL2005 | reverse complement strand
CTGAACAAAATGACGAAAGCAGGTATGCCTGAAAGCGTGCGTATTGCCTGAAAACACAACCCGCTACGGGGGAGACTTACCCGAAATCTGATTTATTCAACAAAGCCCATGGACATTCCTAATGAGCCACAAGGAAGTGCGGACAAATTCCTGGACCTTCAGGAGTTAATTTATGCATTCATACGAGGACCGGATTCGGGCCGTCGAACTCTATTACCGGTACGGAAAGAAAGCCTCCGTTGTCGTCATGGAGCTGGGATATCCTTCCACAAAACAGCTGGGCCGTTGGGTTCGGATTTATGAAGAGAAGGGCGATTTACCCAGGGAATTAAAACCAAGAGAACGCTATTCACGTACACAGAAAATTGCTGCTGTTGAGCATTATCTTACTCACGGTGGTTGCCTGTCGTACACTCGCCGAGCCATCGGCTACCCCAGTAACGAAATTCTAAAGCGCTGGATTGAAGAGTTTACCCAAATGCGCGTCCCCTGGTCATTCGCTCAGGCACAAGCAAATGCTTCAGCCCGGAAGAGAGGTCTCAGGCCGTCCGGGAGCTCTGTAACCGACGTGGAACCGCGCGTAAAGTTGCACAAAGCATAGGCGTCAGCGTCCCGGTCCTGTACAAATGGAAGAAAGACCTTATCAGTGACGAGGCTTATCAATCCATGCGCAAACGAAAGGCAGCCCCTCAGGATAAAAATCAGGATACTTTACTCGGTGAAATCCAGCGTCTCAGGAAGCAGGTTCATCAGCTGCAGCTCGAACGTGACATACTGACAAAGGCGAATGAACTGATAAAAAAAGATCTGGGCGTCAGCTTTCTGAAACTGAAAAACAGGGAGAAAACCCTGATAGTTGATGCCCTTAAGAAAAAGTACCCCGTTGCTGAGTTGCTAAGCGTTCTGCAACTTGCCCGCAGCTGTTATTTTTACCACAAAGCCAGCAAACGTCTGTACGATAAGTATGCGGAAATACGCGTGATCATGGCCGATATCTTTGAGGAGAATTACCGCTGTTACGGCTACCGGCGCCTTCACGCGATGCTTCGCAGTAACAACAGAGTTATTTCTGAAAAGGTTGTCCGCAGACTGATGGCAGAAGAGCAGCTCGTTGTTAAGCGCACCAGGCGACGACGATATAACTCTTACTGTGGCGAAATCGGTCCGGCACCGGAAAATTTACTCGCCCGGGATTTTAGTTCCTGCAGGCCAAATGAGAAGTGGCTGACCGATATTACGGAGTTCCAGCTTCCGGCTGGAAAAGTCTATCTGTCGCCGGTTATCGACTGCTTTGATGGCCAGGTTGTAAGCTGGTCGATAGGAACACGCCCGGACGCGACGCTGGTGAATACGATGCTCGATGACGCACTCGATACGCTCAGCGAACATGATAAACCGGTGATACACAGCGATCGTGGTGGCCATTACCGGTGGCCGGGCTGGCTTGAGCGTATCAACACCTCCGGACTTATAAGGTCCATGTCGCGCAAAGGATGCTCGTCGGATAATGCTGCGTGTGAAGGCTTCTTCGGGCGTATCAAAAACGAAATGTTCTATGGCAGAGACTGGGCGGGTATCACGCTGGAAAAATTTATCTGCTTCCTGGACAGGTACATACGCTGGTATAATGAGAAACGTATCAAGCTATCATTAGGTGCAATGAGTCCTGTGAAGTACCGGCAGCATCTTGGGATCACAACATAACAGTCCAGGAAAACATCCGCAGCCCCAAAAGTGACATTACTAAATGGTTATAACAAAGCCTGTCAAGGCCAAGTTCAGATGTCCGGAGCAGGGCAAAGTTCAAATGTCCTCCAATACTCAGTAGATTGCAGAAGTAAATTCATGTGGAGACAGCCTATAACCTAATGGTAAAATTAGATTTTAGGGAAGGTGCGAACAAGTTCCTGATATGAGATCATCATATTCATCCG
Organism: Enterobacter cloacae complex sp. BZL2005; assembly: GCF_049238885.1. Classification (NCBI taxonomy): domain Bacteria; kingdom Pseudomonadati; phylum Pseudomonadota; class Gammaproteobacteria; order Enterobacterales; family Enterobacteriaceae; genus Enterobacter; species Enterobacter cloacae complex sp. BZL2005. Next base: position 61 of record NZ_JBMKGI010000042.1, on the reverse strand, counting down.
GAGCGCATCCCAGAGGGACATCATGAGCCATCAACTCACCTTCGCCGATAGTGAATTCAGC
>NZ_JBMKGI010000041.1:0-2016 GCF_049238885.1 Enterobacter cloacae complex sp. BZL2005 | reverse complement strand
ATGGTGATCCCCTGGGCGAAATGCGCCTGGTAAGCAGAGTTTTTGAAATGTAAGGCCTTTGAATAAGACAAAAGGCTGCCTCATCGCTAACTTTGCAACAGTGCCGACCGCAATACTGTCATGAAAATGACCGGTCTGACTGAAGATGACTGGCACAAATCCGCCACTAATCCCCCTTTCCTGGCACTCCCTGCCGGGCCATCAGTGAAAACTGGTGGCCCGGCAGGGAGGCACCAGACTCAGGCTCAGCCTGCCAGCCACAGCGATTTAACAGTTTCATTATCCCAGTTACGTTCCCTGTCAGACGTACTGTCAGCGGATTTGTCTGTTGGCCATTGTCGTCAAAAGCGGCATCAAGGTTTGTCCGTAAGAGATAAACACCGTTTACTCCAGGATTGAGTACCAAAGCATATCGTCCGGCCCATTCTCTGTCGCTCATTACGCGGTAATTCCAGCCCATGTCTTTCGCTGTTTCCAGCGCATACGTCAGCCGGAACATGTCGTTCTGTTCAGTCAACTCGCCGCTGCAGGAGCGCCAGACATAGCCCAGTTTGTCGACCAGCTTAGCTCTCACACCCAGCAAACGCCCCTGATTCAGTAACCACCCGATATCCTGTGCCACATCGCGCGAGAATCGCCGTTGCTTCAGTGCTGCCGCGAGCCAGCGGGTGAGAAAGAGATTTTCCTGTGCGGGAGAGAGTTCTCCCTGCTCCTGTCTGGCCAGTGCCAGCGCGACCAGTGCACACCATGCCAGATGGCCTGTTTTTTCTGTCAGCGTCATAACAGATACCTCCCTTCAGTCTTACTGATTCCCTGGTCTTAAATCTCAGTTGTTCAGCTCTGTACAGTCGGTCTCAGCTGCCATGTTGCCCCACCAAAACAGGTCACACCGACCACCTGCTCCCAGGTTTCCTTCTGCTCCAGCAGCTTCTCCAGCGCATGAAAGTCCGCGCGCGAGAGCACAATATCTTCCCGCTCGCCGGGCGACTCCAGAATATACCCCTCAGGTATCCGCGTGGCCGATTCACCAGCCTGCCGTGAGGATATGCGGTAAAAGGTTTTGATGCATCCTCCGCGAGTGAGGGCATCGAGGATGATGCTTTCGGCAACGCGCATGACTGGCTCCGGTTAAAAGTGTTTCACGTCTTTGCCGGTGTGCAACTGGCGACGCTCATCATGCCGCGTAGTGCTTCCACAGACAACGGCTTTGCCTCATTGCCCCGGTGGACCATCGCATGGCAGTTCGGGCAAGGAATGCTATGGTAAATATAACCTTCCCCTTACACTCATGAAGCTTATGGAAGAATTATTCACTTGTCCGATATGTAAACTCTCATTTGGCCATAAAGCTAGGTTGAGAAAGCATATAAAAAAGCATACGAAATCCCTTGAAAAGAATCTCGCTAAGGCCAACTCAACCAAAAAGGCTGAGCATGAAAAGATGCTTATTCAGGAGAGGATTGCAAGGACAGGTAGCGCTTTTAAAAATGAATCGGAGAGAAATAAGTACTTTGAAAGAAGGCGTGCTGAAAACCCCATATTTGTGACCTGCTCCCCGTTGATTAGTACACCCCGATGTTAGTAATGTCTTCATAAGCCACATGAGGACATCCCCATGAAGAAGCGTTTTTCCGACGAACAGATCATCAGTATTCTCCGCGAAGCCGAAGCTGGGGTACCCGCCCGTGAACTCTGCCGCAAGCATGCCATTTCCGATGCCACGTTTTACACCTGGCGTAAGAAGTATGGCGGTATGGAGGTGCCTGAAGTTAAGCGCCTGAAGTCGCTTGAGGAAGAGAACGCCAGACTCAAGAAGCTGCTTGCCGAAGCCATGCTGGATAAAGAGGCGCTTCAGGTGGCTCTTGGGCGAAAGTACTGACGACGGACCAGAAGCGGGAAGCCGTGATGCTGATGTGTGATGCGACCGGTCTGTCGCAACGTCGTGCCTGCAGGCTTACAGGTTTATCCCTGTCGACCTGCCGCTATGAGGCTCACCGTCCGGCTGCTGATGCGCAT
>NZ_JBMKGI010000040.1:0-2607 GCF_049238885.1 Enterobacter cloacae complex sp. BZL2005 | reverse complement strand
GTGAGTCTGCCGGATAAGACCCGGGAAGGCTTCTGAGTCCGTCACATTGTTCAGCGACAGGTCTGCACAGATGATTTCATGTGTGTTGCTGTCAACTGCCAGATGCAGCTTACGCCAGATACGGCGGCGTTCCTGACCATGCTTTTTGACTTTCCACTCGCCTTCACCGAAGACCTTCAGCCCGGTGGAATCAATTACCAGGTGTGCGATTTCACCCCGGGTGGGCGTTTTGAAACTGATATTAACCGACTTTGCCCGCCTGCTGACACAGCTGTAATCCGGGCAGCGTAGCGGAACGTTCATCAGAGAAAAAATGGAATCAATAAAGCCCTGCGCAGCGCGCAGGGTCAGCCTGAATACGCGTTTAATGACCAGCACAGTCGTGATGGCAAGGTCAGAATAGCGCTGAGGTCTGCCTCGTGAAGAAGGTGTTGCTGACTCATACCAGGCCTGAATAGCTTCATCATCCAGCCAGAAAGTTATGGAGCCACGGTTGATGAGGGCTTTATTGTAGGTGGGCCAGTTGGTTATTTTGAACTTTTGCTTTGCCACGGAACGGTCTGCGTTGTCGGGAAGATGCGTGATCTGATCCTTCAACTCAGCAAAAGTTCGATTTATTCAACAAAGCCCATTCAGTCCTCAATTTGTGCATTTTTTAAACGAAAAAAGGGTGTCTAATACGGTGAAATCATAGTATTACCAAAGTAATAAATAAAAAGTTATTTAAATCAGTAATTTAGATTTGATTTGTAATACCTGGGTAATACCGCAGCATGGCTAAATTTTGTTTTTTTTCTTTTAAATCAGTGCGATAGCGTGATTTATCACGCTGCGTTAGGTGTATAGCAGGTTAAGGGATAAAAAATCATCTTTTTTTGGTAGGGCGATCTCCGTAGGTTAAGGGGCATTTGGCTAAAAAGCGTCCTATTCTTTGATGGTCATGCTTGCATGACCATCTGAGCAACCAAAAACTACAGATAAACTACAGATAAACTACAAAAAACGTTTTGCCTTAGTGTTGTAAGACTACAATAAAACTACAAATAAACTACAAAAAACGTGACAGACTACAAATAGACTACAATAAAACTACAGATAAACTACAAAACTCGATTGACCCCTTCTTACGAGTGTTGTAGAGTCATTTTCATACAACGGAGGGGGTTATGAATAAACCAGCAGATCTGAAACCCCGCAACTTATCGGCTGCTGTCAGATTGCGCCTAAATGAAATCGAGAACTGGCTGGACAGAGGGCTAACGCGGCATGAAATTGCTGAAATCCTCGACAGCGAATACAGCTTTTCGGTAACAGCCAAAGGGCTTGAGATGGCACTGTATAGAACGCGGCAAAACCGAAAAAATGTATTGCACAATACGCATGATAAGAGTAGCGCGAAGGGTGCAGCGGAAAGTGTATTGCACAATACACAACCGTCTGAGCCTGAAGTGCAGGAAAGTAAAAAAGCAGAGAGTCCCGGCATTATTGATAAAGAATTCTTCAAGAAAATCGGTGAGAATTTCGACCCTAAGAAGTTCAACAAAAAATTCTGAGGTGATTTATGAAAGTAGCGGTAATTAATTACAGTGGCAGTGTTCGTAAAACCTTAATTTCATCTTACCTGTTAGCCCCGCGCGGCTTTGTTGAATAAATCAGATTTCGGGTAAGTCTCCCCCGTAGCGGGTTGTGTTTTCAGGCAATACGCACGCTTTCAGGCATACCTGCTTTCGTCATTTTGTTCAGCGCTCGTACCAGGGCCATAGCCTCTGCAACCTGACCATCGTAGTCACGCAGTGTCAGTGAACCTCCGAACAGCTGTTTTACCCGGTACATCGCCGTTTCCGCTATCGAGCGACGGTTATAATCTGTTGTCCATTTCCACCGCGCATTACTCCCGGTCAGCCGCTGATTCGCAACAGCACGGTTACGGTCTGCATATTCACCGGGCCAGTAACCCGCGCCTTTTCGGGGCGGGATAAGCGCGCTGATTTTCTTACGCCGCAGTTCATCGTGACAGAGTTGGGTGTCGTAAGCGCCGTCTGCCGATGCTGCCCTGATTTTTCTGTGAGTCTGCCGGATAAGACCCGGGAAGGCTTCTGAGTCCGTCACATTGTTCAGCGACAGGTTTGCACAGATGATTTCATGTGTGTTGCTGTCAACTGCCAGATGCAACTTTCGCCATATACGACGGCGTTCCTGGCCATGCTTTTTGACTTTCCATTCGCCTTCACCAAAGACCTTCAGCCCGGTGGAATCAATCACCAGATGCGCGATTTCACCCCGGGTGAACGTTTTGAAACTGACATTAACCGACTTTGCGCGCTTGCTGACACTGGTGTAATCCGGGCAGCGCAACGGAACATTCATCAGTGTAAAAATGGAATCAATAAAACCCTGTGCAGCCCGCAGGGTCAACCTGAACACGCGTTTAATGACCAGAACGGTGGTGATGGCGAGATCAGAATAGCGCTGAGGTCTTCCCCGTGATGAAGGCGTTGCCGACTCATACCAGGCCTGAATAGCTTCATCATCCAGCCAGAAAGTTATGGAGCCACGGTTGATGAGGGCTTTATTGTAGGTGGGCCAGTTGGTTATTTTGAACTTTTG
>NZ_JBMKGI010000039.1:0-3377 GCF_049238885.1 Enterobacter cloacae complex sp. BZL2005 | reverse complement strand
GAATGATGTCACGCTGAAAATGCCGGCCTTTGAATGGGTTCATGTGCAGCTCCATCAGCAAAAGGGGATGATAAGTTTATCACCACCGACTATTTGCAACAGTGCCCCCCGCCCTGCAGGAACGCCTGCGCCAACTGCATCCCTACGAACTCCCGGAGCTGCTCGCGGTCGAAGCCGCGTCCGGCCTGCCCGAATACCTGCAATGGCTGGCCGCCGAGAGCCGACCGGTAAACTGAGCCAATGACCGCATCCACGATCCGCCTGCGCCGCTGGCTGGCCGGGCTCGCCCTGCTGCTTGCGCTGCCCGCGACCTCGGCCGTCGCCCAGGACTTCGAACTGCCGCCGGTCGACGAGGTCTTCGTCCTGTCCGCGCAGGCCACCGCGCCGGACCGCATCGAGGTGCGCTGGCGGATCGCCGACGGCTATTACCTGTACCGGCACCGCACCTCGGTCAAGGCCGATGCCGCCTTCACCGGCGCGACCATGGCGCTGCCGAAGGGCAAGGCCTACCGCGACGAATTCTTCGGCGACGTCGAAACCTACCGCAAGGAATTGCTCGGCACCCTCACCGGCACGCCCGCGGCCGGCGCGAGCGCGACCACCCTGACCGTGAAGTACCAGGGCTGCGCCGATGCCGGCGTGTGCTACCCGCCGCAGACCCGCACCCTGAAGGTCGCGTTGCCGGGCGAAGCGGGCGCTGGCGGCTTCGGCTGTAAGGCGCGCGGGCTGCATGATTATGTCGTCAAGAACGGCTCTGCCGATCATCCCAACGCCGAGGTGAAATTCGCACTGGGTGATGTGGTCAACACCATGATCGGCTGCACTAATGGTGAAACGATCATGCTGTGCCACGACACCTCGCTGCCGCGCCCCTATTCTCTCGGCTTTCGGGTGCAAGGCACCGAGGGGCTGTGGATGGACGTCAACAAGTCGATCTATCTGGAGGGCAAGAGCCCACAGCCGCACCGCTGGGAGCCTGCCGAGGGCTGGTTTGCGAAATACGATCACCCGCTATGGAAACGCTACGCCGATCTGGCGGCAGGGGCCGGGCATGGCGGGATGGACTGGTTCGTGATCCACGCTTTTGTCGAGGCGCTGAAGGCCAAGGCCCCGATGCCAATCGACATTTACGACGCGCTGGCCTGGAGCGCGATCACGCCTCTGTCGGAACAATCGATTGCTGAGGGCAATCGCACGTTAGATTTTCCCGACTTCACCCGAGGGCAGTGGCGCACCCGCAAGCCGATCTTTGCGCTGAACGACGCCTATTGATCGACGCGATTTAGGCCAAGCGCACCGCAAAGGCGAAATTGGTAATCTTGTCGGTATCCTTGACGCCCGGCGCGCTTTCGACGCCGCTGGAGGTATCGACCAGCGGCGCTCCGGTGCGCGCAATCGCCTCGGCAACATTCGTCGGATTTAGCCCGCCTGCCAGCCCCCACGGCAAGGCACCGCGATATCCGGCCAGCAGCGACCAGTCGAACGCCAACCCCATGCCGCCGGGCAGCGCGCCTTTGGGGGTCTTGGCGTCGAACAAGATCAAGTCCGCCGCCCCGGCATAGGCTGCGGCGCGTGCGACATCGCTGGCGCTGGCGACGGGCAGCGCCTTCCACACCGGCTTGCCAAACCGCGCGCGCAACTGGGCCACGCGTTCGGGCGATTCCGAACCGTGCAGCTGCAGCGCGTTCAGCTTGGCTGCCACCAGTGCGTCGGCGATGACAGCATCATCCGCATCGACGAACAAACCGACCATGGCGATCTGGCCAGCTGCGCGCGATGTCAAAGCGCCCGCGACATTCGACGTAACCGCACGGGGCGACGCTGGATAGAACACCAACCCGGCATAGTCCGCCCGCGCCGCGATGGTCGCATCGAGCGCCTCGGGTGTGCTGATCCCGCAAATCTTGATTTTCGCGGGCATGCGGTCAGTCGGGGTTCTGGATCAGCCGCACCAGCGTGCAGTCGGGATCGATCAGGTAGCCGATCCTCAGGCCGCTCGCCTCCAGTTGCGGAGCTTTGAAGCGCGGCCAGCCGGTGCTTTTTTCCTCGGCTCCCGCCGCGTTCACCAATGCCACCATGGCATCGAGATCATCCAACCGCAGGCAACAGCCGAACGAGCTCGTAGCTGGGTCGAGGTCAGGATAGGGGAAGAATTCGAGCTGCAAACCGCCGCGCTGCAGGATCATCCAGCCGCGATCCTTCCAACTCGTCGCAAAGCCCAGCTTCGCATAAAACGCCTCTGTCACATCGAAATCGCGCGATGGCAGATTGGGGGTGACGTGGTCAGCCATGGCTCAGCGCAGCTTGTCGGCCATGCGGGCCGTATGAGTGATTGCGGCGCGGCTATCGGGGGCGGAATGGCTCATCACGATCATGCTGGCCTTGGGGAACGCCGCACCAAACGCGCGCGCTGACGCGGCGTAGTGCTCAGTGTCGGCATCACCGAGATTGCCGAGCGACTTGGCCTTGCTGTCCTTGATCAGGCAGCCACCAAAAGCGATGTCGGTGCCGTCGATCCCAACGGTGATATTGTCACTGGTGTGGCCGGGGCCGGGGTAAAATACCTTGAGCGGGCCAAAGTTGGGCGCGGTTGCTGGTTCGACCCAGCCATTGGCGGCGAAAGTCAGGCTGTGTTGCGCCGCAACCAGCCCCTCTTGCGGGGCAAGCTGGTTCGACAACGCATTGGCATAAGTCGCAATCCCCGCCGCATGCAGCGCGTCCATACCGCCCATCTTGTCCTGATGCGCGTGAGTCACCACCGCCAGCGCGACCGGCAGGTTGATCTCCTGCTTGATCCAGTTGAGGATCTGGGCGGTCTGGTCATCGGTCCAGGCGGTATCGACCAACAGCACGCGGCCGCCATCCCTGACGATCAAACCGTTGGAAGCGACTGCCCCGAAACCCGGCATGTCGAGATAGGAAGTGTGCTGCCAGACATTCGGTGCGAGCTGGCGGAAAACCAGATCGCCAAACCGTTGGTCGCCAGTTTCCATTTGCTGGCCAATCGTCGGGCGGATTTCACCGGGCATGCACCCGCTCAGCATCAATGCAGCGGCTAATGCGGTGCTCAGCTTCGCGACCGGGTGCATAATATTGGGCAATTCCATCAAGTTTTCCTTTTATTCAGCATTAAAAACCCCGCAAATGCGAGGCCTAGTAAATAGATGATCTTAATTTGGTTCACTGTAGCAAAAATATGGGGCGAATTCAAACATGAGGTGCGACAGTTTCAAAAGCCATATGATAATCAACAAGCTGAGCAAATTTCTCTAAGGAAGGTGCGAACAAGTCCCTGATATGAGATCATGTTTGTCATCTGGAGCCATGGAACAGGGTTCATCATGAGTCATCAACTTACCTTCGCCGACAGTGAATTC
>NZ_JBMKGI010000038.1:0-3932 GCF_049238885.1 Enterobacter cloacae complex sp. BZL2005 | reverse complement strand
GAATGATGTCACGCTGAAAATGCCGGCCTTTGAATGGGTTCATGTGCAGCTCCATCAGCAAAAGGGGATGATAAGTTTATCACCACCGACTATTTGCAACAGTGCCGGTGTCAGCCCGGTCCCCGTTTCTTCTGGAAAAACGAACCGTTACCGACTTAATCGTGGTGGAGATCGTGCTGCAAATAGTGCACTTCACATCATCGCCATCGGACGCTTACGAACTGACGCAAAAACAAAGGAATATGTCGCCAGGCGTGTAGCCGAAGGACATACAAAAATGGAAGCGATACGCTGTCTAAAGCGATATATCTCCCGCGAAGTTTACACGTTACTGCGCAATCAAAACAGGCGGATCAACAGTATCCCGATAACAGCTTGACTCTTAGAAGGGCGTCCAGGGCAGCCAGTACGGCAGTGACGACTGGCAGCGCTTCTACCGGGCCAATAACCTGGCGCCGAGCATGAGCCGGCGTGGCAACTGCTGGGATAATGCGGTGGCCGAATCGTTCTTCAGTTCGCTGAAAAAAGAACGGATCAGAAAACGCATATATAAAACCAGGGATCTGGCCCGGGCGGATCTTCGATTACATTGAAGTCTTCTATAACCGGTCCCGGCGCCACAGCCACCTCGGCGACGTCAGTCCGGAGGCCTTCGAACAGGCCTCGTCGTGAGGACAGGATTTGTCTACAGGCGTGGGGTCAGTCCAAACTATAGGGCAGGATCGTCTACCGGGGCGGGGTCAGTCCATCAACGGCTCGGAAGTGTCTAGATTATCCGTGGCGATTCACCGGGGCAAACAGGCCGATCAGGAACGACATAAGAAAGTTCTGTATTACCGACAGGTCAAGAAACTGAGCATAAGAGAAACTGCTGAAGCCACCAGTTACAGTACATCTCAGGTCTGCAGGGTTCAGGCCCTGTTCAGGCCTGAAAATTAAGCACATTTTCTGAGGCTGGAAATCAACTCATGCTGACAGCCTGAGCCTGTTGGCATGGTAAGCAATGTGCTCACCAATAAAGCTGGAAATGAAATAATAGCTGTGGTCGTATCCAGTATGATATCGGAACGACGCATTGAGGTTCATCTCATTGCATACTCTCTCAAGGATTTTGGTGCGCAGTTGCTCTTCATAAAAGGCGTCACTCAGCCCCTGATCAATGAAGATTTCTGGTAATTTTTCACCCTGTAAAATGAGGCTGACTGGATCGTAGGCTTCCCACGTTTTTCTGTTTTCACCCAGGTAAGCGCTAAATGCCTGTTGCCCCCATGGCACCTGAGAAGGCGATACTATCGGGGAAAATGCTGATACGCTCACATATTCACCAGGATTTCGCAGAGCCAGCACCAGAGCACCCAGCCCTCCCATAGAATGACCGGATATAGATTTTCTTGCCGTTGCAGGAAAATGATTCATGACGACATCCGGAAGCTCTCTGAGAATATAGTCATACATCCTGTAATGAACATTCCACGGCTGTTCCGTCGCGTTCAGATAAAAACCGGCCCCCTGGCCAAGATCGTAACTGTCGGCATCCGGGACATTATTACCCCGGGGACTGGTATCCGGGACAACAACGATGACGTTATGCCGGGCTGCATAATGCTGCATACCTGATTTGGTGATGAAATTCTGCTCAGTACAGGTCAGGCCCGACAACCAGTATAGTACCGGCAGTTTTTCTGTTACTGCTTTGGGAGGAAGATACACACCGAAATTCATTTCACAATTAAGGGATTGTGAATAATGCCGGTACACGTTTTGCCAGCCGCCAGAGCTGGCATGCTGCTCAATGAGTTCCATCAGCCGTTATCTCATGGTTATTTCCCCTGACCGAAGCCAGGGGAAGTATCTTTAAATCCGGACGTCAGATAAACGTATACGCCGTGATTTTGTTACCCGCCGGATCCCGCAGGTAGGCAGCATAGGCCCCGGGAAGGTGACCACGCGGGCCAGGTTGACCTTCATCAGCTCCACCGGCGGCAAGGCCGGCAGCATGGAAAGCATCAACCTCTTCCGGGGTGGCAGCAGCGAAGCCGACAGTCACCCCGTTAGCGGAAGGTGCTTCACCGTTGCCCGGACGGGCAATGATAAATGCCGGCTTTTCGCGGCCATAGAGTACCCAGCCGTTGCCAAACGGGCCGAGGTTATTGATACCAAGCGTGCCCAGGACGACATCGTAAAATGCGGAGGATTTCTCGACATCGGCTGCGCCAATGAACACATGAGAAAAGATGCCGTCACCAGAAATTACCGGAGTTGTCATTTTCCACTTCCTTCAGTTTGAGTTGATTAAAATTCTGATGGGATCAGTAATGAATCACTGTCCGGATAGATTTGCCTTCATGCATAAGCTCGAAGGCGTCATTGATTTCATCCAGTGTCATCGTATGGGTTACAAATGGCTCAAGGTCAATATCCCCCTTCATGGCATCCTCGACCATACCGGGGAGCTGAGTGCGGCCTTTTACTCCGCCAAACGCGGAACCTTTCCATACGCGCCCGGTGACCAGCTGGAAAGGACGGGTGGAAATCTCCTGTCCGGCCCCTGCGACACCAATGACAACGGACTGCCCCCACCCACGGTGAGCACTTTCCAGCGCTGCACGCATGACGTTAACGTTACCGATACATTCAAAGGTATGGTCAATACCCCACTTGTTGATATCCAGCAGAACATCTTTAATCGGTTTGTCATAATCATTCGGGTTAATGCAGTCAGTGGCCCCGAACTGACGGGCCAGGTCAAATTTTGTCGGATTAGTATCGATAGCGATAATACGTCCCGCTTTTGCCTGACGGGCCCCCTGTACCGCAGCCAGACCAATTGCCCCCAGACCAAAAATGGCAACTGAATCGCCCGGCTGCACTTTAGCCGTGTTATGGACGGCGCCAATACCGGTAGTCACGCCACAACCCAACAGGCAGACGTGTTCATGGTTCGCCTCCGGGTTAATTTTTGCCAGAGAAACCTCGGCCACAACGGTGTATTCACTGAATGTGGAACATCCCATGTAGTGGTAAAGAGGCTGACCGTTGTATGAAAAGCGAGTGGTCCCGTCAGGCATCAGTCCTTTGCCCTGAGTCTCGCGAACCGATACACAGAGGTTCGTTTTACCGGACTGGCAGAATTCACACTCCCCGCATTCAGCGGTGTAGAGCGGAATAACATGGTCACCCGGCTTCACACTGGTGACGCCTTCACCAACTTCAACGACGATACCGGCTCCCTCGTGGCCGAGAACCACCGGGAAAACGCCCTCAGGGTCATTCCCTGAGAGGGTAAAGGCATCGGTATGGCAGACACCTGTGTGGGTGTTTTTAATCAGCACCTCGCCTTTTTTAGGCGGAGCAACATCAATTTCAACAATCTCCAGGGGCTTCCCTGGTGCAAATGCAACAGCGGCACGTGATTTCATACGTAATATATCCTCAATGTAATAATGGCCTCACCTATTTAAGATAGGCACGAACCAGCTCAATCGTATCGTCAACTGATTTACTGACTTCATGACTGTAGCTGTCATTCTGGTCAAAGGTTTCCCGTATGTGGCTCTCCAGCACCTCTGCCATCAGTCCGTTAGCGGCGCCCCGGACGGCGGCGATTTGCTGGAGAACGGAACGGCATTCAGCGCCACTTTCAAGTGCTCTTTCCAGAGCATCAATCTGACCCCGGATACGGCGAACCCGGGTTAGGACCTTTTTTTTCTCTTCAGGAGTACTGGGCATTGCTTACCTCACTGCTCTGTATTTCTTATACTATAGGGGAGTATTACATTAAGATCAACACATACCCCACTATAGTATAATAAATATATCAGAGCACCGGTAATGACTCCAACTTACTGATAGTGTTTTATGTTCAGATAATGCCCGATGACTTTGTCATGCAGCTCCACCGATTTTGAGAACGACAGTGACTTCCTGCCCAG
>NZ_JBMKGI010000037.1:0-4092 GCF_049238885.1 Enterobacter cloacae complex sp. BZL2005 | reverse complement strand
GCTGAATTCACTATCGGCGAAGGTGAGTTGATGGCTCATGATGTCCCTCTGGGATGCGCTCCGGATGAATATGATGATCTCATATCAGGAACTTGTTCGCACCTTCCTTAGGATTTTCGCCACTGAATAAATTATAATAAATTGATTTTATAAGATATTCGTCATGGGCTATATGACCAGTACGAGTTGCATGCTCTAATGTTTCAGATGCCAGTATATGTGCGGCTTCAGCAAACATCCCAGGCCAACCCTTACTCAGCATAGACAGTCCTTTAAGGACTCTTATCTGAATCTCCCTCATACTCGCACCATCACGTGCAACAGGTAAGAAAAAGTCTTCCAGTAGGTCTTTGATCTGAAGTGGCGCAACATGTACTGAAGGATATATCACTTCAGTTTCATCTATTTTATTCTGCGCGTAAGCGGAGAGTATTCGAACACCTCTGCCAATGACATCAATCGCAGTACCGGGATCGTTTACTGCGGGCGAAAGGGCCCTGCAGGCTATTTCGGCCATGACGCTGAGACAGAATCGGGGATCCTGAGCAAATGAACGCACATCCGAGACAATGATCGTTTCAAGTAAATCGGTACAGATTGATGACTCCTGACCAGAACTCAGGTACAAAACTGGCATCGATGGATGTATGAAACTGCCTGGCTGCGCCACAAGATATACATGACGAGGATCATTGCTCAGCAGACTGCCGAGCTTGACCATGTCAATATATTCAACATAGCCAATTTTCTCCGGATATACGGCAACAGTTCCTTTTGGTTGTTCATTGTTCTCAAGCCATGGATATCCGCCAAGACATGGACTTTTTGCTCTCGCAATAAATGTCTCGATCGCCGCCTGTTCTACTTTTGCTGTTGTCTCACCTACCCTGCCCAGAGAGGTCAAATGCTGTATCCAGCGAAGCAATGTGATGATTATTAAGGCAATGACAACCAGTGTTACAATGAATAAAATGACTCTACCCCTTTCTCCGTAGGCTCCCATATTGAGGGCAATAATCCCTACCAGGCTGAAGAGAAAAGAACCGATAAAAGTGGCCAGTACATTTTGTGTGGTTACGTCTTCTACAACTAAACGCGTGGCTCTGGGCGTCACATTAGTAGTGGCTGAACCGTAAGCGGTGACCATGATACTCAGTGAAAATGTGGTCACCGCCAGCATACTCGATGCCAGTATGTTCAGAATATTATCAACTGCTTCCGCACCAACCTTCACTGATACTGACTCTGGGATCATTGATCTAAAAAGAATAGATAAAAGGGCCGTTATTATTGCTACCATTGCAAATAACGTTGCCCTGAACCATAGTTTTTTAAGTGTCTGCCTGAGAATCCATTGCCAGCGTAAAATCATTCAGCATATCCTTGTATTAAGTTCGGGAAAATAAATGCCGCCCGGCAGGACGGCATTTTTGTATTAACGAACGAGGTGCAGGAAGTGCAGGTGTTTTTCGTACTGGTCCAGTATGTCATTAATCAGCTGTTCCTGATTCCAGCCCATCACATCATAGTTTTGACCGCCTTCTTTCAGATAGACCTCAGCGCGATAATATCGATGTTGCTCAACCTGCTGCTCGTCATTGTCCATTGCAGCCATGGCGAAAGCCGGTGAGTTATAGCCACGAAGTCTCACTTCATAAATAAAGTTCAGCTCATTGCCCAAATCGACTTCAAGCCGAATTCGTTCGTCATCAGTATCACTTATATGGCTTATCGTTCCCTGTTTATTCAGTTCTTCCTGAACCAGCGTCATGGCGGGCTGGATAACGTCGCCCATAAAGCGTTTCACAAGAGAGCGCTTTGGCAGATAAGCGATATTGCGCAAGCGTCTCTGCCATGGAATCGGGTTACGCGCTGCAGTCGGAGCAATAGTCGCCATGCTCAGGCTTTCACGCTTGGTCAAATCCCGACGCAGGGCTTTTAATAATCCGTATATGGATATCAGTAAAATCACTGAGAAAGGTAATGCGCTCGCTATTGTCACGGTTTGCAGCGCGCTCAGTCCCCCCGCAATCAGCAGTGCGATTGCCACAATCCCTATGAGCGAGGCCCAGAAAATTCGCTGCCATACAGGCGTGTTAGCGACGCCACCCGATGCCAGCGTATCAACAACCATTGCCCCGGAGTCAGCCGAGGTGACAAAGAAGACAATGACCATCGCCATTGCAATAAATGACAGCACGGAAGAAAACGGGAAATGCTCCAGGAAATTAAACAGGGCCAGCGCGACATCCTGCTGAACGGTATTGGCGAGATCAGCCGCCCCCTGGTGCATAATGAGATAGATTGCGCTGTTACCAAACACCGTCATCCACATGAGCGTGAAGCCGGCGGGAACAAACAGCACGCCGGTGACAAACTCGCGAATGGTTCGACCGCGCGAGACTCTTGCGATGAACATCCCCACAAACGGCGACCATGAAAGCCACCATCCCCAGTACAGTAATGTCCAGCCCCCCAGCCAGTTGCTCGACTTAGGTTCATACGCATAAAGGTTAAAAGTTTTACTCACCAGTTCAGAAAGATAACCGCCCGTATTTTCCACAAATGACTTCAGCAGAAGCACGGTTGGTCCCAGACACAGGACCAGCGCCAGCAGCAGCACTGCCAGGCCCAGGTTGAGCTCAGACAGTATACGTATTCCCTTGTCCAGGCCGGACACCACCGAAATCGTCGCTAAACCAGTGATGACAACGATTAGAATCACCTGCACCGTTTCATTAATAGGCACCCCGAAAAGATGATTCAAACCAGCATTCACCTGCAAAACACCGTACCCCAGCGATGTCGCAACGCCAAAGACGGTGCCAATAACGGCGAAAATATCAACCGCATGGCCTACAGGTCCGTATATGCGCTCGCCAATAATGGGATAAAGTGCGGAACGCAGCGTTAAAGGCAGACCGTGACGGTAACTGAAAAAGGCCAGGATCAGTGCCACAATGGCATAGATTGCCCATGCGTGCAGGCCCCAGTGGAAGAACGTCAGGCGCATTGCTTCCTTCGCTGCCGCAACGGTCTCTGGAGTGCCGACAGGAGGTGAAAGATAATGCATCACAGGTTCAGCAACGCCAAAGAACATCAGGCCGATCCCCATCCCTGCCGAGAAAAGCATCGCAAACCAGGAGTGATAGCTAAAATCAGGCTGCGCATGGTCCGGACCCAGTTTGATATCACCGTAGCGTGAGAGTCCCAGGAACGAGACACTCAGTAGAATCAGGGCCACTGCAAGGATGTAGAACCAGCTGGCATTCGTGAAGATTTGTTGCTGAAGTAGTTTAAAATTTTTGTCGGCGACATCCGGGAATACAGCGGCAAAGGCGACAAGAAGGAAAATTAACAAAGCAGATGTAAAGAATACCGCTTTGTTAATCTGGCTTTTAGACTTCTTTTGGATTGTATCATTTTCACTCATAATCATTTATTCCATTAATTAAAATCCGCACTGTATAGAGGGTACTACATCTCAAAGATTAGCAAACTTCAACTTACGATGCGGCGTCAATCGGAATGCAGAGTGCAAGAGTGGCCATACAGATATCCTGTTGATAGTCTGCCAGCCGTCTTCTGGAGCATTTGATTTGCATAAATTGCATCAGATCTGGGGATTCACTTTGATTAGAGCAATATTGAGAATGACTTACTAACGTCTGATGTTGCGTAAAGCGGGCTTTAAGGATGGTCGCAATGTCAGAGGTAAGGACAGACGTTCAGGATGCAAATAATCAGTGCCGGTTCGTCGCTGATTTTCCTTCAGGCTGACTTGTCCAAAACGAGTAACAATCGCCGGTGATGCTGCCAACTTACTGATTTAGTGTATGATGGTGTTTTTGAGGTGCTCCAGTGGCTTCTGTTTCTATCAGCTGTCCCTCCTGTTCAGCTACTGACGGGGTGGTGCGTAACGGCAAAAGCACTGCCGGACATCAGCGCTATCTCTGCTCTCACTGCCGTAAAACATGGCAACTGCAGTAGACTGGCCCCCTGAATCTCCAGACAACCAATATCACTTAAATAAGTGATAGTCTTAATACTAGTTTTTAGACTAGTCATTGGAGAGCAGATGATTGATGTCTT
>NZ_JBMKGI010000036.1:0-4205 GCF_049238885.1 Enterobacter cloacae complex sp. BZL2005 | reverse complement strand
GATCAATGGGCCTTTGAGCATGGTGTTGAGTTGCGCTTAATCCAGCCGGGCAAGCCAACGCAGAACGGATTTATTGAGAGCTTTAACGGACGATTTCGCGATGAATGCCTGAATGAGCACTGGTTCAGCGATATCGTTCACGCAAGGAAAATCATTAATGACTGGCGGCAGGATTATAACGAGTGTCGTCCACATTCAGCACTGAATTATCAGACGCCATCAGAGTTTGCAGCACGGTGGCGAAATGGAAAATGTGAAGGTAAACAAACCGACCTTACTAACTGACGGTTGTATCTAATCCTGGGGGCAGGTCACGGTCTCGCCTTTTCGCCTCACTGCGTGTTGATGCCGAGTAGGTTAATTAACTGCTCGACAATCTTGTCCTCATCGAGAACCAGATTCACACTAGCCACCTGTAATTGTTCCTTGCCTGCTAGAATCCTATAGCCTGCATTCAGAGGTTGCGTTCCCAGACCTGCATGATGTGGATAGAGAAGCATAACTTGTGGGCATTGATAAATCCGTGCATAGGCCATCATCTGGTAGACATCAGCCTGCGATATGCCATGCCTGGCATCTTCGGGATGACGACCAATACGCTTCCATTTAGTGTCTATCATCATAACAATCTGATGGTTCCGCTCGATAAGCAGATCTGGTCGGGTCTGGAAGCGTGGTTTGCCTTCTTTTACGTCCTCGATCAGACAGTATAACCTGCCTGCCTGTGCACGAACCGTCCATTCCGTACCGCGTACAGCACGCTTCGCCAGCGCCGCTATATATGCCTCGAACAGGTCGTTCATTGGGAAAAGCAGTGTAATCCCGTTCTGCGCTCGTTTATCGTGGTGTGTAGCTTGCCAGTCGCGTCGCAGGAGAAGACGTGCCAGATTGTAGAGGGCTTCCCAGCGATGATTGGTTCGGTCGATCCGTACCTGTGACCACGGCAGATGACTGAAAGGGACGTCGCTAACACCCGATAACAGGATGCGCAATTCATTCAGACGACAGAGCGTATCAGCAGCGCGGGCATAATGGTGAAGCAGAACTACACACGCCTTCATAATTCGAAGCAGGGCGGTATCAGCCGACAGTTCGTCGTAACGACAGGCGAGACGGTCGGGGCGGACGGCAAGCATAGTGAATTGTCGTTTGATATTGAGCCTTCCGCGCAATGAGGGCAAATCGTCTTCCTGTGCCAAATAGGTGCGCGGTAATCCCCGATGTACTTCAGATAAGAGTCGCTCGGCGAACAAGCGGATGAGTATCTCAAGTAAGCTTTCAGCTTGTCTCGCCATTGTTGCAGCCTGTCCATTGCCGAGTTTAAGGCCGAGGGCGACATCAAGCATACGTATCAGGCGATTGCGTATTGTGGCGTCCGGTTCTATCGTCTCGTCGTCGAATTTGGGCAGGATCTCAAGGCTACATCCCGGAGCGGCAATGACCCCAACCATTTGCCCGGCAATAATTTTGTTATGGCGATCGATTAAGATATTAGTACCGTGC
This sequence comes from Enterobacter cloacae complex sp. BZL2005, assembly GCF_049238885.1. Classification (NCBI taxonomy): domain Bacteria; kingdom Pseudomonadati; phylum Pseudomonadota; class Gammaproteobacteria; order Enterobacterales; family Enterobacteriaceae; genus Enterobacter; species Enterobacter cloacae complex sp. BZL2005. Next base: position 2,702 of record NZ_JBMKGI010000036.1, on the reverse strand, counting down.
TGATTTGCCAGCGGATGCTCGCGCGCCGCCGTAAGCAGCGCGTTAGCCTGAGGGCGGGTAAAAGCATGAGGAGCGTTTATGCTGCTTTCAGTGTTCACACAAACACCACCCCATTCGCGAACCGTGAGGTGCGTCATTCTTTCGATTCACCAGCCACCTCAAGATCGGTGACATTTAACGTTCTGGTTTTGCCTATCAGTCGATCAAAGGCGTCATTTCTGAACGGTGCACGTACCGACCAGCTTGATAATGGTTCCCCCTCTATTCCGGGTGGCGGTAAAATCTGCGCTTCCTGCATAAAACCATCGCCCAGCACTGCCGCGATTCGGCTCCAGTCCTCGAAGAAATACTCTTGTAACAGCGGTATGACCTTATTGCGCACTGCATCTTCAACTTGTGCCCTGGATTCACAATTGATAAAGAAGGCGTGTCCAATGCGATATTCCCGACCTATAAGATATTCAATACGCTGGTTGATGGTGGTAAGAACGGCTTTGAGATCGATCCCCTCTACTTCACTTAGCAGGGTCGCGTCGGGAGCCATTTCCCGGAAGTTGAATCGCCGCCTTAATGCTGTGTCGAGCAATGCGATGGATCGATCGGCGGTATTCATGGTGCCTATGATATGAAGGTTGGCGGGGATGCCAAAATCTTTCTTTTTCGAATAAGGCAGAGTTACGGTGAGTGCATCAGGCATTCCAAGGCGTTTATCCGGCTCAATTAACGTAATCAGTTCACCGAACACTTTCGAGATATTTGCCCGGTTGATCTCATCAATAATGAGGACGAATTGTTCTGGTTGTCCTTTAACATCGGAACTATTATCCAGGTTCTCTGTACTCGAGAGCAGTCTGCCTAGCGCCGGGATATTCACACGACTGGTGGCAATGGAATAGAGCGTCCGCATGGTGAAGTTACCATCGATAATTGTATCGAGTGGCAGTGGTTCATCAAGGGTCAGTAGCCAGCGAACTGGGCGGCGGTGGGCATAGTAACCTTCGGCTTCAGGAACGAAATAGTAATCACCAGTTATTTCAGCGATAGCGCGAAACGCAGTGTTCCCGTAAGGGACAATCACGATATCACCAGGCTTCATTTCGCAACGGAAGGGATAGGTTTGCGTCCAGTTACTAGGCGTCAGATTCCCTGGATTTTGCTTGATCCATTCATCATGAATCGCGTTGAACGATGAGAATCTATCCGCGCTCCAGTCTATGGTCCCACCCCACCCCAGAGCGATATACCCATTGTCGCGGGCATCTTCATACACATCGTCTTCGGTGCCAATTGTCCCTTGCCCCATTTTCCAGAAGCGTTTCTTGGATAGTTGCAGTGCCGAGGCATCTGTCTGTGCACGGGGTTGTGTTCTGGCCTGATCGGCAAGGGCACAAATTTCTCTGAAGAGCCCCGGCGTAGGCATGAGTCTGAATCCAGCAGACGAAGACTCATCTTCACCGATTTCTGGACGAAGACCCTCAACGAAGGTTTCGTAGTCATAGCTCTGGTGGAATGTGACGAAAGAGATTCTCTTTTCTGCCATCAGTTCGTTATAGCGCGCCATCAGGGCCGCACGCCCATCTTTTGAGTTCGGATAGGCATCTTTGCCATCGCAGAGCGCTACGGCTTCCCTCGCCGTGTGATAGGTCTTTCCGGTACCTGGAGGACCGTAAAAAATAAGGTTAGTCGGAGTTGGTTTAGTCTGGGCCACCAGTTCGCTTCCTTCCGTAAGGATGAACGTATATTTCCGGGTTGTGCTCTTTTTAGGCCCTTCCGTCACCGGAGGGGGAACATCCGCTAGTTCCTGAAATTTTTGACCATCAAGAGCTTGACAGATGTTCGGCCATCCCTTGTCGAGACCCATTTCAGTATTCAGAGGACCAACTACCAGGGTGACACTTGCGTCACCTCGCTCTCTGGCTGGGGTGATGTAGTTTTCAAGGACATAATCCCGAATTTCGTCGGCCTGAGAGTCATCACCGCTCAGAAAACGTCCATATTGTCCGAGCCAGCTATTCCAGTTGGACAATCGGTTAAGCGGTTGCTCTGATTCAGGCATTAGTAACCTATAGTCATTGCCGTTGTCTTTGGCATCACGGCGAATCTCTTTGATCCGCTGCCGCAATTGCGCAAATCCATCCGCCTGGTAGGCTGCATCCAGATCTGCATGAGGAGAACCAAGTGCTGCGAGATTTTTTTCTATAGTTTTGACAGCATAAATACGGGAATTGAGGCCTGCTTGCGTTTTGGCGCCTCTGCTCTTCAACCATTCCTGAAATTCAACTTCGAGCATTTCCGATGCCCTCTCATTTTCGTTAACTTACTGATAGCTATCATTGTGGATGATGGAAGGGGCAGTACTGCAACTCTTCGCTACAGATTGCCAATACTATTAATCTTCCTTGCTGATTGTCTCGCTTGCGGGGCGAAGGGTTTGACCAACCTGACATAGCAGACAGGCATCATCCTCGAATGTAATGGTCCCTCAGGAGTGCAGCCCAAGCGCTGTGTCGCTTACCGTAAACATAGCACTATGGATGCCTCGGTCAAGGTATGTTTTTCCATAATTTATTGATAAGAAACAATAATAGTTATTATGGGCACTGTTGCAAATAGTCGGTGGTGATAAACTTATCATCCCCTTTTGCTGATGGAGCTGCACATGAACCCATTCAAAGGCCGGCATTTTCAGCGTGACATCATTC
>NZ_JBMKGI010000035.1:0-5353 GCF_049238885.1 Enterobacter cloacae complex sp. BZL2005 | reverse complement strand
ATGGCGCGCGGTGAACTCAACCTGATCGGCGCCACGACGCTGAACGAGTACCAGAAATACATCGAGAAGGATGCCGCACTGGAGCGGCGCTTCCAGCCGGTGACGGTACCCGAGCCGACGGTGGCCCAGGCCATCATGATTCTGCGCGGCCTGCGCGACACCTTCGAGGCGCACCACAAGGTCAGCATCTCCGAGGACGCGATCATCGCGGCGGCCGAGTTGTCCGACCGCTACATCACGGCGCGCTTCCTGCCGGACAAGGCGATCGACTTGCTCGACCAGGCGGCCGCGCGCGTGAAGCTGTCGGCCACGGCCCGGCCGGTGGCCGTGCAGGAGCTGGAGTCCGAACTGCACCAGCTGCGGCGTGAACAGGATTACGTGGCCGCGCGCAAGCAGTACGACCAGGCCGCCGAGCTCGGGAAGCGCATCGAAGCCAAGGAGGCCGAGCTCAAGAAGCTCGTCGAGGACTGGGAGCGGGAGCGGGCCTCCGGCAGTGCCGAGGTCAAGGCGGAACACGTGGCGCAGATCGTCTCGCGCCTGACCGGCATCCCGGTCAACGAGTTGACGGTGGAAGAGCGCGAAAAGCTGCTGCACTTGGAACAACGGCTGCACGAGCGCCTGGTGGGACAAGACGAGGCGGTCCGTGCCGTGGCCGATGCCGTGCGGCTGTCCCGCGCCGGCCTGCGTGAAGGCAGCAAACCGGTGGCTACCTTCCTGTTTCTGGGCCCGACCGGGGTGGGCAAGACCGAGCTCGCCAAGGCATTGGCCGAATCGATCTACGGCGATGAGCACGCCCTGTTGCGCATCGACATGTCGGAATATGGCGAACGCCATACCGTGGCGCGATTGGTGGGCGCGCCTCCGGGCTATGTCGGTTACGACGAAGGCGGTCAGCTCACCGAGAAGGTGCGGCGCAAGCCCTACAGCGTGCTGCTGCTCGACGAGATCGAGAAGGCACACCCTGACGTATACAACATCCTGCTGCAAGTGTTCGACGACGGTCGCCTCACCGACGGCAAGGGCCGGGTGGTGGATTTCACCAACACCATCATCATCGCCACGTCCAACCTGGGTTCGGACATCATCCAGCGACGGCTGAAGGCGCGCGGGGCGGCCGGCGAGGAGTACGAAAAGACCAAGGCCGGAGTCATGGACGTGCTGCGCGGCCATTTCCGGCCCGAGTTCCTCAACCGCATCGACGAGATCATCGTCTTCCATGCGCTGGGCAAGGAGGAGATCCGCCACATCGTCGGCCTGCAGCTCGATCGCGTGGCGCGCAGCGCCGCCAGCCAGGGCGTGACGCTCACTTTCGATCAGACGCTGATCGACCATTTCGCGGAAGAAGGCTACAAGCCCGAGTTCGGTGCGCGTGAACTCAAGCGCCTGATCCGCAGCGAGCTGGAAACTGCGCTGGCGCGCGAGATGCTCGGCGGCGGTATCGGCAAGGGCGATCACGCCAGCGCACGCTGGGACGACAAGGCCGAACGCGTGGTGTTCGAACGCAAAGAGCCACCGCAGACCCCGGCCGAGCCGGAGCAGCCGGATGCCGCGAAGGCGAGCGACGCATCTTGATGGCGGGCGAGGCTGCCGTGTCCGACCCCATCGGCCTGGCACTGGCATGGGCAGCCTCCCTGGCCTCGATCGCGGTGGCGGTCGTGGCCGCAGGTCACGCGGGCGTCTACAAGCGTGATGAGCAGTCGGCCACGCCGTGGGGACTGCTCATCAGCGGCGGCACTGCCCTCCCGCTCGCTGGCCATCCGTTCGCGTGACGGCGCGGCCCATCTGTTCACCTGATCCTCTGGCAACTCGACTTTCGAGGAACAAGGCCCATGGCTGGGTGACGCGGGCAGGCAACTGATAGTCGGTACTCTGTTCGACATCTCTTCTCGCAAGGAAATAGAGCAGCAGTTGCTGCGTATGGTGATCACCGACCCCTTTGCTTCACGGTTGAGGGAACATGTTCGCGCAACCGACATGGCTGCCCGGATTGGGGGGAGGAATTCGCTGTGTTGTTGGAAGCGGTATCGATAGAAGGCGCCCAAGTATGGGCGGAGCGATTTCGTCAGGACACTGCGGCGACAGCGGTGGTGTGTGGAGAGGTGTCGATCAGCTATAGCGCCAGCATGGGGGTGGCTCTCCTTGACCCCCGTTTGCACTCTGTCGAGCAGGTGATGCTGCAGGCGGACAGCGCGCTCTACCAGGCAAAAAAGACGAGGGTGCAACCAAGTTGTGGGCGCACAAGTATTTCAGAATTGAGAGGAGTGGCGATGAAGGAAAAGCAAGCAGACCCGATCAAAACATTTCGCGCCCAATGGGCAGTGATGACGTTCTACGAGCGCTTTGAACAGGTGATCGCGCTCGCGCTGTCCGCAATCATTGCCGTTATCATCGTGGTCTCGCTGCTGCAGCTGATCTCGATCGTCTTCAGCCTGCTGATCATTGATGCATTCAATCCGCTCGATCACAAGGTCTTCCAGACCGTGTTCGGCATGATCATGACGCTGCTCATTGCCATGGAGTTCAAGCATTCCATCGTGAGGGTGGCCTTGCGGCGCGACAGCATCATCCAGGTCAAGACGGTGATCCTGATCGGGCTGATCGCCCTGGCGCGTAAATTCGTAATCCTCGACCCGGAGACCGGCCCCGCCAAGGTCGCGGCGCTTGCAGGCGCGACACTGGCCCTCGGGGCGACTTACTGGCTGCTGCGCGAGCGCGATGACCGGACAGCCGGGGAAAGCTCAGATGATCAGTCGTGATCTGCGCCACGCGCAGAATGTCGGCGCGCGGCATCGCTGGCACAATCGCCTGCAAACCGTGCTGTTGGTGCTGACCCTGCTCGGAATTGCCGCCGTCGCTGGCAGCCTGCTGTTGGGTGACGGCGGGCTTTGGCTGGCGCTTGCGGCTGCGGGGTTCACCCTGCTGCTTGAACCGGCGGCCGCCTCCGGGCTGACCTTGCGGCTGTATGGCGCACGCCCCCTGCACCCGGATGAAGCGCCCGATCTTTGGGCTGTGTTGCGCGAACTGGCGGCGCGGGCCGGGCTGCCTACCGTGCCGGTACCGCACTACGTGCCCAGCGGGGTCGTCAACGCCTTCGCCACCGGTTCGAAGCATCACGCGGCCATCGCGCTGACCGACGGCCTGCTGCGTAGCCTCACGCCCCGCGAGTTGACCGGCGTGCTCGGCCACGAAATCGCGCATATTGCGAACGAGGATTTGCGTGTCATGGGCTTGGCCGATTCCATCAGCCGGCTCACCCATCTTCTGGCCTTGTTGGGGCAGCTTGCGATCGTGCTCAGCTTGCCAACGCTATTGCTTGGAGTCACGGAAGTCAATTGGCCCGCGTTGCTTCTACTTGCGGTCGCGCCACAGCTGGCCTTGCTGGCTCAGTTGGGCTTGTCCAGGGTGCGCGAATTCGACGCCGACCGGCTCGCTGCCGAATTGACCGGCGACCCGCACGGGCTGGCCTCAGCGCTCGCCAAGATCGAGCGGGTGAGCCGCTCCTGGCGCGCCTGGCTGCTGCCCGGATGGGGCAATCCGGAACCCTCCTGGTTGCGCACGCATCCAGCGACGGCTGAACGCATTGAGCGCTTGCTGGAACTTGCTCCGCCGCCCGCGATGCCGCCGTTTCCATCGGCCCGTTTCGACCCCGAAGTGACCGTATCACCACGTCCGCCACGCTGGCGCACTGGCGGCCTTTGGCGCTGATTTCAACATGGAGAATGACGTGACCTACCCGACCCCTACAGCCGCCCGGCGCCGGATCGATTCATCCGGCGCTGGCTCGTCATCACTGGCTGCATCGCCGCACTCATGCTGCTGTGGCAGTTCCTGCCCGCCATCGAAGCCTGGTTCAGTCCCCACGAAACAAATGCTTCAGCCCGGAAGAGAGGTCTCAGGCCGTCCGGGAGCTCTGTAACCGACGTGGAACCGCGCGTAAAGTTGCACAAAGCATAGGCGTCAGCGTCCCGGTCCTGTACAAATGGAAGAAAGACCTTATCAGTGACGAGGCTTATCAATCCATGCGCAAACGAAAGTCAGCCCCTCAGGATAAAAATCAGGATGCTTTACTCGGTGAAATCCAGCGTCTCAGGAAGCAGATTCATCAGCTGCAGCTCGAACGTGACATACTGACAAAGGCGAATGAACTGATAAAAAAAGATCTGGGCGTCAGCTTTCTGAAACTGAAAAACAGGGAGAAAACCCTGATAGTTGATGCCCTTAAGAAAAAGTACCCCGTTGCTGAGTTGCTAAGCGTTCTGCAACTTGCCCGCAGCTGTTATTTTTACCAAAACGTCTGTACGATAAGTATGCGGTAATACGCGTGATCATGGCCGATATCTTTGAGGAGAATTACCGCTGTTACGGCTATCGGCGCCTTCACGCGATGCTTCGCGGTAACAACAGGGTTATTTCTGAAAAGGTTGTCCGCAGACTGATGGCAGAAGAGCAGCTCGTTGTTAAGCGCACCAGGCGACGACGATACAACTCTTACTGTGGCGAAATCGGCCCGGCACCGGAAAATTTACTCGCCCGGGATTTTAGTTCCTGCAGGCCAAATGAGAAGTGGCTGACCGATATTACGGAGTTCCAGCTTCCGGCTGGAAAAGTCTATCTGTCGCCGGTTATCGACTGCTTTGATGGCCTGGTTGTAAGCTGGTCGATAGGAACACGCCCGGACGCGACGCTGGTGAATACGATGCTCGATGACGCACTCGATACGCTCAACGAACATGATAAACCAGTGATACACAGCGATCGTGGTGGCCATTACCGGTGGCCGGGCTGGCTCGAGCGTATCAACACCTCCGGACTTATAAGGTCCATGTCGCGCAAAGGATGCTCGTCGGATAATGCTGCGTGTGAAGGCTTCTTCGGGCGTATCAAAAACGAAATGTTCTATGGCAGAGACTGGGCGGGTATCACGCTGGAAAAATTTATCTGCTTCCTGGACAGGTACATACGCTGGTATAACGAGAAACGTATCAAGCTATCATTAGGTGCAATGAGTCCTGTGAAGTACCGGCAGCATCTTGGGATCACAACATAACAGTCCAGGAAAACATCCGCAGCCCCTGAGACGACGATAACGCTTTGTGCTGACAATACAGGTGCGCATAACAAAGATTATGTTAAATTCAATGGTAAAATCATTATAAATCAATACCTTAAATATCGAACAAGCCCCTTTCTTCCTCAAACCTCACTGTGGTAACTTTAAAAACAATGTCCGTTCCTGAGTTTGTGACGCCTTAAAGCCATGGTGAAGATAAAAGTTTTTGGCTTCTTCAGTCAGTGCATGAACCATAATCGCACGGACTCCAATATTCTCAGCTACACGGTAACAGCGCAGAAC
>NZ_JBMKGI010000034.1:0-5457 GCF_049238885.1 Enterobacter cloacae complex sp. BZL2005 | reverse complement strand
TCAGCGCGAACGACTCGGACATCGCCTCGCGGCCCGTCAGTTTCCAGAACAGAAGCCCCTCCACCGGGAGCTGAACGGTAATTCGGTTGAGCATAATCTTTATTCCACTATGGACTAATCTCGGTGTTCATTGAGATATTTTTTAAATCGTGCTTATTTAAGCCATAAACCTGAAAACATAAGGACGCTCCCCAGGGAAACTACGCTTTTAGCAACGATAAGTAGGCAAGGCGCAACGACGCGTGTTATAGACGATATTGCTTCATAATTTTCAGCATTGTATTTTTTGTGCCCTCCTGTAATCCCGGAAAAGATCGTGCAGAGCAGCACAACGGTAACTTTTAGTCCCCATACGCACAGGAAAGACATGGAAAAGATAATCGAATAGTGTTTCGCCGTTGCGACGGAGAATAATGACATTGACTGAGCGAGCCATTTCAACGTAAAACCAATAACAACCGTAGCCACTAACACCAGAACGAACATCAACCCAGCAAGGAACCATTGTTTTTTACTGAATAAGTCTTTTCCATTCCAAATAAGCGCTAGTGTCCAAATCATAAAGAGAATAAAGAAAAGCCATTGAATCATAACGTACCACATTTATACATGTTGTTCTCCAGGCATCGTCGTGTCGTCATCTCACTTCGCATCACACTCCTTTTCCAAACCAAATACCATAAAACAACAAGATACAGCTTAACGCGGCGATAGATTTTGCTACCAGGCGTAATATTGGCCAGAACCGCTGATTGACTATATCAGTGACACCATTAATTCAACCCAACTCAATATAATTTTCTTTATCCACAAACCATGGTCACCACATCTTCTCTTCTCGAAGAATCTGTATTGTCCAATTTTTGACACGCCGGGACGCTTTTAACTAACAAACCATTAGGTACAGACAAAGAAAGAGGCACGGTACAATACCCGTGCCAGATGACTAATATAATTATAAGAAATTATCCTCTGGAGCTCTATCGAACAGTTCACCTGCCATTTTGGCGATACGTTCGTGCTGCACGAGTTTGTTTTTCCACTCCTGCGGAATACCGGAATAACCATATAATGCTCCAGCTATTTGTCCCGCCGTCGCCGCAACGCTGTCAGCGTCATCGGCAAGATTGGCGGCCAGTAGAATTGCATCGCGGAAATTATCCGTATTCCATACCGACCACATCGCGGCCTCAAGCGTATCTATAACATAACCACTTGAACGAATCTGATTGCGAGTTTTTTGCTTATATTCACCCGCGTTGATAATCATTACGCGTGGCTGAAGCGGCATAACGTGCGGAGAAAAAACAAAATCTTTATTGCTACCGTTAATCATATGCACAAGCAAATAACTTAAATACTGTGTGCTATTTATTGCTTCCGCGGCACCGTGTGTTGCGATACTTTGTTTTTTAGCTTCATAAAACGCTTTGCTTAATGATTTTCTAAAAAAAATAGAGACAGGTGCTTGCCTGATAATGGAAGCATTACCTGCAGTTTCTGGTGCTGTATTACCGATCCACCCAGGACCAACAGTTAAATATTGCTCTAAAGCAAACCGAGTTGTATTTCCTATATCAAAACAGATGCCATTTGAACTGTTATAACCATGCCGATGCCATTCCAGAAGCTTATTCCTGAAGCATATAGTATCAGCATCACCTTTCTCAAGAAGCGTTTCCGCAAGACATAATGCCATGGATGTATCATCCGTCCATTCACCTGCGCGGAGTCGAAATGGCCCACCACCTATCATATCTTTGACATGTGCTTTGTCACGAGGTAAAAATTCGAGCGTCGTACCTACAGCATCTCCAACAGCAAGACCTATAAGCGCACCGACAGCACGATCCCGTGATTCCGCGAGTGAGATGTTACATTGTGGTGTTAAGTCCCATTGTTTTTGTGCATCGCAATCAAAAGATGATTCTAATAGTTTATCATTATATTTATACTGCATCTTCTGCTGGACTGAAAGACTGCTAACAGGTAAGTACTTACGATATATATCTACATATTTTAACAATACATTCAAATTAGCATGTAAGTCTATCACCATTCACCCATAATAAAATATTTTTAATATCAAACCCTAAAATTCACCAGGATATTTCATTTTAAGATTATGTTGTTTCATTTTGTAATTGGCATCAACCTCATGCGGCAGTCTAACCTTTAACCCTCGGCGGATTTGATCCACAATAAACCAGGCATCCGACAACCTTTCAAAAAACAACTCATCAGAATTATCAAACTCCTTTGCTGCATACATACCGAAAGTCATTTTCCATAATTTTGCTTTATCCTTTTCCTTGCCTTCGATTAAATCCCGTAGAAATATTAATTGTTGTACAATAGAATCGTACATTTGTAAAAGTGGGGAGTGGGAGTTGAGATGTTTTACCTCAGCATATCTCTTTTCTGCTAAAGTTAATGCTTTTTCAACATAATTTAGAGCTGTCATGTTATTCATTATATGGAGTCCAAATATCACGCTTAGTGGTAAACCATTGTATCCCACCGCCTTCTGTCTGGAAAGGTTTGTCTGGTACAGACCAGGTGTCCAAGGCTGGTGTGGCACTACTTCGAAGCATCTCAACTTTTTGTTGCGCTTGATAAGCTTTTACTTCTTTAGGAACAATTAACCCCGTATCCCTGACCTGTCCCTCTGGGTTAATGCCTAGTTTTGTGGCAGGGGTCGATTCGTCAAGAGAATACCAGTTTCCTTGCCAATTCCCTGGGGATTGATTCTGATAAGCTATTTTGCCTTTATTGATTGTTTCAATTGTCACTCTCTGTTCAAGATCTATACCGCTGCGATAAGCTGGTATTTTACTTTCTTCAACACCCTGAGAACGCATAAAATCATCAACAATTTTTTGATTTGCACGGATATTAATATCTCTATTAAGATCGCCCGTGCGTCCAAATTTTTCATTAAGTTCAGCTCTTCGGGCCGAAATATTTGGCTTAACCGGTTCGAGAACAGGCTTACCAGCCCGCCACGCATCAAACCTTGCCCCGCCTTTCATGCCAGCCCCGCCGCCAATAACCGAGCCGATCAGCATCCCCCATTTCTGACCGTCGCTACCTTCGCCAAACAGCATTCCCCCCGCATAACTACCGACTGTCCCACCGCCCATCGCACCGAGGGTACTCAGAAGTGCGATTGCCGGACTGGCCAGCACCGCCATGGCTCCGGCACCAACGGCGAGCATCGTCCAGTTCACCCATTCCGGGATTTCAGGACTTATTTCATCGGTCTGAACTTTGCTTCCACCGATAATAACATTACGCGATCCCTGACTAATCTCAGCGCTGCATGTCAATTTATCGCCTGTGCGAGAGGCGGGAAAGTTGTTGATGTAAACTTTTATCGAACCTTCCGCAACCCGTTGCAGGCTACCGCTGTGCTCATCACACTCTCCGGCTGACAGGTGAGCGCGGATCGCCTTTCGGCTGTTGATAAAAACATTGGGTGAACCTTCTTTTAGCGTACCGGTAGTATGGCGTGGAGCCCATGACATACTGCCGAGGAGCTCACCCAACCCACCCGCAGCGCATGCCCCAGCCGCAACGGCAGAAACAGCAACCAGCGCGGTCCCTCCGGTGACGACAACGGCAGCTGCGCCCAGAATGGCCCCGCCCACCAATCCTGCAATCATCCATCCTTTTGAGGCTGTATGTGCAATCTCATCATCTACGCGAGCAGCCTGACATTCGGACATGGCTATTCGGCTCGCTGTGCCATCAGATACTTACGGATCCGGTCGGCTGTATCAAGCGGGTCAGAACCAGACACCTGGCGGCATACGGAAAGCTGTGAAAGTAGGTGATGTGATTTGTCTGCGAAAGTCGTCCACAGCGCGTAACGAAGGGGTTGGCTCCCCGGAACGGGTGCAATACTGAGTGGTTTACCCTGTTTTTCAAAAAGCAAATATTGCCCCTCTTTCGCCCGCTGAAGCGAAAGATGTCCATACAGTTCCTGAATGTTTTCAAAGACACTCAATTCCTTACTCTCACTATCAAGCGCAAAAAATGGCCCCTGGCTGTCGGCAGCGAGCATTTCTCTAGTTTCAGTCTGAGCCGGTTTGTGGAACTTAATACTGCGGATAATTTCCTGATATTGATTATGATAATAATCGCTAAACTCGCCCGGGCAAGTACCGATATAACACACCATCTTTTGGCCGCCAGGATGGTCACCGAGCAAAATAACGGTCTGCCTCTGGAAAATGATCGCATTATCATTTTTGAATTGATAAAAAAGCTCAACTGCCGGGAGACCATCAACAGAGGTCATCTGCGAGGATTCGAGACGAAAGTCGGGCACCGTAATTTCCAGTTCACGTACCAAACGAGTTGCCGCATCATGGACTTTATCTTCGTTTTTAGCACTCGCACGAGAAACAACAAAAGTAAACTCGCTGGCTCCGTTATCACTCAGGGTAAATAAATTCATGGTTCTGTCTTTAAATACATCGGGTAAGGCAAGGGATGCTTCCTGAAGAATATATTCAGCCATTCGGGTTACTCTTATTTATTGCCATTAATAACAAAAAAACTATCCACTTCCTGCTGGATTTCACCCTGAAGGGATGCGCCAGGCGGATCGATGACATTTTGTCCATCATCAGGGTTCAAATGTAATTCGCCGGAAAGCGTATTAATTTGCGCGTTCTGTTTCGCAGTAAAGTTAAAATTATTACCAATGATATGGACGCTGCCGTCTTTTGATAGCTCGATGGCGCTTTCACCACATTCCAGTCTCAGCGTATTTCCTGCGGAAAGTATAAAATTATTAACGACTTTATCGTTTCGACTGTTCCCCGTCAGGCATACCACATCGCCTTTAATCCCTGATTTCTGATTTTTCGCTACCCGTAAGGTTTCATCTTCGCCAACGAACTGGGTTCGATTTTTTTCAGTAGAATGTGTTTCGTCGTTTTTGACGTTAATATCCAGATTGCGCTCGGCCTGGATCCATACCTGTTCTGCGCCCGCTTTATCCTCAAACCGCAGGGCATTGGCATTGTCCACGGAACCGTCTTTCGTGCGGCTCATAAAGCCCATCTGCGTCGCCGCAGCCGGCAGCGCCCACGGCGGCATGCTCGCGTCGTTGTACACCCGACCGGTAATGATCGGACGGTCCGGGTCGCCGTTGATAAAGTCCACCACCACCTCATCGCCCACGCGCGGGATCTGCACCCCGCCGTAGCCCTGGCCCGCCCACGCGCTCGACACGCGCACCCAGCAGGAGCTGGTGTCATCGCCCTTCGCCAGGCGGTCCCAGTGGAACTTCACCTTCACGCGGCCGTATTTGTCCGTCCAGATACTCTCGCCGTTCGGGCCCACCACCTTCGCGGTCTGCGGGCCGTAGGTGCGCGGCCACGCCGTGGTCTGCGCCGGACGGTAGACCACCGCCGACGGAATGACCGTGAAATCGGTCCGGTGAAT
>NZ_JBMKGI010000033.1:0-5659 GCF_049238885.1 Enterobacter cloacae complex sp. BZL2005 | reverse complement strand
GAAACCCGGAGGGGTTCGGCGGAGCCCGGCGGATGCGCAGCGGCCGCCCTGGCGGAGTGGGGCTCGACGACCGGACAGCAGCGCTGGCCGGGAGCCGAAGGGGGCCATCGCCCTGCCCTGTTTTCGGGTTATGGCCACGGAGCTGCAGCTGAGGAAGTTAACCAGCAGGACGACGGATATGACGCCCGTGATGAAGAACACAGGGAAAACCAGGCTGAAGCCAGATACAGGCAGGTAACTAATGGCGCGCTGACTTCAGCAAAATCAGGCAGGAGAGAGGGCAAGGCGGAGGGAGCAGAGGGGCAGCGCCGAAGGCGCGTCCCCCTTCCCCCGTTCCCCGCAGGGGAACAGACCTTCCGGGTTGTTCATGCATGCGACTGCACCCTTCGGGATGGAAAAAGGGGCTACCGGCGAACCGGCAACCCCTTCATAAAGGCGCTTCAGGCATGTCCACACAGTCTCAGCCCCTGAATGGCGGGGGGGGTCCCCCCGCCGGGGTTAGCTACTTAGCGGATTCGTAAGCCATAAAAGCTGCCACCTCCCTGTTCGTGTCCCTGTATCGGATTTCGCAGAGCGATTTCCGTGTCAGGTAAGTGAATATCAGCAGTGTGAGACACACTATTAATACGCACCAGAGCAGGGTATTTCGTGGTAGTTTCATGGCCTTCTTCTCCTTGCCTTGCGGCATCTAAGAGGCTATCCTGATGTTGTCTAGGCATACAGGTGGCCTCGTGGGTTAATGAAAATTAACTACGGGGCTTTCTGCTTTCTGCCACACAACACGGCAACAAACCACCTTCACGTCATGAGGCAAAAAGCCTCAAGCGCCACGTCGATTATACCGGGCAGGTGCTCTTTCTTACCAGGTATATCCACGCTTTATGCTGCTTAACGCCTGAAATATCTCAGGTATCCCCATCCCGCGATCACTACGCCCGTGACCAGCGCAAGATTGGGCAAAATGACGTCAAATGCACTTACAAATTCGGCATCAGAATTACCCTGCCCCCAGAATGCCAGCTTGTACCCGACGCCCCAGACAAAGAAGATGATCCCGGCACTCAGAACTCCGTATTTCATTACGCCGAGCAGGATTTCATTTAACCAGCCAGGCGGATCACGCCATGTGATGACCAGAGCTATTAGTGTGCAGATGATCTGGCCTGCATAATAACCAGGCGTACCATGCCATTCTGGCGCAGCATGCTTAACGATTAAATAGAACAGCACGTTCAGGAAGATAACGAGCAACCAGTACCTCATAATTCTGCTTTCCTTATATGTTTTGTCTGAGCAGTCAGACAACATTGTATCTGATTCATCGGGCGGACTTGCCATTGAAATATGCCTGACTTGCAGCCAGCTCACGCTCGATTAACTCATCGGCAAACAAAGGGGCAACACGATTAATCCGTGCCTGCATATTGCGCCTTCTCACTGCGGCTTTCCGTTCATCGCTCCAGCGCTGGATCTGTTTCTGACCGAGAAAATCCACGCAAACAGCGTAACCTGAGCCAGCAACCCAGCGTGCCATCACCTCCTCAGGTGCCGCCTGCCCTGCCTCCACGACAACTGAAACCAGCTCCAGTAGACCTGGGCAGGGCTTGTGCGGCAATTTCCAGCGCAGGGAATAGCGCCACTTCATACACCGCTCCGGTCAGCCAGCTTATTTGGCACCTGCCAGCGTTCAGCGACACGAACATGCTCAGGTGTTTCTCGGACAATAAACGGGATTTCATACATCACTGTATACAGCGGCTCACCGCTGATGCGAAGCCAGTCAAGTTCCTTCAGCGACGCGAACCGCGACTGCCAGCGCCAGAACGGTCCGGCAAGCTCTGCCGCGTCAAACTCGTCGCTCCACCGGGTGTACCAGGTGCAGACGGTTTCCGGAGACTGAAAATTCAGGTCAATTTTCGCCTGCTCCAGCAGGTTCTGGCGCAGTTTCCAGTGCTGTTCGTACTCACGGGACTGGCGGCGCAGCTGGCGCGTGGTCTTAATGCCGGACCGGTGCAGCCGTCGACCCGTGCGGGTGTGCATGACCTCAGGAAACAGTTCGGCCTGTACGTCAATCGTGAGCGGCAGCGGGCAGGCTTCGCCACTGGTGGCGATCATCGTGTTAAGCGCCTCCTCGACCTGTTTCAGGTTCGAATGACGGTTATTTGGCACCCAGTGCAGGCCAGGTATTTTACTGGCCACCGTGGCGTTGAGGCGTCCGCTGCCCGTGAGAAGACGCAGAAAGGTACGCACATACGGCATGGCGGGCAGTCGTGCGCCGCGTTCGCGGGCAGACTCAACATGGCTGATAGCCTGTATTGCAGCCTGACGGGCGGGCTTCAGGGAAACGAGCGCGTGTGAGGATGGGATCATGCTGTCACATCCCCGCTCATCAGGTTCGCCACGGTGCGGGCAGTGCAGTTAAAGCGGCGCATACCTGCCAGCTGCGCGATCAGCTGGCTTATCCGGTCAGGCTGTAGCGTGTCACTCTGGTAAAGGGTACGCACCACTTCCCCGCCGGAGGAGAGCAGTACCAGAAGCCAGTAAGGCGAGACTTCGCCGGGGCTGCACACGCACAGATGCCAGTCATCGCTGCCGTCCGCGCTGAAGCGGCACTGGACGGGGAAGAAGCCGCCGAACTCGCTGCGGTATTCGGCGCAGACGCGCCATCCTTCTGGTGTCGACAGGAGGCCGGTCACGGTATCGCTGAGGGCGCGGCGCGCGTCCTCGCCCTGCTGACGGATAAACTCCAGGTCGGAGGCGGTCAGTTTGTTGATTTGGTTCAGGTCATATTGCATAGTCATGTCTGTTCCCGCCGCCCGAAGGCGGCGGCCTCCGGTATTAAGCAGCGTGGTCAGTGGTGTGAGCGTCGGTTTCGGTGGCTTCTTCAGCCTCAGCGGTTGGTGATGTGCGCACCATCCAGTCAGGCAGCCAGCCCTGAGCATTCAGATCCTGCTCGGCGGCCTTCGCCGCATCGCGGCGCTTGAGCTTCACAATCTCTCCGGCGCGGGCACTGAGTCCGGCTTCTTCGTAGGCTTTGCCAATCTGGGCGATGGTGAGCTTGCCGAAGTAGCTCTCAGCATCCGGCTGCCACCATTTGCGCAGGTCAAAGTCCAGCGCCGCTTCCAGCCCGTCCAGTTCGCTTTTCTGCGTATGGTTGTACATACGTTCCTGAATACCGTTGATACCGTGCGCGGCACAGAATCCCAGCAGGGTGTTCACCTGCTCCGCTGACCATGAAAGCAGCCACGTGAAATCGAGATGCCAGTTTTCGGGCAGCGTTGCCTGAAGCGCCTCTTTCTGCGCTTTGAGCGCCGTCAGCGCCTTCCCTTCTTCACCGGATGGAGCCAGTGATGCAAGGTGATACTGATTCGAGGACACGGAGGCTTTCAGCGGTTCGCTGCGTTTACCGTAGCTGCGGTCAAACATACTGAGGCACAGTGTCCACGTCAGCAGCGCCACCGATACGTCGGGACGACCCGCCAGTTCGGCCTGAACGGCGAGAGTCCGTTCGGCTGACATAGCTTTTACCAGCGTTGCCGGATAGGCGTCGGCGGGAATTTCAGGCGTGGTGTGTCTGATCACATTGCTTTCACGTTCCTGACGCGCCTGTTCTTCAGCTACCCGGTCTTCGTCGGTCAGCTTGCGGATACCAGGCTGAACCTGAAAATTGCTACCGTCCCATGACACCCAGATTCCGTGCGCGGCGCGAAATTCCGGCGTGGCTTCGCGGTACTGCGCCTCGCAGTAAATGTCATCGATATCCTGCTGAAGCTCGTATTCGTAATCGTAGCTTTCAGTGGCATCCCTTTGTTCTTCCAGCTCACTGACGCGCTTCTGTTCTTCTTCCGTCAGGACAGCTTTCGGCATCGCAAAACGGTACTGTTCACCGTCCTCACCGCTGGCACGCAGTTCCGTCATACGGAACTCAGCCCAGCCCCAGCCCTGCTCCTGCTTAACGCGAGCGGCGAGCACGGTGAGCTTGCCAGCCAGCAGAGATTTCACCAGCGCCGCATCGGCAAAGGTGCTGTCCCTGTCGCTGAACAGGTCGGCGGTCAGCGTACCGCCAGCGGCGGTATAGGCTTCCTCACCCACATACTCAAACATAGGGTGACTGATGGCCATCTTGTCGTCGGTCACCATTTTGCGCAGAGTCTGTACGGCAGGATCGCGCCACTGTTCAACAGCCTCTTTCCAGACCTGCTCCTGACGCTCATGAGTATCAGCAAGTGTCAGGACTTCACACTGTTCAAGGGAGATTTCATCCCGCGCCAGCGCATCCAGCAGGGAGGGGGCAAGATTCGCCAGCTTCAGGCAGCGCTGAACGTGGCGCGGGTGATAGCCCATCAGTGCGCCGATCTGAGAGGACGTTTTACCTTCCTGCTGAAGGGTACGAAAACCGATAATCTGCTCGGCGGGATGCATGTTTTTACGTCGACCGTTCTCGATCATCGAGGCCGCCACAGCCATCTCAACGGGCAGGACTTTCACCGGAACAAACGGCGTGTCTGCATCGAGCACACCGCGCATCACCAGAATGCCTGTGCCTCTGCGGCGACCTTCCCCGCCGACAATGCCGATCGTACCGTCCGGCAGTTCTGCACCGATCAGGTTCTGGAGGATGCCCATTGCCTGAATGCTGTCTGCCATCTCTTCCACTTCCTGATCGGTATGCGGAATGATGCGCGTGTTTAAGTCAGTGTGTGACAGGCGGGAGTACGGGAAGATTTGCACGGGCGTATCAGCGAGCAGCCGGACGAGCTTCTGCTCGGTAGTCTGCGCGATTTTCTCCGCTGTCTTTTTCGCAGAGGTGGATTTCGCAGTTTTTTTTGCCGTAGTATTGGTGGCGGCCATGATTTTTACTCCTGTGTTTAAGTGATGGTCCGCCGTGGCCGGAGTGCGATCCGGTCACGGCACCCGGTTAACCGGTAATACGTTTCGGGTGTGCAGCCAGTGCTGCAAAGGACGGATAGCCGTCGAGTACCTGCATCATGACTTTTGCCCCTTCCAGCATCGCTTTATCCGTTTCGCTGGCGCAGTTTTCACACACGTTGATCGTTGCAAGAATCCCCGATTTCACATCTGAAAAACGCTCATACATGCGGTTGCTGAACAGGACGCGTTTGCCTCCTGCCATCACCTGCCAGTTGTTGCAGTCGTTAAAGCGGGTGTCCACGTTGTCAAACTCGACCACGTGGGTGTCGCTGGCCTGAATGCGCAGCAGCTTCACGATTTCGGTGCTCTGCCCGACCTTACGGGTCGCCGGACGGGTGTTAAGGTTCTGCATGTTTCCTCCTTCTCTGGGTTAAGGCCGGACATCCGGCCTCCGGTTAAAGCTGCACGTATTGCAGGTTGCGTTTCAGTTCAATAAGAAAATCCGGTTCAAACGACCAGGCGTGCCAGTTAAGCGTTCCGTTGGTGCGGATCTCCACCTGAACGTCGCCGTATCGGGACACATCGCGGTGACCCCCGCTTTCAGCGAGGTGGCCTGAGCCACCCACTCCCGTGCGACAGAAATAGGGTTTTGTTCTTCCCCCATCTTCCTGGAAGATTCCTGAGCGGCGGTTTTGACGTTGACGTTTCGTGTGTGCATCCTGGTTTCTCCTGTGGTGATGGTTGTCCATCTCCCTGGTGAGTTCTCTCGCGGCAAAGGGCAAAGGAG
>NZ_JBMKGI010000032.1:0-6708 GCF_049238885.1 Enterobacter cloacae complex sp. BZL2005 | reverse complement strand
GTTGGTGATTTTGAACTTTTGCTTTGCCACGGAACGGTCTGCGTTGTCGGGAAGATGCGTGATCTGATCCTTCAACTCAGCAAAAGTTCGATTTATTCAACAAAGCCAAACGTGGCTTGAAAGCTCGCCTTTGGACTGACAAAGCGATCAGTGAATTTCTCGGTGCGCCGCTCAGTGCAGGCCCGGTAAAAGCCTGGAAACAGAAGGAAGTGAAAAAAGTCGAAGCGACACCCGCTTTCAAAACATGGCTGGAACAACGTCGCGCATGGCTGGTTGCGCGGGGTAAAATATCCTCTGATACAGAGTTGCCTTGCCACCTGGACGCTCCGATAATTCCAGGTAAACAACATAAGGAATCATAATATGAACAAAAAGCCTCGCTATGCTGTCATGCTGGATGGGGATAAAACCGTCTATAGTGGAAATAGTCGGTTTGTCGCCTGGACGTTCTGGCTGATGAACCGTCATCGTAGGGCTATCGCATATGATTGCGGAGTTTGGGTTGTTGAACCAGCCTACTGGATCCGTGTCGTTTAATCTGCTTTTGCAATGTGCAGCTGCTTCATGTCATGCCTAAGGAGTTATTTTGAAATGGATTAATTTTTTACAACGTCTTCTACAACGTTTTTTCCCCAAAAAAAATGAAATAATTGAAGTGAAATACATTGAAAGGGATGAAACAAGAGTATTACCAGACATCCCTGAAAACGTCATAGCTGCCTGTCAGACTCTTCAGGTGAAGCTGGATTCTGTTAAGAATAATCCATTTTTGGAAATTAGTTTGATTTATGGATTTCTTGATACTTTTGGCGAGTTTGCATCAACCTTTACAGTATGTCAGAAAGGTTGCAGCGCCTGTTGCAAAATAGGTGTCGAAATGACGGCATTAGAAGCAAGTTTTATAGAAAAAAATACATCCCACAGAATTGTATCTAACAAGCAAAGAAAATTAAAAACCAATACAGATTGCCCATTTTTAACTGATGGAATCTGCTCCATATATGAATATCGACCTTTCAATTGTAGAACCTTTTTCACAGTAGATAACCCTAAGTACTGCGAAACACCAAACGAACCTCATAGGACATATGGGAGTTTAGGTGGTCAAGACATAAATATAATTTATCAGTTCCGAAACTATATTGACCAACTAAATGGGAAGAGGAAGAAGAGTGATATAAGATTCTTCTTTGGGAATCATAAAGGAATAAAATAGCCAGGCATGGAAATATTTCAGTCCAGTTCCGCTGACAGTGCGTGTTTTGCGCGCTGTTCCACTGGCTCCGGCTATGATATGTCACAGTTTTGATTTTATCCAAAAAGGCCGCATCGCGGCCTTTTTAGTGAATCAATTGTTTGCTGACAACGCTTTTTAATTCCAGAAAGGATCGTTTTCCCAACCTTGCGGGAAGCCGGTATCAGCCATATACAGCTGCGCCGCATGGCTACCAGCAAAAAGACGAAGAAGATCACCCTTTAAGTCAATGCCCGCCAGGTCTAGTGTCTTAATCATTTTGTGTATCACGCAGACCGTCAAGTATGGTCGATACTGGTGAACTGCGGGTATGGTCAACTCACTGGCTATCTGGCTTGGAATCGCAAGTTTGGCGTTCCACAGTCGGCTATGATGCGCGGCACGATTTCTTACGTCACGCAGACGCTGAACCCAGTTCGTCAGCGAATTGAAATCATTTGCACCAAACTCATTTGCGAGTGTATCCAGCAGAGTGTTATGAGGTGCTGGCAATCCCTTAAAATATGAGAAATCAGTCGCACTGAATATCTTGAAAAGACAACCGATAGTAATTACCTCACTGGCAATCCAGAAAGGGGGTAGATTAGAGAATTGCGGATGCGAATTATTGTGGTATTTTTTCCTGTAATTTCTCGCGTAAAGCTCCCCTTCCTTATTAAAGTCACCTTGTATTCTACTTCGAATGTCATCAATAATTTTAGTGCCTTTCGCTGTATAGAAAAAAGTATTATCAAGATACCAGAAAGGGTCATTTGAGAATGCGGAAAGTGTATGGTCAAGCCTGCTTCTGAGCTTAACTTCAAGCCGCGCAATTACGCCAAACAACAGTACACGAAGTTTTTCGTCGAAGCGGTATAGCTCAACCCCATATTCAAAATACTCATCTTTTCTGTAATGTTTTCCGCCCGGACTTGCCGGATCTAACAGAGGATGGAGATAAATTTTAAAATGGTAATAGCTTATCTGGCTGAGCGTATTTTCTGCTTCAGCCTCGTCCAAAAACTCAAGCTTTTTGCTCTTGAGGTCGTTAATCAGATCGGCAGGTGTACGGTAAGGCTTGCTGTAAAGGGTTGTCGGCATCGCAGCATCATCCCTGAATAGGCAAAAAAAAAGCCCACTAACTTCCCCAAAGGGTTGTTGCAGGCATCATTAATACTAATACTACTCCATTTGACAAACACGTCAACGGAAATTACTCAAAAAAGAGCAATCAATACATCCTCTGGGCATAGATAGTTCTGTCTAGTTACCTGCCATTTCCCTTCAGCAGCGCCACCGCCTCATCGCCTGGCATCTGGAACTGCACCCGGTGCCGTGCCGCGACATCGAGCGCAAACACTTTCGTGTAGACCTCCGTCGAGCTGATCGACTTGTGTCCCATCAGGCTCTGCAGCACCTTCAGCGGGATGCCGGCATACAGCATATGCATCCCGTAGCTGTGACGGAACGTGTGCGGGGTAACCGGTACCGAAAACGTCACCCCGTCGGCGGCAGCCGCATCAACGGCTTCACTTATCCAGGTCCGGACCGTTCTGTCGGTAATTTCCCAGATGCGTGCTTTCTCGGTTCTGTCTGTGCGTTTATTACGGCGCTCCAGCGGAATTTTAAGCGTGGCCACCATCATCTCCAGCTGGCTGACATAGTTCGCATCGGAAAGCGGAACGATACGATGAGGCAGGCTACCGGCCGGAGCACGGCCGGCCGTTCTGGTGGCTTTTTCGGTCCGCTGTTTGAGCGTGGCCAGCTGCACGAACGGGTAGGGCGGTGTCAGGGAAAAATCACTCCGGGTCAGCGCCAGCGCCTCGTTAATGCGCGCGCCGGTATTCCAGAGGGTTGCCAGCAACATCTTGCGGTGGAGATCGGGTACATAGTGGAGCAGGGCACTTACTTCCGGCGCCAGCAGGTATTTCGGCAGTTCGTCCTGAACGAGCGCCATCTGACGCAGGGCCAGCGCCGCTGGATAGTCGATAGAAACAGGTAACTGAGCACCTGTTGTCGAATACCCTCCCAGGGTTACAAGTCCGGTCATCAGGATGATTCTCCGCCAGGGGATATGCGCAGTGCTCCCGCAATGATTTCCCGGTTCTCTTCATTACGCCAGTTACCAAAATAGTCCACTTCCAGACGCAGGGAATGATCTGCAGCCTCTATCAGATCCGACACTTTCTGCAGGGCGCTATGCAGCTGCTGCGCTGATATCACGCGTGGCACATCATGCTCATCCACACCGTTGCGGTGTACCAGATCGTTTCGCCAGTCTGCGATGATACCCAGCGGCTCAATTGGCCAGACGGGCGGTATATGAAGCACAGTCCCGAAATAGCGCTCAATGGTTTTCACGTTATGAAACGTCATACTCGCAACAACATTCTTTGCCACAGGGCGGAACTTGGTAAGCTCCATCTCGCGGGCCGCCTGCTTCTCTTTCTTGCCTACCTTAGCAAAAGGTAAGTAATACTCTTCAAAGTATCTCTCGAGCGGCCTGTCCTCTTCCAGCAGAGCTCTGGCGCAGTACATCAGGTACGCCTCCATGACCGTCACGGCATGGACGAAAGACATTCTGTACACCAGTTCAGGCTGCTTTTCATCAAGCAGGGCATGGAGCTTCTTCAGCTCCTGGCTGGCGTGCAGGTAACGCTGATGAACATTGTTCAGGGAAGCCACAAACAGCCCGTGTTCATGATCCCACTGAGCCTGATCGGCGAGATACTCCTGTTCCCAGTAGTACAGGTTAGCGGCCTGTTCCCATTCTTCTGAGCCGGGGACAACATCCGGATAATTTTCAGCAAGCCATTTATCAAATCGTTCAGATTCAATATCCATCATCTGGTCTTTCATGCTTCCCATAATGCCAGTACCCTTCTGTATGGTTCTGTAAATGAAAAATCCAGCCGGTCATACTGCCGCATCGTCTCCACGGAACGGTTCAAAAGCCAGCAGGGCGTCCGCCCTGGAGGCCAGCTCGATACAGTCCCCGCACTGCGGGTTAATCTCTTCATCAATGGCCTCGTTATACCGCATGCGCAGCCGCCATCCCGTCACGGGAGGCGCGTTCTGTATGGCCAGCACCATCCCTTCCGGCGACAGCAGTTCACGGAGGGTGTAGCAGGCGCCAATCCGGGTCGAATCCCGCAGCCACATCACGGGGTACTCACTGACCAGCTGGTCATACACACATTCCGGCGTATGGAAATAATTCCCGTCCGCCCTGCATAAATCACACATTCGCGTTCCTTGTATCGAGAAATCCCGTCAGGCCGGGTCCGGCATAAAACGGCCTGGCTCAAACGGCCAGCGCCTGTCGCCCTGCGAGTACACCTCGATCCACGCCAGTGTCCCGTGCTCAAAATACAGTTGATAACCGTCATCGGCACTGAGGGTCAGCATCCCGTCAAAACAGGTATCGGTTCGCGTACCGTCACCCATCCAGCGAAGCAGGCGGCCTTCAGCGGAAATCTCGTAAAATTCACAATCGCAGTCTAGGTCGTCGGTCTGAAAGTCCGTCCCGGTGACTCCGTCAGGCATCCGGTACCGGAATCTGACCGTATCAAACATTCCCATAATTTTGCTTCCTTAAATTGCTTAAAAATCCCGCCATTCATATTCTTTTTGCGACCTAGCGGCACCAGTCTGGTCTGGGCGGTAGTTCTGAATAATTTGAACAATCCTCAGTGCCTAGAATGAACGACGCATGATCGAAGCCCTGTGAGAGGTCATATTCACTTGCTCCTACTGGTAAGCTCAAATATCCCCCAATCACTGAAGAGGGAGCCTGCCATGATGCGCAGCCATCAGAGAGCCAACGCCAAGCCAGCTCGTTTCCTTGCACGTCCAGCAACTGAACCAGTTCTTTGCCGTAACTATTCGCAGTTTGATATACCCAGACAGAATTCATGCCCTGGCTAATAAGGCCCCGAATAACTTGATCAATATCCATTTAATACCCTGTTAAATAATCCCACCACTAAATCATTACCTAATGACACACCTGACAGTCACAAATCGGGATTTTATCTATTGTCATTATTCTCTGGCTGATAATAAGCAGCCATATAACCACGTCATTAAATTACCGGATAGCCGTTCCGGTGAGATCCGATTTTTACGCTATTGCGCAGTTTCCGGAAGTGTACCACGCACACGGAATAACCACAGCGCCCTTTTATGGTGGTGAGCGGCCGGTCACGGGGCAGGGGAAGGACACAACATATAGCGTCACAGCCAGCTGAGAACACCGCTACATCTTGTGTTGCCGGGCCGCAGCGCGCCGGAGGCCGGAAAGCAGATCCGGAACAACATCTTTTCGGATCTCAGGAGAGGAAGAGAGAGATTATTGCAGGATAAGCACAAAAAAGAGTGAATTGTTGTGATGAGTGGATTATTGCTGTAAATATCGCAATTCAAATTAATTATTAACAACAAAGCAATTTAACAGCGACCCCATCCGGGGTCACCTTAATTTTGCTCAGCGATGTTCAAACCGCACCACTGGTGTATCGGTAATTTCCATCTCCATTTCCCAGAGCGTTTTCATCACACCTTCAAGTGGATCACCGTTGCTGCGGTAGAAAGTGTTAAAAAGGGTTCCATCCGGATACCTGAACAACCTGAGTTCACCAAAGGATTCAGCACTGACCATAAGTGAAAATTTCTGTTCGGAATTGAGGACAAGGTAAATAAGACAGTTATTGATCCTGAAGGGCAGAGAGCGGCTACCTCTGGCCGATACATCAACATGTATGCTAAGGAAGGTGCGAATAAGCAGATCATGTCTTCCCAAGCTGACTCGCTGATTAAAATTTCGCGGATCTGGGCCGATTTTTTTCCCGCAAACACATCGAATCAGCCTATTTAGGCTATTTTTTCCACCATTTCTGGCGTTATTTCCGGTTTTTACTGAGATCTCTCCCACTGACGTATCATTTGGTCCACCCGAAACAGGTTGGCCAGGGTGAATAACATCGCCAGTTGGTTATCGTTTTTCAGCAGCCCCTTGTATCTGGCTTTCACGAAGCCGAACTGCCGCTTGATGATGCGAAACGGGTGCTCCACCCTGGCATGGATGCTGGCTTTCATGTATTCGATGTTGATGGCCGTTTTGTTCTTGCGCGGATGCTGCTTCAAGGTTTTTACCTTGCCGGGACGCTCGGCGATCAGCCAGTCCACATCCACCTCGGCCAGCTCCTCGCGCTGTGGCGCTCCTTGGTAGCCGGCATCGGCTGAGACAAATTGCTCCTCTCCATGAAGCAGATTACCCAGCTGATTGAGGTCATGCTCGTTGGCCGCGGTGGTGACCAGGCTGTGGGTCAGGCCACTCTTGGCATCGACACCAATGTGGGCCTTCATGCCAAAGTGCCACTGATTGCCTTTCTTGGTCTGATGCATCTCCGGATCGCGTTGCTGCTCTTTGTTCTTGGTAGAGCTGGGTGCCTCAATGATGGTGGCATCCACCA
>NZ_JBMKGI010000031.1:0-7370 GCF_049238885.1 Enterobacter cloacae complex sp. BZL2005 | reverse complement strand
CTTTTCGGGTCTGACGGCGCTTAGTGCTGAATTCACTATCGGCGAAGGTGAGTTGATGGCTCATGATGTCCCTCTGGGATGCGCTCCGGATGAATATGATGATCTCAAATCAGGAACTTGTTCGCACCTTCCTTAGAATAACTTAGTCTAAAATCCTTTTTTTGCCTATGCATTATCTTATTACATAGCCACGAACTACGCTGAGTGATAAAATTCTCGAGTTTATGCCTTCTTTCCAATGATTAGAGGACGAGGCACGGGTAGTCAATAAGACGAAAGAATTAATTGCTTCATAACCCTATTACGAAATAAGCGGCAGTGCGTCTTACATGGTCGGCAACCGTCAGGGATTGACTGTAACTTATTGAAAACGCCTATTTTCACTATGATGTAAGATATAAGGGCAGATATGTTAAGTATGCGTCGACATGACAACTTCATTAAACGTTTTAAGTCTGTAAGCTGTTTATTTACGGCAAGCATTCTTTTCCCGATGCCAATCTCTGCGGCGGTATCAGATTATGACGCTTTGGTTATTGAAGCGCGGGGAGGTAATAGCGCACCGCTATTACGTTTCCTTGAGGATCAGGGAAAGAAAAGCGCGCTAACGCCAAATCAGGTTGCCGACTGGCTGCAAGTTTCCAGTTGGGTCGATAACAACGATAAAACCACAATTGAAATCTGGCAGCAGTATCGTGGACAGATGAATGTACCTGCCCGGGGCAAAGTCGCCGCTGCACGAGCATATCGCAACCAGAAGAACTGGAATGATTCTTTAGCCATCTGGGAAAGCGTTTTACAGGAAGAGCCTGATAACGTAGATGTACGTACCGGCTGGATAATGACGTTGGCGGATGCTCGCTACAATCAGCAAGCCCTTACTGAAGCGAATAAATGGGCGCAGGCGCATCCCGGGGCTGATTCTGATGCGCTACTTGCCTATGTCTACCATTCGCAGGGAAAAAACTGGGATGCATTGTTAGTTGCCAGCCAGGCGGATGACGTCGATCCAGGCAAAAAAAATGCAAAATCCACATTGCTGTCTGCGCTGTCAGCAAACCGCGTTTCCGGGCCCGCCTTAAATATGGCAGAGGTGGTACCAACTGCCGATCCGGTGAAGCGTCGCCTTGAGCTTGATGCGGCGGCTGAAATGGTACGTTCCTCTTATACCTCTGCGCGTAATGAAGAAGAGCGTTTTATCGTGGCTGATAAAGCGCTAGCCCGTTATGACCAGTTGCTGACTGCCTGGAAAGATGAGCCTTCTGCGCAGAATGATGTCCGTCGGGCCAGAATTGACCGCATGGGCGCCTTGCTGGTCCGTAAACGCACTTCTGAAGTGATTAGTGAATACGAATCGCTGTCTGCGAGCGGCGAGGTGCCAAACTACGCAAAACGCTGGGTAGCATCGGCATGGTTAAGCGAACGGCAGCCGGAAAAAACCGAAGCGATGCTGATGAGCATCTACTATCCGAACGGACCGATTCCGGTTACGCCGCTCGGTCCTGAGGATCAACAGGATCTGTTCTACGCGCACATCGATAATGAAAACTTTGATGCAGCTAAAAAACAGGTCGATGCGTTAATTAAAGACAGCCCATATCTGCGACGCATCTATGGTTCGCCAACGCCGCAGCCAAACGATAACTGGCTGCTGGGACAGTCGTTGCTGACGCAATATCATATCGCTGCCAATGAACTGCCGGAGGCAGAAAAACTCGCAGAGCATCTGGCGCGAACAGGCTCGGGTAACCAAGGGCTGCGCATATCCTATGCTTCTGTTCTTGAAGCCCGTGGACTGCCGCATGCGGCGGAGAAAGAGCTTAAACTGGCGGAAGTGATTGAGCCCAGTAACCTGGAACTGGAGCGTCAGCAGGCCTATGTGGCGCTGGATCTCCAGGAGTGGAAGCAGGCCGATGAACTGACGGATGACGTTATTGCTCGCAGTCCGGATGATGAAGCGACGCTGCGCCTCGCACGCATGCGTGATGTGCATAAAATGTCGGAAGTACGTATTAGCGGCACGCAGGGGATCTCGTCCGATAGCCCGGTCAGCGGTAAGAATGATTTCAACATCAACACGGCCATTTACAGCCCGCCAATTAATGACAACTGGCGACTGTTTACCGGATTCAACTTCGCAACCGGCGAGTTTGAGGAAGGGAAAGGGATTAGCCGCGATCTGGCGGCTGGTGCGGAATGGACTTCCCGTGATTACTGGGCCGAAATGGAAGTGTCTGGCCGAAACTATGGCGATGGGCAGAAAATAGGCGGTCGTCTTTCCGCCTGGCATGATTTCAACGATAACTGGCGCGTGGGCGGTTCGGCCGAGCGTCTTTCGCGCAACACTCCACTGCGCGCGCTGCGTAGCGGCGTATATGCCAACAGCGGCGATTTGTTTGTTCGCTGGTATCAAAACGAACGACGTGAATACCAATTGTCGTTTGCCGCATCACATTTCTCGGATGGTAACGATCGCATCGAATATGGGCTGAGCGGAAAAGAGCGCATGTGGACCACGCCGCGCTTTACGCTGGACTTTACCCCGGGTATCGGTGGGAGCACCAACACTAAAGAGAATGTGCCGTATTACAACCCTAAGAGTGATTTTTCCGTTGTGCCAGGCCTGAGCGCGGAACAGGTTCTTTACCGCCATTATGACACCGTGTGGACCCAGCAAGGCATAGCCGGAGTGGGTGGCTACTGGCAGCAAGGTGAAGACGTTGGCGCTATCGTTCAGGTGGGATATGGACAACGGCTCAAATGGAACAACGTCGTAGATGGCGGGGTGATGCTGGTTTGGGATAAACGCCCCTATGACGGTAAACGTGAGCGGAATATCTCCCTCGCTTTCGATTTAAATGTCAGGTTTTAAGGATTGTTCATGCTGAAAAGATGCCTGTGGCTTAGCGCATTAATCACTGGCTGGTTGATGATTACCGCGTGCAGTAGCGCGCACAATACAACGCCTCGCTATGTTCCTCCCGCAGAGAGAACGCCGTTGACGGCAGATCATCCATGGCCGAAAAACAGCTTCCTGGTGCTCGGCTATCATGATGTTGAGGATGGCGCCGCCGACCAGCGCTACCTCTCCGTGCGCACCAGCGCGTTGAGCGACCAAATGGCCTGGTTGCGTGATAATGGCTATAATCCGATTAGCGTGCAGCAAATTCTGGACGCTCATGACGGTAAAATTGTGTTGCCGGAAAAAGCGGTCTTACTCACCTTTGACGACGGATACAGCAGTTTTTATACCCGCGTCTGGCCGCTGCTGAAAGCCTACAACTGGCCTGCGCTCTGGGCTCCAGTGGGCAGTTGGGTTGATTCTCCAGCCAATAAAAAAGTCGATTTTGGCGGCTTAATGACGGCGCGAGATAAATTTGCCACCTGGAAGATGGTCGAGGAAATGGGCAAATCGCCGTTGGTGGAAGTGGGGGCGCACACCTGGAACTCGCATTTCGGCGCTGAGGCGAACCCGCAAGGAAGCAAAGAACCTGCGGTGGCGAATCGCCTTTTCGATAAGAAAACAGGGACTTACGAAACCGACGAACAGTACAATCGTCGCATTAATACTGATATCTCGCTGATCACCAATAAGATTAAATCGGTAACCGGGAAATCGCCGCGCGCGTGGGTGTGGCCTTATGGTGCGGCTAACGGCACCACCTTAAAGCTGGCCAAAGAACATGGCTATAAGATGGCCTTTACGCTCAATGAAGGGCTGGCGAACGCTGCGTTTCTTGATGATATCCCGCGCGTACTGATCTCTGATAACCCGTCTCTCAAGCGCTTTGCCAGTCAGGTTGCTCAGGTACGTGAACCACAAACGATGCGTGTGATGCACGTCGATCTGGATTACGTGTATGACAAAGATCCTGCCCAGCAGAAGCGAAACATCGACAAGCTGATCCAGCGTGTTTATGACATGCGCATTTCTCATGTCTTCCTGCAGGCGTACGCCGATCCTAAAGGCGACGGGAATATTCGCGAACTCTATTTCCCTAACCGCTGGCTGCCGATGCGTGCCGATCTCTTTAACTATATCTCCTGGCAGTTACAAACGCGGGCCGGGGTGACGGTATATGCCTGGATGCCGGTACTGGCTTTCGACCTCGATGCTTCCATTCCACGCGTGACGGCATGGGATCCGAAAACAGGACGCACTGCGATCAATCACGAGAACTATGTGCGTCTGTCTCCCTGGGACAGCGAAGCGCGTAAACGTATCACTGAAATCTATGAAGACCTGGCGAAGCATGCCAGCTTCAAAGGGATTTTGTTCCACGACGATGCTTTCCTGACGGACTTTGAAGATGCGTCACCGGAGGCGTTAGCCGCCTACCGCGCCGCAGGGCTTCCGGGAAGTATTGAGCAAATCCGTAGCAACCCTCAAACCTTCGAACGCTGGACGCGCCTGAAAAGTAAGATGCTGATCGACTTTACTAAGCAACTGACGCAATCGGTACGCAATATTCGCGGTCCGCAGGTGCAAACTGCCCGCAATATATACGCCATGCCGGTACTGGAGCCTGAAAGCGAAGCCTGGTTTGCGCAAAACCTGAATGATTTCCTCAATACCTATGACTGGACGGCACCCATGGCGATGCCATTCATGGAGCAGATCCCGGCTAATGATGCCAATGCCTGGCTCGACAGATTAGTCAATGCCGTTGCACAAACGCCCGGCGCGCTGGACAAAACCGTGTTTGAACTGCAGGCACGAGACTGGCGTAAATCCGGGGACGAGGCAGAAATCAGTGGAAAACAAATAGCCGAATGGATGCGCCAACTGAAACTAAGTGGTGCAGGTAACTACGGCTATTATCCGGATGATTTCATCAGCGACAAACCTGAGATGTCAGAGATTCGCTCGACGTTCTCCTCATACTGGTACCCGCAAAAATGACCGATCGCATTATTGCTTTCCTGATACTTTGCCTGATGTTCAGCCTGCCGTTTGGCGTGGCTGTCATCTTTACAGGTGAAGTCATGTTGAACTTCGTCTTCTTCTGGCCTTTATTCATGTCTGCATTATGGATAAGCGGCGGGGTCTATTTCTGGTTTTATCGTGAGCGTCACTGGAAATGGGGAGACGATACACCGCCACCGACGCTGGAGGGAAATCCGCTGGTTTCCATTTTGATCCCCTGCTTTAACGAAGGGATCAACGCGCGGGAAACCATCGGCGCTGCGATGGCACAGCGCTACAAGAATATCGAAGTGATTGCCATTAACGACGGTTCAACGGACGATACGCACGATGTTCTGGAACAGTTGGCGATTGAGTACCCCAGCCTGCGCGTCATTCATCTGGCTGAAAACCAGGGCAAAGCGCTGGCGCTCAAAACGGGCGCGGCCGCTGCGCGCAGCGATTACCTGGTGTGTATTGATGGCGATGCGTTACTGGATCGCGATGCCGTGGCGTATCTGGTCGCTCCGCTGATCCAGTTCCCACGCGTTGGGGCGGTAACCGGCAACCCACGTATTCGCACCCGTTCCACGCTAATCGGTCGTGTGCAGGTCGGTGAGTTCTCTTCCATTATCGGCTTAATTAAGCGTACTCAACGAGTCTATGGTCAGATCTTTAGCGTCTCTGGCGTAGTTGCGGCGTTTCGTCGTCGCGCGCTGGCCGAGGTGGGGTACTGGAGCCCGGACATGATCACCGAAGACATCGATATCAGTTGGAAGCTGCAATTGCGCCATTGGTCGATATTCTTTGAGCCGCGCGCGCTGTGCTGGATCCTGATGCCTGAAACGTTAAGAGGGCTGTGGAAGCAGCGCCTGCGCTGGGCGCAAGGCGGGGCGGAGGTGTTTATTGTTAACATGCGCCGTCTGTGGTCGTGGGAGTTCCGCCGCATGTGGCCGCTATTTTTCGAGTTCTGCTTTTCTACCACGTGGGCATTTGCCTATGCGATCAGTATCGTGCTGTTCCTGCTGGGACTGATGATCCCGATGCCGGACTCGCTGTATGTTCAACATCTGTTCCCGCCAGCCTTTACCGGACTTATTCTCGGCGTGGTCTGCTTAATACAGTTTGCGATAAGCCTGATGATTGAACGACGCTATGAAAAAGGCATTGGCGCCTCATTGTTCTGGATAATCTGGTTCCCGGTGGTGTACTGGCTGTTGAGCCTGTTTACCACGTTGGTGTCATTCCCGAAAGTGATGCTCAAACGCAAACGCGGCAGGGCGCGCTGGGTGAGTCCTGACCGTGGAATAGGGAGGATCGAATCATGAGTCAGCCGCTGATCTTTACGGAGCGGCGTCTGCTGCCGCGCATCATTGACGTTCTGTTAACGATTTTTGCCTGGGTTGGATTTTTATACTTAATCTACAAAGGGCTGATTACGGCCCTGGCGCATTCACCGTATATGGGCGTGCGTCCTTTTTTCACCACGCTGGATACGGTCACGTTTTACATCCTTGTCGCGCTGGTCAACGGACTGGTGCTGATCGGCTGGGCGAAATACAACCAGTTTCGTTTTCGGGTGGAGCGTCGCAGTCGCAGACCAGGACTGGAAGACCATGAGCTGGCGGAAAGTTTACGTATTACCCGTGAACTGGTTACAGAGTTGAACAAAGCGAGGGTGCTGACGGTCCATCACCATGAGAATGGCGAAATCAGTCATATCGATGTGGACAAGCACATCGCCGATAACCGCCTGCCGCCGCCGACGCCTGCAATGCTGGAATATTTGCCGCCGGAGCGGGAGCCATTGTTACAGAAAAGGCCCGAGTGATATTTCTGCTACCCGCCACTTCCCTCAGCCTCGCATCGGTCTATGATTAGACTCAGACAATAAAAATGCGAGGTAATGTCGTGGAAAAGGAACTACTGGAGGCAGGTTACCGGGCCTATACCGGCGAGAAGATTGACGTCTACTTCAACACGGCGATATGTCAGCATTCAGGAAACGGCACTGTTGCAAATAGTCGGTGGTGATAAACTTATCATCCCCTTTTGCTGATGGAGCTGCACATGAACCCATTCAAAGGCCGGCATTTTCAGCGTGACATCATTCTGTGGGCCGTACGCTGGTACTGCAAATACGGCATCAGTTACCGTGAGCTGCAGGAGATGCTGGCTGAACGCGGAGTGAATGTCGATCACTCCACGATTTACCGCTGGGTTCAGCGTTATGCGCCTGAAATGGAAAAACGGCTGCGCTGGTACTGGCGTAACCCTTCCGATCTTTGCCTGTGGCACATGGATGAAACCTACGTGAAGGTCAATGGCCGCTGGGCGTATCTGTACCGGGCCGTCGGCAGCCGGGGCCGCACTGTCGATTTTTATCTCTCCTCCCGTCGTAACAGCAAAGCTGCATACCGGTTTCTGGGTAAAATCCTCAACAACGTGAAGAAGTGGCAGATCC
>NZ_JBMKGI010000030.1:0-11513 GCF_049238885.1 Enterobacter cloacae complex sp. BZL2005 | reverse complement strand
GTCGTAAAATCGTGTTGAGGCCAACGCCCATAATGCGTGCACTGGCGCGACATCCGACGCCATTCATGGCCATATCAATAATTTTCTGGTGTGTACCGGGCTGAGAGACGGTGTAAGTGAACTGTAGCTGCCATGTTTTACGGCAGTGAGAGCAGAGATAGCGCTGATGTCCGGCAGTACTTTTACCGTTACGCACCACGCCTTCAGTAGCTGAACAGGAGGGACAGCTGATAGAAACAGAAGCCACTGGAGCACCTCAAAAACACCATCATACACTAAATCAGTAAGTTGGCACCATTACCCGAATTACCAGCGTCTGCTCTTGGCACACAGCAGCCGTTAAGATGTAAGGCCTTACGCCAACTAAATCTAATGGGACAGATTTAGTTGGTGATGGTCAAGTAATCTGCAAACGGTCACCAAGTAAAATGCAAATGGGTAGTCAAGTCCGATGCAATTACGCAGCCCGGCAAGGTGGGCCGATTCCCATATCGACATGTATGTAGCTTGTGTTATCCGTGGATTGTGCAGCTCAGCGGGTCGCTGGTCGTATGGCGTAGTGTCCCCCGTAACCGGCCGCGTGCGGCCGCTAACGCGCAGTACGGCGCCGCGACCCGAAGGCGGGCCGCCGTTCCCGCGCGCAGGCGCGCGGCGCCCACTGCGCACCACCGTGGGGGACGTGCGGCAGCTGCGTGGCGGCGGGCTGGGTTATGGCTTTGCAGGGAGGGGCTGGGCCGGGCGATACGGTCAGCGTTGCGGTTTCCGGCGATTTGCGGCCGGTGCCCGTTTAAGTCCGGCGTGGTCGCCTTCCATGCCCTGACGGGCATAAGAAAATAAAACCGCCATGCTGCGGTCATTCATGATTTTGTGGTGTAGCGATAAATAGTCATGCGAGAAACGTTGAAGCGCTTAGCAACTGCACCAACTGTCATTTCAGGATCAGCAAGTAAGATTCTAATTTGTTTAACATCTTCTTCAGAAAGTGACGGTTTTCTCCCTCCCACACGGCCCCTTGCGCGTGCAGCTGCAAGGCCTGAGCGCGTTCTTTCAATATTGCGGTTGCGTTCAAAGCTAGAGAATATCGCCATCAGATGAGTATAGATTTCCCCTATAACTGGCGCATTTGTGTCTATTCTGTCCTTGATGGCTATGAAAGTTATTCCGCGTTTCTTCAGGTCGTCGAGTAAAGTAATGACTTGACCCAATGAACCGCCGAGCCGATCTAGTGCCCAAACTACTAGGGTATCTCCCTCGCGCAATGCTTTCAGGCAGTTCTCCAGTTCCGGCGCACCTTTTTTGTCGCGCTTGGGGCCGCTACGTGAGGTCTGATCCTGATAGATTTGCTCACATCCAGCTTTTGTTAGTTCGTCAACCTGGTGCGCCACATCCTGAAGATGCGTAGATTTACGTGCATAGCCGATTTTCATTCTTTTCTCGCTAATTAGTTATGGGGTTATTGTTATGTTGATACAGTAACGAGTTTTGTTACATGAGGGGAGTCATTTTTCGGGAGAAGTCAGGACTTTTCAAGACTGTCACAAAAACCATCGTTTTTGATACATTAATTTAACCAATAGGTTGCAGATCAAATCGTCTGTAACAGCCTTTCTGGCTGTTTGTATATAATCATGAAAAAATGGTGAGTAGAGTTTCAGGGTAACAGGGGATGCTTATGTCGGTTTTCCACAACTGGCTACTTGAGATCGCATGTGAGAATTACTTCGTCTACATCAAACGCCTTTCCGCCAACGATACCGGCGCAACAGGTGGTCACCAGGTAGGGCTTTATATCCCTTCAGGTATCGTTGAAAAACTCTTTCCGTCTATCAACCATACCCGTGAACTGAACCCTTCGGTTTTTCTCACCGCACATGTGTCATCGCATGATTGCCCTGACAGCGAAGCCCGGGCAATTTATTATAACAGCCGTCATTTTGGTAAAACCCGGAATGAAAAAAGGATTACCCGCTGGGGTAGAGGCAGCCCACTTCAGAATCCTGAAAATACAGGGGCTCTGACGCTCCTGGCTTTCAAGCTTGATGAGCAAGGGGGGGACTGTAAGGAAGTAAATATTTGGGTATGCGCCAGCACTGATGAAGAGGACGTCATTGAGACCGCTATTGGTGAAGTTATACCCGGAGCGCTTATATCCGGCCCCGCAGGACAGATTCTAGGCGGACTATCTCTACAGCAAGCGCCAGTAAATCATAAATATATTCTACCTGAAGACTGGCACCTGCGCTTTCCGTCGGGAAGTGAAATTATTCAGTATGCAGCCAGCCATTATGTGAAAAATTCCCTTGATCCGGATGAGCAACTTCTTGACCGCCGGCGCGTGGAGTACGACATATTTCTATTGGTTGAGGAACTGCATGTTCTGGATATCATCCGGAAAGGATTTGGCTCTGTGGATGAATTTATTGCGCTGGCCAATTCTGTCAGCAATCGCCGTAAATCCAGAGCCGGGAAGTCGCTGGAACTGCACCTGGAGCATCTATTCATTGAGCACGGCCTGCGACACTTTGCGACGCAGGCCATCACAGAAGGTAATAAAAAACCCGATTTCCTTTTCCCTTCCGCAGGGGCTTACCACGATACTGAGTTTCCCGTAGAAAATCTGCGCATGCTGGCAGTCAAGACTACCTGTAAGGATCGCTGGCGTCAGATACTGAATGAGGCCGATAAAATTCATCAGGTGCATCTGTTTACACTCCAAGAGGGAGTTTCTCTGGCTCAATATCGGGAGATGCGGGAGTCGGGTGTCAGATTGGTCGTGCCATCATCGCTGCACAAAAAATACCCGGAGGCGGTGAGAGCTGAGCTAATGACGCTAGGTGCGTTTATTGCTGAGCTGACAGGGCTTTACGCAGATATTCCATAGATTATCTCCCGGCATAAATACCGGGAGGAGCGATCAGATTCGTTCAACCTTGCACGAATCGGCATTAACCGCTTTCAGGATATAAGGTTCAAGCAGTTTGGCTACGGCTTCAAACACGGGCACCACTACGGAGTTACCGAACTGCCTGTACGACTGAGTGTCTGACACAGGAATGCGAAAAGGCCTGCCATCTACTTTTTCAAAACCCATAAGGCGCGCGCACTCTCGTGGAGTCAGCCTGCGGGGCCGATGCGCCTGATTTTCTTCGTTCGCGAAGTCTGTTTCACCTGTGGCCATATCCCAGCCACGGTCTATCAGAATTTCAGACCCGTCTTTGTGATAGCGAGCAGAAAGCGTACGGGCAATGCTTTCTTTATTTTCAGGATTAACGAGGCCAAAACCGAATCCGTTACCCTTAGCTGCGTGCTTTTTGGCGTAGTTATAGAGATACTCCCAGAGTTTCGGCGTCAGTATATATTTGCTGTCAACCACGGGTTCCAGCAGTTCGCCAAATGACGGACGCTGTTCCGGATAAAAACGACTAATATCGCGCAGGGTAAAGCCCTGGTGAATGTTCAGATCACGACGGAAACCGACCAAAACGATACGTTCTCGGTGCTGAGGTAAAAAGTGCTTTCCGTCGATAACTTTAGGATCGTTTTTGCCCATCTCAGCTGCATCCGCAACTTCATAGCCCAGTTCGTCGAGGGTATCCATGATGACTTTAAAGGTTTTACCCTTGTCATGGCTCTTCAGGTTTTTAACGTTTTCAAGAACAAAGATGGCAGGTTTTTTTGCGCGTATAATACGCGCCACATCGAAGAAAAGCGTTCCCTGAGCCTCACATTCGAAACCATGCGCGCGCCCGAGCGAGTTTTTCTTGCTTACGCCCGCAAGGCTGAACGGTTGACAGGGGAAACCTGCTAGAAGTACATCATGATCCGGCACATGCTCATTAATGTAAGCATAGGCATCGTTTTCAGGTACTTCAGGTTTATCACTGAGCGTGACTTCCCGAATATCGAGATTGAAAGTGTGTTCCTGAGCATCGTTAAACCAGTTAGCTTTATATGTGCGCACAGCCTCTTTATTCCATTCACTGGTAAAAACGCACTGGCCACCGATGGTTTCGAAGCCCTTCCGTATACCTCCAATCCCAGCAAACAGGTCAATAAACCGGAAGGCATAGTCAGGGTGATGTGCAGGCGCTTCCGGAAGCATTTTTCGTAGAAGTTCCTCTTCGGCTAACGTCAGCGTCTTA
Organism: Enterobacter cloacae complex sp. BZL2005; assembly: GCF_049238885.1. NCBI lineage: Bacteria > Pseudomonadati > Pseudomonadota > Gammaproteobacteria > Enterobacterales > Enterobacteriaceae > Enterobacter > Enterobacter cloacae complex sp. BZL2005. Next base: position 7,371 of record NZ_JBMKGI010000030.1, on the reverse strand, counting down.
GGTGAGCACTTACCATTAATCCAGCGATTAAGAGTCTCGCGACTCCACTCATTTTTACCAACTTTTCTAAGCAGTTCAGCCACGTACTTCTGGTCATAGATTTCCAGCACCTGCCCGAGCAGCTTTTTATCATTTTCCTGTCGCAGTTGTTCTTCCGCTTCTGCTTTCTCAAGCAGATCCTGCGCCAGTAATTCAAATTCAGACATATTGCCTCCATTGGGTCTTATGGGTGAAACTGTATCACTCATTTGACCCAGATTGAATGTTTTTATCTGGATATTTAAACAGGTTTATTGTTAGGTAACGCACGTTGGCCACGCTGGAGCGTCTTCTGGGCCTGCTGTCGGCCTTTGAGGTCGTGGTATGGATGACGGATGGCTGGCCGCTGTATGAATCCCGCCTGAAGGGAAAGCTGCACGTTATCAGCAAGCGTTACACTCAGCGCATTGAGCGACATAACCTGAATCTGAGACAACATCTGGCAAGGCTGGGACGGAAGTCACTGTCGTTCTCAAAATCGGTGGAGCTGCATGACAAGGTCATCGGGCATTATCAGAACATAAAACACTATCAGTAAGTTGGAGTCATTACCTCCATCTCGATACCGGGGCAGGTGCGCTGTTACTTTTTGGTGCCGTACAGTTTGCGATGGTGATCCACGGATTATTTAAAGGGGAATCACTCTCCGTTACCGGCTCCTCATCGTGTATAACTCCTTTCTCTCTGGCCGTTTTGTCCTGTCAGGATGTCGTCAGAACCCGGCATAACACCCTGTGCCGGGAACACAAAAGGCACGGATGAACAGGTCGTGAATATTCTTAGTGAAGCCTGCTGATGACATGTCTGGCGACAAAAAAATGCCGCCCTTAAGGGGCGGCTTATGCCAGCGTCACGGGGTTATCGTCTGACCGCCATGATGCCCGCATCGACATCCCAGATAGCGCCCGTCACCCATGAGGTTTTGTCAGACAACAGGAAGAGAATAGTGTTTGCCACATCTTCGGCAGTTCCGACGCGTCCCAGCGGGTGGAAATCGTTCAGCGACTTCATAGCATCTGCGATATCCGCTTTGTCCATGAAGCCTTCGTATATCGGCGTATGAACAATCCCGGGAGACACCGCGTTGACACGAATACCCGCGCTGGCCAGCTCAATCGCCAGATTACGCGTCAGGGCATGCAGACCCGCTTTTGCCATTGAATAGGCCGAGGCCGGCGAGTCACCCAGTGCAGCCTGAGCACCAATCGAACCGACGTTGACGATAGACCCTTCGAGCTTCGCGGCGAGCATGTTCTTCACGACATCCTGTGTAATAAAGAACGTGGCTCGGTTCAGCGAAAGATACATGTCATAATCGGCAAAGCTGTGCTCGGTAAATCCTTTGGGCATGAAGATACCGGCGGCATTCACCATCAGGCTGATATCGCGATGGTGAGCATTAATTTCCTGACGGATAGTTTCCATACCTTCTTCGGTCATCAGGTTCGCCGCGATGACCGCAACCGGTCCCAGAGGGCTCAGTTCTTTTTGCACCGCTTCGGCTTTGTCTTTTTTATTCCCGGTCAGCACGACACTGCCGCCCGCTTCCAGTACCATGCGTGCCACGGCCAGGCCCATGCCGCTGGTACCGCCGACGACGAGCAGTTTTTTACCTTTGAAAAAAGTGTTCATTTTCTGACTCCATTACTGGTGGGTAAGACGTTGCCGGCAGCGTGAAACTGCCGGCGGTTGACGGATTAAATACTGCAGCCATCCGTTCCGCAGGTCTGACCCGCAGTGGCTGAAAATTCGGTTTGCTGTTCATCCCAGACCTGACGCAGGGCATTCAAAAAGTTATCTGCTGCCTGAGCCCCGCTGATGGCATATTTTTCGTTCATCACAAAAACCGGAACGCCGCTGAGGCCAATAGACTGTGCGTGGGCTTCATCGTCGGAAACGGTGGCGCGAAAATCGTCATTTTCCAGGGCGGCTTCAGCGTCAGCTTTCGGCATACCGGCTTCTACGGCCATGGCAACGAGCTGCTGACGGTCAAAGAGAGAGCGACCTTCGGTGATACTGCCATGATAAAAACGTTCTTCCACCGCGTCCGCAATTCCGGCCTTACGCGCGGCAACCAGCAGGGTGTGTGCATCTTCTGTATCACCAAACATCATGCCGTCGAAGTTGTAGATCAGACCTTCAGATTTACCGGCGGTGCCCACCTGATTCATCATCAGCTCCGCTGAATGCTGACTGCCCAGCTTTTTAACGATGGCATCCTTAAAAGGCATCGCGGGAGTACCACCGGCCAGACGGTAGCTGTGATGGCGGATCACCACCTGGTCGCGAAATTCAAAGCGATTCAGACCCTGTTCAAATCTTTTTTTAGCAATCCAGCACCACGGGCAGACCAAATCTGACCAGATATCGATGGTAAGGGTGGGTTTCAGCGTTTGCATAATGATTCCTCAAAGACGTTGGGCGGTCGGATCTCACTTATCAGAGAACCGCGACCGTATGGGATTTATTGCGCCTGCCAGACCGGGTAATCGGTATAGCCTTTTTCCGGGGAACCACTGACGCCGTAGTAGGTGGCGCGGTCACTTTCTGCCAGTGGCCAGCCGTTTTGCATTCTTTCAACCAGATCCGGGTTAGCGATGTAGGGCACACCAAATGCCACCAGATCCAGCTCATCATCTTCCAGAGCCTGCTCTGCGATATCACGGGTAAAACCGCCGGCAGCGATGATGGTGCCTTTAAACGTGTTGCGAAAACGGCGGCGGAAGCCTTCCGGAAGTGGCGCTTTGGTGTACACCGGCTGATAGTAAAGGTGTACGTAGGCCAGTTCCCGCTGACCGAGCGCGTCGGTGATGGCTGACCAGGTTTGCTCTTCACCTTCATACGGCGCGAGGTCATAAATGCGGCCGAACGGTGACAGGCGCACGGCAACGTGGCTGTTACCCACGGCTTCCGCCACGGCGTCAATGGTCTCCAGCAGGAAACGCTGACGATTTTCCACCGAGCCGCCGTATTCGTCGGTGCGGGTGTTCAGTTCGCTACTGAGGAACTGGTCAAAGATGAATCCGTTTGCCGCCATGATTTCCACGCCGTCAAAGCCGGCTTCCATCGCCAGGCGTGCGGAGTGCACGAAGTCTGCAGTGATGCGTTTAACTTCATGCGTTTCCAGCGCGCGTGGCTGGCTTGGTACAACCGGGCCCGGTTCTCCGGATTCGGTCAGCGCAAAAACGGTGGTATTGACCGCCTGAACGGTGCCCGCTGAAACCGGCGCTATGTGGCCTGGCTGAAGAGAGACGTGAGACATACGGCCGACGTGCCAGAGCTGCGCGAAAATACGGCCACCTTTGGCGTGAACCGCTTGTGTCACCTTACGCCAGCCCTGGACGTGTTCGTCGTTGTAGATACCAGGGGTATAAAGGTAACCCCGGCCTTCTTCTGAAACCGGCATCCCTTCGGTGATGAGCAGGCCAGCAGAAGCACGCTGTGCATAGTACAAAGCCACGACCTCATCCGGCACGTCATTCATGGTGCGGGTGCGGGTCATCGGTGCCATGACTACACGGTTTTTTAACGCCAGGCCAGACAGATTGTAGGGGGTGAAAAGCTTACTCATCGTATACCTCACAAAAAACAAAAAGGAGTATCCCGGCAGGGATTTGCACAGCCCGGCAGTATCATCGACTGGACGTCGCGCACTGGAGTTGCATAAACATCTGATGGGTGGCAATATACCAACCATCTAGTAGGTAGGTCAATGGCTGTGTTGTATTTTTTTGTCATAACGCAGCCATTTCTGAATTGTCACTCATTTTGCGAGGTCATCACCATGCGTACATTAACAGCTTATAACGAAGATAATTTCCGCCAGATAGAGCAGTACAACGGAATATCGGTGGTACGTTTCTCTGCACCCTGGTGTCCGCCCTGTCAGGCCAGCGAAGAAATGTTCAGTCAGTTTGCAGACCGGCTCGATAGAGATATTCAGGTGGGGAAAGTCAATGTAGATCAGGCGCCGGTGCTGACAACCAAATACGAGATCTGGGGGCTGCCGTCTGTGCTGATATTTCATGAAGGGCAATTAGTTAAACGCATACCGGGTGTGAAACCTGCATCGGTATATGCTCAGGCTATTGCGGACATAAAAAAAGGGCAGTAATGCCCTTTTAACGTGGAATTTATTAATGCTTAACCGCGTGCCTGACCGACGGCATCCAGAGTGCGGGCTGAATAAATGACCGCCGCGCCAGCGTTGAGGTTAATCGCCACGCCCAGCGCTTCAGCAATTTCAGCGTCGGTTGCACCGGCTTTCACAGCGGCGTCGGCGTGAAAAGCAATACAGCCGTCGCAGCGGGTTGTGACTGCGCACGCCAGGGCAATGAGTTCACGCACTTTTGCGCCCAAAAGGTCAGTTTTGTTACCTGCGTTGCCCAGGGCAACCACGCCTTTCATGGTCTCGGGGGTCAGTTTGCCCAACTCGCCTAAACGTTGCATTAACTCTGAGCGATAGTTGTTCCAGTCCAGCATAGTGTCATTCTCCTGAATGAGGGGTATTAAGAAGCAGTTTTATATACTTAAGGCTGTTGGCGAAGACTTCGGGTCTGGCCGTTGCATGCGCCACTACGCTTGAGCCTTCACAGACATTAATGATCATCAAAGCAATATCTGATGGTTCGGCATGGGATGAAAACTCACCTGACTCCATGCCCGCCCTGACGACTTTTGTGAGCCACTCGATTTGCATATCGAAATAAAGTGATGTCTGTACAGTAATTGCCTGAGGCAGATTGGCGGTCTCTGCTGACAACGCACAACACAGTGGCAGTAGCGAAGCTTTATGGCTTTGCGCGAAGATATCGATGTAAGCCGCAATTCTTCTCTCCGCGCTTTTCTCAGTCGCCTCTATCTGCTCAAATACGCGTTGTGTATCAGAGAACGCCTGTATTACCACCTGCTCACCCAGAATATCTTTGGTCGGGAAATGGTGATGAATACTGGCCTTGGTGATACCCACTATTTTTGATAAATCAGCATAGCTGAATGCTGAATACCCTTTTTCGCGCATCAGGTGTTCTGCTTCGCTGAGCAGCCGTTCCCGTGTCATGGTTGTCATAATTACTCCATATAATCTACTAGTTGATAGATTATATTGTTGCTATTTTTCCGTAGCAAGTTGTATCACTGACTCAGTATCGTGCAGAGCTGAACGTCACTGCCATCCTGCATTCTGAATGGCAGCATTACATCTCTGACATCACGCCAGGCGTGTAATCATTTCAACCGGATTAGCCAGAGTATCGTGGATTGGCGAATTCTTTTGCATTTCGCTGACCAGCGCTTCTAACTCCTCGCGACTGGCGGTCTTGCTCGTAAGGTGAACATCGACGCGAATAGATTTCGCACCTTTACGCACGTTGCTGTCCAGCCCAAGGAAGCCGTTGAGGTTGATATCGAAATTAAGATCCAGCTCGATACCGTCCAGGTCGATCCCTTTTTCAGCAGCCATCATGGTAAGGGTGGCGGTATAACAGCCAGCCAGCGCCTGCATGATGTATTCAGTCGGGCTCATGCCGGTATCGGTGCCGAGTAAACCTGCGGGTTCATCACCGATATTAGAAAATTTCCCCACACGGCTGGTATCGATAACGCCGTTCTGGATTGTGGCGCCGGTCTCTGTGCGAACGGTTAATCCGCCGCTGGAACGGGCTTTCATCTGGAAAGTCAGGTTACCCAGGCCAGGCTGGCTGCGAACTGCTTCACGGGTATTGTGGATCGCAGCTGCGTCTGCAGAAGGTTTAACGGTAGTAGACATAATGGCTCCTGTAATTTCTTGATAAAAGGTATAGCTGGTGTAATCAGCACCAACCATCTAGTTGGTAGATTAATATCGCGAACCTCTTTTGTCTACTCTTTTATAAAAAATAGGGGGAAAAGAACCCAGCAGGCTGTTTTATTTCATAATAACCATTTGATTTTTTTTATAATCTTCCCAGCCGCTCACTCTTGCAGCAATCCAGCCTTTACCCGAAGGATAGTCTGGCGGGTGGTATTAAATTCCCGGGCAATAGCACTGATACTGATGCCAGCATTTAGGCGCTCTGTCACTGTTTGCTTTTGTTCCTCGCTCAGGATGGGGGGGCGACCGAAGCGTTTTCCAGCCGCTTTTGCCCTCGCAATACCTGAATACGTTCGCTCAAGCAGCAAATCCCGCTCAAACTCCGCTACAGCAGAAATTACCTGCATAGTCATTTTTCCGGCCGGACTGGTCAAGTCAACGCCTCCGAGTGCGAGACAATGAACGCGAATATCTAAAGCCGCCAGTTGCTCTACTGTTTTTCGGATATCCATCGCATTACGACCCAGACGGTCAAGTTTGGTGACAATCAGTACATCCCCATTTTCCATGCGATCTAGCAACCGGATAAATCCGGGGCGTTCGCTGGCAGCAACCGAGCCACTGATATGCTCCTCAATAAGTCGTTGGGATCTGATGGCAAAACCCGCCGCTTCAATTTCACGACGCTGGTTTTCTGTGGTCTGTTCCAGAGTTGAGACCCTGCAGTAGGCAAAAACACGTGACATGGGAAACTTTCCGTACGAAATGGATGTCCGAATTATAACGTGTGTCCGAAATTAATTTCACTAAGTTTCGGACATGTGCTGTAAGTGGTGTACGAAACCGACCGGTTTCGGACGTTTAAGTCACATGCACGTTAACTGTCGGTATTCATCGCCTCACTAGTACTACTCTGCTAGTTCATCATGTTCTTCGAGAGCATATTCAAAATCGGCAACAAGCAAGAAATTTTCTATCCTATAAGCCTGATTTAACTTAATTCGTTGGTATCTTTCGTTCAATAATCGCCATGCTGTTTTCCGTAGTACCATCGGTACGGATTCATCTTTTAAAGTACGCATGAGCACAGAACAGGTTGTCAGAAAAGCAGCGTCCTTACGTTTTCGGTAATACGCATCAGTCGAACAAACCGCAATGATCTCGATTGATTCAGGGTGATGACAGATAGCATTAACCGTAGTTTGTTCATGTATCTGTACCTTGAGTTCAGCCTGAATTTTTGATTGATGATACATAGCCTTGAGATAGCTAAACATGATTTCCCCATCAAACAGTAAGTCGTGTCAATTCCTAGAGTTAACACATTTCTGATCATGACTCACACGTTACGTTCAGTCGGTAGCCATCTGTGCAAAAAATGCGCTTAGCGTAGGATAATTTCCTTTTTCCAAGCGGACCCCTAAGTGAACTGCATGGATTTGCCCCTATATTTCCAGACACCTGTTATCACTTAACCCATTACTGGCCTGCTGCCGCAGATATTCCCGTGGCGAGCGATAACCCAGTGCACTATGCGGATG
>NZ_JBMKGI010000029.1:0-12749 GCF_049238885.1 Enterobacter cloacae complex sp. BZL2005 | reverse complement strand
TATGGTGATCCCCTGGGCGAAATGCGCCTGGTAAGCAGAGTTTTTGAAATGTAAGGCCTTTGAATAAGACAAAAGGCTGCCTCATCGCTAACTTTGCAACAGTGCCTGGTAAAATTGCACGGCTAACTATTCAACTGAGGAAAGGACATGTTTACTGCATTCAATGAGAGAAATGATTTCAGTTATGCTTTTGAAAAAATCCGTAATGCGATTTCCGCGCCAGGAGAAAATAATCTTTATGCTGCAACAGAATTAGGTCTTGGCATTCTGCTCCGTAAATACGAGCAGTTTCGCCAGGAACTGGATGCGGCCGGTGAGCTGGGAAACTGGGAATATGATCTCGATACCTACAATCACTGTATTGCGGTGCTGCAACGTTACTTCACCGGCAATCCATCCGGACTGACAGAACGTGATGCCCGGATTTACAGCCATTACCTGCAGACTGAGCACAAAAGGTTTGTGAAACTGGCTGAAGAGCTGGCTGCCGGCCGCTGACTACGGACAGAGGGCGGGATTTCTCAGGAATATAAAGGGGTAAATGATCAATGACTGATATACAGGCCGCAACTGAGAGTATAGTTGCTGCGACATCCCATCCGGTTTCCGTACAGCTGATTAATCAAGGGGCGGGGATCTGGGGAAACGTGGCAACCGGGCTTATCACTGGCCTGCTTACTGGGGGTATAACACTCACTGGCATCTGGCTGACACATTATTTCACGCTTAAGCGTGAGAGACAGGCGTCAGAAGATAAAATGAAAAAGGAACTGCATTACATTGCCACCGAGTTGGTATTCATGCTTGAACGGTATGCTGAGGGTTGTTTCCGGGTTGTGACGGATGACGGCCAGGATGATGATGCCCCCCAGCCTGAGAGAAAAGCTGTCACGAATTACCCTGAACTGAATCTGATCGATGTCTCCGGTGACTGGCGGACTTTAGAGCCACGTCTTATGTATCGCATCCGTGAACTGCCGGTGCTCCAGGATGAGGCCCACAGGGCAATTGCATATGCCGCCGAATACTCCGACCCTCCTTGGCATAAGGACTATTTCAGGGAACGGCAGTATCAGTTCACGCGCTTGGGCATCAACGCTGTCATTCTTGCCGTCCGTCTGCGCAAGGCAACCGGGATGCCCGAAACACGTCTTACAGGTCATGATGAATGGTCTGCAGTTTCCGTGTTTCGTAAAGTCTGGAGGCGCGAAAGAGCCCTGCGCGCTGCTGAAGCTACCCGCAACAGGGAGTGGAATCAATTAGTGATACCTGATGGAATGTCAAACCAATGAGCGGCCTCTTATCATATTCTCACCCGCAGCAGCCGGCGCAAATGCCGGTGGCCATTGACTATCCCGCCGCGCTGGCCCTGCGCCAGATGGCGCTCGTTCAAGATGAACTACCGAAATACCTGCTGGCACCGGAAGTCAGCGCCCTGCTCCATTATGTGCCCGATTTGCACCGCAAGATGCTGCTGGCAACCCTCTGGAACACCGGCGCACGTATCAACGAGGCGCTGGCGCTGACCCGGGGGGATTTTTCGCTGGTGCCACCGTATCCGTTCGTGCAGCTGGCCACGCTTAAGCAGCGCACCGAAAAAGCGGCCAGGACAGCCGGCCGAGCTCCCGCCGGTAGCCAGGCTCATCGTCTGGTTCCGCTTTCCGATCACCACTACGTCAGCCAGCTGCAGATGATGGTGGCCACCCTGAAAATTCCGCTGGAAAGACGCAACAAGCGTACCGGCAGAACAGAGAAAGCCCGCATCTGGGACATCACCGACCGGACAGTACGGACCTGGATTGGCGAAGCGGTTGAAGCGGCCGCCGTCGACGGGGTGACATTCTCGGTGCCGGTCACCCCGCATACGTTCCGCCACTCCTACGCGATGCATATGCTGTATGCCGGCATACCACTGAAGGTTTTGCAGAGCCTGATGGGCCACAAATCGATTAGCTCGACGGAAGTCTATACGAAGGTGTTCGCACTTGATGTTGCTGCGCGGCATCGAGTTCAGTTTCAGATGCCCGAAGCGGATGCGGTAGCCATGCTGAAAGGGAATATTTAAGTACTTAGGAGAATGATGCTGGCGAACGTCCTGCTCGCCGGGGAGGTCTGTCAGACGTTATCTGGACCAGCTGACGGGAATATCTGCTCTGTATTCCTCATACTGCTCATAGATCGCATGCTGAAGCATCGTAATACGTTCTGACAACCTGTTGGCGTCCGACATATGCCGCCATTCCCCCTCAATAGTGGTTTTCTGTCCATCCGGGAGATTGAGCGTGATCAATACCTTTGTATCACGAATAATCACCCCGTCAGTGAAAGAATTAAGACCACTCCTTACGGTATTATCTATCTGTATAGTTTCAAGTTTCATCTTGTTACCTCCTGTTGACCGGATCCCAAGCATAGATATCTGAATTCAAATTGCCTAGTGAAATGTCTGGATATGCCGCATTTTTCCCCTTATACAGCGAAGCTGGCCAAAGGCCAGCCCGCTTAGATTTATCGCTTTTGCCAGTAGATCAGCATGGCAAGGAACAGGATTGTTGCCCCCTGAGAAGCGGTCAGGAAAGTTTCCAGCAATGACATTATCGTAAAACTCCGCATTATTAATTTCAGGTGTGTGATTCAGGGGCCTTAGTCCCCCTTTTACAGGACGTAGTGTTCTGTCACGACGGAAGCCAGGGTTAATAAAAACGATTCGAATATGTCTGCAGGGACGATAGAAATCTTCGTGCGGGTTGTCTCGCTGTAGCCGGCTCTGGAGAGCGACTCGGGGGAGGAGTAGTATCTTCCGGCCACGGATATGATCGAGCCAGCAGTGCTCGCCGCAGTCGAGCGACAGGGCGAAGCCCCGAGTGAGCGAGGAAGCACCAGGGAACAAAACTTATAAATTCTGCTTACGCTCAATGCCTGAAAAATCACCTCCCCTCGGGGTTATCCACTTATCCACGGGCATATTTTTATAAAGTACTTTTTTATTCTTTTTCTTTATTTTACATCTTTTAGGGAGCCTGAAAGCCGCGTACAGTGCGGCCTGAGAGGGGGCCTGTATGGGCAACTGGTAAACATAATATGGGAAATTAATCACGTATCAGTGGGTTTTGTGTCAACAAGCTATGGGATACGCATCAACAAGCTATGGGAAAGAGGTCAAGTTCAGTTCTCAATTATCCACTTGTGGATAAAGTGCAGATTTTTCCGGTGGATAAGTATCGCGATAGCTTGCAATTTCTGTTTTCACTGTCATTATGGGTGGGTAAAAATTTACCCATAGGCATTGAAATGGATACTCAAGCACTCTTGCCAGCTACTAAAACGTTTAAAAAACGCGCCAGTATAAAGCAATCTAACGAATTGACCGAAGCTGCATATTACCTGCCTCTTCAGGCAAAACGTGTGCTGTGGTTATGCCTCATGCAGGCCTATTTTAATGACAGCCAGGAAGATGACTCTGACGTATTGCCGCTCTTCAAAATCAGCGTTTCCGATTACGTCAAATACTTCAATGTCGCTACGTCTGTCGCCAGTCGTGATGTGAAGGCTGGGGTAAATGCTCTGGGCGAATCAACGGTTACCTTTTATCCAAAAGAAGGTGAGTTTGAAGAAGTTAAACGTCCGTGGCTGGCTGAAGCAGGAATGAAGCGAGGCCGGGGTTCCTGGCAGATTGAATTTAACTACAAGGTCATGCCATTCCTGGTCGGCTTAACCTCCCAGTTCACTACCTATTCTCTCTATGACTGTGGCCAGCTTAATAGTGTTCGTGTCATCCGGCTTTATGAAAGCCTGTGTCAGTTCCGGAGCACTGGTGTCTGGATCACCACACATGACTGGTTATGTGAAAGGTTTATGCTCCCTGCCTCGCAGAAAAACAATATTGCTGAAATGAAGCGTACCTTCCTGGAACCTGCTCTGAAGAAAATTAATGAGAAGACGCCATTAAAGGTAACATATACCACTGAAGAAGATGGTCGCTTGCTGTTTAATTTTCTTGATAAAAAACAATAGTCTGTAATTTTTATTTCCTCCCCCCTTAGTTTGTTGCTGACATATGGGGGGATACTGAACTTGCTGTGTTTCCCATAGTGCTTGCCTAACTTGACCTGTTTCCCGCAATCGCGGCTGTCTGCGTAGTTGACCTGTTTCCCACAGTCCGGGCCGTCTGCGGAGTTGACCTGTTTCCCACAGTCCCGGTCGTCTGCAAAGTTGACCTGTTTCCCACAGTCCCGGTCGTCTGCAAAGTTGACCTGTTTCCCACAGTCCGGGCCGTACGCGGAGTTGACCTGTTTCCCACACTCCCGACCGTCCGAGAAGTTGACCTGTTTCCCATAGTCCGGGCCGTCCGAGAAGCTGACCTGTTTCCCTTAGTCCGGGCCGTCTGCAAAGTTGACCTGTTTCCCACAGTCCCGGCCGCCCGCGAAGTTGACCTGTTTCCCATAATCCGGGCCGTCCGCGAAGTTGACCTGTTCCCCACACTCCCGGCCGCCCGTGAAGTTGACCTGTTTCCCATAGTCCGGGCCGTCCGCGAAGTTGACCTGTTTCCCATAGTCCGGAGCGTCCATTAAAGTTGACCTGTTTCCCACAGAGGATGGAAAACTCTTCTTGTGCTGAGCGTAAGAGCTATCTGCCGGAACGGTTCCTCTTCGCTTCCTCGCCAGTTCGCTCGCTACGCTCGGTTACATGGCTGCGGCGAGCGCTGATACATAAGGCTCAGCATTGCACTGGTCGTAACTAAAATCAGAATCCTTCTGAATGACTCTCCTGTCTTGCAAGTTGAATACCTTTCTCAAAGCCCTTTTGTATGAGTTGCTGTTGATGGTCAAAAGTGCGTCTGCGTGTTGCTGCAGTGTGATTTAGTAGCACGCCCGTCGAGCTTCATCCCCCTTCTGTTGAGAGCGAAATCAAAACAATATGATTTTTTTCTTGCAACATGACACTTTTTGTTCAAAATGACAAAAAACGTCATGAGGTGATAAATGGACAATATTGAGCAGTTACGGAAAGTCGCTACACGTGCAGGTAAGCTTCTGACATCTTTGAGCGAAAGTATCCGACAGCAAAAAGAGGAATTGAAGCTTACCGAGTTCTATCAGGAATACAGCAAAGCCGCTCTGTATAAGCTGCCTAAGCTCAGTAAAGGCAGTGTTGAGTATGCTGTGTCCGAAATGGAAGCCGGTGGCTACATTTTTAAAAAGAAACCTTCTGGTAATACGATGAAATACGCGATGACGATTCAGAATGTCATCGATCTGTATAACCATCGTAAAGTACCGAAGTACAGGGATCGCTTCGATAAAGCCTTTACGATTTTTGTATGTAATCTTAAAGGTGGTGGTTCCAAGACAGTTTCTACCGCTTCATTATCACATGCTTTTCGAGCTCATCCTCAGCTTCTGTTCGAAGACCTGCGTATTCTGGCCATCGATTTCGATCCGCAGGCATCTCTGACAATGTTCCTGAGCCATGAGAATTCAGTGGGCTTGGTTGAAAATACGGCTGCTCAGGCCATGCTCCAGAACGTGTCTCGTGAAGAATTACTTTCCGATTTTATAGTACCGTCTATTATCCCTGGTGTTGATGTAATCCCCGCTTCCATTGACGATGCATTCCTTGCTGAAGGCTGGAAGGGATTGTGTGAAGAACATCTGCCAGGGAAAAATATTCATGCGGTGCTTAAAGAGAACATTATCGACAAGCTCCAGCATGACTACGACTTTATTTTCCTTGATAGTGGTCCTCACCTTGATGCGTTCCTGAAAAACTGCATTGGGGCGGCAGACCTGATGTTGACCCCTCTTCCACCGGCGACGGTTGATTTTCATTCTTCCCTGAAGTTTGTGGCCAGCCTCCCTGCCCTCATAGATTCCATCGAAATGGATGGGCACACCTGCAATCTCATCGGTAATGTCGGCTTCATGTCCAAGATCCTGAACAAGTCTGATCACAAAATTTGCCATAGTCAGGCCAAAGAGGTTTTCGGTGCCGATATGCTAGACATGGTTCTGCCAAGACTGGATGGTTTCGAACGTTGTGGGGAGACTTTTGACACAGTTATTTCAGCAAATCCAGCAACCTATGATGGAAGTACAGAGGCACTAAAAAGCGCAAAATCAGCAGCGGAAGACTTTGCGAAGGCAGTCTTTGATCGCATCGAGTTCATTCGTACTAACGGAGGTATGTGATGTCGAATGAGAAAAGAAAAACCATCGGCAGACAGTTAAATACTCAGGCGTCAATGCTCGAAATGGCTGACACCGGTAGAAGTCAGGTATTTACCTTAAAAACCGGCAGGAAGGTAACGTTCAGGTTTGTTCGGGTGCCTGCATCTGAAGTTGAAAGTAAGACCTTCGTAAACCAGGAAAACAATGGAAGAGATCAACTTGCACTGACCAGGGAGTCTCTGAAATCCATTATCCAGACGATTAAGTTTCAGCAGTTCTTTCCCTGTATTGGTATTAAGCAAAGTGAAAGGATTGAGATACTGGATGGTTCAAGACGGCGAGCCTCAGCAATTTTTGTCCGTACAGGCCTTGATGTAATGGTTACCGAAGAACATTTATCAGCTGATGAAGCTCGCCAACTGGCTAAAGATATCCAGACAGCTAAAGAACATAATCTTCGGGAGATTGGTCTGAGATTGATCGCTCTTAAAGAGTCCGGATTTAATCAAAAGGAAATTGCTGAACTGGAGGGATTATCTCAGGCTAAAGTTACCAGGGCGCTGCAGGCGGCGGCCGTACCGCAAGACTTAATTTCTCTGTTCCCGGTTCAGTCGGAGCTATCGTTTAGTGATTATAAACTTCTTTTAGAAGTTAATGAAAAACTCGGTGAAAAGGGATTAACGCCTGAAGAACTCATTCAGTCTGTATCAGCTCAGCTCGATGCAATTTTGAGTGATGGCGAGCGACCAGAAGACGAACAGAAAGCCAGTATTCTGAAGCTGATTTCTCAGGCATCTCAGGCATTGATAGATCCATCTCCCAAGGAAAAGTCAGTGGTTTCCCCACTCTGGTCTTTTGAAGAAAAGGACAAGTTCGCGCGTAAGCGTGTGAAAGGGCGCACGCTGACTTATGAGTTTAGCCGTATGTCAAAAGTGATTCAGGATGAACTGGACAAGGCTATCAACGAAGTCCTTGACAGAAATTTGAGTCAATAATTTCGCCATGGCGATTTCACATCTAACTTATTGTAATTAGGCAGTTTAGGTTGAGAATTTCACGGTGAAATCGCCATGGTTTCACGCCAGTTTCGCTGCAGGAATATCTGACCATCGTGTCGTATAAGCAGGAGAAAGCATCTCCCGTTTCATCTGCCATTCCGGGGCCATACCCCGCCCCGCAAACCATACTTTACCCAGCCCTGAGTTGTTGATCCCGTCCAGAACCCTCATCAGCTCAGCACTGTGAGGGCGTGGCGGGCGTTCGTCGAACAGTTGCAGCTGCGAAACTCCGGAGCCGGTGAAGTCATTCAGCATAACTCCGGCTTTGGCATACCGGTGCCCATCCCTCCAGATACGCTCCAGAGCCGTTGTAGCGGCTGCAATGATGTCCCTGGTGTCCTGAGTGGGTGTAAGAAGTTTTTCCGTAGCCACGTTGCCGTAGTAAGGCTCTTTAATGGCGAACGGAGACGTTTTGATGAAAACGGAAATATGCCGGCAATACTGGTGCTCTTTACGCAGTTTTTCAGAGGCCCGCTCTGCGTGCTGACAGATAGCCTGACGGAGTGACTCGTACTCCGTGATCTTCACGCCAAAACTGCGGCTGCAGACAATTTGCTGTTTCGTCGGAGGGGCTTCCTCAAGCGAAAGGCAGCTTTCCCCGTTCAGTTCCCGTACCGTTCGCTCAAGGACGACAGAAAAATTTTTGCGGATGAAGGCCGGGTTCGTCAGAGCCAGATCGAGCGCGGTTTTTATGCCCAGCACATTTAGCTTGCGTGCAATACGGTTACCCACCCCCCAGATTTCTTCAACCGGCTGCAGTGAAAGCAGTTTCCGCGTCCTTTGCGGATTTCCCCTGGTCAGAGCGAGTACGCCATGAAACTGTTTCCACTCTTTTGAGGCCCACTGGGCTGATTTTGCGAGGGTTTTCGTTGGTCCGGCGCCCACGCCAATGGTCAGGCGGGTACAGTCATACACCTGCTGACGCAGCTGCCGGGCGAAGTCCTCAAGCCCCATACAGTGCTCCACGCCGGTCAGGTCGAGGAACATCTCATCAATTGAATACTGTTCCACCCTGGGGGCCAGTTCCTCCAGGCAGTTCATCACGCGCGCCGATATCGAGGCGTAAAGTTCATAATTACTTGAAAACGCATATATTTTTTCCGGGTATCTTTCGTTTTTTATCTGAAACCACGGAGTTCCCATTTTGATCCAGGGCTTCGCCTCGGCACTGCGAGCGATTACATTCCCGTCGTTGTTGCTCAGGACGACTATCGGCTTTCCTTTCAAATCCGGGCGGAAAACACGTTCACAGCTGGCATAGAAGCTGTTCACATCGGCCAGGGCAAACATCAGTACATCTCCCTCGGGCGGTGGATGATATGCGTGACGACGCCAAAGATATCCAGCTCGTCGGGATCAGGATAAATCGGCGACCAGGAGGCATTCATGGGCTGCAGCGTCAGTCGCGGCGTCAGCAGAAGCCGTTTCACCGTAAACTCCCCCTGCATGCTGGCGACAACGATATCGCCGTGCCGCGGCTTTTCAGCACTGTCCACAACCAGCAGATCGCCATTGTACAGACTGCCGTCGGCCATGCTGTCTCCGCTGGCACGCAGGTAGTACGTCGCGCTCGGATGCCGTATGCAGTAATCATGGAGATCCAGATCGGACTCGACATAGTCAGCAGCAGGGCTGGGAAAACCGCAGCTGGCCAGATCGGCAAACAATGGATGGGCCTGTGGCGGGAGTTCTTTCCCGGTGCTGAAAAGTTGTAGTTTCATCTTTCCTCCTGACACTCTAATTTTACTGGTTATACATACAGTGTTCGCCGGGAGACCGGTAGAGATCAAGGGGTGAAAGTCCCCGACCATTGAAGGACCAGCAATCCACAAGGTCCCCGAGTCATGCGTTGCATACCGCGAGGTATGGGGCGAAGCGTTGACAGGGGTGTTGACAGGCCAGCCATTGAGCCACGAAATGTATATTAAATTACCGGGTGCCGACGTTGTACTGTTAACGGAAGGCAACATCATAGGGTGCGATACTGCGAGTGCCACATGGACCCGGCGGGGTCTGAGACCCTGGCATGTCAATACGATCTCTACGCGGGAACCGGGAGATCTCCCCTCTGACCATCTGCCAGTGTCGGAGACGGCCCGCACCGGGAAGACGAGGAGTCATAGCCGGTGATGTACGGAGAGGAGAAGTCGGACTCGCTCATAGTAGCGGCGAAGCAGGCGAACAACCCGAAAGGAGCGTAGTCAGTGGAGCGAAGGAGCGGGGCCAAGGGGAACGCGGAACAGCCACACATGCGCCGGACACAGAGCCGGGAAAGCATGTCACAGAGGCTGTCACGCGTGCGGGAAGCTGCGAAGCAGCGGAAGAAAGAACGGTTTACAGCATTGTTCCACCTGCTGACAGTCGAAGCACTGGAAGCCGCATTCCTCTCCCTGAGCAGGAAAGCGGCCGCCGGAGTGGATGGCATCAGGTGGATGGACTACGCCGGAAACATGAAGAACAACATAACAGATCTGCACCGGAGGCTACATCAGGGCAGCTACAGGGCGCAGCCCGGCAGGCGTCACTACATCCCAAAAGCGGATGGAAAACAACGCCCGCTCGGCATCGCCTCGCTGGAGGACAAGATCGTCCAGTATGCGCTGGTGAAAATCCTGAACGCAGTCTATGAAAACGACTTTATGGGGTTCTCATACGGGTTCAGACCCGGGCGAAGCCAGCACGATGCACTGGACGCACTGGCCACAGGGCTGGTACGCACTAACGTAAACTGGGTACTGGATGCCGACATCAGTCAGTTCTTCGACAGGGTGAGCCACGAATGGCTGATCAGGTTCACAGAGCATCGGATCGGCGACCGGAGCGTAATCAGGCTCATACGTAAGTGGCTCACAGCCGGGACGTTGGAGGAGGGTCAATGGCGAGCAACGGAGGAAGGCACCCCACAGGGTGCGGTCATCTCACCGCTGCTGGCAAACATATACCTCCACTACGTCTTCGATCTGTGGGCGCATCAGTGGCGACGTCGCTATGCCACAGGCAATGTGGTAATGGTCAGATACGCCGATGACATCGTCATCGGGTTCGACAAACGATACGATGCCCGGCGCTTCCGTATAGCCATGCAGCGCAGACTGAGGGAGTTCGGACTCACGGTTCACCCGGAGAAAACCCGTCTGATGGAGTTCGGCCGCTTCGCTGCCGAAAACCGTGCCATCAGGGGAAAAGGCAAACCAGAAACGTTCAACTTCCTCGGGTTCACGCACATCAGCGGGAAAGATCGCAACGGCAGGTTCATGCTGATACGAAAGACCCGCCGGGATCGGATGACGGCAACTCTGAAAGCCATCAAAGACGGTCTGCGAAGGCGCTGGCATTACTCAATCCCCGAACAGGGAAAATGGCTCAGGAGAGTGGTTCAGGGATACCTGAACTATCACTCGGTACCGGGCAACTTCCCCACCATGCAGAAGTTCAGGACACACGTAACAAACCTCTGGCGCCGGGCGCTCAGGCGCAGGAGCCAGAAGGATGATACGACCTGGACGAAAGCAAACAAACTGGCAGCCGCATGGCTACCAAGGGTTCGGGTTCTTCATCCATGGCCTGTGGAGCGGTTCACCGCCAGACACCCGAGGCAGGAGCCCGGTGCGTAAATCGCGCACGCCGGGATCTGTGCGGGGGGTATCCGGTAACGGGTATCCCTACCGCGACATATTTAACAGCGTGACGATAATCCAGATCGCCTGCCGGATAATGGTGCCAACTTACTGATTTAGTGTACGATGGTGTCTTTGAGGTGCTCCAGTGGCTTCCATCTCCATCAGTTGTCCCTCCTGCTCAGCTACTGAAGGCGTGGTGCGTAACGGTAAAAGTACTGCCGGACATCAGCGCTATCTCTGCTCTCACTGCCGTAAAACATGGCAGCTACAGTTCACTTACACCGCCTCTCAGCCCGGTACGCACCAGAAAATCATTGATATGGCCATGAATGGCGTTGGATGCCGGGCAACCGCCCGCATTATGGGCGTTGGCCTCAACACGATTTTACGTCACTTAAAAAACTCAGACCGCAGTCGGTAACCTCACGCATACAACCGGGCAGTGACGTCATTGTCTGCGCGGAAATGGACGAACAGTGGGGCTACGTCGGGGCTAAATCACGTCAGCGCTGGTTATTTTACGCCTATGGCAGGATGTGCAGGACGGTGGTGGCACGCGTCTTTGGTGAGCGTACTCTGGCCACGCTGGAGCGTCTTCCGGGCCTGCTGTCGGCCTTTGAGGTCGTGGTATGGATGACGGATGGCTGGCCGCTTTATGAATCCCGCCTGAAGGGAGAACTGCACGTTATCAGCAAGCGATATACGCAGCGAATTGAGCGGCATAACCAGAATCTGAGGCAGCATCTGGCAAGGCTGGGCAGGAAGTCACTGTCGTTCTCAAAATCGGTGGCGCTGCATGACAAAGTCATCGGGCATTATCTGAACATAAAACACTATCAGTAAGTTGGAGTCATTACCAACCAGTTCACCACCTACTCGCTCCGCGATTGTGGCAGTCTTCGAAATCCCCGGACGATCCGCCTTTATGAAAGTCTTGCTCAATTCAAATCTTCAGGCTTATGGGTTACTACTCATGCTTGGTTAAATGACCGTTTCGTCTTACCGGAATCCCAGCAGAAGAACTTGGCAGAGTTGAAACGATCTTTCCTTGATCCTGCACTCAAGCAGATAAATGAGAAAACACCTTTACTTGCTAAGTATAGTATTGATGATTCAGGAAAATTTCTGTTCTCAATAATTGATAAGCAAAATCCCGTCTGACATAAATCAGCACACATGAGCCTGTCATTTGACAAATTTTTGTCATGAAGATGGGCGGATTTCCACACAGCACCGGCGCCCGGTAAGATGGGCGGATTCCCACACGGCACCGGCGCCCGGCAAGGTGGGCGGATTCCCACACGGCACCGGCGCCCGGTAAGGTGGGCGGATTCCCACACGGCACCGGCGCCCGGCAAGGTGGGCGGATTCCCACACGGCACCGGCGCCCGGTAAGGTGGGCGGATTCCCACACGGCACCGGCGCCCGGTAAGGTGGGCGGATTCCCACACGGCACCGGCGCCCGGCAAGATGGGCGGATTTCCACACAGCACCGGCGCCCGGTAAGGTGGGCGGATTTCCACACAGCACCGGCGCCCGGCAAGGTGGGCGGATTCCCACACGGCACCGGCGCGCGGCAAGGTGGGCGGATTCCCACACGGCACCGGCGCGCGGCAAGGTGGGCGGATTTCCACACGGCACCGGCGCCCGGCAAGGTGGGCCGATTCCCATATCGACATGTATGTAGCTTGTGTTATCTGTGGATTGTGCAGCTCAGCGGGTCGCTGGTCGTATGGCGGAGTGTCCCCCGTAACCGGCCGCGTGCGGCCGCTAACGCGCAGTACGGCGCCGCGTCCCGCAGACGGGCCGCCGTTCCCGCGCGCAGCACTGCGCACCCCCGTGGGGGACGTACGGCAGCTGCGTGGCGGTGAGCGGGATTAGGGCTTTGCAGCTACCGTGTTAAG
>NZ_JBMKGI010000028.1:0-15549 GCF_049238885.1 Enterobacter cloacae complex sp. BZL2005 | reverse complement strand
AAGACATCAATCATCTGCTCTCCAATGACTAGTCTAAAAACTAGTATTAAGACTATCACTTATTTAAGTGATATTGGTTGTCTGGAGATTCAGGGGGCCAGTCTACTACTGATAGCCGACAGCAGCATTTAATGAGTGGTCGGCTGGACACCCTCTGGCGGCCACATGTCACTCGATAGTGTAGTCCGGCGGGATTTCTCCCTGAAGATGATCCAGACATTAACGTAAAGGATACAGGAACGATGTGTAAACTGACCGGTTTTATAATGGGGCTGACGATCCTGCTGGGTGTGACTGCACGGGATGCAGGGGCGGCAACGCTCAGTGAAATGCGGATGGTTAATGCCAGTCAGAAACCCGGGATGGTGATTATCTGCAGCCGGACCTCGGAGATTCCGCAGAAAGGTGAATCCCCCGTTCGTATAGAAAGTCTCCTCAGGGGCGTGGTACTGCAGAACGACGGTGATCGCATGATGTTTGACGTGACCTATACACAGCGAAACGCTGAAGAGAGTATTCCTTTTCGTACGGAAAAATACCGGCTGACCACTGAGCTGGAAGCCACCCGCCAGAAAATGGCCATCGATCCTGAGACGATAGAACTATCGCTTCCGCGTGCCCGCGGTCTTGAAGAAACTTTTCTCGCGGGGATGAAAGCAAGCCCGGTTTCGTTTGAAGATTACACCAATTACCGTGTCAAATCTGCTACCGAGTATCTGATCCTGCCGGGTCCGGCATCCCCGGATGCACCGGTGATGCACTGCACACTCTAATGACAATGGTGACATAACATGATGCCAGCACTGCCAGGCCATAGCGGGGCTTTTTCCTCTGCTCAGCTGCCGGTGGCCATCGATTACCCGGCCGCGCTGGCACTGCGCCAGATGGCGCTCGTTCAGGACGAACTGCCGAAATACCTGCTGGCGCCGGAAGTGAGCGCCCTGCTCCACTACGTGCCCGATCTTCACCGTAAGATGCTGCTGACCACCCTGTGGAACACCGGCGCCCGTATTAACGAAGCACTGGCCCTGACCCGGAGTGATTTTTCCCTGGCCCCGCCCTACCCGTTCGTGCAACTGGCAACCCTCAAACAGCGGGTGGAGAAAGCGGCCCGAACGGCCGGCCGTGCTCCGGCCGGCAGCCAGCCTCATCGTAACGTTCCGCTTTCCGATCCGCAGTATGCCCGCCAGCTGGAAATGATGGTGGCCACCCTGAAAATACCGCTGGAACGCCGGAATAAGCGCACCGGCAGAACGGAAAAGGTGCGCATCTGGGAGATCACCGACCGTACCGTTCGCACCTGGCTGGGCGAAGCTGTTAAAGCGGCAGCCGCCGACGGGGTGACGTTCTCCGTGCCGGTGACGCCACACACGTTCCGCCACTCCTACGCCATGCACATGCTGTATGCCGGAATTCCGCTGAAGGTGCTGCAGAGCCTGATGGGGCACAAGTCGATCAGCTCGACGGAAGTCTATACAAAGGTATTTGCTCTCGATGTTGCTGCAAGGCATCGTGTGCAATTTTCAATGGCAGAGGCTGATGCTGTTGCCATGCTGAAAAAAAGATAACTAAATTTGTCAAAATTTACAGACAGTTGTAATGACATCCACTTATTCGATAATAAATTAATCTTGCGTTACGTGAAAACTGATAGGGGTCCAGGCTGTACCAGGCCGGAATTCACGTAACGCACTTTACGTCTTCTTCATTACTTACCTTTTCGTTCCGATCCTGTTCATCCCTGCATTGCCCCCTTTTCTTCATAACGCATTTCACTGTTGCCGAAAGCCCATGGGGTCGACTTTGCGACCGCGGCCGCACTCAGAAGGATGGCCA
This sequence comes from Enterobacter cloacae complex sp. BZL2005, assembly GCF_049238885.1. Taxonomy (NCBI): domain Bacteria; kingdom Pseudomonadati; phylum Pseudomonadota; class Gammaproteobacteria; order Enterobacterales; family Enterobacteriaceae; genus Enterobacter; species Enterobacter cloacae complex sp. BZL2005. The sequence continues at coordinate 13,713 of NZ_JBMKGI010000028.1, read as the reverse complement.
CTTTAACCGGCGCCACCCTGGCGTACCTACTCGTCCCCGAAGTGAGAGCCCTACTCTTCTATATGCCGGATCTTCACCATTAAATGCTGTTCTCTACTTTCTGGAACACGGGAGTGCGGATCAGTGAATCCCGGACGCTGCCCCCGGAATCCTTTGATCTCGGTGGGTTAAGACCCTTTGTGAAAGTACTGGGCTAAGGGCATCCGCCCTGACGAACAATATTGACTAAGTGATGAAAGTAAACATATCGCAGTGAAGATGTTGAGCAGACTGCCCGCTCTTCCACACACCGCAGTCAATATCAATACTCTGGTAGGCCTATCCACATATCGCAGTCAAGGCAAGCAAAACCTAAACGGAATGATGAATCAGTATAAATTGACTGTGGTATGCGCTCTGCATACCACACTCAACAAACTCTAAAACGGCATTCCTCAGTCATTTCCCGGTTTCACGCTGGCGAGCGCTTTTGCTAGTTTCTGAGGATCAATACCTGCAGCCTTCAGGGCTTTAATAACTTCGTCATAGTTCTGCTCAGGTACTTCCTCTTCCGGCTCACGGGGAACAACGACCTTGCTACTGATGAGTTTCGGATTACGGTAATGCACGCTGAAGTAGGTGGCCCGGCCGCGTTTGAATTCGGTGTAATCCAGATAGCCGATATCCTTCAGCTGCGCCATGGCTTTGCGCACCGTGTGGTTCTGCGTGTAGAGGTTAGACGTCAGGTTGAGTCTGTCTCGCATACGCTTCATGGAGATGGGGGCCGGATTCTGTGGCAGACTTTCAATGTAGGTATAGAGTGCCTGTGCGGACTCCTTGCGCTGCAGGGCATCAATGGCTTTCAGACGCAACAGGACCCGCCTGTCCATCTGATAAAGCTCAAAGAGCTTGGGCTCTGCCCTGATCTCCACGACATCGGCAGTGATGTCGTAATAGGCAGACTGAACCAGGTGCGTAGTCCACCCTTTCGTTTCACTCTGAAACTTGAGGGTTACGGATGCCAGCTTGAACAGGGAGTTGCTTATCCTGTCACGCATTTTCTTGTTAGAGCGCCGGGAGTCAAAGCCACACATTTTAACAAACTCAACAAAAGACAGCTTGAGCGTGTCATCCTTAACGCCAAAATCATACATTGAACGGATGATTCCAAGCCAGACTTTGAAGTCCGTATCCATATCGAGGCGCGATCCGGTGATCCTGACATCGGTATACCCTTCACTCCGGGCAATGGACAGCTGTACGAGCTCCTCAGTCGCATCCGTGACGTTTTTGCGGTTCGTCTTACTCCTAGAGGTCGATTTGAGGGTAGGAACGAACAGACCAAGCCTCATGAGCGCAACAGGCTGAACAGTACTGGCGCTGTTGACATCCAGCTTAACAACTTCACCCGTTGTCTTATTGACCTCCTGAAGATTCAGGGGTAACTCATTATTTTCCATAGCCATTTTATTAACCCGCGGTTATCCACAAACGAAAGTATATACGCATATCACAGTCAACGGAAATACATACCCCAGTTAATACAATTGCATACCGCAATAGTTGATCTCGCACACAACAGTCAACATACCACACACCACAGTTAATGAAGATAGTCTCCAGGATCAGGCGTAGCGGGGCGCTAAACGATCCGGGGATCTCTTTTTGATCTCAACATGATCTCCTTAAGGATCAATTACTGGATCGAAATATGGAATAACAGCCAGCATCCAATACATATGGACCACTGACATGACACAATGTGAATCTTGGTACAACAACCCAGTAATACAACACCAGGAAAGGCAATAGTCTTGACTGTGATATGCAGAAAAATGCATGTCATTACTCTTCCCTATTCCTATTCAGCTTCATACCGCAGTCAATAATCTGCATACTATAGTCAATTCCTTACCATTCAGTTCCTTCCAGTGGAGCTTCGTTAGCTTCAGAGCGTCAGCCACACCTTGTTAGTACGGAGTAATTCCGCTTCCTCGACGCATGCGCCTACGCGCGCATACTTTCTGCGGCGAGCGGATGATATTGACTGAAGCATGCGGCAGCCTTTCAGGCGGATGCTGAACTGAACAAGACTATATTTTGATCGGCTTTGCAATATTTAAGACGGTTTGCAACTTTAATGTTGCTTTGCGCCTTTTACCAAGATTTAATAGATTAATGCAAAGATAATAATAAGGAACAAAGAATGGGACTGATGGAAACGCTTGACCAGTGCATTACGGCCGGTCATGAAATGACGAAAGCTATCGCGATTGCACAGTTTAACGATGATAGCCCGGAAGCCAGGAAAATTACCCGTCGCTGGCGTGTGGGTGAGGCCGCCGATCTGATTGGCGTTTCTTCTCAGGCAATCCGTGATGCAGAAAAAGCAGGACGCCTTCCCCATCCTGATATGGAAATGCGTGGACGTGTAGAGCAGCGGGTGGGCTACACCATTGAACAAATCAACCATATGCGGGATGTATTTGGCACCCGTCTGCGCCGTCCTGATGACAGCGTTCCGCCCGTCATCGCGGTGGCAGCACATAAAGGGGGTGTCTATAAGACATCTGTATCTGTACATTTGGCACAGGACCTGGCGCTGAAAGGGCTGCGAGTACTGCTTGTCGAAGGGAACGATCCTCAAGGCACAGCCTCCATGTACCACGGCTGGGTCCCTGATTTGCATATCCATGCCGAAGACACACTGCTGCCTTTTTATCTTGGTGAGCGCGATGATGCAGCCTATGCCGTCAAAGCCACCTGCTGGCCGGGTCTCGACATCATACCTTCATGCCTGGCTCTGCACCGCATTGAGACAGAACTAATGGGAAGGTTTGACAACGGGAAACTGCCGACAGAACCTCATATGATGCTTCGCCTGGCCATCGAAACAGTGGCCCATGATTATGATGTCATTGTTATCGACAGTGCACCGAACCTCGGTATTGGTACCATCAATGTCGTCTGTGCTGCAGATGTACTCATCGTGCCAACGCCAGCAGAGTTATTTGATTACACCTCTGCCCTTCAGTTTTTTGACATGCTGCGCGACCTGTTAAAAAACGTGGACCTGCAGGGTTTTGAACCTGACGTTAGAATTCTTCTGACCAAGTACAGCAATAACAATGGCTCACAGTCACCCTGGATGGAAGAACAGATCCGCGATGCCTGGGGAAGCATGGTACTGAAAAACGTTGTTCGCGAGACCGACGAAGTCGGTAAAGGTCAGATCCGTATGAGAACGGTGTTTGAGCAGGCTATCGATCAGCGCTCATCTACAGGAGCCTGGCGAAATGCGCTGTCTATCTGGGAGCCTGTCTGTAATGAAATTTTTGATCGCCTGATTAAACCTCGCTGGGAGATCAGATAATGAAACGTGCACCAGTCATTCCAAAACATACCGTAAAAGATATCCGCCCCGAAACTGAACCTTCAGCGGCACCCGCTGCACCGATGGTTGATTCATTAATTGCACGGGTTGGAGCCATGGCCCGCGGGAATACCATTCTGCTTCCGGTTTGTGGCCGGGAAGTGAAATTTATTCTGGAAGCGATCCCGGGCGAGAGTGTTGAGACGGCATCAAGAGTCTGGTCAGGTAATGAACGTGACCAGGAACTACTGACCGAAGACGCGCTTGATGATCTGATTCCCTCTTTTATGCTGAGTGGTCAACAGACGCCTGCGTTCGGACGAAGGGTAGAAGGTGTCATTGAAATTGCTGATGGTAGTCGCCGTCGTAAAGCCGCCATACTGACATCATCAGATTATCGTGTTCTCGTCGGGGATCTCGATGACGAACAGATGATGGCTTTATCACGGCTGGGTAATGATTATCGTCCTGTCAGCGCTTATGAACGGGGCAACCGTTATGCACAGCGGTTGGAAAATGATTTTAACGGCAATATCTCTGCTCTGGCTGAAGCTGAGAATATTTCCCGTAAAATCATCACGCGTTGCATCAACACGGCCCATTTGCCAAAATCAGTGGTTGCCCTGTTTACTCATCCTGGTGAACTTTCCGCCCGCTCAGGGGAGACGCTGTACAAAGCATTTTCGGGAAAAGAAGCTTTATTGTTGCAACGGACACAACAGCTTCATGAGCAAAAGAAAGCGGGAGTTATCTTTGAATCCGAGGAAGTTATTGGTTTACTGACGGATGTTCTGAAAGAGCCATCAGGTAAAAAAGTAAACCTTAATACCCGTCATCAATTTGTACCTGGTGCGACAGCCCTATACAAAGGCGATAAGGTGATTTTTAATCTCGATAAATCTCGTTTGCCTGCCGAGTGTATCGAGAAGATAGAAACCATACTGCGCGACTTACAAAAAGTTTAGCCTGTTTAATGATACACGCGAGAGTCTTCATTAATTTCCAATATCCTTAATGCGTTACATGCTGCTTCGGAATATATACATCCGAAGCAGTTATTTTCTGCACTATAGCCCAGTGTTGTAAAAAAGATCTGTTTACTTCTCCCAACCTGATTGTTACCACAATCTAAAGATCCAGTTTTTTCTAGTTTTCCTTAACTAGTTCCGCAGTTCACCCCTCAACCTGCATATCAGAACTCAGACGGTAACCCATCCCGGAATACTGATTTCATACACCAGATTAACTGGGACCACGGTCCCACTTCCTACTTGCGTGTCAGAACTCACCCGTCAAGCCCGCTTGGAATATCGATTCCACACGCCGGATTTAACTGGGACCACGGTCCCACCTCCTACTTGCGTGTCAGAACTCATCCTTCAACCCCGCCTGGAATATCGATTCCACACGCCGGATTTAACTGGGACCATGGTCCCACTCTATTCAGCTGTTTCTATCACAATACAGATTTTGAGATTGTTACTGTGATTCCTGTATTAGGTGCGTAAGAAGATTATGTTCGTTTTGTTCCCTGGTGCTTCCTCGCTCACTCGCGGGCTTCACCCTGTCGTTCGGCTGCGGCGAGCACTACTGGCTCTCTCAGAAAAGCAGAATTTATCTGATCCTCGCAACGGGAATATCTTTCCAGCGGGTGGTGTACGCAGGGGAGAGCATATCGCGTTTCATTTGCCATGATGGCGCTATCCCTCGCCCGGCAAACCAGATCTGTCCCAGACCGGAATGATTAATGCCATCGAGAACCTTCATCAGCTCAGCGCTGTGAGGACGTGGCGGACGTTCGTCGAACAGCTGCAGCTGCGAAACGCCGGAGCCGGTGAAGTCATTCAGCATCACACCGGCTTTGGCATACAGGTGCCCATCCTTCCAGATACGCTCCAGAGCCGTTGTGGCGGCCGCAATAATGTCCCGGGTGTCCTGAGTGGGTGTAAGCAGTTTCTCCGTGGCCACGTTGCCGTAGTAAGGCTCTTTAACGGCGAACGGAGACGTTTTGATGAAAACGGAAATATGCCGGCAGTACTGGCGCTCTTTCCGCAGCTTTTCAGAGGCCCGTTCTGCGTACTGACAGACAGCCTGGCGGAGCGAATCGTACTCCGTGATTTTCTCTCCAAAGCTGCGGCTGCAGACGATCTGCTGTTTCGTCGGTGGTGCTTCCTCAAGCGACATGCAGCTTTCCCCGTTCAGTTCGCGTACTGTTCGCTCGAGAACGACGGAGAAATTTTTGCGTATAAAGGCCGGGTTCGTCAGGGCCAGATCGAGCGCGGTCCTGATACCCAGTACATTAAGTTTGCGTGCAATACGGTTTCCCACGCCCCAGATCTCTTCGACCGGCTGCAGTGAAAGCAGTTTCCGCGTTCGCTGAGGATTCCCCCTGGTCAGGGCGAGCACACCACGAAACTGTTTCCACTCCTTTGAGGCCCACTGGGCAGATTTTGCCAGGGTTTTCGTCGGCCCGGCACCCACGCCGATGGTCAGACGGGTACAGTCATACACGTGCTGGCGCAGCTGCCGGCCGAAGTCCTCCAGGTCCATGCAGTGCTCAACGCCGGTCAGGTCGAGGAACATCTCGTCAATCGAATACTGTTCCACCCTTGGGGCCAGCTCCTCCAGGCAGCTCATCACGCGCGCTGACATCGAGGCATAAAGTTCATAGTTGCTTGAGAACGCGTATATTTTTTCCGGATACGTTTCGTTTTTCATCTGAAACCACGGCATGCCCATTTTGATCCAGGGCTTTGCCTCGGCACTTCTTGCGATAACGCAGCCATCGTTATTACTGAGCACCACAACCGGCTTTCCTTTCAAATCCGGGCGGAAAACACGTTCGCAGCTGGCATAAAAGCTGTTCACATCGGCCAGGGCAAACATCAGTACATCTCCCTCGGGCGGTGGATGATGTGCGTGACGACGCCAAAGATATCCAGATCGTCCGGGTCGGGATAAATCGGCGGCCAGGCGGCGTTCATTGGCTGCAGCGTCAGTCGTGGCGTCAGCAGAAGCCGTTTAACCGTAAACTCCCCCTGCACACTGGCCACAACAATATCGCCGTGCCGGGGCTTCTCTGCACTGTCCACAACCAGCAGATCGCCATTGTAAAGGCTGCCGTCGGACATGCTGTCACCGCTGGCACGGAGATAGTAAGTCGCGCTTGGGTGCCGTATGCAGTAATCATGGAGATCCAGGTCGGACTCGACATAGTCAGCGGCAGGGCTCGGAAAACCGCAGCTGGCCAGGTCTGCAAACAACGGATGGGCCTGTGGCGGGAGTGCTTTCCCGGTGCTGAAAAGCTGCAGTTTCATCTTTCCTCCTGACGTCTAAATATACTGGATATGCATACAGTATATTTAACAGCGTGAGGATAATCCAGATCACCTGCTTCATGAACAGGGTGAGTAACCTAAGTTACTCAAAATGCTATTTAATATCATTATGGGACATTTAAATTACTCATAATGAGAAGTATGGCTTTTATTTTGCCATTTTGCTCTTATAATATGTATCAAATTGAGTTTAATTGACGGAGCATAATGATGAATATTTACTGCGATGATGGTTCAACTAATGTTAAGCTGGCATGGTTTGAAGGAAACGAGCTGCAGACCCGGGTTTCTGCTAACTCCTTCCGGCATGGCTGGAAAGTGGCGGAATTCAGTGCCGCAACGTTCAACTATCAGGTGGGCACGCTGAAATACACCTGGGACAGCGTCAGCCGGGATGCCATCCCGACAACAAACGTGGAATACCAGTACGGTGATCTCAACCTGCTGGCCGTGCATCATGCCCTGCTGAACAGCGGACTTGAGCCGCAGCCGGTGAGCCTGACCGTGACGCTGCCCCTGAGCGAGTATTATGACGGGGACTGCCAGCGGAACGAGGAGAACATCCGACGCAAACGAGAAAACCTGATGCGTGAGCTGGTTCTGAATAAGGGCAGGGCATTTACCGTAACGGACGTGAAGGTGATGCCTGAATCACTGCCGGCGGCGTTCTCCCGTCTCGCGGAGCTGAAGCCCGGACCCGCTGAGACCACCCTGATTATCGATCTCGGCGGAACCACGCTCGATGCCGGCGTGATTGTCGGACAGTTTGATGATATCAGTGCGGTACACGGCAATCCGTCTGTCGGCGTGTCACAGGTCACCCGCGCAGCTGCAGGCGCGCTGCGGGCTGCAGACAGCGAAACCAGCGCGCTTATTGCTGACACGGTCATCCGCAACCGCAATGATCGTCAGTATCTGCAGCGAGTGATCAACGATGCCGGAAAAATTGACGATGTTCTGAACAAAATTACAGAGGCAATCACTTCCCTGGGCGCGCGTGTCACCAGTGAGCTGACGGTCTTCAGGAGCGTTAACCGGGTATTCCTGGTCGGGGGAGGGGCATCCCTCATTGAAGAGGCTATACGTCAGGCCTGGCCTCTGGCTCCTGACCGTATCGAGGTTATCGGCGATCCGCAGCTGGCGCTGGCCAGAGAGATTGCCCTTTACAATAAAGAGGACTAAACGTGCCGGACGGCCAGTATTCTTTCTATCTGCACAGCGACGATCGCACCGACATCACGGCGATGGCGACCATCAGCACCATCTCACAGCCCCTGCGCGGTGACTTCATTCGGACCGCCGCCACCGCCGGGGCGGTGATGTACCAGACGGATGCCCGTTTACCGGCGCTGATCCCGGTGTTCTTTGACGGACATCTGAGTGCCATCCGGCTTTGTGCCGTGATGGCCCTGGTATCCGGCACCTGGTCTTCACTCTCAGGGCTTCCTGATGAGCCTGATGGTGGCGTGGCTGCTCTGGCCATGTCACCGGAGACGGAATACCAGCGCCGGCGTTACACCCTGACGCTTCAGGATGACCGGAGCAGTGAACGGGTTGAGCGTGTGCTGACGGGCGTGTCATCCCGCCTGCGCGGAGAGCTGCTGAGAAACCTGATTATCACCGGTCTGGCCCTGCATACGACCGCACCGGAGCTGCCGCGTCTGCTGGCCAGTATGCCGGTACCGCCCGGCACGGTCAGCGAGCTGCAGGTTCTGGTTCAGCAGATGGCTGGTACGGCTGACGTGAGTATGGCTGCAGTGCCGGAGAACCCAGCGGAGCCTGCCGCACCGGTATCCGCTGAAGCGACCAGCATAAAGAAAAATATGCGCCGGGCATTCGGAGACTAAGCATGTCAGTGATTAAACAAAAAGCAGTGCAGTGCATTCATAACTTTCTGCGCGCCCGGAACGTGCCTGAATCTCAGTGGCCGGAACGGGTCAAAAAGACCGGCAGGGGAATGATACTGGCAGGCGTGGCCGTCGTGGTTCCTGGCGTTCTGGTTGATAACATCTCACTGCCGGTGACAATCGCGATGCAGGTCTGCTATGCCTCACTGATCGGCCTCGGGGTTCTCCTGGCGTTTGACGAGAAAAAACCAGAGGGGCGGGGATGAATATGAACATTAACCTGAAGGAAACAGTATGCAGCTTGAAGAACTGACAGGAGACGAACGTACGCTGGTCGTTGTGGCACTGCAGGCGTTGTTCCGCGAGAGATTATCCGCATCAAATGCCGTCTTTACGGTATGTAGCCTGTCCGGAAAAGAGCAGCCGCCGGAAGATATTTTTGGGCTGCGTGAAGTAGAGGATGCGCTGAGACGTATTGGTGCAGCTCCTGCGCGTTAAATCCGGTCCCGTACACTTCAGAAAAAAACGGCAGGGTGACATCTCATCCCTGCCGTCAAAACTAAACGCTTAATTTTTCGGCGATTATAATGTATTGTTTTGTGATGTAAATCACATTTTAATTTAATGTGAAATTTTTCCTCCGCTTTACATCTCCCGTAAAAAATTACCCGCCGTGCCTTCACGCTAACCCGGCCGCTGCGGTCGCAAGGGTTCACGTTGTCTCCGTCCTCACCCGTTCGCGCCCTGCACGGTGCATTCAGCCCGTGAAGGGCTTGCGCTGCGGCTTCGGCGTCGCCCTGGCGTCCTCCGCTTTACGCCGTGTTTTTGTGGCGGCACGGCGCAAGAGGGTGCCGGATGCTGAGGACACAACCATGTTCAGACTGACCTGTATTGAACTCGATAACGGCGAGTTTGCCGTCTATATCAATCACCATTACCTGGGGAGTGAAGATGCCAGCGGAGAGCGACTTTCTCTGGGGGAGGTTCTGGAGCAGCTCTCCCTGCTGCCGGGCGTGGAATTACAGACCCTGCTGGAACCCGTACCGGAGTGCGATGACTGGTGCTGGAACGACATCGCTGATCGCGTCCTGCCGTCGCGTCCTGCATGTCGTGATGATGTGACGGTGGCAGGGCTCATCGCCAGGCTGAAGCAGTACCCACCGGATGCACTGTGTATGGGGACGTTCTGGCTGGAAGATGATTTTCTGTCCCTCGATGGCAGTCTGTCGGAGGAGGAAATTGCAGAAGCCATGCGTATCTGCGACCACAGCCACGATGCAGGCATCGGTTTTAACTGGGACACGCTGCAGTTCGCTATCGACCACGTGAAGGGGCGCTAAAAAAAAGGACACCTTCCGGGGAGGGGTGTCCTGAAATGTGTCATATTCGTTGTAAGTGAAAACCCATCAGATGTTTTCGGCACAGATAATTGCACAATCGCTGCCTTTTTTCACCTGCCATATATCCGACTCAAAAAAAAGACGTCTCCGGTCGGGGACGTCCTGAAATCAAAGGCACACATGTAAGATAACGGCGCGAATCCATTATCAGTGTGCATTCTGCCATACCTTGTCTGACTCATCAGCTACCAGAACCGGTAACAAAGGTTGTCGGTTCTCTCCGCCTTATTGCCGCCAACCGGCGGCGAGTTCAACGCCGTGCCTTCACGCTAAACCGGCCGCTGCGGTCACAAGGGTTCACGTTGTCTCCGTCCTCACCCGTTCGTACCTTTCACGGTGCATTCAGCCCGTGAAAGGCTTGCGCTGCGGCTTGCGGCGTCGCCCCTGCGCCCTCCGCTTTTCGCCGGGTTTTTGTGGCGGCACGGCGCAAGAGGGTGCCGCATATCAGAGAGGAGTGTGTCTATGTCCCGTTTTATTCTGGGTGACTGCGTGCAGGTGATGTCCCGTTTTCCGGCGCGTGCCGTCGATTTTATTCTTACCGATCCACCGTACCTGGTTGGCTATAAGGACCGTACCGGCCGCACCCTGGCCGGGGACAACTCTGCCGAATGGCTCCAGCCCGCCTGTCATGAAATGTACCGCGTGCTGAAAAATGACAGCCTGATGGTGAGTTTCTATGCCTGGAACCGCGCGGATCTGTTTCTGAATGCGTGGAAAACGGCCGGTTTCCGGGTGGTTGGCCATATCGTCTTTGCCAAGAGCTACGCCTCAAAATCGACGTTCGTGGGTTACACCCATGAGAGTGCCTACCTGCTGGCAAAGGGAAGGCCGCAAACCCCGGACCGTCCCATCCCGGACGTGATCCCCTGGAAATACACGGGCAACCGACATCACCCGACGGAGAAGCCGGTGCAGAGCCTGCGGCCGCTGATTGAATCGCTCACGCGTCCGGGGGCTATTGTCCTTGACCCGTTCGCCGGCAGCGGCTCCACCTGCGTGGCAGCCGCCGAAGCCAGCCGCCGCTATATCGGGATCGAGATGCTTGAGCAGTACCACGCCGCCGGCGTTCGACGTCTGGCACAGGTTGAACGGGCAAGAAGGATGCCGGCGGCCAATGACGGCGCGTTTTACCCCGACTATCCGGAGGCGGCATGAACTACCCGGGCCTTGAACACCTGCGCGCGGACGTGGCCGCGCTCAGCAATGCCATGTGTGACGTGCGGATGCTGCTGAACCGCCTCGAATCGCAGCACCGGCACGACGCGGCAACGCTTACCGAACGTATGGCTGCGCAGACTCTGCGCCGGATCAACACCCTGCTTCTTGAAGCCTACCGCGAAGCCCTGGTGCTGGACGAAACCTTTCAGGACTGACTGACCCTGCCGGGCTGATGCCCGGCCTGTAACCCCTAACAAGAGAGAAAAAACGATGTACGGAACCCGCGAAGAACTTTGTGTACAGCTTGAAAACATGTTCACGTTTGACGAACCCCTGGTCCTGCTGGTCTGGACGGAAGAGGGGATTAGCGTGGCCTGCCGTGAAGCCCAGCCAGAACCGGACGGGACTGAAATCCGGAATCTGATGAAGGCGATCGGCGAAATGAAAATGACGCAATACCGTCAGGAGGGGGTAAATAATCTGACTGTCAGCGATCTCCTGGCCCGTCAGCGCGAAGCGGCAAACCGTCAGGTGAGTGTTCCGGCGGTACTCCTGTCCCGCGTCCTGCGTAACTATGAATGCGAGCTGGAAAACCGGATCGGTATGGCCTGGGAAGCCGGGCGGCAGGAGCCTGAATCCGTCAGGAATGAGCTGAAGGACGTTCACGCATTACAGGAGACGCTGGCCGCGTAAGGGAGAGAGCCGGGGTAACGCCCCGGCAACCGGTGGCCATCCACTGCGAAAAGGATGTCAGTGCCTTCCGCTTTTATCCGCCGCTGCCCTCCGGGCCACGTCGGGACAATGAAACTCCTCTGAAGCTCCGTGCGGTGACGGCATGCGCCGTGACTTCACTGTAGCCCGGCCGCATCGGCCACAAGGGTTCGCTTACGCCTCCGTCCTCACCCGTTCGCACCCTTCACGGTGCATTCAGCCCGTGAAGGCTTTGCGCTGCGGCTTGCGGCGTCGCCCCTGTGTCCTCCGCTTTTCGCCGGTCTGTCGTGTCGTCACGGCGATGCCGGAACCGAGAATATGTTAACCGTGGAGGATCTATGAACCAGACCGTGACCTGTGATGCTGTTCGTCTTGAGGGTGCGCAGCGCCTGACTTTCCTGCCTGATTTGTTTGGCGGCGATTTTATGACGTCCGAGGCATCCGTGTACGCCTACGCCCAGCGTTACTGCCCTGAGTATCAGGGGGGATTCTGGCAGTTTTACCGGCTGCCGGAAGGCGGCGGATATATGGCGCCTGACGTGGAGAGCCTGACCCTGTGCAATCCGGACAACTGGTTTGAGCAGACTGTCAGCGGGGAAGTGGCGGGGATCATCCTCACGGCGCTGGTACTGAATCACCGGAGCTGGCACCACAGCAACCATGACCATGAAGAACTGTGCCGCCACTTCTGCCGTCGCTATGAGCAGCTTATGGCATTTGCTGACACCCATCCGGAAAGCGCCACCATCTGGCGTGCCCTTGACTGACTGACCACGGGCGGCGATGCCGCCCGATAAAAGGAGAAAAACATGATTGGTACAGCAAGAGAAATTGCCCTTGAAATGTTCAGACATTCCGACCTCGATGGCGAGAAATACGTTTTCGCCTGCTGGAATCGAAATGACATTCGTTGCGTCTGCCTTGACTGGGATTTAACCGATGAGGAACTGGATGAAGTCCTGCGTCGGCTAAGCTCATGCCTTGAAAGTGGCGCTGATATCGGCCAGATACGGGCGATTGTCGAAACCATGCTCGATGAGCGACGCGAGAAGCGAACCGTGACTATTCCCGCGAAATCGCTGGCCTTAGTCATGCAGCTTGCAGGACGGGAGATGCAACGTATCGCAGTATGCGCGGAGGATGGCGGCGGATCAGCTGAAGAAACCCTGAAAGAAGAAAACGACGTCATGATGCGCCTGCGCGAGGCGCTCGATGCCTGACAGAAAAGCCGGAGGCATTGCCTCCGGAAACAGAACAAAAGGAGAACACCATGCAACTGTCACCGGAAACCCGCAGTATCCTGCGCCAGTATAAAACGCTCATCAACGAGCGACGTCGCGAATCAGGACTCAGCCCCGTAACCACAGCGAAAGTGCTGGATGAGATCTGCGAATCGGCTACCCGCTAGTGCGCCGTCTATCTTTGCGGCCACTTCATTCTCCAGGGCGGTCAGGGGGATGGAAAGTAAATAATCCGGGCGGGGCATAGGCGCCGCCTGTTCGCGCGCGAAAACCCTGTCATCCCTTCGGGCTGACGGTCGGTAAGGTCAGCGCCTGCGGCGCTGCCCCCTCCCGCCCTGATGTAAGCCCGTGGAGATGTACATGAAAGGCATTGTGAGGGCAAATTGTCACTGATACGGTCCTGCGTGGCGTGGCGTGGCGTGGCGTGGCGTGGCGTGGCGTGGCGTGGCGTGGCGTGGCGTGGCGTGGCGTGGCGTGGCGTGGCGTGGCGTGGCGTGGCGTGGTTGTCGGCTCTGAAACCCGATCAGCAAATCCTCTGAAAAAACCAGAATCCCACTTCTGGCCCCCTTCGGCTCCCGGCCAGCGCTGCTGTCCGGTCGTCGAGCCCCACTCCGCCAGGGCGGCCGCTGCGCATCCGCCGGGCTCCGCCGAACCCCTCCGGGTTTC
>NZ_JBMKGI010000027.1:0-23712 GCF_049238885.1 Enterobacter cloacae complex sp. BZL2005 | reverse complement strand
CTGAACAAAATGACGAAAGCAGGTATGCCTGAAAGCGTGCGTATTGCCTGAAAACACAACCCGCTACGGGGGAGACTTACCCGAAATCTGATTTATTCAACAAAGCCACTGTATTCCACAGCGAGATAGTTGCTGTCAGCAGCGTCAGTCCACTGGCGCGGTAGCTCTGATTTTCCGGTTTACGATCCCTGATTTCACCCAGACGGTGCAGGAATACCGCGCGCGCTAGAGAGAGCTCCCATCGCTGCGCGACGGGCCCCAACCGGAGAACCAAGTTAGTTACAGCATTCAAATGAAAATTCATCATAAAACCGGCGCCGGTTTGCCGGCCAGGAGCCCCTCCCCACCACTGAAAAGCGCCGCCGCCCCCGGCCGAAGGCCGGGGAACACCATCGCTTTTAATGATGGGTGTTGTAACTACTCTTCATCATCGCTGTGAGTGGAGCTGCGGTCAGTTCTCTGGTACACGCTCGTAAGCGGCCCTCCGGCCCGCTAACGCGGAGATACGCCCCGACTGCGGCCTCGCCTTGCCGGGTCAACTCCGACCGCGTACAGCGGCGTCTGAGATGTTTTTCGCGGGTATGGCTTTGCAGCTACCATGTTAAGTTCCCTGGTGTCGCTGAAATAGTTGATGAACATCCCCCTAAGCGTCAGCAGCAAGCTGCCGCCGCTAAGGCCCCGGAAATCACGCCCTTTACGTCGTAAACGCCGTAAAGCCCGCTCACCGGGGTTAAAAGGGATTACATTAACTTCTTCATTGCTGTTAGCGGGTTAAAGCTAATCAGGGCAGGGGGAGGATGGCAGAATTTATAGCCCGGTAACCGGCTACGCCGGGCTTTCGGCGCCATTTGACTCCACAGACACATGTAACCTCATCTGGCGCCTCCATGCCGCTGACGCGGCATCCAGAAGCTTCCCGATGCTGTAAATCTTAACGTCTGCTTTGTTCAAAAAGTAATTCGTGCCTAATATACGTTCATTAACGTATGTCCCAGCTTTGATACAAATAAATGCACCAGGAAGCGGCAGGCTGAGTAACCAAGAACCCCTTAGAATATAGGATGATTTGTATCGGCACTCATTACACCATGCTTTCCGATTAACGCCGCATAGCAAGTTGAACTTTGCTACTCTGTGAAAGGTAGTGTCTTCTATCCAGTGCGGATTTAATTAATGGAATAAATGATTATGAGTGAAAATGATACAATCCCGAAGAAGTCTACAAGCCAGATTAACAAAGCGGTATTTTTTACATCTGCTTTGCTGATTTTCCTTCTTGTTGCCTTTGCCGCCGTATTCCCGGATGTCGCCGACAAAAATTTTAAACTACTTCAGCAACAAATCTTCACGAATGCCAGCTGGTTCTACATCCTTGCTGTGGCCCTGATTTTACTGAGTGTCACGTTCCTGGGACTCTCACGCTACGGTGATATCAAGCTGGGCCCGGACCATGCGCAGCCTGATTTCAGCTACCACTCCTGGTTTGCGATGCTTTTTTCGGCAGGGATGGGGATCGGACTGATGTTCTTTGGCGTTGCCGAACCTGTAATGCATTATCTTTCGCCTCCCGTCGGCACCCCGGAGACCGTTGCGGCAGCGAAGGAAGCAATGCGTCTGACCTTCTTCCACTGGGGACTGCACGCATGGGCAATTTATGCCATTGTGGCGCTGATTCTGGCGTTCTTCAGTTACCGTCACGGTCTGCCGTTAACCCTGCGCTCCGCACTCTATCCCATTATCGGCGATCGCATATACGGGCCTGTAGGTCATGCGGTTGATATTTTCGCTGTTATCGGCACGGTCTTTGGCGTTGCGACCTCGCTGGGTTATGGTGTTTTGCAGGTGAATGCCGGTTTGAACCATCTTTTCGGGGTGCCCATCAATGAAACGGTGCAGGTTATTCTGATCGTGGTCATCACGGGGTTAGCGACGATTTCAGTGGTGTCCGGCCTGGATAAGGGAATACGTATCCTGTCTGAGCTCAATCTGGGTCTGGCGTTGTTGCTCCTGGCGCTGGTCCTGTGTCTGGGACCAACCGTGCTTCTGCTGAAGTCATTTGTGGAAAATACGGGCGGTTATCTTTCGGAACTGGTGAGTAAAACGTTCAACCTTTACGCGTATGAGCCTAAGTCGAGCAACTGGCTGGGGGGCTGGACATTACTGTACTGGGGATGGTGGCTTTCATGGTCGCCGTTTGTGGGGATGTTCATCGCACGGGTCTCCCGCGGGCGAACCATTCGCGAGTTTGTCACCGGCGTGCTGTTTGTTCCCGCGGGTTTTACGCTCATGTGGATGACGGTGTTTGGTAACAGCGCGATCTATCTCATTATGAACCAGGGGGCCACAGACCTCGCCAGTACCGTTCAGCAGGATGTGGCGCTGGCCCTGTTTAATTTCCTGGAGCATTTCCCGTTCTCTTCCGTGCTGTCATTCATCGCAATGGCGATGGTCATCGTCTTCTTTGTCACGTCTGCTGATTCAGGGGCAATGGTTGTTGATTCTCTGGCATCAGGTGGAGTGGCAAACACACCCGTCTGGCAGCGAATATTTTGGGCCTCGCTCATGGGCATTGTCGCAATTGCGCTTCTCCTTGCCGGAGGGCTAAGTGCGCTGCAAACAGTGACAATAGCGAGTGCATTGCCATTCTCAGTGATCTTACTGATATCTATATACGGACTTTTAAAAGCTTTGCGCCGGGATTTGACCAAGCGTGAAAGCCTGAGCATGGCGACAATTGCTCCTACGGCTGCACGTAACCCAATTCCCTGGCAGAGAAGGTTACGCAATATCGCGTATCTGCCGAAGCGATCTCTTGTGAAACGTTTTATGGACGACGTCATCCACCCCGCCATGACGCTGGTTCAGGAAGAGCTGAACAAGCAGGGGACGATAAGCCACATCAGTGACGCAGTCGACGATCGTATTCGTCTTGAAGTCGATTTGGGTAACGAGCTGAATTTTATATATGAAGTGAGGCTTCGCGGGTATAGCTCACCGACCTTCGCGCTCGCCGCGATGGATAATAATGAGCAGCAGACTGAACAACATAGATATTATCGCGCTGAGGTATATCTCAAAGAAGGCGGTCAAAATTATGATGTGATGGGCTGGAACCAGGAGCAGCTGATTAATGACATACTGGACCAGTACGAAAAACATCTGCACTTCCTGCACCTGGTTCGTTAACAGCAACATGCCGTCCTGGGGGCGGCAATTATTTATCCCGGCCGCAATATGAGGAATGCAGAATGATTTCACGCTGGAAATGGATTCTGAAGCAGACATTTAAAAAGCTATGGTTCAGGGCAACGTTATTCGCCATTGTCGCGATAATAACGGCCCTTTTATCAATTCTTTTTAAATCAATGATACCTGAGTCGGTTTCCGTGAAGGTTGGTGCGGAAGCAGTCGATAACATTCTGAACATACTGGCATCGAGTATGCTGGCAGTGACCACTTTTTCGTTGAGTATCATGGTCACAGCCTACGGTTCAGCCACTACTAATGTGACTCCCAGAGCTACGCGTTTAGTTGTTGAAGACGTGACCACACAAAATGTACTGGCCACCTTCATCGGTTCTTTTCTCTTCAGTCTGGTAGGGATTATTGCCCTCAATATGGGAGCTTATGGAGAAAGGGGGAGAGTCATTTTATTCATTGTCACACTGGTTGTCATTGCCTTAATCCTCATCACATTGCTTCGCTGGATACAGCATTTGACCTCTCTGGGGAGGGTTGGTGAGACAACGGCAAAAGTAGAACAGGCGGCCATCGAATCATTTATTGCGAGAGCAAGAAATCCCTTTCTCGGCGGATATCCATGGCTTGAGAACAATGAACAGCCGAAAGGAACGGTTGCAGTTTATCCGAAGAAGATTGGCTATGTTGAATATATTGATATGGTGAAACTTAGCAAACTGCTGACCAATGATCCCCGTCATGTATACCTCGTGGCGCAGCCAGGCAGTTTCATACATCCATCCATGCCAGTTTTGTACCTGAGTCAAGGCCAGGAGTCATCAATCAGCGCCGATTTACTTGAGAGGATTATTGTCTCGGATGTACGTTCATTTGCTCAGGATCCCCGATTTTGTCTTAGCGTCATGGCCGAAATAGCCTGCCGGGCCCTTTCCCCCGCAGTGAACGATCCTGGAACCGCCATTGATGTCATTGGCAGAGGTGTTCGTATACTTTCCACTTACGCGCAGAATAAATCTGATGAAATAGAAGTGAAATATCCTTCAGTTCATGTTGCACCACTTCAGAATAACGATCTACTGGAAGACTTTTTCTCACCTGTCGCGCGCGATGGCGCCAGTATGAGGGAGATTCAGATAAGAGTCCTTAAAGGACTGTCTATGCTGAGTAAGGGTTGGCCTGGGGTATTTTCTGAGGCCGCGCATAATTTAGCATTTGAAACATTAGAGCATGCAACACGTGCTGACCATATAAATTCTGAAAAATATCTAATAAAATCAATTTATTATAATTTATTTGGTGGCGAAGATTCTAATAAAAAACCATAGTTGCGGAGCAAGCGATTCGGTTGTTGGCAAGTAAAGGGGGTCCGCTTGGAAAACGGAATCTATGGTCACTCCCGTTTTTGCAACACCGATTTTGACGACAAGTTGGCTTGCTTGAATCTATCCGGCGTCTGAATGGGATTTTATTCCCGCGCCTCGATGAGTTCCGCGCCTGATGAACCTCCAGAAAATATACGGCTTCAATGAGCCTTTCCGTTTTACAGGTTCCTCAACAGGCCGGTGGGCCGTTAGTATCATCAATATCAGTATTCGCAAAACCAGATGAATGATTGTTTAAACTGGTGTATTTCTGCCTTTATGCTTCGTAAGTTTGCTGTCGCGCCGTCAGTGCCCAGGCTATTCTGGCCAGCTTGTTTGCCAGAGCACAGGTGACGACAAAGTTGCTTTTCCGACACAACAACTCCCTGACCCAGTCGGCCAACTTGCCAGACTGGTGTTCCAGTTTTTGTATGAATACCCTGGCACACTGAACCAACAAAGTTCGGATCTTTTTGTTGCCCCGCTTGCTAATCCCTAACAATGTCGTCCGACCTCCCGTGCTGTACTGTCGGGGTACCAGCCCTGTTGCCGCCGCAAAGTCACGGCTGCTGGCGTACTGCTTCCCGTCGCCAATCTCAGTTGAAATAGTACTGGCAGTCAGCGTTCCAACGCAGGGAATACTCAGCAAGCGCTGTCCAACCTCATCTTCGTCCAACTTTCGTTTCAACTGAGATTCCAGATCTTTAATCTGCTCAACAAGATAGTGATAATGCTGTTGTAATTTCAGCAGTAACTGGCTGAGATAAAGAGGCAAACTACTGTCCTCAAGAAGGGTACTCAGTCGACTAATAACGGCAGCACCTCGCGGAACGCTGATACCAAATTCCAGCAGAAAAGCATGCATCTGATTAGTTGTTTTCACCTTATCCTGAACCAGGGATTCACGGACACGATGCAGAGCTCGCATTGCCTGCTGAGATTCGGTTCTGGGCTGCACGAAACGCATAGATGGACGTGATGCTGCTTCACAGATAGCTTCAGCATCAACGAAGTCATTTTTGTTGCTTTTAACGAATGGGCGGACAAATTGCGGTGATATCAGCTTTGGAAAATGCCCTAACTCTGCCAGCTTGCGTGCCATAAAGTGAGAACCGCCACAGGCTTCCATCGCGATGGTTGTTGCCGGGCATGTCGCCAGAAATTCGATTAGCTTTGGTCGGGTGAATTTTTTACGGTAAACGGCCTTCCCACGATGATCCTGACAATGAATATGGAAAGAGTTCTTACCCAGATCGATACCAATAAGCGCAATGTTTTCCATGATGGTTCTCCGAATGAAAGCCTGTCCTCAGCATAGTACCGGGAAGGAGGGAGTGACCATCTCATTAAATAAAGCACGCTAAGCCGGTTGCAGCGGCCGTAGCGGCCTGAACTTGCCCGCGCCGATCTTGGCGCTGCTGCGCCAGAGGTAATCGCCGGTCAGGTTGATGTGCTCCCAGCCGAGCGGCGACAGGTACTGCAACAGGCCGTCATCGACGGCTTGACCGTGGCCACGCAAGGCGTTCGCGGCCCGCTCCAGATAGACCGTGTTCCATAGCACGATGGCCGCCGTCACCAGGTTGAGGCCGCTGGCCCGGTAGCGCTGCTGCTCGAAGCTGCGGTCGCGGATTTCCCCCAGGCGGTTGAAGAACACGGCGCGGGCCAGCGCGTTGCGCGCCTCGCCTTTGTTCAGCCCGGCATGCACGCGGCGGCGCAGCTCGACGCTTTGCAGCCAGTCCAGGATGAACAGTGTGCGCTCGATGCGTCCCAGCTCACGCAGGGCGACGGCCAGGCCGTTCTGGCGCGGGTAGCTGCCAAGCTTCCTGAGCATCAGCGAGGCCGTCGCCGTGCCCTGCTTGATCGAGGTGGCCATCCGCAGGATTTCATCCCAATGGGCGCGGACGTGCTTGATGTTGAGCGTGCCGCCGATCATCGGTTTCAACGCCTCGTAGGTGGCATCGCCCTTCGGGATGTAGAGCTTGGTGTCGCCCAGGTCACGAATGCGCGGGGCGAAGCGGAAGCCCAGCAGGTGCATCAACGCGAAGACGTGGTCCGTGAACCCTGCCGTGTCGGTGTAGTGCTCCTCGATCCGCAGGTCGGATTCGTGATACAGCAGGCCGTCGAGCACGTAGGTCGAGTCGCGCACGCCGACGTTCACGACCTTGGTGTGGAACGGCGCGTACTGGTCGGAGATATGGGTGTAGAACGTCCGCCCTGGGCTGCTGCCGTATTTCGGATTGATGTGGCCGGTGCTCTCGGCCTTGCTGCCGGTGCGGAAGTTCTGGCCGTCCGACGATGACGTGGTGCCGTCGCCCCAATGCTCGGCGAAGGGATGTCGGAACTGCGCGTTGACCAGCTCGGCCAGTGCCGCCCCGTAGGTTTCGTCGCGGATGTGCCAGGCTTGCAGCCAGGCCAGCTTGGCGTAGGTCGTGCCGGGGCACGATTCCGCCATCTTGGTCAGGCCCAGGTTGATCGCGTCGGCGAGGATCGTGGTCAGCAACAGGTTTTTGTCCTTGGCCAGGTCGCCTGACTTCAGGTGGGCGAAGTGCCGGGTGAAGCCCGTCCATTCGTCTACCTCCAGCAGCAATTCGGTGATCTTGACGTGCGGTAGGATCATCGCCGTCTGGTCGATCAGGGCCTGTGCGGTATCGGGCACCGCCGCATCGAGCGGCGTGATCTTCAGGCCCGACTCCGTGATGATGGCGTCCGGCAGCTCGTTGGCCAGCGCCATGCGGTTGACGGTGGCGAGCTGCGTTTCCAGCAGCGTCAGCCGGTCATGCAGGTACTGGTCGCAATCGGTGGCCACGGCCAGCGGCAATTCGCTGGCCTGCTTGAGGCTGGCGAATTTCGCGGGCGGCACCAGGTAGTCCTCGAAGTCCTTGAACTGGCGCGAGCCTTGCACCCAGATGTCGCCGGAGCGCAGCGCGTTCTTCAGCTCCGACAGCGCGCACAGTTCGTAGTAGCGCCGGTCGATGCCGGTGTCGGTCATCACCAGCTTCTGCCAGCGCGGCTTGATGAACTCGGTCGGCGCGTCGGTGGGCACCTTGCGGGCGTTGTCGCTGTTCATGCTGCGCAGCACCTCGATGGCGTCGAGTACGTCCTTGGCGGCGGGCGCGGCCCGCAACTTGAGCACGTCGAGAAATTCCGGCGCGTAGCGGCGCAGCGTGGCGTAGCTCTCGCCGATGCGGTGCAGGAAATCGAAGTCCTCGGGTTGCGCGAGCCGCTGCGCTTCGGTGACGCTCTCGGCGAAAGCATCCCAGGACATGACGGCCTCGATGGCGGCGAACGGATCGCGGCCCGCTTGCTTGGCCTCGATCAGCGCCTGGCCGATGCGCCCGAACAGCCGCACCTTGGCATTGATCGCCTTGCCGGATGCCTGGAACTGCTGCTGATGCTTGTTCTTGGCGGCATTGAACAGCTTGCCCAGGATGCGGTCATGCAGGTCGATGATTTCGTCGGTGACGGTGGCCATGCCCTCGATGGCGAGCGCCACCAGGGTCGCGTAACGCCGCTGCGGCTCGAACTTCGCCAGGTCGGCGGGCGTCATCTGGCCGCCCTCGCGGGCGATCTTGAGCAGCCGGTTCTGGTGAACCAGCCGCTCGATGCCGGAGGGCAGGTCGAGCGCCTGCCACGCCTTGAGGCGTTCGATGTGTTCCAGCATGTGCCGCGAGTTCGGTTTGACCGGGGATTGCCGCAGCCAGGCCAGCCACGTCGTCTTGCCGTTGTCGCGGCGCTTGAGCAGATCGTCGAGGCGACGGCGATGCACGTCCGTCAGCGGCTCAGCCAAGGCGTCGTAGAGACGCCGGTTGGCGCGGGTAATCGCTTCGGCGCTCGCCCGCTCGACGGCGTTGAGGGCGGGCACAATGACCGACTGCCGCCGCAGGTGCTCGATCAAGGCTCTGGCCAGCACGATGCCCTTGTCGGTTTGCATGGCCAGCTCGGTCAGCAACTGGACAGCCTGCCGGTAGTGGCCAATCGTGAACGGCTGGAAGCCGAACACCGTTTGCAGCTCGACCAGGTGCTCGCGTCGGGTCTGCTCACGCTGCCCGTACTCGTCCCAGCTTTCGATGCCGACCTTGAGCTGGTTGGCGACCAGTCTCAGCAATGGCGGGAACGGTGGCTCATCAGCGCCAAGGATGACGCCGGGAAAGCGCAGGTAGCAGAGCTGCACCGCGAAGCCCAGCCGATTGGCCGGGCCGCGCCGCTGCCGGATGATGGAGAGGTCGCTTTCGCTGAACGTGTAGTGACGGATCAACTCATCCTTGGTGTCCGGCAACGCCAGCAGGCTTTCGCGCTCGGCGGCGGAGAGGATCGAACGGCGGGGCATGCGGTTTCCTTCTTCTTGAAATTCTATTCTTGATTGCATATCATCTCAACGAGTTTCGATAAGAAAGGATGCGCATGCGACCGTCTGTTGTGCTTGACATGAAGCGAAGCGCAGTGCGTGAAGCGGTAGGCCGCTTTCGCGCCGCGAACCCGCGCGTCTTCGGCTCGGTGCTGCATGGCACCGACCGGGATGGCAGCGACCTCGACCTGTTGGTCGATGCGCTGCCCGGTGCCACGTTGTTGGACTTGGGCGATTTGGAAGAAGAACTGAAATCGCTGCTCGGCGTTGACGTCGATCTGCTGACTCCCGGCGACCTGCCGCCGAAGTTCCGGGCCAAGGTGCTCGCGGAGGCGCAACCGATATGAGCGAGAACCGCCTGCCCGATTACCTCGACCACATTCAGCAGGCCGCAACCGATGCGCGCAGCTTCGTGGAAGGGATGGCCAAGGACGACTTCTTGGCCGACAAGCGCACCCAGCAGGCCGTCATCATGAGCCTGATCGTCATCGGCGAGGCGGCCACAAAGGTGATGGATGGCTACGTCGAGTTCACCCAGGCGCATGCCGACGTGCCGTGGCGCAGCATGCGCAATATGCGTAATCGCATGGCTCACGGCTATTTCGACATCAACCTCGATGTGGTGTGGGAGACGGTACAGGAATGGCTGCCGGCGTTGCTCCAGCAATTGCCCGCCGTGCGTCAGGATGCCGACGATGAAGACCGTAACGACAACTGTGAAAGAGGGATCTCCGATGACTGTTGAATCGAGAATATTTTCTGTAGCCGAGTATGTTCAGCCGTCCGAAGGCGAGCCTATTCGTTCCGTTGTGCTTGAAACCCGAGACTCAATTATCGTGGTTTGGCATGTCCATCCCGGGCAGGAAATTGCGGCTCACATTCATCCTCACGGCCAAGACACGTGGACTGTTTTGTCGGGAATGGCTGATTACTTTCAGGGCAATGGGATTGTTCGTGCCCTCAGGGAAGGTGAGATAGCCGTGGCAAGACCGGGCCAAGTGCACGGGGCGCGAAATACAGGTACCGAGCCATTTGTGTTAGTCTCGGTTGTGGCATCAGCCAATGCCGGTTTCGTATTGGCTGAGCGATAGAGCCCAATCTCTGGAGTTGGTCCAATGAGCGGTCGGGGAGATAGGTAACAGACATGCAGCGGACACGGCTGCTAAACCAGGTCGCAAACCTCCTTGCGTCGCAGCGTGCCGCAAGCGACGCGATCAATCGAATGGGGTCGGCATGAGACTGAACACCATCCAGTTCCCGACCGCGTAGCCGCCTGTCCTGCCGATCAGGTCTTGACCATCGACGCCTGGGATCAGTCCTGAATGTTCTTGGAGACCACTACGTTATGAGCCGCAGCCGCCGCAAAACACCCATCGTCGGGCACACGACCTGCGGCAGCGAGCGCGAGGACAAGAAGCTCTGGCATCAGCGCTGGCGCACCCGTGAGCGCACGGCGCTGACCAGCGCGTCGCCCGAAGCCCTGAGCGCCCATCTGCCCCTGCTGGAAAACCAGGCCAGCAGCGTCTGGTCGATGGGCAAGGATGGCCGCTCCTACTGGCCCGTCAAGCGCCAGGCCGCCACGGCGGATCGCATCGCCAATCACAAGGGACGCAACCCGCAAGAACGCGCCTCCCTGAAAAAGCGCCTGCTTACACTGTGATTCCTTCAAAATATCTCAACGAAATTTCCCGACACCTGTTTAAGCTATCTTGCTGATATTTCTGTTTTTCGATTTTTGCCGGCGCGATGCCGGCGACGTTGGCCAGCTGCCCCGGGCGCGATACTGAGATCAGTTTCTTTGAACAAAAAAACCGCCTTTTGGCGGTCAGTATTCAGTAGCGGGGTTAGAGGGCCAGTCGTGTAAAAAACCACGTTAGCCGACTATTTATTTGAATAACATAATATTTTAACTGATATGCCAGCGTTCATCCTGACTTATCTGAACAGGGCTCCGCCTGTAAAATGTGAAAGATAGAAAGGTAATTATTTATAATAAAATTAAATAATTTCAATTTTCTCTTCAGAATATACACTGACAGTGTGAAAAAACCCCCGTTATCACGGGGATTTTCCTGTAGATAATACGTTACCTGACTTGCTTAGAAGGCGCAAAGCGCAGTATCAAAATACCGGCCAGAGCGGCCAGTATGGACCCTGCCAGAACCCCCACCTTGACCTCATCAACGAGCAGAGGGCTGCCTGTAAAGGCCAGATTGCCGATAAACAGGCTCATGGTAAAACCAATCCCACACAGTACCGAGACACCATAAACCTGTAACCAGGTACTTTTCTCTGGTCGTTTCGCCAGGCCCAGGCTGACGGCCAGTAGCGACAGGCCAAAGATACCTGCCTGTTTACCCAAAAACAGGCCCAGCGCCACGCCTACCGGAACCGGCGACAACAGGTCATTCATCGTCATGCCCGACAACGCGACGCCCGCATTGGCGAAGCCAAACAGCGGCAGTATCATAAACGTGACCCAGGGGTTGATGGCATGCTCAAGCCTGTCCAGAGGCACTTCATCAGCCGCATTCCTGGTTCGCAGCGGGATAAAGAACGCCAGCAGGATACCCGCGACGGTGGCATGCACGCCTGACTGAAGCATGAAAAACCACAGTACTCCCCCCGTCAGCAGATAGGGCAGCAGGCGCGTCACGCCGGCACGGTTCAGGCTAAACAGCAGAGCAACCATTGCCGCTGCACCACCCAGCATCAGAAGCGAAATGTTGCTGGTATAGAAGAGCGCGATGATAGCCACCGCCCCCATGTCATCCAGAATAGCCAGCGCCGACAGGAAAATTTTTAGCGAGACTGGCACACGACTGCCCAGTAAGGCGAGTACACCGAGCGCAAAAGCAATATCCGTGGCCGCCGGGATGGCCCAGCCGGAAAGGGTTTCGTCATGACCGGCATTAAACCCCACGTAAATCAGGGCAGGTACGGCCAGACCACCCAGTGCGGCAAAGCCCGGCAACGCACGCTGGCTCCAGGTGGCTAACTGGCCGGTGACAAGCTCACGCTTGATTTCCAGCCCGACCATCATAAAGAATACGGCCATCAGGGCATCGTTTATCCAGTGCTCAACGGACAGGCCTGCTGTTTTGTATTTCAGGAGTGTTTCATAACCTTCCCTGAGGGGCGAATTGGCCACGATGATAGCGGCTGCCGAAGCAATAATAAGCACAATACCGCCCGCTACAGGTGAACTGAAAAAATTAGAAACGGGCTTGATAACTTTTCTGGTTAATCCGATTGGGTTTTCTGTCACTTAATCTCCCCCTGAGATGTTGACTTACGAATTGTGAATCAGGCAACCCAGAGACTGTGCACTCCAAAAATGCAATGCACAGCCTGATTGACTGATGTAAGAAATTTAGATAATTAAATTAATAAGTTAAATTCGGTCGGTCTGTGGTTACATTTTATCATGCACCGTCAGGTAAATGGCCGCCTTCAGGTAAATTATCGTAAAGCGAAGCCTTGGCGGGGCTAGGGTGCGTTTCCATTCTGAGAAATTTGCTCAGTCTGTTTCCAGAACATGGCTGAAATTTACTATCCGCCGCGTGTCAGTAAATAGTATCTGTCAGTAAGAGCTGGCAACGTAAACTGACACGGGTAGTGATGGAAAATGATTACACAGGACACCGTTTGCAGACAGATGCTGCTCTGAGCCGCATTATCCTGAAAAGCCTGAACAGCAGCTGATGGATAATTATCCGTCCATGCCGGTGACGAATGGCTGTCAGAAAAGACATACCACAGGTCAAAATGGCGCATTTCGTTAACACTGAGGCCAGAAGTTTTGGGCTGGATATATTTATTGCTTGCCGGATGCTGTGAGATCTTTTACGCGGCGGCCATTCCGCGGACCGACGGGTTCACCCGGTTATGGCCGGGGTCGGTTCCGGCTGAGGGCGAAATGACACCCTAAGCGTTAGCTCTGTGTCGTTGCACGATGTCAGCGACGGTATTCTTGCTGATACCGAGCTCGCGTGCGATCCAGCGATAGCTGCGTCCCTCGGCCCTCATCGCAACCACCTTAGGCAAAAGTCGGTCTGATTTTGGTCGCACTCCGGCCTGACGACCAAGCCTCTTACCACGTGCCTTCGCAACAGCAAGGCCTGACTTGACCCGCTCGCTGATGAGATCCCGCTCAAACTCCGCAATGCCGGAAAGAAACGTCGCCAGCATTCGTCCATACGGCGACGAAAGATCGAACGCCATTCCATTCATGGCTATCACGGAAACCTTCCAGTTCTCCAGTTCACGTAGCGTATTGAGCAGATCGAGCGTCGAGCGCCCCCACCGGGAAAGCTCAGTGACCAGGATTGCATCAATTTGTCTGGACTGGGCAAGCGCCAGGACTTTCTTTCGCTCGGCCCGGTCGAGTTTAGTTCCTGAACCTGTTTCCTTAAATATTCCCACCACGTCGTAGCCGGCACGGCCGGCGAAGGCTCGCAGATCAAATTCCTGGCGTTCACAAGACTGATCCGCTGTTGAAACCCGGCAGTAAATGGCGGCACGATGTCCCAATTGAACCCTCCTGGATTTTTGTATCGGAACGCCCTGATTTATATGGGCTGGCTGTTGTCCAAAACAGACTATACTTCAAAAGGGACGAATTTGTATGTCACGACGCCATATTTTCACCGAACGGCAGCGAGCAGCGCTGTTCGATCTGCCCACGGACGAACTGTCGCTACTGAAGTTCTACACGCTGGGCGATGATGACCTGGAAAACATTAGGCAGCGCCGCAGACCGGAAAACAGGATTGGCTTTGCCCTGCAACTATCGAGCGCTTGTGCGCGGATGCTCTGGTCGCCGCTGAGCGGCGGATTGAAACGCGGATTGCGGAAAATTTAACAGCGGATGTTCGCGATCATCTGGACAAACTTCTGAGTGAAATGCTCGCCGGCAATATCAGTCGTTTCATCTGGCTTCGCAACTTCGAGGTTGGTAACAACTCGGCTGCTGCTAACCGTTTGCTCGACAGGCTCGAATTTCTGCGTACCCTGAATATCAATCATAGTGCTTTGGCCAGCATACCTGCCCATCGCATTGCCCGGCTGCGTCGGCAGGGTGAACGCTACTTCACCGACGGTTTGCGTGACATCACTTCGGACCGCCGCTGGGCGATCCTTGCCGTCTGTGTTGTGGAGTGGGAAGCGGCGATTGCTGATGCCATAGTCGAAACCCATGACAGGATCGTAGGAAAAACCTGGCGGGAAGCGAAGCGCCAGCATGACGAAACAATTTCCGGCTCTAAAGCCACACTCACGGATACGATCCGTACCTTCACCGCGCTGGGAGCTTCGTTGCTTGAGGCCCGCAGTGACGGAACCCCGCTGGAGATGGCTGTCGCCAGTTCGGTTGCATGGGACCGGCTCGCTCAACTGGTAGCGACAGGGACTCAACTCAGCAACACGCTAGCCGATGAGCCTCTTGCATATGTCGGGCAGGGATACCATCGCTTTCGTCGTTATGCGCCCCGCATGTTGCGCTGTCTGAAGCTCGAAGCCGCGCCGGTCGCCGGACCATTGGTAGCAGCAGCTTTGTCGATCGGAGAGATGAAAGGTGTTGCATCGCCAGAAAGGCGTTTCCTGCGACCCAGCTCCAAATGGAACCGTCATTTACGAGCTCAGGAAAAAGGAGATACCCGTCTTTGGGAAGTGGCGGTACTCTTTCACCTCCGGGATGCTTTTCGTTCCGGAGATGTCTGGCTCGCTCATTCGCGCCGCTATGGTGACCTCAAGCAGGTACTGGTGCCGATGATCGCGGCGCAGGAAAATGCAAAACTGGCCGTGCCTTCCAACCCACAGGATTGGCTGGCAGACAGAAAGGCGCGACTCACGATCGCTCTTAAGCGGCTGGCCCGGGCTGCCCGTAACGGCACTATTCCGCACGGTAGCATAGAAGATGGAACGTTGCGGATCGACAGGTTGACAGCAGACGTGCCGGATGGTGCCGAGGCACTCATACTGGATCTGTATCGCCGAATGCCGTCCGTTCGGATTACCGACATGCTGCTTGAAGTTGATGCAGCCCTTGGTTTCACAGATGCGTTTACCCATCTGAGAACCGGGGCTCCATGTCGCGACCGGATCGGTCTGCTCAACGTCCTGCTCGCTGAAGGGCTCAATCTGGGCCTGCGTAAGATGGCGGAAGCTACAAACACGCATGATTACTGGCAGCTCTCACGCCTTGCCCGCTGGCATGTTGAAAGCGAAGCCATGAACCAGGCATTGGCAATTGTGGTGGCCGCGCAGGGTAAACTGCCGATGTCACGCGTCTGGGGGATGGGCACGTCAGCATCGAGCGATGGTCAGTTTTTCCCGACAGCGCGGCATGGCGAAGCCATGAACATGGTCAATGCCAAATATGGTTCTGTTCCCGGCCTCAAAGCGTATACTCACGTAAGCGACCAGTTCGCGCCATTCGCTTGTCAGTCGATCCCGGCGACCGTGAGCGAGGCACCGTATATTCTCGATGGACTACTGATGAACGAGGTCGGTCGCCATGTTCGCGAACAGTATGCCGATACAGCAGGATTCACCGACCATTTGTTCGGAGCCAGTAGCCTGCTCGGCTACAATCTCGTTCTGCGAATCAGGGATCTGCCATCGAAGCGGTTGTACGTATTTAATCCCGATACGACCCCCAGGGAGTTACGCAAGTTGGTAGGTGGAAAAGCCCGGGAGGATCTTATCGTTGCGAACTGGCCTGATATTTTCCGTTGTGCCGCGACGATGACCGCTGGCAAAATCAGGCCCAGCCAACTCCTGCGCAAGCTCGCTTCTTACCCACGACAAAACAACCTTGCAGTTGCGCTTCGTGAAGTTGGTCGTATTGAACGGACCCTTTTCATTATTGAGTGGATCCTGGATACGGACATGCAGCGGCGTGCTCAGATCGGTCTTAACAAGGGAGAGGCCCACCATGCGCTCAAAAATGCGCTCCGTATCGGGAGGCAGGGGGAAATTCGCGATCGCACGACAGAGGGGCAGCACTACCGAATCGCTGGGCTCAATTTATTGACTGCGGTGATCATTTACTGGAATACCGTCCATCTTGGTCATGCCGTCACGGAGCGGCGGAACGAAGGGTTGGATGTTCCCCCTGAATTTCTTCCCCACATATCCCCATTGGGCTGGGCGCACATTCTACTGACTGGCGAATATCTTTGGCCCAAGGAACCGAAAGCTTAGGGTGTCATTTCGCCCTCAGCCGGAACCGACCCCTATGAAAACCCCATAAAGTCATTTTCGTAGACTGCATTCAGGATCTTAACCAGCGCATACTGGACGATTTTGTCCTCCAGTGAGGCGATGCCGAGCGGGCGCTGTTTTCCATCCGCTTTCGGGATGTAGTGCCGCCTGCCGGGCTGAGCCCTGTAACTACCCTGATGAAGCCTCCGGTGCAGATCTGCTATGTTGACCTTCAGGTTTTCGGCGTAGTCCTTCCACCTGACACCATCAACTCCGGCAGCCGCTTTCCTGCTCAGGGAGAGGAATGCGTTCTCCAGTGCCTCTGCTGTCAGGAGGTGGAACAATGCGGTAAACCGTTCTTTCTTCCGCTGCTTCGCAGCTTCCCGCACGCGTGACAGCCTCTGTGACATACTTTCCCGGCTCTGCGTCCGGCGCATGTGTGGCTGTTCCGCGTTTCCCTTGGCCCCGCTCCTTCGCTCCACTGACTCCGCTCCTTGCGGATTGTTCGCCAGATTCGCAGCTACTATGAGCGAGTCCGACTTCTCCTCTCCGTACATCACCGGCTTCGGCTCCTCGCCTTCCCGGTGCGGGCCATCTCCGGCACTGGCAGATGGTCAGAGGGGAGATCTCCCGGTTCCCGCGTAAAGATCGTATTGACATGCCAGGGTCTCAGACCCCGCCGGGTCCATATGGCACTCGCAGTAACGCACCCTATGATGTTGCCTTCCGTAAACAGTACAACGTCGGCACCCGGGAATTTAATATACATTTCGTGGCTCAATGGCTGGCCTGTCAACACCCCTGTCAACGCTTCGCCCCATACCTCACGGTATACAACGCATGACTCGGGGACCCTGTGGATTGCTGGTCCTTCAATGGTCGGGGACTTTCACCCCTTGATCTTTACCGGTCTCCCGGCGCACACTGTATATATAACCAGTAAAATCAGAGTGTCAGGAGGAAAGATGAAGCTACAGTTTTTCAGCACCGGGAAAGAACTCCCGCCACAGGCCCATCCGTTGTTTGCAGACCTGGCCAGCTGCGGTTTTCCCAGCCCTGCAGCTGACTATGTCGAATCTGATCTGGATCTCCATGATTACTGCATACGGCATCCGAGCGCGACTTACTACCTTCGCGCCAGCGGAGACAGCATGGCCGACGGCAGCCTTTACAATGGCGATCTGCTGGTTGTGGACTGTGCCGAGAAGCCCCGGCATGGCGATATTGTTGTGGCCAGCGTGCAGGGGGAGTTTACGGTCAAACGGCTGCTGCTGACGCCACGACTGACGCTGCAGCCCATGAACGCCGCCTGGTCGCCGATTTATCCCGACCCGGACGATCTGGATATCTTTGGCGTCGTCACGCACATCATCCACCGCCCGAGGGAGATGTACTGATGTTTGCCCTGGCCGATGTGAACAGCTTTTATGCCAGCTGCGAACGTGTTTTCCGCCCGGATTTGAAAGGAAAGCCGGTTGTGGTGCTCAGCAATAACGATGGCTGCGTAATCGCGAGAAGTGCCGAGGCAAAGCCCTGGATCAAAATGGGTACGCCGTGGTTTCAGATGAAAAACGAAAGATACCCGGAAAAAATATACGCGTTCTCTAGCAACTATGAACTTTATGCATCCATGTCGGCACGCGTGATGAGCTGCCTGGAGGAACTGGCTCCGGGGGTGGAACAGTATTCGATTGACGAGATGTTCCTCGATCTGACCGGCGTGGAGCACTGCATGGACCTGGAGGACTTCGGCCGGCAGCTGCGACAGCACGTGTATGACTGTACCCGTCTGACCATTGGCGTGGGTGCCGGACCAACGAAAACCCTCGCAAAATCAGCCCAGTGGGCCTCAAAGGAGTGGAAACAGTTTCGTGGTGTGCTCGCACTCACCCGGGGGAATCCACAGCGAACGCGGAAACTGCTTTCACTGCAGCCGGTCGAAGAGATCTGGGGCGTGGGAAACCGTATTGCACGCAAGCTCAATGTTCTGGGCATTAAGACCGCGCTCGATCTGGCCCTGACGAACCCGGCCTTCATCCGGAAAAATTTCTCCGTCGTTCTCGAGCGAACAGTGCGCGAACTGAACGGGGAAAGCTGCATGTCGCTTGAGGAAGCACCGCCAACAAAGCAGCAGATAGTCTGCAGCCGCAGCTTTGGTGAGAAGGTCACTGAATACGATTCGCTGCGGCAGGCTGTCTGTCAGTACGCAGAGCGGGCCTCAGAAAAGCTGCGCAAGGAGCGCCAGTATTGCCGGCATATTTCCGTTTTCATCAAAACGTCTCCGTTCGCCGTTAAAGAGCCTTATTACGGCAACGTGGCCACGGAGAAACTGCTTACTCCCACCCAGGACACCCGGGACATCATTGCGGCCGCCACAACGGCTCTGGAGCGTATCTGGAAGGACGGGCACCGGTATGCCAAAGCCGGTGTGATGCTGAATGACTTCACCGGCTCCGGCGTTTCGCAGCTGCAGCTGTTCGACGAACGCCCTCCACGCCCTCACAGTGCTGAGCTGATGAAGGTTCTCGATGGCATTAATCATTCCGGACTGGGACAGGTCTGGTTTGCCGGACGAGGGATTGCGCCTGCGTGGCAAATGAAACGCGATATGCTCTCCCCTGCGTACACCACCCGCTGGAAAGATATCCCCATAGTGAGGATCGGCTAAATTTTGCATTTCAGAGAGAGCCAGTAGTGCTCGCCGCAGCCGAACGACAGGGCTAAGCCCGCGAGTGAGCGAGGAAGCACCAGGGAACTGTACGGACAAATTCTGCTTACGCTCGAAGTTAAATGGACAACTTATCCAGTTATCCACCGGGTAGATCCAAGTATCTGATCCAGCAAAGATCCATATAATGATCCAAACAGATCCCGGTACGTTGAAAACCGCGCCATGCATAGGCTAACAGCCATTTCATGTGTTTATAAGTCGGATATTTGTGTTTGTAAATCGGTATTCTGTGTTTACAAAGCGGATTTATGTGTTTATAAAACGGATTGCGCGTGTTTATAAATGGGATTACGCATGCTGTGTCTGTGGATGATCCTTTAACTGTGGATAAGTCCTTATGTATAAGAAAAGTGTAGATCTATCACTTGAATCGGTTCTCGTAGAAATCGATGAAAATAAGAAGCTCATGCCTTCCAGAAACGCTACTGTCCAGCCTGTAGCTTTGATGCGCTTAGGTCTGTTTCTACCTTCCTTAAAACGAAAAGGAAAGGATACAGAAAATATCAGTATTGATGCGAGTAACGAACTTCAAAGCTTAGAGTTGGCAAGAGCCGAAGGTTATACAGACATCCGTATTACCGGCCCACGACTTTCGATGGAGACTGACTTCAAGGTGTGGGTTGGCATCATTCTCGCGTTTTCGAAATATGGCTTAAACAGCAGCACCATTGAACTTCCATTCAGCGAGTTTGCTACATTATGCGGGTTTAGCTCAAAGGACAAAGATAAAGGACTCAGAACGCGCTTGGCCGACTCTCTTATTCGTCTTCGCAGCACAACTATCAAGCTTGCCTCAGAAAAGGATCGGAATGGTGTTGTATCTGGTCTGTTAAGTCGTGGTAAGTGGGACGAAAAAGACGACATCATGGAACTTACCGCCGATGAGTCTCTTTGGGAGCTTTATCAATTCGACCGTCAGGTGCTTCTGCAGATGTTTATAATCCGGCAACTTGCGAACAAAGGGACAGCACAGGCCCTATACACTTTCATTGAGAGCCTTCCTGAGCGACCAATACCACTATCGTTCGCGCGTATTAAACGTCGCCTAATGCTTACCTCACCCAATAACCAGCAGAATCGAGTGATTAACAAGGCTATAGACGAGCTTAAAGCGGTCGGTTATTTAGATGGCGATGTCGTTAAAAAGGATGGTGAATGGCACTTAATCATAACCCGTCGCACGCCTAGGCCAGACATTAAGGCTATGTCTGAAGCCTTAAAAGATGGAGAGTAAAAGCGCCTGACTGTGTTTGTAAAGCGGATATGTGCCGCAGTGACTGCGAGTGTTTGCTGTTTTCCCGGTAACACAGCATCAGCATCCGTTTTATAAACACATCTATTCCCTCTCATATTGTTTCCGCTTTGTAAACACACCTGTTTGCTCACTTCCGAACCGATTTATAAACACATGTATCAGCGTTCAGCCTTTGAGTCACTCGCTGAACGTGCAACAAAAACACCAATATCAATAATTTCTTGCACGTCATGGTATTTGTTGTACACTCCGAGTTGTACAATCAATGTCCTCTACATTGAAAACATCATGGAGAACAGAATGAAACGAGATTACGGTGGAGTAGGCTCGATAGCGCGACGAGCTGGCATATTACTTGAGTCAATGAGCCGGGACATTGAAGATCAACGCAAAGAGTTTAACCTTACAGAATACTTCCAGACCTTTACCCGGAACGCAGTAGCCAAATTACCCAAGCTAAGCCGTCGCATCGTGGAGCAGGCCATTAAAGAAATGGAAGATGCAGGCTACGATTTCAACAAGAAACGCGTCGGAAATGTTGAGCAATATGCTCTTACAGTACAGAATGTTATTGATATTTACGCCCACCGCAAGATCCCGAAGTATCGTGAAATCCATCAATCGCCTTACGTTATTTTCGTCGTTAACTTGAAAGGCGGCGTATCCAAAACCGTATCAACTGTAACGCTGGCGCACGCGTTGCGAGTGCATCAGGATTTATTGCGTCACGATCTGCGTATTCTGGTTATTGACCTTGATCCGCAGGCATCCAGCACCATGTTCCTCGATCACACGCACAGTATTGGTTCCATTCTTGAAACCGCCGCGCAAGCGATGCTAAACGATGTCGATGCTGAAACCCTGCGTAACGAAGTGATACGGCCAACCATCATTCCAGGTGTTGATGTTATTCCGGCTTCTATCGATGATGGTTTTGTAGCCAGCGCATGGAAGGAGCTGGTTAGCGAGCACCTGCCGGGCGTAAACCAGTACGAAGTGCTTCGCAAAATCATTATCGATCGTGTGGCTGATGACTACGATTTCATCCTGATTGATACAGGTCCGCACCTCGATCCATTTTTACTAAACGGTTTGGCGGCAAGTGACCTTATTCTCACCCCTACTCCGCCGGCGCAAGTCGATTTCCATTCCACGTTGAAATACCTTACCCGCTTGCCTGAAATGCTGGAAACGCTGGAAGAAGAAGGCATTGAACCGCGTCTGGCTGCCAGTATTGGTTTTATGTCGAAAATGACTGGCAAGCCCGATCACCTGGTTTCACATAGCCTTGCTCGTGAAGTCTACACAAGTAGCATACTGGACTCTTCCCTGCCACGCCTGGATGGCTTTGAACGTTGCGGAGAAACGTTTGATACGATTATTAGTGCTAACCCAGCATCTTATCCCGGTAGCAACGACGCGTTAAAAAAAGCGCGTACAGAAGCAGAGCATTTTACGAAGGCTGTGTTTGACCGTATTGAATTCCTGAGGAGCCAATCAGCGTGAAGAAAAAAATAGTAGCTCGCGGGCGAAACATTTTAGGTAGTGATAGCTCGGATTTTATCCGTAGCCTCGAAACCAAAGAAGCAGAGAAGGTATTCACCCTTAAGTCCGGTAATCAGGCCAAGTTCACCCTCTCAACCATTTTGAATGGTGATATTGAAGAGAAGACATTTGTCGATCCAGCTGTTAACGGTCGCGACCAAAGGTATGTAACCCCTGAGTCAGTGAGCGACATAACGCGAACTATCAACCTGCAGCAATTTTTCCCAGCAATCGGCCGAGTTATTGACGGTTGTATTGAAGTGTTAGATGGTTCCCGGCGCCGGGCGGCATGTATCTTCAGTGGCGCGAAATTCGAAATTCTGGTTACAGAAGATGAGATAAGTCTTGAAGATGCTCGTCAGCTTGCCAAAGACATTCAGACCGCGCGTGAGCATACGCTTCGTGAGATAGGTCAAAGATATCAATTTATGTACGCAAATGGCATGTCTAAGGATGAAATTGCGCGCGTAGAGGACGTCTCACCGGCCAGCGTTTCCCGCGCGTTTCAAGCTGCTTCTGTGCCAGCTGAAATGGTCGAGTTATTCCCGGTTATCAATGAACTCTCCCTTGCTGATTACCAGCTGCTGTTAAAAATTTCAGAGGACTTAGATAGCAAAGGTGTGCCTCTGTCTGATTTGCTCGGAAAAGTTCAGGCAGACATCAGTGCAGCAAAAGTTGAAAGCATAAGTAAGTCGCTAATTATGGACTCTTTTAAACGCCATTCGAAGCAGCTGAAGCCAGCGCCAGTGAAAACTGTACAAACTGAAAAACTACGTGAGTTTGAAGACAAAAAGCAGTTTGCCCGGAAGAAAACCGATCCGTCTAAACGCTTAGTGACCTATGAATTTGCCCGTCTTCCTGCTTCAGTTCAGGCTGAGTTAGATGAGGCCATCAGGCTGGTTATGGGCAACATGCAGTCCTTCGAAAAATAAAAAAAGTGGGAATTTAATGTGTGACTCCACTAAAAAGTTCCCACTACATTTTCAGTCCTAACTATCTAAAAAACTAGGTTTTTTGTGATTTCTTTCAGTATGAAATTCCCTGTCGCATCGCTTGAAGTTTTATAAAGCACAATGGCGTAATTTTTGGAGAAACAAAATCAATGGAACACTCGACAATTTCTGAGGCTCTAATTGGTGGTGTTGTTTGCGGCACTATCGCGGCCGGATTTATCTGGCAATTATTCAGACCTTGGAAACTTGAATGGCTCTGGTTAACCTGTTTTATCCTTACCTCAATCATTGTATTTTTCTTTGGTCCCTCTATGCCAAACCCATTCATGATGTAGAAGTACAAGGAGATGTGCCATGACCGTGAGGCTTTATTACAATGCAGCAGATAGACGAGCCCAAGCGAGCAATGAATGGCATGCTGAGTGGATAAGTAAACGTGATGGCTTTGTTGAATAAATCAGATTTCGGGTAAGTCTCCCCCGTAGCGGGTTGTGTTTTCAGGCAATACGCACGCTTTCAGGCATACCTGCTTTCGTCATTTTGTTCAGCGCTCGTACCAGGGCCATAGCCTCCGCAACCTGACCATCGTAGTCACGCAGCGTCAGTGAACCCCCGAACAGCTGTTTTACCCGGTACATCGCCGTTTCCGCTATCGAGCGACGGTTGTAATCTGTTGTCCATTTCCACCGCGCATTACTCCCGGTCAGCCGCTGATTAGCCACTGCACGGTTACGGTCTGCATATTCACCGGGCCAGTAACCCGCACCTTTTCGGGGCGGGATAAGCGCGCTGATTTTCTTACGCCGCAGTTCATCGTGACAGAGCCGGGTGTCGTAAGCGCCGTCTGCCGATGCTGCCCTGATTTTTCTGTGAGTCTGCCGGATAAGACCCGGGAAGGCTTCTGAGTCCGTCACATTGTTCAGCGACAGGTCTGCACAGATGATTTCATGTGTGTTGCTGTCAACTGCCAGATGCAACTTTCGCCATATACGACGGCGTTCCTGGCCATGTTTTTTGACTTTCCATTCGCCTTCACCAAAGACCTTCAGCCCGGTGGAATCAATCACCAGATGCGCGATTTCACCTCGGGTGAACGTTTTGAAACTGACATTAAC
>NZ_JBMKGI010000026.1:0-26431 GCF_049238885.1 Enterobacter cloacae complex sp. BZL2005 | reverse complement strand
AAGCCACACACCAAGTTCGAATCTGAAGTGTACATCCTGTCCAAAGACGAAGGCGGCCGTCATACTCCGTTCTTCAAAGGCTACCGTCCACAGTTCTACTTCCGTACTACTGACGTGACCGGTACCATCGAACTGCCAGAAGGCGTTGAGATGGTAATGCCAGGCGACAACATCAAGATGGTTGTGACTCTGATCCACCCAATCGCGATGGACGACGGTCTGCGTTTCGCAATCCGTGAAGGCGGCCGTACCGTTGGCGCGGGCGTTGTTGCTAAAGTTCTGGGCTAATTAATTATCCCTGAATTAAAAAAGGACGCTTCGGCGTCCTTTTTTGTTTTCTACCGCTCAGGCGTCGTCACAAAATTTCGCATTTTTTGCCTGCTCTCGCCCCGCATTCTGGCGTTTGTGCTATTGTAATCATAACCATTCTCACTTACACTTTGCGCATAATTTGAACGGGAGTTTCTATGTACGTTTGTTTATGTAATGGTGTAAGCGACAAAAAAATACGTCAGGCCGTTCGCCAGTTTCAGCCCCAGTCATTCCAGCAGCTTCGCAAATTTGTTCCGGTGGGAAATCAATGCGGTAAATGCGTACGTGCTGCGCGAGAGATCATGCAGGACGAGCTGATGCAGATCCCGGAATACAAAGAGATCGCGTAAGCGCCCATCTTTTCTTTGACATCCCTGTAGCCCGATCTACGCTTCAATGAGTGGAAGCGGAGGGACTATATAATGAAAGGTGATGTTAAAATCATAAGTTATCTCAATAAATTATTGGGAAATGAGCTTGTCGCAATCAACCAGTATTTTCTTCACGCGAGAATGTTCAAAAACTGGGGACTCAAACGTTTAAACGACGTTGAGTACCATGAATCTATCGATGAGATGAAACACGCTGATAAATATATCGAGCGTATTTTATTCCTTGAAGGCATTCCAAACCTGCAGGATCTCGGCAAGCTGGGCATCGGAGAAGATGTCGAAGAGATGCTGCGTTCCGACCTCAGGCTAGAACTTGAAGGTGCCAAAGATCTCCGTGAAGCCATTGCCTATGCTGACAGCGTACATGACTACGTCAGCCGAGATATGATGATTCAGATCCTGGCCGATGAAGAAGGGCATATTGACTGGCTGGAAACAGAGCTGGATCTCATTGCTAAAATCGGCCTGCAAAACTATCTTCAGTCACAGATTAAAGTGGAAGAATAACCAACGTCTTCC
This sequence comes from Enterobacter cloacae complex sp. BZL2005, assembly GCF_049238885.1. Taxonomy (NCBI): domain Bacteria; kingdom Pseudomonadati; phylum Pseudomonadota; class Gammaproteobacteria; order Enterobacterales; family Enterobacteriaceae; genus Enterobacter; species Enterobacter cloacae complex sp. BZL2005. Next base: position 25,208 of record NZ_JBMKGI010000026.1, on the reverse strand, counting down.
AGCCTATGCATAAACCCGCTGCTGCCAGAAATGGCCCAAAAGGCAGCGGGTTTTTTATTGCCTTCTTATCAGGGCGGATTACCGAAAAAACAAGAATACAAAGAAGCGCCATCAGCGCCGCGAGCAACGCCAGCGTAGGCAGTACGCACCAGCCATGCCATGCACCCAGTGCCGCCAGGTACTTCACATCACCATATCCCATCCCTTCACGCCGGCAGATAAACCAATAGCCCCAGTAAATAACGGCAAAGGCAATATATCCGGCCATCGCACCCGCCACCGCACTCGGCAGAAAATCAGGTTGGATACAAAGCTGGAAGAGCAGCCCCGCCCATAGCAGCGGGCAGAGAAATTTATCGGGAAGCAGACCGTAGCGAATATCGGCATGTACCAGTAAGGCAGTCAGTGAAAGATAGATCAGCAGAAAGGGGAGGGTGGTTAGCATGTAAAAGGCCTCAAACGGGTTTGAGCGCATAGTCGTTATAATCGGCCTGTCCGGCAATGCACAAAAAACGGAGATGCGTAGCGGCTCGAAACAAAGCATCGCCGCAGAATACATTTCATAAAACGTTGCGCGCTCTTACACACCCTGCGACATTGGCGCTTAATTTCTAAACGGCACTTGCGTCTTGCCCAGATTTACGTATAATGCGCGGGCTTGTCGTAATTGACGGCGGGTTCAATCAGAACCAGAGTAGCTCATTTTGTTACTCAACAATGCTCCCAATTGGGGAGCTACGTAAGAACGGTTACACTCTCCCATCAATCGTAATGGGTTTGAGGAGTAATCATTTTCGTTTATAAAATAATTGGAGCTCTGGTCTCATGCAGAACCAAAGAATCCGTATCCGCCTTAAAGCGTTTGATCATCGTCTGATCGATCAATCAACCGCGGAAATCGTCGAGACTGCTAAGCGCACTGGTGCGCAAGTCCGTGGTCCGATCCCGCTGCCGACCCGCAAAGAGCGCTTCACCGTTCTGATTTCTCCGCACGTTAACAAAGACGCGCGCGATCAGTACGAAATCCGCACTCACAAGCGTCTGGTTGACATCGTTGAGCCAACTGAGAAAACCGTTGATGCTCTGATGCGTCTGGATCTGGCTGCCGGTGTAGACGTGCAGATCAGCCTGGGTTAATCAGGTCATCGAGCGATTGAGAGGTTGAAACAATGATTGGTTTAGTCGGTAAAAAAGTGGGTATGACCCGCATCTTCACTGAAGATGGCGTTTCTATCCCAGTAACCGTAATCGAAGTTGAAGCAAACCGCGTTACTCAGGTTAAAGATCTGGCTAACGATGGCTACCGCGCTATTCAGGTTACCACTGGTGCTAAAAAAGCTAACCGTGTAACCAAACCAGAAGCGGGTCACTTCGCTAAAGCTGGCGTAGAAGCTGGCCGTGGTCTGTGGGAATTCCGTCTTGCTGAAGGCGAAGAGTTCACCGTAGGTCAGGACATTAGCGTTGAGCTGTTTGCTGACGTTAAAAAAGTTGACGTAACCGGTACCTCTAAAGGTAAAGGTTTTGCTGGTACCGTTAAGCGCTGGAACTTCCGTACCCAGGACGCTACCCACGGTAACTCCTTGTCTCACCGCGTTCCGGGTTCTATCGGTCAGAACCAGACTCCGGGCAAAGTGTTCAAAGGCAAGAAAATGGCAGGTCAGCTGGGTAACGAACGTGTAACCGTTCAGAGCCTGGACGTAGTACGTGTTGACGCTGAGCGCAACCTGCTGCTGGTTAAAGGTGCGGTCCCGGGTGCAACCGGTAGCGACCTGATCGTTAAACCAGCTGTGAAGGCGTAAGGGGATAGCAATGGAATTAGTATTGAAAGACGCGCAGAGCGCGCTGACTGTTTCCGAAACTACCTTCGGTCGTGATTTCAACGAAGCGCTGGTTCACCAGGTTGTTGTTGCTTATGCAGCTGGTGCTCGTCAGGGTACTCGTGCTCAGAAGACTCGTGCTGAAGTAACTGGTTCTGGCAAAAAGCCATGGCGCCAGAAAGGTACCGGCCGTGCGCGTTCAGGTTCTATCAAGAGCCCGATCTGGCGTTCAGGTGGCGTGACCTTCGCTGCGCGTCCACAGGACCACAGTCAAAAAGTTAACAAAAAGATGTACCGCGGCGCGCTGAAAAGCATCCTGTCCGAACTGGTACGTCAGGATCGTCTGATCGTTGTCGAGAAGTTCTCTGTTGAAGCGCCTAAAACTAAGCTGCTGGCACAGAAACTGAAAGACATGGCTCTGGAAGATGTGCTGATCATCACCGGTGAGCTGGACGAGAACCTGTTCCTGGCCGCACGTAACCTGCACAAGGTTGACGTACGCGATGCGACTGGTATCGACCCGGTTAGCCTGATCGCCTTCGACAAAGTCGTAATGACTGCTGATGCTGTTAAGCAAGTTGAGGAGATGCTGGCATGATTCGTGAAGAACGTCTGCTGAAGGTGCTTCGCGCACCGCACGTTTCTGAAAAAGCGTCTACTGCGATGGAAAAAACAAACACCATCGTTCTCAAAGTTGCTAAAGACGCGACCAAAGCAGAGATCAAAGCTGCTGTGCAGAAACTGTTTGAAGTCGAAGTCGAAGTCGTTAACACCCTGGTCGTTAAAGGGAAAGTTAAACGTCACGGACAGCGTATCGGTCGTCGTAGCGACTGGAAAAAAGCTTACGTCACCCTGAAAGAAGGCCAGAATCTGGACTTCGTTGGCGGCGCTGAGTAAGTCGGAGGAGTAATACAATGGCAGTTGTTAAATGTAAACCGACATCTCCGGGTCGTCGCCACGTAGTTAAAGTGGTTAACCCTGAGCTGCACAAGGGCAAACCTTTTGCTCCGTTGCTGGAAAAAAACAGCAAATCCGGTGGTCGTAACAACAATGGCCGTATCACCACTCGTCACATCGGTGGTGGCCACAAGCAGGCTTATCGTATTGTTGACTTCAAACGCAACAAAGACGGTATCCCAGCAGTTGTTGAACGTCTTGAGTACGATCCGAACCGTTCCGCGAACATCGCGCTGGTTCTGTACAAAGACGGCGAACGCCGTTACATCCTGGCCCCTAAAGGCCTGAAAGCTGGCGACCAGATTCAGTCTGGCGTTGATGCTGCAATCAAAGCAGGCAACACCCTGCCGATGCGCAATATCCCGGTTGGTTCTACCGTTCATAACGTAGAAATGAAACCAGGTAAAGGCGGTCAGCTGGCGCGTTCCGCGGGTACTTACGTTCAGATCGTTGCGCGTGATGGTGCTTATGTCACCCTGCGTCTGCGTTCTGGTGAAATGCGTAAAGTCGAAGCAGACTGCCGCGCTACTCTGGGCGAAGTTGGCAATGCTGAGCATATGCTGCGCGTTCTGGGTAAAGCAGGTGCTGTACGCTGGCGTGGTGTTCGTCCTACCGTTCGCGGTACTGCGATGAACCCAGTCGACCACCCACATGGTGGTGGTGAAGGTCGTAACTTTGGTAAGCACCCGGTATCTCCGTGGGGCGTTCAGACCAAAGGTAAGAAGACCCGCAGCAACAAGCGTACTGATAAATTTATCGTACGTCGCCGTAGCAAATAATTTTAGAGGATAAGCCATGCCACGTTCTCTCAAGAAAGGTCCTTTTATTGACCTGCACTTGCTGAAGAAGGTAGAGAAAGCGGTGGAAAGCGGAGACAAGAAGCCCCTGCGCACTTGGTCCCGTCGTTCAACGATCTTTCCTAACATGATCGGTTTGACCATCGCTGTCCATAATGGTCGTCAGCACGTTCCAGTCTTTGTTACCGACGAAATGGTTGGTCACAAACTGGGTGAATTCGCACCGACTCGTACTTATCGCGGCCACGCTGCTGATAAAAAAGCGAAGAAGAAATAAGGTAGGAGGAAGAGATGGAAACTTTAGCTCAACATCGCCATGCTCGTTCTTCTGCACAGAAGGTTCGCCTTGTTGCTGACCTGATTCGCGGTAAGAAAGTGTCGCAGGCCCTGGACATCCTGACCTATACCAACAAGAAAGCTGCGGTATTGGTCAAGAAAGTACTGGAATCTGCCATTGCTAACGCTGAACACAACGATGGCGCTGACATCGACGATCTGAAAGTCGCGAAAATTTTCGTAGATGAAGGCCCAAGCATGAAGCGCATTATGCCGCGTGCGAAAGGTCGTGCAGATCGCATCCTGAAGCGCACCAGCCACATTACTGTGGTTGTGTCCGATCGCTGAGACTCTGGAGACTAGCAATGGGTCAGAAAGTACATCCTAATGGTATTCGCCTGGGTATTGTAAAACCATGGAACTCTACCTGGTTTGCGAACACCAAAGAATTCGCTGACAACCTGGACAGCGATTTTAAAGTACGTCAGTACCTGACTAAGGAACTGGCTAAAGCGTCTGTATCTCGTATCGTTATCGAGCGTCCAGCGAAGAGCATCCGTGTGACTATTCACACTGCTCGTCCTGGCATCGTTATCGGTAAGAAAGGCGAAGACGTAGAAAAACTGCGCAAGGTCGTAGCGGATATCGCTGGCGTTCCTGCACAGATCAATATCGCTGAAGTTCGTAAGCCTGAACTGGACGCTAAATTGGTTGCTGACAGCATCACTTCACAGCTGGAACGTCGTGTTATGTTCCGTCGTGCTATGAAGCGTGCTGTACAGAACGCAATGCGTCTGGGCGCTAAAGGTATCAAAGTTGAAGTTAGCGGCCGTCTGGGCGGCGCGGAAATCGCACGTACCGAATGGTACCGTGAAGGTCGCGTACCGCTGCACACTCTGCGTGCTGACATCGACTACAACACCTCTGAAGCGCACACCACTTACGGTGTAATCGGCGTTAAGGTATGGATCTTCAAAGGTGAGATCCTGGGTGGTATGGCTGCTGTTGAACAACCGGAAAAACCGGCTGCTCAACCTAAAAAGCAGCAGCGTAAAGGCCGTAAATAAGGAGCGTCGCTGATGTTACAACCAAAGCGTACAAAATTCCGTAAAGTGCACAAAGGCCGCAACCGTGGTCTGGCGCAGGGTACGGATGTTAGCTTCGGCACTTTCGGTCTGAAAGCTGTTGGCCGTGGTCGTCTGACTGCACGTCAGATCGAAGCAGCACGTCGTGCAATGACCCGTGCAGTTAAGCGTCAAGGTAAGATCTGGATCCGTGTATTCCCGGACAAACCGATCACCGAGAAGCCGCTGGAAGTTCGTATGGGTAAAGGTAAAGGTAACGTGGAGTACTGGGTTGCCTTGATCCAACCGGGCAAAGTCCTGTATGAAATGGACGGTGTTCCGGAAGAGCTGGCCCGTGAAGCCTTCGGCCTGGCAGCAGCGAAACTGCCTATCAAAACCACCTTTGTAACTAAGACGGTGATGTAATGAAAGCAAAAGAGCTGCGTGAAAAAAGCGTTGAAGAGCTGAACGCTGAGCTGCTGAACCTGCTGCGTGAGCAGTTCAACCTGCGTATGCAGGCTGCAAGTGGCCAGCTGCAACAGACTCACCTGCTGAAGCAAGTGCGTCGCAATGTTGCACGCGTTAAGACTTTACTGACTCAGAAGGCGGGTGCGTAATGACCGATAAAATCCGTACTCTGCAAGGTCGTGTTGTTAGCGACAAAATGGAGAAATCCATTGTTGTAGCTATCGAACGTATTGTGAAACACCCGATCTACGGTAAATTCATCAAGCGTACGACCAAACTGCACGTACATGACGAGAACAACGAATGTGGTATCGGCGACAAGGTTGAAATCCGTGAATGCCGTCCACTGTCCAAGACTAAGTCCTGGACGCTGGTTCGCGTTGTAGAGAAAGCGGTTCTGTAATACAGTACGCCTTCTCAATACGAATAAACGGCTCAGCGATGAGCCGTTTATTTTTTCTACCCATATTGCAGAAGCGGTGTTATAATGCCGCGCCCTCGATATGGGGCTTTTTAACGGCTCTGATTTTAGAGTCTCAGGTAGTAGTTGACATTAGCGGAGCACTAAAATGATCCAAGAACAGACTATGCTGAACGTCGCCGACAACTCCGGTGCACGTCGCGTAATGTGTATCAAGGTTCTGGGTGGCTCGCACCGTCGCTACGCAGGCGTAGGCGACATCATCAAGATCACCATCAAAGAAGCAATTCCACGTGGTAAGGTCAAAAAAGGTGATGTGCTGAAGGCGGTAGTGGTGCGCACCAAGAAGGGTGTTCGTCGCCCTGACGGTTCTGTCATTCGCTTCGATGGTAATGCATGCGTTATTTTAAACAATAACAGCGAGCAGCCTATCGGCACGCGTATCTTTGGGCCGGTAACTCGTGAACTTCGTACTGAGAAGTTCATGAAAATTATCTCTCTGGCACCAGAAGTACTCTAAGGAGCGAATCATGGCAGCGAAAATCCGTCGTGATGACGAAGTTATCGTGTTAACCGGTAAAGATAAAGGTAAACGCGGTAAAGTAAAAAATGTTCTGTCTTCCGGCAAACTTGTCGTTGAAGGTATCAACCTGGTTAAGAAACATCAGAAGCCGGTTCCGGCCCTGAACCAACCAGGTGGCATCGTTGAAAAAGAAGCTGCTATTCAGGTTTCTAACGTTGCAATCTTCAATGCGGCTACCGGCAAGGCTGACCGTGTAGGCTTTAGATTCGAAGACGGTAAAAAAGTCCGTTTCTTCAAGTCTAACAGCGAAACTATCAAGTAATTTGGAGTAGTACGATGGCGAAACTGCATGATTACTACAAAGACGAAGTAGTTAAGAAACTCATGACCGAGTTTAACTACAATTCTGTCATGCAAGTCCCTCGGGTCGAGAAGATCACCCTGAACATGGGTGTTGGTGAAGCGATCGCTGACAAGAAACTGCTGGATAACGCAGCAGCTGACCTGACAGCAATCTCCGGTCAAAAACCGCTGATCACCAAAGCACGCAAATCTGTTGCAGGCTTCAAAATCCGTCAGGGCTATCCGATCGGCTGTAAAGTAACTCTGCGTGGCGAACGCATGTGGGAGTTCTTTGAGCGCCTGATCACTATTGCTGTTCCACGTATCCGTGACTTCCGTGGCTTGTCCGCTAAGTCTTTCGACGGTCGTGGTAACTACAGCATGGGTGTCCGTGAGCAGATCATCTTCCCAGAAATCGACTACGATAAAGTCGACCGCGTGCGTGGTTTGGATATTACCATTACCACTACTGCGAAATCTGACGAAGAAGGCCGTGCTCTGCTGGCTGCCTTTGACTTCCCGTTCCGCAAGTAAGGTAGGGTTACTGAATGGCTAAGCAATCAATGAAAGCACGCGAAGTAAAGCGCGTAGCTTTAGCTGATAAATTCTTCGCTAAACGCGCTGAACTGAAAGCGATCATTTCTGATGTGAACGCTTCCGACGAAGATCGTTGGAATGCGGTTCTCAAGCTGCAGTCTCTGCCGCGTGATTCCAGCCCGTCTCGTCAGCGTAACCGCTGTCGTCAAACAGGTCGTCCACATGGTTATGTGGGCAAGTTTGGGTTGAGCCGTATCAAACTGCGTGAAGCCGCCATGCGCGGTGAAGTGCCAGGCTTGAAAAAGGCTAGCTGGTAATTACCAATTGAATCACGGGAGTAAAGACAGATGAGCATGCAAGATCCGATCGCGGATATGCTGACCCGTATCCGTAACGGTCAGGCCGCGAACAAAGTTGCGGTCACCATGCCTTCCGCCAAGCTGAAAGTGGCAATTGCCAACGTGCTGAAGGAAGAAGGTTTTATCGAAGATTTTAAAGTTGAAGGCGACACCAAGCCGGAACTGGAACTTACTCTCAAGTATTTCCAGGGTAAAGCTGTTGTAGAAAGCATTCAGCGTGTCAGCCGCCCAGGCCTGCGCATCTATAAGAAAAAAGATGAGCTGCCAAAAGTTATGGCTGGTCTTGGTATCGCAGTTGTTTCTACCTCTAAAGGTGTTATGACTGATCGTGCAGCGCGCCAGGCTGGTCTTGGTGGCGAAATTATCTGCTACGTAGCCTAATCGGAGGAAAGAATGTCTCGTGTTGCTAAAGCACCGGTCGTTATTCCTGCCGGCGTTGATGTAAAAATCGACGGTCAGGTTATTACGATCAAAGGTAAAAACGGCGAGCTGACTCGTACCCTCAACAAAGCTGTTGAAGTTAAACATGCAGATAATGCTCTGACCTTCGGTCCACGTGATGGTTTCGTGGATGGTTGGGCTCAGGCTGGTACCGCGCGTGCCCTGCTGAACTCAATGGTTGTTGGTGTTACCGAAGGCTTCACTAAAAAGCTTCAGCTGGTTGGTGTAGGTTATCGTGCAGCTATCAAAGGGAATGCAGTAGGCCTGTCTCTGGGCTTCTCACACCCTGTTGAGCATCCGCTGCCGGCCGGTATCACTGCAGAATGCCCGACTCAGACTGAAATCGTGCTGAAAGGCGCTGATAAACAGCTGATCGGTCAGGTTGCAGCAGATCTGCGCGCCTACCGTCGTCCTGAGCCTTACAAAGGCAAGGGTGTTCGTTACGCCGACGAAGTCGTGCGTACCAAAGAGGCTAAGAAGAAGTAAGGTAACACTATGGATAAGAAATCTGCTCGTATCCGTCGTGCGACCCGCGCACGCCGCAAGCTCAAAGAGCTGGGTGCAACTCGCCTGGTGGTACATCGTACCCCGCGTCATATTTACGCACAGGTAATTGCACCGAACGGTTCTGAAGTTCTGGTAGCTGCTTCTACTGTAGAAAAAGCTATCTCAGAACAATTGAAGTACACCGGTAACAAAGACGCCGCTGCAGCTGTAGGTAAAGCTGTTGCTGAACGCGCTCTGGAAAAAGGCATCAGCAATGTTTCCTTTGACCGTTCCGGGTTCCAATATCATGGTCGTGTCCAGGCACTGGCAGATGCTGCCCGTGAAGCTGGCCTTCAGTTCTAAGGTAGAGGTGTAAGATGGCTCACATCGAAAAACAGGCTGGCGAACTGCAGGAAAAGCTGATCGCGGTAAACCGCGTATCTAAAACCGTTAAAGGTGGTCGTATTTTCTCCTTCACAGCTCTGACTGTAGTAGGCGATGGTAACGGTCGCGTTGGTTTTGGTTACGGTAAAGCGCGTGAAGTTCCAGCAGCGATCCAGAAAGCGATGGAAAAAGCCCGTCGCAACATGATTAACGTCGCGCTGAACAACGGCACCCTGCAGCACCCAGTTAAAGGTGTTCACACGGGTTCTCGTGTATTCATGCAGCCAGCTTCAGAAGGTACCGGTATCATCGCCGGTGGTGCAATGCGCGCCGTTCTGGAAGTTGCTGGGGTTCATAACGTTCTGGCTAAAGCATATGGTTCCACCAACCCGATCAACGTGGTTCGTGCAACTATTGATGGCCTGGAAAATATGAATTCTCCAGAAATGGTCGCTGCCAAGCGTGGTAAATCCGTTGAAGAAATTCTGGGGTAATTGACCATGGCAAAGACTATTAAAATCACTCAAACCCGCAGTGCAATCGGTCGTCTGCCGAAACACAAGGCAACGCTGCTTGGCCTGGGTCTGCGTCGTATTGGTCATACCGTTGAGCGCGAGGATACTCCTGCTGTTCGTGGTATGGTCAACGCGGTTTACTTCATGGTTAAAGTTGAGGAGTAAGAGATGCGTTTAAATACTCTGTCTCCGGCCGAAGGCTCTAAAAAGGCGGGTAAACGCCTGGGTCGTGGTATCGGTTCTGGCCTCGGCAAAACCGGTGGTCGTGGTCACAAAGGTCAGAACTCTCGTTCTGGCGGTGGCGTACGTCGCGGTTTCGAGGGTGGCCAGATGCCACTGTACCGTCGTCTGCCGAAGTTCGGCTTCACCTCTCGCAAAGCAGCGATCACGGCGGAAATCCGTCTGTCTGACCTGGCGAAAGTTGAAGGCGGCGTTGTAGACCTGAACACGCTGAAAGCAGCAAACATTATCGGTATCCAGATCGAGTTCGCGAAAGTGATCCTGGCTGGTGAAGTTTCTACTCCGGTAACTGTTCGTGGCCTGCGTGTTACTAAAGGTGCTCGTGCTGCTATCGAAGCTGCTGGCGGTAAAATTGAGGAATAAGTAGCAGATGGCTAAGCAACCGGGATTAGATTTTCAAAGTGCCAAAGGTGGATTTGGCGAGCTGAAACGCAGACTGCTGTTTGTTATCGGCGCGCTGATTGTGTTCCGTATTGGCTCTTTTATTCCGATCCCTGGTATCGATGCCGCTGTACTTGCCAAACTGCTTGAGCAACAGCGAGGCACCATCATTGAAATGTTCAACATGTTCTCTGGTGGTGCTCTCAGCCGTGCTTCTATCTTCGCACTGGGTATTATGCCGTACATTTCGGCATCGATTATTATCCAGCTGCTGACGGTCGTTCATCCGGCCCTGGCAGAGTTGAAGAAAGAAGGGGAGTCTGGACGTCGTAAGATTAGTCAGTACACCCGTTACGGTACTCTGGTGCTGGCAATATTCCAGTCGATCGGTATTGCTACCGGTCTTCCGAATATGCCTGGTATGCAGGGCCTGGTGTTAAACCCGGGCTTTGCATTCTACTTCACCGCTGTTGTAAGTCTGGTCACAGGGACAATGTTCCTGATGTGGCTCGGCGAACAGATTACTGAGCGTGGTATCGGTAACGGTATCTCAATCATTATCTTCGCCGGTATTGTTGCGGGCCTCCCGCCAGCCATCGCCCACACTATCGAGCAAGCGCGTCAAGGCGACCTGCACTTCCTCCTGTTGCTGTTGGTTGCAGTATTAGTATTTGCAGTGACGTTCTTTGTTGTCTTCGTTGAACGTGGTCAACGCCGCATTGTGGTGAACTACGCTAAGCGTCAGCAAGGTCGTCGTGTCTATGCTGCACAGAGCACACATTTACCGCTGAAAGTGAACATGGCGGGGGTTATCCCGGCTATCTTCGCTTCCAGTATTATTCTGTTCCCGGCAACCATCGCGTCATGGTTCGGGGGCGGTACTGGTTGGAACTGGCTGACAACAATTTCGCTGTATTTGCAGCCTGGGCAACCACTTTATGTGTTACTCTATGCGTCTGCGATCATCTTCTTCTGTTTCTTCTACACGGCGTTGGTCTTCAACCCGCGTGAAACAGCAGATAACCTGAAGAAGTCCGGTGCATTTGTACCAGGAATTCGTCCGGGAGAGCAAACGGCGAAGTATATCGATAAAGTAATGACCCGCCTGACTTTGGTTGGTGCGCTCTATATTACTTTTATCTGCCTGATCCCGGAGTTCATGCGTGATGCAATGAAAGTACCGTTCTACTTCGGTGGAACCTCACTGCTTATCGTTGTTGTCGTGATTATGGACTTTATGGCTCAAGTGCAAACTCTGATGATGTCCAGTCAGTATGAGTCTGCATTGAAGAAGGCGAACCTGAAAGGCTACGGCCGCTAATTGGTCGCCTGAGAAGTTACGGAGAGTAAAAATGAAAGTTCGTGCTTCCGTCAAGAAATTATGCCGTAACTGCAAAATCGTTAAGCGTGATGGTGTCATCCGTGTGATTTGCAGTGCCGAGCCGAAGCATAAACAGCGCCAAGGCTGATTATTTCGCATATTTTTCTTGCAAAGTTGGGTTGAGCTGGCTAGATTAGCCAGCCAATCTTTTGTATGTCTGTACGTTTCCATTTGAGTATCCTGAAAACGGGCTTTTCAGCATGGTGCGTACATATTAAATAGTAGGAGTGCATAGTGGCCCGTATAGCAGGCATTAACATTCCTGATCAGAAACATGCTGTGATCGCATTAACTTCGATCTACGGCATCGGCAAGACCCGTTCTAAAGCCATTCTGGCTGCAGCGGGTATCGCTGAAGATGTTAAGATCAGTGAGCTGTCTGAAGAACAAATCGACACGCTGCGTGACGAAGTTGCCAAATTTGTCGTTGAAGGTGATCTGCGCCGTGAAATCAGCATGAGCATCAAGCGCCTGATGGATCTTGGTTGCTATCGCGGTTTGCGTCATCGTCGTGGTCTGCCAGTGCGCGGTCAGCGTACTAAGACCAACGCACGTACCCGTAAGGGTCCGCGCAAACCGATCAAGAAATAATCGGGGTGATTGAATAATGGCAAAGGCACCAGTTCGTGCACGTAAACGTGTAAGAAAACAAGTCTCTGACGGCGTGGCTCATATCCATGCTTCTTTCAACAACACCATCGTTACTATTACTGATCGTCAGGGTAACGCATTGGGTTGGGCAACAGCCGGTGGTTCCGGTTTCCGTGGTTCTCGCAAATCCACTCCGTTCGCAGCTCAGGTTGCAGCAGAGCGTTGCGCAGAAGCCGTAAAAGAATACGGCATCAAGAATCTGGAAGTTATGGTTAAAGGTCCGGGTCCGGGTCGTGAATCTACTGTTCGCGCTCTGAACGCCGCTGGTTTCCGCATCACTAATATTACTGATGTGACTCCGATCCCTCATAACGGTTGTCGTCCGCCGAAAAAACGTCGCGTATAACGCTCGTTTTTTAGGTTAGTTGGAGATAGAAAATGGCAAGATATTTGGGTCCTAAGCTCAAGCTGAGCCGTCGTGAGGGCACCGACTTATTCCTTAAGTCTGGCGTTCGCGCGATCGATACCAAGTGTAAAATTGAACAAGCTCCTGGCCAGCACGGTGCGCGTAAACCGCGTCTGTCTGACTATGGTGTGCAGTTGCGTGAAAAGCAAAAAGTTCGCCGTATGTACGGTGTGCTGGAGCGTCAGTTCCGTAACTACTATAAAGAAGCAGCACGTCTGAAAGGCAACACAGGTGAAAACCTGCTGGCTCTGCTGGAAGGTCGTCTGGACAACGTTGTATACCGTATGGGCTTCGGCGCTACTCGTGCTGAATCACGTCAGCTGGTTAGCCACAAAGCAATCATGGTAAACGGTCGTGTTGTTAACATCGCTTCTTATCAGGTTAAAGCGAATGACGTTGTTAGCATTCGTGAGAAAGCGAAAAAGCAATCTCGCGTGAAGGCCGCTCTGGAGCTGGCTGAGCAGCGTGAAAAGCCAACCTGGCTGGAAGTTGATGCTGGCAAGATGGAAGGTACGTTCAAGCGTCAGCCAGAACGTTCTGATCTGTCTGCGGACATTAACGAACACCTGATCGTCGAGCTTTACTCCAAGTAAAGCTTAGTACCAAAGAGAGGACACAATGCAGGGTTCTGTGACAGAGTTTCTAAAACCGCGCCTGGTAGATATCGAGCAAGTGAGTTCGACGCACGCCAAGGTGACCCTTGAGCCTTTAGAGCGTGGCTTTGGCCATACTCTGGGTAACGCACTGCGCCGTATTCTGCTCTCATCGATGCCGGGTTGCGCGGTGACCGAGGTTGAGATTGATGGTGTACTTCATGAGTACAGCACCAAAGAAGGCGTTCAGGAAGATATCCTTGAAATCCTGCTCAACCTGAAAGGGCTGGCGGTGAGAGTTCAGGGTAAAGATGAAGTTATTCTTACTCTGAATAAATCTGGCATTGGCCCTGTGACTGCAGCCGACATCACCCACGACGGTGATGTTGAAATCGTCAAGCCGCAGCACGTGATCTGCCACCTGACCGATGAGAACGCAGCTATTAGCATGCGTATCAAAGTTCAGCGCGGTCGTGGTTATGTGCCGGCTTCTGCCCGAATTCATTCGGAAGAAGATGAGCGCCCAATCGGCCGTCTGCTGGTCGACGCATGCTACAGCCCTGTAGAGCGTATTGCCTACAATGTTGAAGCAGCGCGTGTAGAACAGCGTACCGACCTGGACAAGCTGGTCATCGAAATGGAAACCAACGGCACAATCGATCCTGAAGAGGCGATTCGTCGTGCGGCAACCATCCTGGCAGAACAACTGGAAGCTTTCGTTGACTTACGTGATGTTCGTCAGCCGGAAGTGAAAGAAGAGAAACCAGAATTCGATCCGATCCTGCTGCGCCCTGTTGACGATCTCGAATTGACTGTCCGCTCTGCTAACTGCCTCAAGGCAGAAGCTATCCACTATATCGGTGATCTGGTACAGCGTACCGAGGTTGAGTTGCTGAAAACGCCGAACCTGGGTAAAAAATCTCTTACCGAGATTAAAGACGTGCTGGCTTCACGTGGTCTGTCTCTGGGCATGCGCCTGGAAAACTGGCCACCGGCAAGCATTGCTGACGAGTAACCGGATCACAGGTTAAGGTTTTACTGAGAAGGATAAGGTCATGCGCCATCGTAAGAGTGGTCGTCAACTGAACCGCAACAGCAGCCATCGCCAGGCTATGTTCCGCAACATGGCAGGTTCACTGGTTCGTCATGAGATCATCAAGACGACCCTGCCTAAAGCGAAAGAGCTGCGTCGCGTAGTTGAGCCGCTGATTACTCTTGCCAAGACTGACAGCGTTGCTAATCGTCGTCTGGCATTCGCCCGTACTCGTGATAACGAGATCGTGGCAAAACTGTTTAACGAACTGGGCCCGCGTTTCGCGAGCCGTGCCGGTGGTTACACTCGCATTCTGAAGTGTGGCTTCCGTGCAGGCGACAACGCGCCGATGGCTTACATCGAGCTGGTTGATCGTTCAGAGAAAGCAGAAGCTGCTGCAGAGTAATCTGCAGTAACGTAAAAAAACCCGCTCCGGCGGGTTTTTTTATATCCGCGATATCCCCACTTCTCTACAATATCTGTATCAATTCTGTTCATCCTCTGGAGCGGGTAATGTGGCTGCTTGACCAGTGGGCAGAACGCCATATTCGTGATGCCCAAAAAAAAGGTGAATTCGACGATCTTCCGGGATGCGGCGAACCCCTTATGCTTGACGATGACTCGCATATTGCGCCTGAATTACGCGCGGGATACCGTTTACTAAAGAATGCAGGCTGTCTCCCTCCTGAACTCGAACAGCGCAGAGAGGCTGTTGAACTTGTCGATCTGCTAAAAGGGATCCGTCAGGACGATCCGCGACATTCTGAAATTAGCCGCCGCCTCGCCCTGCTTGAACTTAAACTGCGTCAGGCAGGAATGAACACTGACTTTCTGCACGGTGAATACGGTGAACGCTTGTTGCGGAAAATAAACGAGGAGTAGTTATGTACCGTATCGGTGAACTTGCGAAGCTCGCGAACGTCACACCGGATACCATCCGATATTACGAAAAGCAGCAGATGATCGATCATGAAGTTCGTACTGAAGGTGGCTTCCGACTTTATACCGATAACGATCTGCAGCGCCTGCGGTTTATTCGGTATGCGCGCCAGCTCGGTTTCACATTAGATTCGATCCGCGAGTTATTATCGATCCGCATCGATCCGGCACATCACACCTGTCAGGAGTCGAAAAGCATTGTGCAGGCCCGGTTGGATGAAGTTGAAGCACGCATTCAGGAATTGCAAACCATGCAGCGCTCTCTGCAAAGGCTGAATGATGCTTGTTGTGGCACGGCCCACAGCAGTATTTATTGTTCCATTCTGGAAGCCCTTGAACAGGGGGCCAGTGGGAAAACCGAGGACTGTTGATTTTTAGTCCAACCGGGTCTAGACTCCCGTCGACATAAACCATGCTCAGGAGAATTTATGAGCCGCTATCAGCACACGAAAGGACAGATTAAAGACAATGCCATTGAGGCACTACTCCATGACCCGCTATTCAGACAGCGCGTTGAGAAGAATAAAAAAGGGAAAGGAAGTTATCTGCGTAAAGGCAAGCATGCAAAACGGGGTAGCTGGGAGGCCAGTGGCAAACAAGCGAATCGCTTATTTACCACTGGCCTTCCTGCTTTAAGCTTCTGATTAAACGCGCTTGTTCTGCTCTTTTAACAGATCGCGAATCTCACTCAGCAGCACTTCTTCTTTTGTCGGTGCAGGCGCTGCTGCCGGCTCTTCTTTTTTACGGTTGAGTTTATTGATCAGCTTTATAGCCATAAAAATGGCAAACGCTACAATCACGAAATCAAATACGTTCTGAATAAATACACCGTAGTGCATCACGACTGCCGGTACATCACCCTGTGCTTCACGCAACGTGAAAGCGAACTGTTTGAAATCAATGCCCCCGATCAGCAACCCTAAAGGTGGCATGATAATGTCGGCCACTAATGATGAAACAATCTTGCCGAATGCTGCACCAATAATGACACCCACTGCCAAATCCACCACGTTTCCGCGCATCGCAAATTCGCGAAATTCTTTAATAAAACTCATTTTGTTCTCCTTGTGCCAGCTGACGACTATAAGTTTAACAAATGATTAGCTAATTGCCATTCGTGATAATTAAACGTTATGCAAAATAAAAGGCACAGAAATGAGAAGGATAAAGAGCGGGTACCCCATTGAGAGCACCCGACACATTAAAGGAAGAATGGGCTTGGCTGGAATAAACGTTCGACGTCGGTAATAAACTTTTTATCGGTAAGGAACATAATAACGTGATCGCCTTGCTCAATGCGCAAATTATCATTGGCAATCATGACATCATTCCCGCGCACGACAGCACCAATAATGGTGCCCGGTGGCAGCTTAATTTCGTCTATCGAACGGCCCACGACGCGTGATGTAGTTTCATCTCCGTGCGCTACGGCTTCAATGGCTTCCGCTACCCCGCGACGAAGCGATGATACCCCAACAATATCCGCTTTACGCACATGGCTCAGTAACGCGGAAATTGTCGCCTGCTGCGGCGAAATGGCAATATCAATGACGCTGCCCTGAACCAGATCAACATAGGCTTTGCGCTGGATAAGCACCATGACCTTCTTTGCCCCCATACGTTTCGCGAGCATGGCGGACATTATATTCGCTTCGTCGTCGTTGGTGACGGCAATAAAAAGATCAACTTGATCAATATGCTCTTCAGCCAGCAACTCCTGATCTGACGCATCGCCATAAAATACGATCGTATTTTGCAGTTTTTCCGCCAGTTCAGCCGCTCGCTGCTGATCGCGTTCGATCAATTTTACGCTGTAATCTTTTTCAAGCCGGTGTGCCAGACCGGCACCAATATTGCCGCCGCCGACCAGCATAATGCGTTTATAGGGTTTTTCGAGACGCTGAAGTTCACTCATCACCGCACGAATATGCTGTGAAGCCGCAATAAAGAAGACTTCGTCCCCGGCTTCGACAATCGTAGAGCCCTGCGGGCGGATAGGTCTGTCGTGGCGGAAAATAGCCGCGACGCGCGTATCAATATGCGGCATATGCTCGCGCATGGTGGACAACGCGTTGCCAATCAACGGGCCGCCGTAATAGGCCTTAACGACGGCCAGGCTCACTTTACCTTCGGCAAAGTTCACCACCTGCAGGGCGCCCGGATATTCGATCAGACGGTAGATATTGTCGATCACCAGCTGTTCTGGCGCGATAAGATGGTCAATAGGAACTGCTTCTGAATTAAACAGTTTCTCAGCATCGCGGACATAGTCCGGAGAGCGGATGCGCGCGATTCGGTTTGGCGTGTTAAAAAGCGAGTAGGCCACCTGACAGGCCACCATATTGGTTTCGTCAGAACTGGTCACCGCAACCAGCATGTCGGCATCGTCAGCGCCCGCCTCACGAAGAACGCGCGGGTGCGAACCATGACCCTGCACAACGCGCAGGTCAAATTTGTCCTGTAAAACACGCAGGCGATCGCCGTTGGTATCCACGATGGTGATATCGTTGTTTTCGCCAACCAGATTTTCCGCCAGCGTTCCACCAACCTGTCCTGCGCCCAGAATGATAATCTTCATCTCTCGTGACCTGTTCTCAACATCACTCTTTGATTAGCTTAGCGTAAAAGAAGCCATCACCTTCTTCTGCACCCGGCAGATTCTGCTGACCCGGGCATTCAGGCGTTCCCGTATCGTGCAGCGCCGCGTCCGGGGTTCGTTTAAGGAAGGCCGCGATTTGCTGACTGTTTTCTTCCGGCAGTACTGAACAGGTTGCATAGACCAGCGTGCCGCCGGGTTTGAGATGCTGCCAGATGGCGTCAAGGATGTCGGATTGCAGTTGGGCAAGCTCACTAATATCACGATCGCGACGCAGCCACTTGATATCCGGATGACGACGAATCACGCCAGTTGCAGAGCAGGGGGCATCCAGCAAAATGCGATCGAATTGTGCTTCGCCACACCATTCTGCGGGTTTGCGTCCATCGCCTTGCTTAACCTGTGCCTTCATGCCCAGGCGCTTGAGGTTGTCGTAGACGCGTGAAAGACGTTGCTCATCAACGTCCACTGCCATCACGCTGGCCTGCGGAGCCACTTCAAGAATATGCGTCGTTTTGCCCCCTGGTGCGGCGCAGAGATCCAAAATCTGCTCACCGTTTTTAGGTTCGAGCCAGGTCATGCAACCCTGAGCAGAGGCATCCTGTACGGTTACCCAGCCTTCATCAAAACCGGGTAATGCATGTACCGGTGCAGGCGATGCTAAGCGCACGGCATCAGGGTATGCGTCATGGGTGAAGCCGCTCATTCCAGCGTCTTCGAGTAATGCCAGCCATGCGTCACGGGTGTGGTGATTACGATTCACGCGTAACCACATTGGCGGACGCTGGTTGTTGGCATCGGCAATGTCCTGCCACTGCTGCGGATAAGCTTTTTTCAGGCGCTTCAACAGCCAGTCCGGATGCAGGAAGCGCGCTTCATTTTGGGCAAATTCAGCCAGAAGCTCGTCCTGCTGTCGCTGGAACTGACGCAATACGCCGTTGATCAGCCCTTTCAGCTGAGGACGTTTAATCGCAACGGCACCTTCCACCGTCTCTGCCAGCGCGGCATGAGGTGGGATGCGGGTATGAAGAAGCTGATAAAAACCCACCATAATTAAATAATGTACGGTGCGCTGCTTGCCCGTCATTGGGCGGGACATCAGCTTGTTAATCAACCACTCAAGCTGAGAGAGTGTGCGCAGGACGCCAAAGCAGAGCTCTTGAAGCAGGGCTTTATCTTTATCAGAGACTTTTTGCTGCAGGGGAGGCAGGACGTTGCTCAGTGACTGGCCCTGCTCGATAACCTGCTCGACGGCCTGGGCCGCCATACTGCGTAGATTTTGTTTTTTCATAACCGTAAAAATAAAAATGCCCGGAAACACCGGGCCTTAAGAATAAATTTGCTCAGGCAAGGCGATTGCCAGGGATAAACCATTCGCGACGGGAATTTAGTAGATCCTGAGCACTCATGGCTTTCTTACCGGCCGGTTGGAGCGATTCAAGATTCAAAATACCTTGCGCAGTCGCCACCTGGATGCCGTTCTTGCTGGCATCAATAATCGTACCGGGTTCCGCCGTAGTCGCACCGCTAATGACGGAGGCTTTCCAGACTTTTACTGGCTGCTCATCAATTTCCAACCAGCTCATCGGCCACGGATTAAAAGCGCGAATGCAACGTTCAAGTTGAGCGGCTGACAGGGACCAGTCGATCCGCGCTTCTTCTTTGCTCAGCTTTTCGGCGTAGGTTACCAGCGCGTCGTCCTGAACTTCTGGTTTTGCCGTATTGTCAGCAAGCTGCTGAAGCGTCTCGATGAGCCCTTGTGGGCCAAGCTCTGCCAGTTTGTCATACAGCGTGGCGCTGGTATCGTCTGACGTAATGGGGCAGGCCAGTTTATAGAGCATGTCGCCGGTGTCTAAACCTACGTCCATCTTCATGATGGTCACGCCCGTTTCGGCATCACCCGCCCACAGCGCGCGCTGGATAGGTGCTGCACCACGCCAGCGTGGGAGCAGGGACCCATGAACGTTGATACAACCCAGACGCGGCATATCAAGCACGGCTTTTGGCAAAATTAAACCGTAAGCCACCACCACCATTACGTCGGCATTCAGGTCAGCAACCAGCTGCTGATTTTCCTGCGGGCGCAGCGATGCGGGCTGAAAAACAGGAAGCCCATGCTCTTCTGCCAGCACCTTGACCGGGCTCGGCATCAGTTTTTTGCCGCGACCAGCAGGACGGTCCGGTTGGGTAAAGACGCCAACAACCTGGTGACCAGACGATAACAGCGCGTCAAGATGACGCGCTGCAAAATCAGGGGTTCCCGCGAAGATAATACGTAGTGATTTAGACACGATGATCCTTGTATCCGGTGGGACGTTATGCGCGAGAACGCAAACGATCCAGTTTCTCTACTTTCTGACGAATACGCTGCTGTTTCAGCGGCGAGAGATAATCGATAAACAGTTTACCGACCAGGTGATCCATCTCATGCTGAATACAAATCGCCAGCAGATCGTCTGCCTCCAGTTCGAACGGATTACCGTCACGATCCAGAGCGCGAATTTTCACTTTCTCAGCACGCGGCACTAACGCACGCTGTTCTGGAATAGACAGACAGCCTTCCTCAATACCGGTTTCGCCACTCTTTTCAAGCAGCTCTGGGTTGATCAGCACCAGACGACCATCGCGATTCTCAGAAACGTCGATCACGATAATACGCTTGTGAATGTCCACCTGCGTTGCCGCCAGGCCAATGCCTTCTTCGGCGTACATGGTATCGAACATATCATCAACGATACGCTGGATTTCTGCATTCACTTCTTTAACCGGTTCAGCGACGATGCGAAGGCGCTCGTCCGGAATATGTAATACTTGCAAAACTGCCATAAATTTCCAGAGTCGTGTTCAGGAGTTGATAAGAATACTCCCTCTATTCTAGACAAATCCCCCATCGATTGACAGCATCAGTGACCAATCGCAATGATTGCGGAGACCGCTTATGGCAGGGGAAAGGATGACATCTACCGAGATTTGGCTACGGCTCATGCACACAGGTTCTTTGTGTGGTGATGTCATGGTGGAAGCGGCTGCACGACTGCAGAGGCAGGAAGGCATCGACACGCTTGTTCTGAGAAACACTGGTTTGACAGCAAAGCAGGCTGAACGGTTCGTTGCGCTCAATGAGAGTGAGCTGGAACGTAGCCTGGTATGGCTTGAGCAGCCGGGTCATCATTTATTAACGGCCAACCATCCCCTTTATCCCCCTTTGCTCCGCACAATCCCTGATTATCCCGGAGCATTATTCATAAAAGGTAACCCCGAGACGCTTAATACCGTTCAGCTGGCGGTGGTAGGCAGTCGTGCGCCGTCATGGTACGGCGAGCGGTGGGGGAAAATCCTGTGCGAACAACTTTCACAAAGTGGTTTCACGATCACCAGCGGGCTGGCCTGTGGTATTGACGGCGTTGCCCACAGCGCGGCGCTGTCAGTAAAAGGACGAAGTGTCGCGGTGCTGGGAAACGGTCTTTTTAGTATTTATCCGCGTCGGCATCAGGCATTGGCGATGCGGCTTATTGAGTCTGACGGCGCGATAGTGTCTGAGTTTCCGCTTTCCGCGCAGCCCCGACCGGCAAACTTTCCGCGTCGTAATCGAATCATCAGCGGCCTTAGCAAAGGCGTGCTGGTGGTCGAAGCCGCGCGGCGAAGCGGTTCGCTGGTCACGGCACGGTGTGCGCTCGAACAGGGACGAGAAGTCTTCGCTTTGCCCGGCCCGATAGGTAATCCGGGATGCGAGGGACCGCACTGGCTGATTAAGCAGGGGGCAACACCGGTAACGGAAGTCGGGGACATTCTTGAAAATTTGCAATATGGGCTGCAATGGCTGCAGGAAGATCCCGAAAAGCGACAATATTCATCAGATCAGGGAAAGGTGGCATTGCCATTTCCCAAGCTCCTGGCTAACGTAGGAGATGAGGTAACACCTGTTGACGTTGTCGCTGAACGTGCCGGCCAACCTGTGCCAGTAACGGTAGCACAGCTACTCGAACTGGAGTTAGCAGGGTGGATCGCAGCTGTACCCGGCGGCTATGTCCGATTAAGGAGGGCATGCCATGTTCGACGTACTGATGTATTTGTTTGAGACTTACATCCATAACGAAGCAGAAATGCGAGTGGATCAGGACAAGTTGACACAGGATCTTACCGATGCGGGATTTGAGCGGGAAGATATCTACAATGCGTTGATGTGGCTGGAAAAACTGGCTGATTATCAGGAAGGCCTTGCCGAACCGATGCAGCTTGCTTCTGACCCATTGTCAGTACGCATTTATACCGCTGAAGAGTGTGAACGGCTGGACGCCAGCTGCCGGGGATTCATTTTATTCCTTGAGCAGATTCAGGTGCTAAACCTCGAAACGAGAGAAATGGTGATAGAACGCGTCATGGCGCTGGATACCGCAGAATTTGAACTGGAAGATCTCAAATGGGTGATCCTGATGGTTCTGTTTAATATCCCGGGCTGTGAAAATGCCTATCAGCAAATGGAAGAATTACTCTTTGAAGTGAATGAAGGTATGCTGCACTAATTCAATGTGCAGCACCAAGAGTTGTTATGGCCAAATCAGCACTGTTCACGGTGCATAAAAACGAGCCCTGCCCGCAGTGCGGGGCTGAACTTGTTATTCGGTCCGGGAAACACGGCCCGTTTCTCGGTTGTTCTCACTATCCGGAATGTGATTATGTTCGTCCTCTGAAAAGCCAGGCGGATGGACATATCGTTAAAATTCTGGAGGGGCAGCTTTGTCCTCTTTGCGGTGGCGAACTCGCGCTACGCCAGGGGCGTTTCGGCATGTTTATTGGATGTAGCCGCTACCCGGAATGTGAACATACGGAACAAATTGATAAGCCAGATGAAACGGCGATTGCGTGTCCTCAGTGTCAGCGCGGTCAGCTGGTACAGCGCCGTTCCCGTTATGGTAAGACCTTCCATTCGTGCGATCGCTACCCTGACTGCCAGTTCGTTATCAATTTTAAGCCGGTAGCGGGAATCTGCCCTCATTGCAATTATCCGCTACTGATAGAGAAGAAAACCGCGCAAGGCATTAAACGCTTCTGCGCCAGTAAACAATGTGGAAAGCCGGTTACGGCGGATCAAAATAGTGAATAATAACCTGCCATCAGGCTCCATTGCGCATGCAGTGGACGTACTGAAAAATGAAGAAGTCATCGCCTATCCAACTGAAGCTGTTTTTGGGGTCGGTTGCGATCCTGACAGCGAAACGGCTGTGAGCCGTCTGCTTACTCTGAAACAAAGACCCGTCGAGAAAGGGCTTATTTTGATCGCTGCGAATTACGAGCAGCTTAAGCCCTATATTGATGACTCTATGCTAACCCCAGCACAGCGCGAGACAATCTTCTCCGCATGGCCTGGACCAGTAACCTTCGTCTTCCCGGCTCAGCCTACAACGCCGCGCTGGTTAACCGGACGCTTTGACTCCCTTGCCGTTCGCGTCACTGATCATCCGCTGGTGGTGGAGCTGTGCCTGGCATTTGGTAAACCACTGGTCTCAACCAGCGCCAACCTGACCGGGCAGCCGCCTTGTCGGACAACTGAAGAAGTGCTGGCGCAGTTCGGGAATGACTTCCCTGTCGCTGTTGGTGAAACGGGAGGGCGCCTGAATCCGTCTGAGATTCGCGACGCTTTGACCGGCGAACGTTTTCGCCAGGGGTAATCTCATGGAAACCTATGCTGTTTTTGGTAATCCGATTGCACACAGCAAGTCACCGTGGATTCATCAGCAATTCGCGGAGCAGCTGCAGATAGATCATCCCTATGGGCGCGTACTGGCGCCAGTGGATGCCTTTATCCCAACGCTGGAGGCCTTTTTCGCCGCGGGGGGCAAAGGCGCGAATGTGACGGTCCCGTTTAAAGAAGAAGCATTCGAACGTGCAGATGAGCTGACCGAGCGCGCTTCACTTGCAGGTGCAGTCAATACCCTAAAACGGCTTGAGGATGGACGCCTTCTGGGTGACAACACCGACGGGATTGGTTTACTTAGCGATCTGGAAAGACTCTCCTTTATCAAACCCGGATTCCGGGTTCTGCTGATTGGCGCGGGTGGTGCATCGAGGGGCGTTCTGTTGCCTCTGCTTTCCCTGGACTGTTCAGTGACCATTACTAACAGAACCTTTTCCCGGGCAGAAGCGCTGGCGGCGTTGTTTGCGCATACCGGCAGCGTGAGCGCGGTAGCGCTTGACGATCTTGCTGAACGTGAGTTCGATCTTGTCATTAATGCCACATCCAGCGGCATCAGTGGCGAGATCCCGGCGATCCCCGCTTCGCTGGTCAGTGCGCACATGTACTTCTATGACATGTTCTATCAGAAAGGTAAAACGCCTTTCCTGAACTGGTGTGAACAACACGGCGCGAAACAGTTAGCCGATGGGCTGGGAATGCTGGTGGGGCAGGCTGCGCATGCTGTACTGCTCTGGCACGGGGTGCTGCCTTCAGTCGAGCCAGTCATTGAAAAGCTAAAGCAGGAGCTTTCGGCGTGAATCAGGCTATTCATTTCCCGGACAGAGAGAGCTGGGATGAGCATAAGCAAGCGGTCTGTTTTCCGGTGCTCGTGCAGGGTATGCAGCTTACCTGTGCCATCCACGGGGAAACGCTGTTGCATCGTTTTGGCGGCACAGACCCGATAGCCGTATTTTGTGAAAACCGCTGGGATCTCGAAGAGGAAGCCAGCGATTTAATCCGCGAACAGCAGGAAGACGATCAGGGCTGGGTTTGGCTATCCTGATCCAAATAATCATTCTTCCATTTTACGTAGTTGTTTGCCGAGTATTTTAATCCTTCGATCTCCGCCTCCTTCAGGGGGCGGATCTGTTTTACCGGGCTTCCCAGATAGAGATAGCCGCTCTCCAGCCGTTTGTTCTGCGGGACCAGGCTACCGGCGCCAATCATCACGTCATCTTCTACTATGACGCCATCCAGTAAAATCGACCCCATGCCAACAAGTACGCGATTTCCGACAGTGCAGCCGTGAAGCATGACTTTATGGCCGACGGTAACATCTTCTCCAATAATGAGGGGATTGCCTTCCGGGTTATAGGACGATTTGTGCGTGACGTGCAGAACGCTACCGTCCTGAATATTGGTTCGCGCGCCAATAGACACATAGTTAACGTCTCCCCTGATGGCAACGAGTGGCCAGATACTAACGTCATCGGCCAGTCGGACATCACCAATGACCACACTACTGGCGTCGATCATCACGCGATCGCCTTGTTTGGGGAACAGATCTTTATAAGGACGTAATACTGCAGACATAACTACCTCTGAGAATGAGCGCTATACAGAAGACTTTGATCGTATTCGTCGATCGAGGCAAGGCAAAATACGTCAATATTTAAGCAGATCGGGCGGGATTTCAGCGAAAAGCACGGAAAATCAGCAGTCGGAAAAAAAGATCTAAAAAATACTTGTGCTAAAAATTGGGATCCCTATAATGCGCCTCCATCGACACGGCGGATGTGAATCACTTCACAGACAACGCAGTCGGTTGAAGAGAAAAAATCCTGAAATAACGGGTTGACTCTGAAAGAGGAAAGCGTAATATACGCCACCTCGCAACGGTGAGCGAAAGCCGCGTTGCACTGCTCTT
>NZ_JBMKGI010000025.1:0-27074 GCF_049238885.1 Enterobacter cloacae complex sp. BZL2005 | reverse complement strand
CATCCGCATAGTGCACTGGGTTATCGCTCGCCACGGGAATATCTGCGGCAGCAGGCCAGTAATGGGTTAAGTGATAACAGGTGTCTGGAAATATAGGGGCAAATCCAAGTAGCGACCAAGAGTCATTAACTGGAAGCATTTTTCCTCGGAGAGCTCTCCTTCTTTCTTTGGGAGAGGGCCAAGGAAAGGAGTTATCACATCGACTTCTGTGGACAGATACCATGTGTCATCAGCATCATCCCACCAGGCAACTGTGCGATCGTCCCAAGTGTGTATCTCACGGTAGCAGCCGTATCCGTATATGTGCTCAAACTCCGATTCTTCCATCCAGACTCTGTCATGCCCAAGGATTATGAGAGCCTCAAATAAAACACTCAGTGTAATTTTCATATTCATAATCAACTTCCTTATTATTTAATATCTATTAGTTCTATTTATTTATCATCGCCAGCAGAACATTCCGTTGCCCGCCCGCAGTGATTAGCAGAATAACAGTCACCGCCCGCAATTACCGGATCTCACTCTTTTTGACTTCCGAAAAATTCATAATAGCAAAGTTTTCGGAAGCGATGATGAACAGATTAACAGGATTTACTCGTCAGGTCGGTCTGATGCGGAGAGGGTGAAAGTTATCTAACTACTTAAAGTGTAGCACATTTTTAATTTTCGTTTCACAAATCAGCGCAGAAAATCGCCGTGATCCGGAACTCAGGGTTTTCGGATCTTCAAGACGAAGGAAAGATACTGCTGCATATTAAGCAATAATGTAATGAGATTATTGTTATTAAGGTATTAATAACCAAAGCGCACAAAAACATTATTTTTGTTGCCAGTTCTGCATTAATACACCAAAACAAATTCCGCGATCTATCCCGTCCTGTCATGTCAGGTTTAGCGCGCAGGAGTGGTTAAGATAAATCTGATCGGGATGACATAACCCGAATGCAAAGTGGGCTACGATGGAAAGACTGGGCAAACTCAGGGACAACAAGGAGAAAAAAATGGCTCAACTCAGGATCCGGGGCGTCAGAAGCTACGCGCCTGACAGGGATATCTGCTTTGATCTCAGCAGTAAGGTGACACTCATCTATGGCCAGAACGGCTCAGGAAAATCCACGGTATCAGGCTATTTCTATGACCGGCAGGCGGATAAATACCGGCACTGCACCTTTGAGAGCCCGCACGTCAGCCACTTTCAGGTCTTTAATCAGGAATACATTGACAGTAAGTTCACCCGTTCTGACTATCAGCCCG
Organism: Enterobacter cloacae complex sp. BZL2005; assembly: GCF_049238885.1. Lineage (NCBI taxonomy): Bacteria > Pseudomonadati > Pseudomonadota > Gammaproteobacteria > Enterobacterales > Enterobacteriaceae > Enterobacter > Enterobacter cloacae complex sp. BZL2005. The sequence continues at coordinate 25,820 of NZ_JBMKGI010000025.1, read as the reverse complement.
GGATCTTCACCCTCAGCGAGGCCAATCAGGAAAGCCAGGACAAAATAAACAGTAATAATAAAGAAAGCGCAAAACTGAGTGCCCGGACAGATAAGCTGAATGAGGAGATCGCCGAGAAGGAAGGTATGAAGGAAACGGTCACTGACAGCTGTGCCAAAGATATTTTCAACCGGACAGTCAATGACAGGAAAATCCTCAGCGATTTCCTGGATGGCGCTAAAATTAAACGATCGTTTTACGAACGTATGGTGGCAACACCGCTGTCGGAGGTTAGCACCACGGCTGAGGCGCTGGCGGATAAATGGCGGATGTTAAGTCAGAGCGAAGGAACGCTTGTCGCCGAAATTCATATTCCCCCGACAACTGTTTTAACGGAAGACACCCTGACACTGATGCAGGAACCCGTGATGCCTGCAAGCAGTACGCAATTCTCTGCTCTCATTCAGAAGATCGGTAATGCTGACTGGGTGCGCCAGGGACAGCAGTATATACACGACGATATCTGCCCATTCTGCCAGCAGTCCCTGGATGTCACGGCCTTTTCGCGCGAACTCATTCAGATGTTTGATGAGTCATACCAGACGTCTCTCGGGGCGCTGAGCCAGGCCGCAGAACGACTTGCTCAGGACTGTGATGCCCTGGCCGAATTAGAACGCCGTGTTACGACCCATGCTTTCGTTGATGAGGACAGTCAGATTTTAAGCCTGGTGAAAACGGTCAATAAAGGCTTCCGGATCCTGTTACAGCAGCTCCTTACTAAAATTAAAGAGCCTTCCCGGAAGGTACAACCCGAGAACGTTCAGGATCCCCTGGTGCAGCTCCGGAAGGAAGTGGACGTTTTAAATATCCGGGTACGGGAAAACAACCGTCTTGCTGAAAACTTCAGTCAGGAAAAACAGAACCTGTATACGGAAGTTATGGCGCACCTCAGGGGAATTTGTGAGGAGTTCTTTGCCGGGCGTGACCGGCAGCTTGGCGAACTGCAGAACGAAATCGACACCAGATTGCGTGAAGTCGGCGCCCTGGCTGCCAGTAAGAAAACACTGGATGATGAGACGAACAGGCTGACCGGACAGCTCTCCGACATCCAGCCAACCATTAACAGTATCAATGCGAATCTCAGGCTGCTGGGGATCACCGGCTTTGAAATCATCTGCCATGATGCAGAGATGAAACTGTACCGTCTTCGCCGGGGAAGCGAGCCAGAAAAGGCGGAAGTCTTCAAATCCCTCAGTGAGGGTGAGAAAACAATGGTTGCTTTTCTCTATTTCATCGAATCGTGTTCGGGCAGTCTTACCCCGGAAACCATCCATCCGGAAAATAAACTCATTGTGATTGATGACCCGATTTCCAGCCTGTCACATAACTATATCTATGAAGTTGCAGCACTCATTAAGCGGAAGATAATTAAGGCCGCTGCAGCGAGACATGTGGTGATACTGACGCATAATATGTTTTTCTTCCAGGAGATGCTGCTGAACAGCGGCCGCCTGCAGGATGGCAGGAAAGCGCCAGCAAACTGGTCGCTGTTTCGCATCATCAAGTCGGATTACAGTTCCTGCGAAACGCTTTCCATGCACGAAATGCTCAATGAATATCAGGCGTTATGGCAGACACTGAAAGACGTCAGGGATGCGAAAACCCAGCCCGTGGTGCTGTTCAATACGATGAGGAATATTCTGGAGTATTATTTCAGCTTTTCCTGCAAGAATGAAAAGCTTAAAGAAGCCCTGGAGTCTCTGGCAACGGAACACAGCGATGCCGGAGAATATGATTCATTTTACCGGGCCATCAACCGCCACTCGCATTCGGACGGTAGAAATCTTTTCTCAACCGGCGTCATCGATAAGGAACGCTATCTGAACATGTTCAGGAAAGTGTTTATTCACACTGATGACCATGAACACTATCTTGCCATGATGGGTGAATCCGAAGAACGGCCGGAAACAGAGGCGTAAACAAAGAGTATCGTCACCTGCGGGTACCGTTCACTTAACGCGTCGGGAGCGAGCGCATGTGATTACGCACATGCTCTACGCGCCCGAAACGAAAACGTGTATACCGTACAACGGGTACAATTTTCGGTTTCATGGCGGGTTTCCTTTTACAGTCCGGCTACTGCCGGAAGTCCCTGTAACCATTTACAGGCGGTAAAAAGCGCAGAGGGGAACACCCGAGGTGACGACAGCTGATTATAAGCCCCGTTCCGGTTTGACGTAAATCATTTCCACATTTGAAAAAGGGAAAATCAGGGCTCCCATTCTGTCCGGGAGCTAACTGCGATGTGCATCCAGCTTTGAATAACCAAACCTAATGAAAGTCACTGCTCATGCTGTTAACGGCCGTCCCGCATTCAAGTTCCCTCCAGGCAGCCGAGCGTGATATTTCCGACTTTGCCTATTTTTCAGATCTCGGGAGAGGAAGAGAGGAATTATTGCAGCATGGACACAAAAAATGAGTAATTGTTGCGATGAGAGGATTATTGCTCCATGAGCAAATATAAATGACTTTATGCGCCATGAGGTTAAATATATTGTTCCTGCCGTCCGGCTGAACCCCGGGGCAGGGGATCAGCCGGGAAGGAAAGCGTCACGGTTCTGCTTTCCGGGAGAGGGTCTTTCGTTTTTTCTTCAGGTACATCACTTCGTCACATTTGCCGATCATTTCCGCCAGCGTCGCGTACTGGTCTGCGTTATTGATCAGTTCGCCAAAGGAATAATTGATGTTGTAGGGCTTACCCGAGGTGTCATTGTAATGATCCAAACTGGCACTCAGCGCTTGCAGAAAAGAACTCGTGTTCCCGTTTCGCCGGATCAGGGCGGCAAACTCATCCCCGCCGAGGCGGCCTGCTATTTCGCCCGGTTCGAGGTGCTGATGTAAAAAGCCGGCAAAAACCTTCAGCACCTCGTATCCCTCTGCGTGTCCCCAGAGATCGTTCACCGGTTTGAACCTGTCCAGATCGAAATAGATGAGGCTGAACGACGCATCCTGCCGGTTCATCGCGCGGAAGAGTTTTTCGCCGGCGCGGTAAAACCCGCGCCGGTTGGGAATGCCCGTCAGGCTGTCCGTCATGGCCATGCTGATGGCCTCGAATTCGTCTTCCACGATACAGGCCAGATCCCGGAGGGACGCAATGTCATCATCCGTGAAGGCGCGGGGAACGGTGTGGATCAGGCACAGCGTGCCGGCCACCGTGCCGTCGGGCAGGTTCACCGGCTGGCCGGCGTAGAACCGGATGTGGGGCTCACCGGTGACCAGGGGATTGTCACGGAACCGCTCATCAGCAGCTGCGTCGTGAACAATGAAGGGCCCCTCCTGCAGAATGGCATGCCCGCAGAACGAGATGTTACGCGGGGTTTCGCGCACGCCGACGCCCTGGCAGGCGAGGAGCCACTGGCGCTCGCGATCCAGCAGGCTTATCAGGGCCACCGGGACCTGAAAGGCTTTGCGGGCCAGCCGCGTCAGGCGTTCAAAACGCTCATCGTCACGGGTATCAAGAAGGCCGGTAATATACAGGGACTTCAGCCTCTGTTCTTCATTCTCCGGTATACCGGGTGCCTGCATGTAATCTCCTGGTATGTACAAAGTATATATGCAGATGAAGGTAATGGTGCCAACTTACTGATTTAGTGTATGATGGTGTTTTTGAGGTGCTCCCGTGGCTTCCATCTCCATCAGTTGTCCCTCCTGCTCAGCTACTGAAGGCGTGGTGCGTAACGGTAAAAGTTCTGCCGGACATCAGCGCTATCTCTGCTCTCACTGCCGTCAAACATGGCAGCTACAGTTCACTTACACCGCCTCTCAGCCCGGTACACACCAGAAAATTATTGATATGGCCATGAATGGCGTCGGATGTCGCGCCAGTGCACGCATTATGGGCGTTGGCCTCAACACGATTTTACGACACTTAAAAAACTCAGGCCGCAGTCGGTAAACTCACGCATACAACCGGGCAGTGACGTCATTGTTTGCGCGGAAATGGACGAACAGTGGGGTTACGTCGGCGCTAAATCACGCCAGCGCTGGTTGTTTTACGCGTATGACAGGATACGGAGGACGGTTGTGGCGCACGTATTCGGTGAACGCACGTTGGCCACGCTGGAGCGTCTTCTGAGCCTGCTGTCGGCCTTTGAGGTCGTGGTATGGATGACGGATGGCTGGCCGCTGTATGAATCACGCCTGAAGGGAGAACTGCACGTTATCAGCAAGCGATATACGCAGCGCATTGAGCGGCATAACCTGAATCTGAGGCAGCATCTGGCAAGGCTGGGCAGGAAGTCACTGTCGTTCTCAAAATCGGTGGAGCTGCATGACAAAGTCATCGGGCATTATCTGAACATAAAACACTATCAGTAAGTTGGAGTCATTACCGGGTTTCCGGGATCATTTTCTCCAGTCTGGGCACGGATAAGATAAAACGCGTGGAGCGTACGTCTGATTCCACCTGCACTCTTCCGTGATGTGCTTCCACGATTGACTTCACAATCGCAAGGCCGATGCCGCTGCCTTCTCCTTTTCGTTGTCTGGATGGATCCACCCGATAAAAACGGTCAAACAGCCTTGATAAATGTTCTTCAGGGATCGGTTTCCCCGGATTTTCAATCACAAGGTCAAAAAAGCTCTCCTGCTCTCTTATTGAGACGGTGATTGCCTGTCCCTCCGGGGTATAACGCAGGGCATTGGATAACAGATTATTGATCGCCCTTCTGAACATTTGTGGATCTCCCTCAACCAGGCAGGGCATCCCGTCAAATTTGAGCGTGATATTGCGTTCTTCGGCCCAGGCTTCGAAAAACTCGAAGACTTTCATGACTTCCGCTCTGAGGTCAAACATGACCCTGTCAGGTATCAGCTGATTATTGTCTGCCTGCGCCAGGAACAGCATGTCGCTGACCATTTTGGTCATCCGGTTATACTCTTCCAGGCTGGAGTAGAGGACATCCTCAAGTTCCTTCTGGGTTCGATCCTGACTCAGCGCGATTTCAGTCTGTGTCACCAGATTGGTGATGGGCGTTCTGATCTCGTGCGCGATATCGGCAGAGAAATTGGCCTGGCGGGTAAAGACATCCTCAATCTTTCCAATCATATGATTGAACGAGATAACCAGTTGCTCCAGCTCAATGGGAACCCGTGTCGGTTCCAGCCGCGCATCAAGATTCTCGGAGGTGATGCTTTTAATGGCATTGCTGACATTACGAAGGGGCAGATGCCCCTGACGGACAGCGATGCGAATGATCAGAACAATCAGCAGGCTTATCACAACAGCGATTGCAATCAGATTTTTTTTCAGCGCATCAAGGTAATGGAGATGGAAATTAATGGAGAGGCCAGTCAGCATGACATAGTTCTGCTGTTTGCCCTGAAATATCGCCTGGCCAGAGGAGGCGATAATCCGGTATGTTTCCATCTTCATTCCGGACCCGGTATCCATCGGTCCCGCAGGATCCTCCACCGTCCAGAGAAAGACATCCCGTGCGCGGCTGTGCTCGCTAAAATCTGCTGAATTCACTGCCGGGCGTAGTGCCGCCCCCTGAGCTGAGCTCAAGAGCACTTCACCCCTGGGATTGAGGAGCAAAAGGGCAACGTTGCGGTAGCTGGCAATTGATTCCTTTATTTTGCTTACTTTTTTTTCATCCGGATCTGCCGGGGACTGGAGTATACGGCTCAGTGTGGTGCTGATTTGTTGCAGATCGCTGACATCCTGCTCGGCAAAATGCTTTTCAACAGAATGCAGCATAAACCAGGTGAAGGCGATAAACGCCAGTATTGTGGACAGGCTGATAAAAAAGGTCAGCCGCAGAGCGAGTGAGAAAGGTCGTCTGGACGGTTTGCTATGCATCCGGGATCTCCAGCATGTAGCCCACGCCCCGCACTGTCTGGATCAGTTTTGTCCCGTAATCGTTGTCTATTTTAGCGCGGAGTCGCTTTACTGCGACATCAATCGCGTTAGTGTCGCTGTCAAAATTCATGTCCCAGACCTGAGAGGCAATCAGGGAGCGGGGAAGAACTTCTCCCTGATGGCGAATGAAGAATTCCAGCAAGCTGAACTCTTTACTGGTGAGCACAATGCGGTTCCCGGCGCGGCTGACTTTTCTGGATACGAGATCAACCGAGAGGTCAGCCACTTTAAGCTGGCTTTCCGTGATCATCGTGTTTCCCCGCCTGAGGAGGGTTCTTACCCGGGCGAGCAGTTCAGCAAACGCAAAGGGCTTCACCAGATAATCGTCCGCACCCAGCTCAAGTCCTTTGACCCTGTGTTCAATCGTGCCAAGGGCCGTCAGCAGTAATACCGGCATCCCCTTTCCGGCACTGCGCAGCATACGGATGATATCCCAGCCGTTTACATCAGGCAGCATGATATCCAGGATGACTAAATCATACTCGGCTGTCATGGCAAGATGATATCCGGTCAGACCATTATCAGCGTGATCCACGACGAACCCCGCCTCTGTCAGCCCCTTGCTGAGATATTCACCTGTTTTAATTTCGTCTTCAACGATTAATATTTTCATCATGCTCCCCGGCTGGCTGCTAATGTCATTTTATTGCGCCCACGATCGTTATCAACGGATTACAGCAAAAATGACAACATTGTCATTATCCTGTCACCCGGCAAACAGAGAGCGTTCGGTAAAGTATCCCTATCAATACTCTGGACTTCGTTTGAACCATTTACCAGGTCTGCCTGTACGAGAAGCGTTATGTTCAAATTAAAATTACTCAGCATCAGTACCATATTCATCCTGGCTGGTTGTGTTTCTCTGGCACCTGAATATCAGCGTCCGCCAGCTCCGGTTCCCCAGCAGTTTTCATTGTCTAAAAACAGTCTGACGCCTGCGGTAAACAGCTATCAGGATACGGGCTGGCGAAACTTTTTTGTCGATCCCCAGGTCAGCAGGCTGATCGGTGAAGCCCTGAATAATAACCGTGATTTGAGAATGGCTGCCCTGAAGGTTGAAGAGGCCCGGGCCCAGTTCAACGTCACGGATGCAGATCGTTATCCCCAACTGAATGCCTCATCCGGGATCACATACAACGGTGGTCTGAAAGGTGACAAGCCGACCACACAGGAGTACGACGCGGGTCTGGAGCTCAGCTATGAGCTCGATTTTTTTGGCAAACTTAAGAACATGAGTGAGGCTGATCGCCAGAACTACTTTGCCAGCGAAGAAGCCCGTCGTGCCGTACACATCCTGCTGGTCTCCAACGTTTCACAGAGCTATTTCAGCCAGCAACTGGCGTACGAACAACTCCGTATTGCGCGGGAAACGCTGAAAAATTATGAACAGTCCTATGCTTTCGTTGAGCAACAGCTCGTGACCGGGAGTACGAACGTTCTGGCACTTGAACAGGCGAGAGGACAAATCGAAAGTACCCGCGCCGAAATAGCCAAACGAGAAGGCGATCTGGCTCAGGCAAACAATGCCCTGCAACTGGTGCTGGGAACGTACCGCGCACTTCCGTCAGAAAAAGGGATGAAAGGCGGGGAGATCGCACCAGTAAAATTGCCACCAAATCTATCTTCACAAATTTTGCTGCAGCGACCGGATATTATGGAAGCGGAATATCAGCTGAAAGCGGCTGATGCCAATATTGGCGCAGCGCGAGCGGCCTTTTTCCCCTCCATTACCCTGACCAGTGGTCTTTCCGCAAGCAGTACGGAGCTGTCAAGCCTGTTTACGTCAGGAAGTGGAATGTGGAATTTTATCCCTAAAATTGAAATTCCTATTTTTAATGCTGGCAGGAATAAAGCCAATCTGAAGCTGGCTGAAATTCGCCAGCAACAATCGGTGGTTAATTACGAACAAAAAATTCAGTCAGCCTTTAAGGATGTTTCCGACACGCTTGCGCTGCGCGACAGCCTTAGCCAGCAACTTGAGTCACAGCAGCGTTATCTTGATTCACTTCAGATAACTCTCCAGCGTGCCAGAGGATTATATGCAAGTGGTGCTGTCAGTTACATCGAAGTGCTGGATGCAGAACGTTCCCTCTTCGCTACGCAGCAAACCATTCTCGATCTTACCTATTCCCGACAGGTTAACGAAATTAATCTGTTTACCGCGCTGGGTGGCGGTTGGGTAGAGTAAATTTATTTAATTAATCAGGAAATTAAAAATGCGTAATTCACTTAAAGCCGTTTTATTTGGTGCCTTCTCTGTCATGTTTTCTGCCGGTCTTCATGCTGAAACACATCAGCATGGCGATATGAATGCTGCCAGTGATGCTTCGGTACAGCAGGTTATCAAGGGCACCGGTGTCGTTAAAGACATTGATATGAATAGTAAAAAGATTACCATTTCGCACGAAGCAATCCCTGCTGTGGGCTGGCCTGCAATGACCATGCGCTTCACTTTTGTTAATGCAGACGACGCTATCAATGCCCTGAAAACCGGCAACCATGTCGATTTCTCGTTTATTCAGCAGGGCAATATCTCCTTACTCAAAAGCATTAACGTTACGCAATCCTGATTATCAGTCCGGAGCGAATACATCCAGTGCGCCTGAACATTCATTAAGGGATTACTGTGAATGAATGATCGGGCGCATATGCCAGGTGTTTTGATTTTTCAGCGAGAAATTGTATGGCTTCTTTAAAGATAAAATATGCTGCAATAATTATCAGCAGCCTCATAGCAGGGGGGCTGATATCGGTTACTGCCTGGCAGTATGTAAACTCATCACAAAAAACAGTACAAACCGAACAAAAGGCACCGGAGCGAAAGGTACTTTTCTGGTATGACCCGATGAAACCGGATACCAAATTTGATAAACCCGGAAAATCTCCCTTTATGGATATGGACCTGGTGCCGAAATATGCTGATGAAAGTGGCGATAAAAGCAGTGGCGGGATCCGTATCGATCCAACCCAGGTTCAGAATCTGGGATTAAAAACGCAAAAAGTTACGCGAGGAATGCTGAATTATTCCCAGACAATCCCGGCTAATGTCAGTTACAACGAGTATCAGTTTGTCATTGTGCAGGCGCGTTCTGACGGTTTCGTCGAAAAAGTGTATCCCCTGACGATTGGCGATCATGTGAAGAAAGGCACTCCGCTTATCGATATCACCATTCCTGAATGGGTTGAGGCACAAAGTGAGTTCCTGCTGTTATCCGGTACAGGCGGTACGTCAACCCAGATAAAAGGGGTTCTGGAGCGACTTCGTCTGGCTGGTATGCCGGAAGAGGATATTCAAAGGCTGCGTTCAACCCGCACAATCCAGACCCGTTTTACCATTAAAGCACCTATTGATGGTGTCATTACTGCGTTTGACCTGCGCACCGGAATGAATATTTCGAAAGATAAAGTAGTGGCTCAGATTCAGGGGATGGACCCGGTCTGGATCAGCGCTGCAGTGCCAGAATCTATCGCCTATCTGCTGAAAGATACGTCGCAGTTTGAAATTTCGGTACCGGCTTATCCGGATAAAACATTCCATGTCGAAAAATGGAACATTCTTCCCAGCGTGGATCAGACAACCCGTACGCTTCAGGTCCGTCTCCAGGTTTCTAATAAGGATGAGTTTCTCAAGCCGGGCATGAATGCCTATCTGAAACTGAATACCAAGAGCCAGGAGATGCTGCTGATACCAAGCCAGGCCGTTATCGATACCGGCAAAGAACAGCGCGTGATTACTGTTGATGATGAAGGCAAGTTTGTGCCGAAACAGATCCACGTTCTGCATGAATCACAGCAACAGTCCGGCATTGGCTCCGGCCTGAATGAAGGCGATACCGTGGTGGTCAGTGGCCTGTTCCTCATTGACTCCGAAGCCAATATTACGGGCGCGCTGGAACGTATGCGCCACCCTGAAAAAACAGAAAACAGTATGCCAGCAATGTCTGAGCAGCCTGTAAATATGCATTCAGGGCACTGAGGAGACGACGATGATTGAATGGATTATCCGGCGCTCTGTCGCCAACCGTTTCCTGGTCATGATGGGCGCACTGTTTCTCAGCATCTGGGGCACATGGACGATAATTAACACGCCGGTCGATGCGCTGCCTGACCTGTCAGATGTGCAGGTCATTATTAAAACCAGCTATCCCGGACAGGCCCCGCAGATTGTAGAAAACCAGGTCACCTATCCGCTTACCACCACCATGCTGTCCGTACCTGGCGCAAAAACCGTGCGTGGCTTTTCACAGTTCGGTGATTCGTATGTGTATGTCATTTTTGAAGACGGCACCGATCTGTACTGGGCCCGTTCGCGCGTGCTGGAATACCTGAATCAGGTTCAGGGCAAACTGCCTGCGGGTGTGAGCTCTGAAATCGGCCCGGACGCCACGGGAGTGGGCTGGATATTTGAATATGCCCTTGTCGATCGCAACGGAAAACACGACCTTTCAGAACTGCGCTCTCTGCAGGACTGGTTCCTGAAATTTGAGCTGAAAACCATCCCGAACGTGGCTGAGGTCGCTTCGGTTGGCGGCGTGGTGAAACAGTACCAGATTCAGGTCAATCCGGTAAAACTGTCCCAGTACGGTATCAGCCTGCCCGAAGTGAAACAGGCACTTGAATCGTCTAACCAGGAGGCCGGTGGCTCATCCGTTGAAATGGCCGAAGCGGAGTATATGGTCCGTGCCAGCGGTTATCTTCAGAGCATTGATGATTTTAATAACATCGTCCTGAAAACAGGTGAGAACGGCGTGCCGGTTTATCTGCGGGATGTTGCCCGCGTGCAGACCGGGCCCGAAATGAGGCGTGGTATTGCCGAGCTGAACGGCCAGGGAGAAGTCGCTGGCGGCGTGGTGATCCTGCGGTCGGGTAAAAATGCGCGCGACGTTATCACGGCAGTGAGGGATAAACTGGAGACGCTGAAGGCCAGCCTGCCGGAAGGCGTTGAAATCGTGACCACCTACGATCGCAGCCAGTTAATCGACCGGGCGATTGATAACCTCAGTTCCAAACTTCTGGAAGAGTTTATCGTGGTGGCCATCGTCTGTGCTCTGTTCCTGTGGCACGTACGTTCTGCCTTGGTGGCGATTATCTCTCTGCCGCTTGGCCTGTGTATCGCCTTTATCGTCATGCACTTCCAGGGACTGAACGCCAATATCATGTCGCTGGGAGGGATAGCGATTGCCGTCGGTGCGATGGTGGATGCCGCCATTGTGATGATTGAAAATGCGCACAAACGGCTTGAGGAGTGGGATCATCAGCATCCGGGTGAGCAGATTGACAACGCCACCCGCTGGAAGGTGATTACCGACGCCTCCGTGGAAGTGGGACCCGCGTTGTTCATTAGCCTGCTGATCATCACCCTGTCCTTTATTCCTATCTTTACCCTGGAAGGGCAGGAAGGTCGTCTGTTTGGCCCGCTGGCATTCACGAAAACGTACTCCATGGCGGGAGCGGCCGCACTGGCCATCATCGTCATTCCTATTCTGATGGGATTCTGGATCCGGGGGAAAATTCCTGCCGAGACAAGTAACCCCCTGAACCGGGTGCTGATCAAAGCGTATCATCCTTTGCTGCTGCGGGTCCTCCACTGGCCAAAAACAACCCTGCTGGTTGCGGCCTTGTCCATTTTCACGGTTATCTGGCCACTGAGTCAGGTGGGCGGTGAATTTCTGCCGAAGATTAACGAGGGCGATCTGCTGTATATGCCGTCGACCTTGCCTGGCGTCTCTCCGGCAGAAGCTGCAGCGCTCCTGCAGACAACAGACAAGTTAATCAAAAGCGTTCCTGAAGTGGCTTCTGTATTTGGCAAGACCGGTAAAGCAGAGACCGCAACGGATTCCGCGCCGCTCGAAATGGTGGAAACCACGATCCAGCTCAAACCTGAGGATCAGTGGCGTCCCGGCATGACAATTGACAAGATTATTGATGAACTCGACAGGACAGTCCGTTTACCGGGTCTGGCAAACCTCTGGGTGCCGCCTATCCGTAACCGTATTGATATGCTCTCAACCGGGATCAAAAGCCCGATAGGTATCAAAGTGTCCGGGACTGTTCTGTCCGATATCGACGCGACGGCGCAGAGTATCGAGGCGGTAGCCAAAACCGTGCCTGGCGTGGTGTCTGTCCTGGCTGAGCGACTTGAGGGCGGGCGCTACATCGATATCGATATCAACCGGGAGAAAGCCTCCCGCTACGGGATGACGGTAGGTGATGTCCAGCTGTTCGTCTCTTCAGCAATCGGAGGTGCTATGGTGGGTGAGACGGTTGAAGGGGTGGCCCGGTACCCTATTAACATTCGCTACCCGCAGGATTACCGGAACAGTCCGCAGGCGCTGAAACAGATGCCGATCCTGACCCCGATGAAGCAGCAGATCACGCTGGGCGATGTCGCGGATATTAACGTCGTTTCTGGACCAACCATGCTGAAAACCGAAAATGCCCGGCCAGCCAGCTGGATTTATGTTGATGCCCGCGGCAGGGACATGGTGTCGGTGGTTAACGACATTAAGACGGCCATCAGCGAGAAAGTGAAACTGAGACCGGGAACCAGTGTGGCATTCTCCGGACAGTTTGAACTGCTTGAGCATGCCAACAAGAAACTGAAGCTGATGGTGCCGATGACGGTGATGATCATTTTCATCCTGTTGTATCTGGCATTCCGCCGGGTTGACGAAGCCCTGCTGATCCTGATGAGCCTGCCGTTCGCCCTGGTTGGCGGAATATGGTTCCTGTACTGGCAGGGCTTCCATATGTCAGTGGCGACCGGAACCGGGTTTATCGCCCTGGCCGGGGTGGCAGCAGAGTTTGGCGTGGTCATGCTGATGTATCTGCGTCATGCCATTGAAGCGCACCCGGAATTGTCCCGTAAAGAGACGTTCACACCGGAAGGTCTTGATGAAGCCCTCTATCATGGTGCCGTACTGCGTGTCCGGCCGAAAGCCATGACCGTGGCGGTGATCATTGCGGGTCTGCTGCCAATACTCTGGGGAACCGGCGCAGGTTCAGAAGTCATGAGCCGTATTGCGGCACCCATGATTGGTGGGATGATCACGGCTCCGCTGCTGTCCCTGTTCATTATTCCTGCCGCCTACAAATTAATCTGGCTGCGCAGACATAAAAAAAGCGTGTCCTGAACCTGAAAGGGCACCCCCTGTGGGTGTCCTTCTTTACTGATTCACCCTGACGTCAGGGTTTATATCGATAATATACAGAGGTGAGTATGAAAAAAGTGGTTCTAATGGCGCTGGCTCTCGGCCTTTCACTACCCGCGATGGCGAGTGAAAAAGTGATTGATATGTACAAATCTGAAAACTGTGGCTGTTGTTCCCTGTGGGGCAAAGCGATGGAAAAAGACGGGTTCGAAGTACGAACTCACGTCATGAATGATCAGGCGCTGTCAGCCCTGAAAGAAAAGCATGCTGTTCCTGCAGGACTACGAAGTTGTCATACCGCGGTTGCCGGTAATTTGATCATTGAAGGCCATGTGCCTGCGACAACGATACATAAGGCAATGCAGTCTGGTTCGGGTATATACGGTCTCGCCACCCCCGGTATGCCAGCAGGAAGTCCTGGAATGGAGATGGGAGCCCGAAAAGAGGCTTACGATGTTATCGCATTCTCACCGGATGGAAGTAAAAAAGTCTTCCAGCGAATCGAATAGTCAGCGGAACGGCTGATAACGGGACGCCGGTAGCAGGCACTCCTGTGCCGGCGATATTCGTGGTAATCGCATCCATGACATACCCTGAAGACAGAAGATGCTTCGGTATGCATAAGGAGAGTTACTGTGAAAAATGACAATGCAGTGCAACACAACAACCAGACTGCTTCTGAGCAGACATTATCCCCGGACGAGGGCCACGTATTGCATAAGGTGAGAGATCCCGTGTGCGGGATGGTCATCCTGCCTGACAAGGCGCACAGCAGCATTCGATACCAGGACCATCAGCTTTATTTCTGCTCCGCCAGCTGTGAGAGCAAATTTAAAGCCCATCCCGATCATTATTTTACCGAAGATGCCAGTGAACATTCCCATCACCATCACCACGATCATCACGAAGTCAGCCCTGATCAGATAAAACAGCCTCACAACCAGGCGGAAAAAGAGAATTCTGAAGGTGTGTGGACATGTCCGATGCACCCGGAGATACGCCGCAGTGGTCCCGGAAGCTGTCCTGTCTGTGGAATGGCACTGGAGCCGCTCGTAGCTACGGCATCCACGGGGCCGAGTGATGAACTTCACGACATGACAAGACGCTTCTGGCTGGGGTTGTTGCTGGCGTTTCCGGTTCTGGTACTCGAAATGGGATCTCATCTGTTTCCCGACTTGAGGAATACAGTACCGCCACAGTACAACACATGGCTGCAGTTGCTTCTGGCCTCCCCTGTCGTGTTGTGGTGTGGCTGGCCATTCTTCGCCCGGGCCGGAATGTCGTTACGTAACCGCTCCCTGAATATGTTTACCCTTGTTGCAATGGGGACCGGCGTAGCCTGGGTTTACAGCGTCATTGCAACCGTCTTCCCCTCCTGGTTTCCTGCATCGTTCAGAAACATGGATGGCCTGGTGGCCGTTTATTTTGAAGCCGCAGCAGTTATTACGGTGCTTGTTCTGCTGGGACAGGTTCTTGAGCTGCGGGCACGGGAACAAACCTCAGGCGCCATTACTGCGCTTCTGAACCTTGCCCCCAAAACCGCCAGACGGCTGGATCATGACGGTCATGAAACGGATATTAATGCGGAAGATGTCCTGCCTGGCGATAAGCTCCGCATCAGACCTGGAGAGAGTATTCCGGTCGACGGTATCGTGATCGAAGGCAAAACAACCGTGGATGAATCGATGGTGACCGGGGAGTCTATGCCGGTTACCAAAACGAAGGGTGACCCTGTCATTGGGGGGACGATTAATCAGACAGGTAGTCTTATCATCCGTGCAGAGAAAGTCGGTGATGAAACGATGCTCTCACGAATTGTTCAGATGGTCGCTGATGCACAGCGTTCGCGTGCCCCCATCCAGAGAATGGCAGACAGCGTTTCAGGCTGGTTTGTTCCTCTGGTGATACTTATCGCGGTTGTTGCTTTCTTGATCTGGTCTGTCTGGGGGCCCGAGCCCAGGATGGCGCACGGTCTCATTGCGGCTGTGTCGGTCCTGATTATTGCCTGTCCCTGCGCGCTGGGACTGGCCACGCCGATGTCGATAATGGTGGGGGTGGGCAAAGGCGCCCAGGCCGGGGTGTTAATCAAGAATGCCGAAGCCCTTGAGCGTCTTGAAAAAGTGGACACGCTGGTTGTCGACAAAACAGGCACGCTCACGGAAGGTTCGCCTACGGTGACAGGGATTATCAGTCTCAGTCCGGGTGGGGAAATATCTCTTTTACGTGTAACAGCTGCAGTGGAAAAAGGTTCGCAGCATCCGTTGGGTATGGCTGTTGTCAGAGCCGCGCATGAAAAGGGGATCGTGATACCTGCCGTCAGTAATTTCAATGCCCCGTCGGGGAAAGGTGTCTCAGGCGATGTCGAAGGTCAACGGGTTGTTATTGGTAATGAACTGGCTATGCAGGAAAACAGTATCGTTATTGATAATCAAAAGGCCGTTGCGGATACGTTGCGGATGGAAGGCGCTACCGTTATCTATGTGGCCACAGACGGGAACCTTGCAGGCCTGATAGCTATCTCGGATCCCGTGAAAGCAACCACGCCGGATGCGCTTAAAGCTTTGCGTCAGGCGGGGATCCGCATTGTTATGCTCACCGGGGATAACCAGCTTACTGCTGAAGCAGTCGCACGGAAACTGGGAATAGATGAGGTTGAAGCCGGGATTCTGCCGGATGGCAAAAAAGCAGTGATAACCCGACTGAAAGAGTCTGGCCATGTGGTTGCGATGGCCGGAGACGGTGTGAATGATGCCCCGGCGCTGGCAGCGGCTGACGTGGGTATAGCCATGGGAACGGGTACAGATGTGGCAATAGAAAGTGCTGGCGTTACCCTTCTCAAAGGCGATTTGATGATACTCAACAGGGCCCGTCATCTGTCAGAGATCACCATGAAAAATATCCGGCAGAATCTGTTTTTTGCGTTTATCTACAATGCTCTTGGGGTGCCTGTAGCTGCAGGTCTGCTTTATCCTGTGTATGGAATACTGCTGTCGCCAGTTATTGCGGCGGCGGCCATGGCCCTTTCCTCCGTTAGCGTCATTGCAAATGCGTTGCGTCTGAAAAGTGTCAGGCTCGGGAAATAACACTGAGTGAAGGGGCTGTTACGAACAGAAGGAGTCCGGTATGAAAAGTACAACCTATGCGCTTATTGCTGTCGCCGCGATTGCGGCATTTGCTCTCCTGCGCGAACACTGGTCACATGTGGCAGGCTACTGGCCATATCTGTTACTGCTGCTTTGTCCGCTCATGCATCTTTTCCACGGTCACGGGGGGCATGGAGATCATCAACATCACGGAAGTGAAAACGATAAAAAAAATTAATCCGGCAGACGGGACCGCGTCGCGGTCCCGTTATCAGTCCAAGTATCGTTCGTAGTCTCTGGCATGCGCAAAGGCATGCTGTTCGAGTTTGTTATCAGCGGGTGCCGCCGTCCGGAACGCCAGTGAGTTAACAGGATTGTTATTGATGACCAGCTCGTAATGCAGATGAGGACCGGATGAACGTCCGCTGTTACCGGATAACGCAATAGCGTCTCCCCGGGTAACCCTGGCCCCTTTAGTAACGAGTATTTTATTGAGGTGGAGATAGCGAGTTTTAACACCGGCTTTTCCCGTTACTTCAACAAAATATCCCATGGTACTGTTGTATTCGGCCCGGGTGATTTTTCCGTCGATGACGCTGACTATTTTCGTGTTCATGGGCATGGAATAATCAATGCCATTATGGGGACTCACTTTTCCCGATACCGGGTTAAGTCTTGCAGGATTGAAAGGCGAACTGAGTCTTGCTGTGGCCGGTAACGGATAATCGAGACTGCCTTTCCCGGAAGTATCGGAAAGGTTATAGAACTTTTTATCTGATATACGATACGCCGTGTAATTAAATGAACCGGACGTAAATTTATAGGCCACGACACGTGATTTTCCCGCTTTCTTTTGCAGTACGAGTTTTAATGATTCATTTTTTTTCAAATGCCGCAGATTAAACCGGGAAGGCAAGGAGCGCTGAAGAGTAGCGATCTCGTTCGATTCCAGCCCCGAGCGGGTGGCTGAAAGGTAGGCATTTTCTTTTACGACATCGGTAGAATACATTTACTGGAATTCGCCGTTAGCATGAACACTGCGGCGTATGCTAGGGGTTTTCAGGAGGCGTGTCATCTGTCAGTTAATCGGGAGCACCGTTGATGGTCGTCATTTTTGTAACATATCTTGTTTCCCGTTTGCTCCGGAAGCTCTGGGAACTGTATGACCAGCCCGACGGTGATGATTAACGGGACTGAAACAGGTTACGGCAGAGCAATATGGGGCTCATGTCCTGCTACGTAACCCGTCAGTAAAGCCCTGCTGCGCACCTGACGCTAAGCACTAACCCGCCTGCAGTTACCTGGTCGAATACAGCCCGCGAAGCTTTCTTGCCTGCGTCTGATGTGCTTCCGCACCGGCATTATTGACCTGCTCATGCACGAGAGCGGCTTTTTCTCCGGCATTCAGTTCGTTAAAAGAAGAAGACGAGGTCTTTGAATTTGCATCACTGCCGGACAGCATTTTTTTATGTTCCTCAATCATTTTCTGATGCGCATAGGACGCGCTGTTGTTCATAAATGAATGAGCAACAATGGCCCTTTCATGTTCATTCATTTCAGAGAATGAGGGCGTGTTGTTTTTATTAACCCTGTCCGGTAAGTTTTCATGCGTCGAGGAATTCACATGACTGACGGCTGAGGCATTATTAACAAATCGATGTGCTTCATGGGCAATATCACTGGACTGAGCAAAAGCTGCCCCACAAAATAAAGCTGTAAACGCAGTGGTCGTGATTAATATATTCATGTGTAATTACCTTCTGAGGTACATAAAAGATGTCCTTATGATCATATATAAAAATAATCAACCTGTGGGGAAGATGACGTAAATGTAATACAGCTATGTACATTACACGATTGTAATGAATTTGTTTCTTAAGGTGTGCTAGATTCATTTCATTGTAAGTGGATGAACCAGTAATTTAATTTAAATCGGTTCTCGAATTCTGTCAGTAACCATACTTTAAATAAGGGAATGCGCATGCTGTTGAAAACGTCTCGACGAACTTTCCTGAAGGGGTTAACCCTCTCTGGCGTAGCCGGAAGTCTTGGCGTATGGAGTTTCAATGCGCGTTCCAGTCTGAGCCTGCCAGTTGCCGCATCCCTGCAGGGTACTCAGTTTGACCTGACCATTGGTGAAACGGCCGTCAATATCACGGGCAGTGAGCGTCAGGCCAAAACAATCAATGGAGGCCTGCCGGGGCCCGTTCTTCGCTGGAAAGAAGGTGACACCATTACCCTGAAGGTCAAAAACCGTCTTAATGAACAGACGTCCATTCACTGGCACGGCATTATTCTTCCGGCCAATATGGATGGTGTTCCGGGGCTGAGTTTTATGGGCATAGAGCCTGATGATACCTACGTTTACACCTTTAAGGTTAAGCAGAACGGGACTTACTGGTACCACAGCCATTCCGGTCTGCAGGAACAGGAGGGGGTATACGGTGCCATTATCATCGATGCCAGGGAGCCAGAACCGTTTGCTTACGATCGTGAGCATGTGGTCATGTTGTCTGACTGGACCGATGAAAATCCTCACAGCCTGCTGAAAAAATTAAAAAAACAGTCGGATTACTACAATTTCAATAAACCAACCGTTGGCTCTTTTTTCCGCGACGTGAATACCAGGGGGCTGTCAGCCACCATTGCCGATCGGAAAATGTGGGCTGAAATGAAAATGAATCCGACTGACCTCGCGGATGTCAGTGGCTACACCTACACCTATCTCATGAACGGGCAGGCCCCGCTGAAAAACTGGACCGGACTGTTCCGTCCCGGTGAAAAGATACGCTTACGGTTTATCAACGGCTCGGCAATGACCTATTTCGATATCCGTATCCCCGGGCTGAAAATGACGGTCGTGGCTGCAGATGGCCAGTATGTAAACCCGGTTACCGTTGACGAATTCAGGATTGCCGTTGCCGAAACCTATGATGTCATTGTGGAGCCTCAGGGTGAGGCCTATACCATCTTCGCACAATCCATGGACAGGACCGGTTACGCTCGAGGGACACTGGCCACGAGAGAGGGGTTAAGTGCTGCCGTTCCCCCCCTCGATCCCCGTCCTCTGTTGACCATGGAAGATATGGGTATGGGGGGAATGGGACATGATATGGCAGGAATGGACCACAGCCAGATGGGAGGCATGGATAACAGCGGAGAGATGATGTCTATGGACGGTGCTGACCTTCCGGATAGCGGGACATCCTCCGCGCCCATGGATCACAGCAGCATGGCCGGTATGGATCATTCCCGGATGGCCGGAATGCCGGGTATGCAAAGTCATCCTGCGTCAGAAACGGATAACCCACTGGTTGATATGCAGGCGATGAGCGTCTCTCCGAAATTAAATGATCCGGGTATTGGTCTTCGAAATAACGGAAGAAAGGTTCTCACGTACGCGGATTTGAAAAGCCGCTTTGAGGATCCTGACGGACGTGAACCTGGCCGTACCATAGAACTGCATTTAACCGGCCACATGGAAAAGTTTGCCTGGTCATTTAACGGAATCAAGTTTTCAGATGCCGCACCGGTGCTGCTGAAATACGGTGAGCGGCTCAGGATCACGCTGATCAACGATACCATGATGACTCACCCCATTCACCTGCATGGTATGTGGAGCGATCTGGAAGATGAAAACGGTAATTTCATGGTTCGTAAACACACAATAGATGTTCCCCCTGGTACAAAACGCAGTTACAGAGTGACAGCAGATGCGCTTGGCCGCTGGGCGTATCACTGCCATTTGCTCTATCACATGGAAATGGGAATGTTTCGTGAAGTCCGGGTGGAGGAATGATGCGAATGAAGAGAAATTTGAAGGCCATACCTGTTCTGGTCGCCGGTTTGTTTACCTCACAGCTTTCTATTGCGGCGGGCTCCGTCTCTGCAGATCCCCACGCCGGGCACGACATGTCTGCCATGCAGATGCCAGCAGATGAGAATTTCACTGAGATGACGTCAATGGAGCCCATTGTAACTGAGAGCAGAACGCCAATTCCGCCTGTTACCGATGCCGACCGGAAGGCTGCATTCGGCAATTTACAGGGGCATGCGATTCACGACAGTGCGATTAATTATCTGGTTCTGCTGGATCAACTGGAATGGCAACGGTCGGATAACACCAACAATTTCAGCTGGAGTGTTAACAGCTGGATTGGAGGCGACACAGATCGGATTTGGCTAAAGAGTGAAGGTGAACGAAGCAATGGGGAAACGGAGGCGGCTGAAGCGCAGTTACTCTGGGGACATGCGGTTGGCCCATGGTGGGATTTGGTTGCGGGTGTCAGGCAGGATTTCAGACCTGCTTCTGCCCGGACCTGGGCTGCTGTCGGTTTTCAGGGGCTGGCACTCTATAATTTTGAGTCTGAAATTACGGGTTTTGTCAGTAATGGCGGAAAAGCAGCCCTTCGTCTGGGAGGAGAATACGACGTTTTACTGACTAACCGGCTCATACTCCAGCCATCCTATGAGGTGAATTTCTACAGTCAGGATGATGAATCGCGGGGTCGCGGCAGGGGACTGACTGACACAGAGCTGGGGCTCCGGCTGCGCTATGAAATACGCCGTGAGTTTGCACCCTATATAGGCGTTTCCTGGAATCAACTTTACGGGAAAACATCCGATATGGCGAAAAGAGAAGGTGAGAAAGACCATCAGGTAGTATTCCTGGCGGGAGCCAGAATCTGGTTTTAACGCACTGATATAAAACACTCAACTAAACAGGTAAATAAAATGTCGATTTTAAATAAAGCCATTCTTACAGGTGGCCTCGTTATGGGCGTTGCTTTCTCTGCTATGGCCCATCCGGAATTAAAAAGCTCTGTGCCACAGGCTGATTCAGCCGTAGCGGCCCCGGAAAAGATTCAGCTTAATTTCTCGGAAAATCTGACCGTGAAATTCTCAGGTGCAAAATTAACGATGACGGGTATGAAAGGCATGTCATCACATTCTCCGATGCCGGTCGCGGCAAAAGTGGCGCCAGGCGCTGACCCTAAATCGATGGTCATTATTCCGCGAGAGCCTTTACCCGCTGGCACTTATCGTGTTGACTGGCGCGCGGTTTCTTCAGATACGCACCCTATTACCGGTAATTACACCTTTACAGTGAAGTAATATTATGAACGACCTGATTATGATTGTTATTCGTTTTCTTCTTTATCTGGATTTGATGGTAATATTTGGATTGCCATTTTTTCAGATATATGGAATAAGCGGTGTCAGACATGAAACCTATAACCTGACTAATTTCAGGTCGTTTATAACCTTTGCTGTTGTTACAGGCATCATTCTTACTGGCATTAATATGCTCCTGGTATCTAATGCCATGAGTGGAGTAACTGACCTCAGAGAATTATCCATCCATGTTATCGAGATGGTGATAGAAGAAACTGATGTGGGTATTAGCTGGATTGTCAGGCTCTGTGCCCTGTTTACCACACTCGGTGCTTTGTTCCTTTACACTAATAAGAGAGTATTGTCCTGCCTGCTGATGACGATGAGTGGGGGCGTGGCGCTGGCTACACTTGCCTGGGGAGGACACGCCGTTATGCATGACGGTCTGCATTACTATCTCCATTTACTGAGCGATCTGACCCATCTCGGCGCTGCAGGTGCCTGGACAGGTGCTCTGGTTGCATTTGCTATCCTGCTGATGCGCAGAAACGAGCATAATGCACAGAGCGTCATTGTGATATCTGACTCCCTGGCAAAATTTGCCACGGCAGGAACGGTGATTGTTGTAGCCCTGATCCTGAGTGCGCTGGTCAACTATCTGTATATTGCTGAGGGTAACTTAACTCCCTTATTCAACAGTTCCTGGGGGAGGATATTGCTTGCCAAGACGGCTCTGTTTGTTCTGATGCTTCTTCTGGCTGCAGCAAACCGGTTTCACCTGGGTCCCCGGCTTGAAGTTATGGTCAGGGAAGGGAATTATGATCGCAGCGTTGCCCTGATGCGAAACAGCATCCTGACAGAATTCGTTGTTGCGATTATCATTCTGGGCGCCGTAGCGTGGCTTGGAATGCTTGCTCCGTCTCAGATCAGCTAGGGGACAGCCAAAGCTCATGCGTGAGATTTTTACTTTCATATCAGCGAGTTGACCATGCAGCGTATTTTAATCGTTGAAGACGAACAAAAAACAGGTCGTTACCTGCAGCAGGGACTGGTTGAGGAAGGCTATCAGGCCGATCTCTTTAATAATGGCCGCGATGGTCTCGGGGCCGCGTCGAAGGGACAGTATGATTTGATAATACTGGACGTGATGCTGCCTTTCCTCGACGGGTGGCAAATCATCAGCGCACTGAGGGAGTCCGGGCACGAAGAACCGGTCCTGTTTTTAACCGCAAAGGACAACGTGCGGGACAAAGTGAAAGGACTGGAGCTTGGCGCAGATGACTACCTGATTAAGCCCTTTGATTTTACGGAGCTGGTTGCACGTGTAAGAACCCTACTGCGCCGGGCACGCTCGCAGGCCGCAACAGTCTGCACCATCGCCGATATGACCGTTGATATGGTGCGCCGGACCGTGATCCGTTCGGGGAAGAAGATCCATCTCACCGGTAAAGAATACGTTCTGCTTGAGTTGCTGCTGCAACGCACCGGAGAAGTGTTACCCAGGAGTCTTATCTCGTCCCTGGTCTGGAACATGAATTTTGACAGTGATACGAATGTGATTGATGTCGCCGTGAGACGTCTGAGAAGTAAAATTGATGATGACTTTGAGCCAAAACTGATCCATACCGTTCGCGGTGCCGGATATGTCCTGGAGATCAGAGAAGAGTGAGGTTCAAAATTTCCCTGACCACACGCCTGAGCCTGATTTTTTCTGCGGTGATGCTTACGGTATGGTGGTTATCAAGTTTTATCCTGATTAGCACCCTGAATGGCTATTTCGATAATCAGGACCGCGATTTTCTGACAGGTAAACTTCAGCTCACCGAAGAGTTTCTTAAAACAGAGACGTTCAGGAACAAAACGGATATTAAGTCATTATCAGAAAAAATAAACGATGCGATGGTGGGGCACAATGGCTTATTCATTTCTATAAAAAACATGGAAAATGAAAAAATTGTTGAACTCTATGCCAAAAATTCTGTTGTTCCAGCGGTCCTGCTTAATAAGTCGGGTGATATTCTCGACTATATGATCCAGACGGAAGAAAATAACACCGTGTACCGCAGTATCTCGCGGCGGGTTGCCGTGACGCCGGAACAGGGTAAAAGCAAACATGTCATCATTACGGTTGCCACGGATACTGGGTATCACACCCTGTTTATGGACAAACTCAGTACCTGGCTGTTCTGGTTCAATATCGGTCTGGTCTTTATTTCTGTTTTTCTGGGCTGGCTGACCACACGTATTGGTCTGAAACCGCTACGGGAAATGACCAGTCTGGCTTCCTCCATGACCGTACACAGCCTGGATCAGCGTCTAAATCCCGATCTGGCTCCGCCGGAAATCTCTGAGACCATGCAGGAGTTCAATAATATGTTTGATCGCCTGGAGGGGGCATTCCGGAAACTGTCAGATTTCTCGTCTGACATCGCGCATGAGCTGCGCACACCAGTCAGTAATCTGATGATGCAGACGCAGTTTGCACTGGCTAAGGAAAGGGATGTTTCGCATTACCGCGAAATTTTATTCGCTAACCTGGAAGAACTGAAAAGGTTGTCACGAATGACCAGTGACATGCTTTTTCTGGCACGTTCAGAGCATGGTCTGCTGCGGCTGGATAAACATGATGTGGATCTGGCAGCCGAACTGAATGAATTACGTGAGTTGTTCGAGCCCCTGGCAGACGAAACAGGAAAGACAATCACGGTTGAAGGAGAGGGCGTTGTTGCCGGAGACAGCGATATGCTCCGACGTGCTTTCAGTAACCTGCTTTCCAATGCAATCAAGTATTCTCCCGATAACACCTGTACAGCGATACACCTTGAGCGTGACAGTGACTGTGTGAACGTGATGATTACGAATACGATGTCCGGCCAGGTTCCCGCTAATCTGGAACGTTTGTTTGACCGGTTCTATCGCGCAGACTCATCAAGGTTCTACAACACGGAAGGCGCGGGGCTGGGATTATCAATTACAAGGTCGATCATTCATGCTCACGGCGGCGAGCTGTCAGCAGAACAGCAGGGGCGGGAAATTGTGTTCAGTGTGCGTCTGTTAATGGATTAATACCGTTATTCAGGAGAAACCCGGAAGGTGACAAAAATGTCATCGTTCAGTCACGCGATAAACAGAGGCGGTTTTTTATAATCAGCCATAAATCAGGACAGCGTGATAATTCAATCGCCCGGTTCCTGGCGTGATGATCAACCAGCCCTGAGATCAAATGCTTTCTCTGTTATAAGCATTGATTGTTCGGGTATGAAAACACCGGAGACCCAACCATGAAAAAGATCCTTGTATCCTTTATTGCCATGATGGCTGTCGCTTCATCTGCCTGGGCTGCAGAGACAATGAACATGCATGACCAGGTAAATAATGCCCAGGCGCCTGCCCATCAGATGCAATCATCCGCTGAAAAAAGTGCAGTTCAGGGGGAGAGCATGAAAATGATGGATATGAGCGGTCACGATCAGGCCGCAATGTCCCATGAAATGATGCAAAACGGCAATTCTGCCGCCCATCAGGACATGGCTGAAATGCATAAAAAAATGATGAAAGCCAAACCTGAGAACACCCAAGAAACTGCTAAGCCATTTTCCGAAATGAGCGAGCATGAGAAAGCCGCTGTTGTGCATGAGAAGGCGAATAATGGCCAGTCTTCCGTTATTCATCAGCAACAGGCGGAAAAGCATCGCAGCCAGATCACCCAGAATTAACCCGCATCTCCACTTGTCAGACCCTCATTTGACGCCGAAGTCACTGGCTTACGCTCCCGTCCGGGAGCGTTTTTTTTATAAGCGAAATGAATAATAATGAAAGAGTCCATACACAATGTTTTTTTTGGTCATGTCGACCTCACAATTAAGGAAGGTGCGAATAAGCAGGTCATTTCTTCCCAAGCTGACTCGCTGATTAAAATTTCGCGGATCTGGGCCGATTTTTTTCCCGCAAACACATCGAATCAGCCTATTTAGGCTATTTTTTCCACCATTTCTGGCGTTATTTCCGGTTTTTACTGAGATCTCTCCCACTGACGTATCATTTGGTCCACCCGAAACAGGTTGGCCAGGGTGAATAACATCGCCAGTTGGTTATCGTTTTTCAGCAGCCCCCTGTATCTGGCTTTCACGAAGCCGAACAGCCGCTTGATGATGCGAAACGGGTGCTCCACCTTGGCACGGATGCTGGCTTTCATATATTCGATGTTGATGGCCGTTTTGTTCTTGCGCGGATGCTGCTTCAAGGTTTTTACCTTGCCGGGACGCTCGGCGATCAGCCAGTCCACATCCACCTCGGCCAGCTCCTCGCGCTGTGGCGCTCCTTGGTAGCCGGCATCGGCTGAGACAAATTGCTCCTCTCCATGAAGCAGATTACCCAGCTGATTGAGGTCATGCTCGTTGGCCGCGGTGGTGACTAGGCTGTGGGTCAGGCCACTCTTGGCATCGACACCAATGTGGGCCTTCACGCCAAAGTGCCACTGATTGCCTTTCTTGGTCTGATGCATCTCCGGATCGCGTTGCTGCTCTTTGTTCTTGGTAGAGCTGGGTGCCTCAATGATGGTGGCATCCACCA
>NZ_JBMKGI010000024.1:0-29301 GCF_049238885.1 Enterobacter cloacae complex sp. BZL2005 | reverse complement strand
AAAGAGCAGTGCAACGCGGCTTTCGCTCACCGTTGCGAGGTGGCGTATATTACGCTTTCCTCTTTCAGAGTCAACCCGTTATTTCAGGATTTTTTCTCTTCAACCGAACCGCTTGTTGTGTGAAGTGATTCACATCCACCGTGTCGATGGAGGCGCATTATAGGGAGTTCTCCGCAGGCCGCAACCGCTAAATGACAGAAAAATGACTGACTGCTGAATTCCACAGCAAAACCCCGCCTTATACCTTTTTACGCACAGACTTATCCACAATGATACGAAAAAGTGAAAATGTGCGAGCGTTGCGCAAACGTTTTCGTTAAAATGCTCGCGCTTTACTAGGATGCCTCGTCAGGTGTGTTAGATGAGTTTTTCACAGGAAAATTCATCTAACGCTCTCTGTAATCGTGAAATCCAGGGGATTTACCATGCAACAACGTCGTCCAGTCCGCCGCGCTCTGCTCAGTGTTTCTGATAAAGCCGGTATCGTCGAATTCGCTCAGGCACTTTCTGCACGCGGTGTAGAGCTGCTTTCCACAGGTGGAACCGCTCGCCTGTTAGCAGATAAAGGTCTGCCGGTAACCGAAGTGTCCGATTACACCGGTTTCCCGGAAATGATGGATGGACGCGTCAAAACCCTGCACCCGAAAGTCCACGGCGGTATTCTTGGCCGTCGCGGTCAGGACGACGCCATTATGGAACAGCACGACATCGCGCCGATCGACATGGTTGTCGTTAACCTCTACCCGTTCGCCCAGACCGTGGCGCGCGAAGGCTGCTCTCTGGAAGATGCCGTAGAGAATATTGATATCGGTGGCCCGACCATGGTGCGCTCTGCGGCCAAGAACCATAAAGATGTCGCCATCGTGGTCAAGAGCAGCGATTACAGCGCCATTATTAATGAGATGGACGCCAACGATGGGTCGCTGACCCTGGAAACGCGTTTCGACCTCGCCATCAAAGCCTTCGAGCACACCGCCGCGTACGACAGCATGATCGCCAACTACTTCGGTAGCCTGGTGCCGGCTTACCACGGTGAAAGCAAAGATCCTTCAGGCCGCTTCCCGCGCACCCTGAATCTGAACTTCATTAAGAAGCAGGATATGCGCTACGGCGAGAACAGCCACCAGCAGGCTGCCTTCTATATAGAAGAAGAGGTAAAAGAAGCCTCAGTTGCGACCGCCCAGCAGGTGCAAGGCAAAGCGCTCTCCTATAACAACATTGCCGATACAGACGCAGCGCTGGAGTGCGTGAAAGAATTCAGCGAGCCGGCCTGTGTTATCGTCAAGCATGCGAACCCATGTGGCGTAGCGGTCAGTACCTCTATCCTGGACGCTTACGACCGCGCCTACAAAACCGACCCGACCTCCGCGTTCGGCGGCATTATCGCCTTCAACCGCGAGCTGGATGCTGAAACCGCTCAGGCCATCATCTCCCGCCAGTTTGTTGAAGTGATCATCGCGCCATCGGCCTCCGAAGACGCGCTGAAAATCACCGCGGCAAAACAGAACGTGCGTGTACTGGTTTGTGGTCAGTGGGCGGAACGCGTGCCGGGCCTGGACTTCAAGCGCGTGAACGGCGGCCTGCTGGTTCAGGACCGCGATCTGGGGATGGTGACAGAAGCCGACCTGCGCGTGGTGACCAAACGTCAGCCGACCGAACAGGAGCTGCGTGACGCGCTGTTCTGCTGGAAGGTGGCGAAGTTCGTGAAATCCAACGCCATCGTCTATGCCAAAGAGAACATGACTATCGGGATAGGCGCAGGCCAGATGAGCCGCGTTTACTCGGCGAAAATCGCGGGTATTAAAGCAGGCGATGAAGGCCTGGAAGTCAAAGGCTCCGCCATGGCCTCTGACGCCTTCTTCCCGTTCCGTGACGGTATCGACGCCGCAGCCGCTGTCGGCATCACCTGCGTGATCCAGCCAGGCGGCTCAATCCGCGACGACGAAGTGATTGCTGCTGCCGACGAACACGGCATTGCGATGATCTTCACCGACATGCGTCACTTCCGCCATTAATTCCCGGAGCAGAAAATGAAAGTATTAGTGATTGGTAACGGCGGACGCGAGCACGCGCTGGCGTGGAAAGCGGCCCAGTCTCCGCTGGTTAAAACGGTCTTCGTGGCACCGGGCAACGCCGGTACCGCGCTGGAGCCCGCGCTGCAGAACGTGGCTATCGGCGTGACCGACATTCCGGCGCTGTTGAGCTTTGCTCAGCAGGAGAAAATCGACCTGACCATCGTCGGTCCGGAAGCGCCGCTGGTGATAGGTGTCGTGGATGCGTTCCGCGCAGCGGGCCTGAAAATCTTTGGCCCAACGGAAGGCGCCGCGCAGCTGGAAGGCTCCAAGGCCTTCACCAAAGATTTCCTCGCGCGTCATAACATCCCGACGGCGGAATATCAGAATTTCACTGAAGTGGAGCCTGCTCTGGCCTGGTTACGTGAGAAGGGCGCGCCGATTGTTATCAAGGCCGACGGTCTGGCCGCGGGTAAAGGCGTGATCGTCGCGATGACGCTCGAAGAAGCCGAAGCCGCGGTTCAGGATATGCTGGCAGGTAACGCCTTTGGCGATGCGGGCCACCGCATCGTGATTGAAGAGTTCCTCGACGGTGAAGAGGCGAGCTTTATCGTCATGGTCGACGGCGAGCACGTTCTGCCGATGGCCACCAGCCAGGATCACAAGCGTGTGGGCAATGGCGACACGGGGCCTAATACCGGCGGGATGGGCGCTTACTCCCCTGCGCCGGTCGTGACTGACGACGTCCACCAGCGCACCATGGATCGCATCATCTGGCCTACCGTGAAGGGAATGGCGGCAGAAGGCAATACCTACACCGGTTTCCTTTATGCAGGCCTGATGATCGACAAGCAGGGTAACCCTAAGGTCATCGAATTCAACTGCCGCTTTGGCGATCCAGAAACCCAGCCAATCATGCTGCGCATGAAATCCGATCTGGTGGAGCTGTGCCTGGCTGCCTGCGATGGCAAGCTGGACGAGAAAACCTCCGAGTGGGACGAGCGTGCGTCTCTCGGCGTGGTGATTGCTGCGGGGGGGTATCCGGGCAACTACAGCACCGGTGATGAGATCCACGGTCTGCCGCTGGAAGAGATTGACGGTGCGAAGGTGTTCCACGCCGGTACGAAGCTGGCTGAGGACGATCGCGTTCTGACCAACGGCGGCCGCGTGCTGTGTGCGACCGCGCTGGGCCATACCGTGGCAGAAGCACAGAAGCGCGCCTATGCGCTGATGGCGGATATTCACTGGAACGGTAGCTTTAGCCGTCAGGATATCGGCTATCGCGCGATTGCGCGTGAGCAGGGGGAGTAATTCCTCCTCGCCCTCACCCTCTCCCACTGGGAGAGGGAATCGTTCGTAGGCCGGATAAGCGTTAGCGCCATCCGGCTTAATCCACAGAACTCAAAAACTCTTCTCTGTCGGCTGCCAGGTGCAGAAATCTTCGTTCGCCACCAATAGCAATTGAGAGCCTTCCGGCGCTTCCAGCCACGCCACGCTCACGTCCATTGATGAATGACGCTGACGGCGTTGAATGTGTTCGGTTGCCCAGGATTCAAGCTCAGGCTTCACCGTTTGCCCTTCGCAGGTGGTTACCGTTCCATCGTTATGCCAGCGCCCCTGGCGCAGCACGACGCGTCCCAGACGAAGCGCATCGCTGGTCTGGCGGATTTGTTCGGCACGGTAACGGTAGAGGGCGATTTGGTCGCTGGAAAGCTGCTGTTTTTGACCGCTGACTTCACGCTGCATAAAGCTCAGCTCGCCATGGTCGTCAAAACGCACTTTCACGTGTTCGGGGGTCTTGCTGTAGACGTTCAGCTCAATCAGCGAGAGGTCATCTCCCTGCCAGCGATATTCTGCCGTCGACGTATTGCCGCTATGCCACGGGCTGAAGGCAGACAACAGATGAACTTCATTGCCGGAATCTTTACGCCAGATCCTGACCGCGCCCTGGTTGTCAGCGTAGCCGCTGGCGGTAAACGGCGGCAGGGTGGTGTCGTGACTACAGGCTGACAGCAGCAGCACGCCTGCCAGCGCGAGCGTTCCGCGCCAGAAAGACAAAAGGGGCGTTGCCGCCCCTTCGCTAAAACTGTTCACTGCCACGCGTCTTACTTAACAGCGTCTTTCAGTGCTTTACCAGAAACAAATGCCGGCACGTTAGCTGCGGCGATTTTGATTTCTTTACCGGTCTGCGGGTTGCGGCCAGTACGCTCAGCGCGGTGGTTCACTTTGAAGGTACCGAAACCAACCAGTTGTACAGCATCGCCTTCTTTCAGAGACTCAGTAATAGCAGCCAGGGTAGATTCCAGAGCAGCTTTAGCCTGCACTTTAGACAGATCAGCCTTGTCCGCAATTACATCAATCAGTTGAGTCTTGTTCATAAGTTATCCTTTCAATGTGTTTATCGCTTGCTAAGCATCGAGTGCGACGAAAATGCCAAAAAAGCACTCTCCTGCATACACGCACCGATAGCCACTTTTTTTCGCCCCCCAAATGTAGACCAGACAAGGGTCGAAAGGGAAGAGTCGAGGAGCGACAAAACGGGCGTTATCTCAAGTTTTCTTATCTCATTGGTTAAAAATTATACCAATATTACTCTCACCGGCCTCACGTAAGTCCGCGCGCAGCCCTTTGATCAGCTCAATGTCGCGTTCTTCACACTCTGCCAGCAGGCGGAAAATCTCCCACTGGATATCCCATTCTTGCTCAACGGCCGGGTTTGCGCGCAGCTCTTCGTCGGTCATCTCGCGACCTTCCTGGGTCATTTCCAGCATCGCCACGGTGGTGATAGAGGCCTTACTGACTTCGATAGCGTGCTCCAGCGTCTCACCGCTCAGGCGGGAGTGGAGCAATTCGCTTAACGCCACACAGGCATCAATTGCCGGGTAGACGCCGTACAGGTCAAAATCATCCGCCACCGGGATCGCCTCTTCCAGCTTTTCGAGCTGAGAGTCGAAATTCACCTTCGCGTCTTTCACCGTCAGCGTTTCCCAGATCAGATCCAGAATGCGGCGGTAGATATGGCCATCACCAAAGCCGGTCTGCTTGCAGAACGCGGCATAGTTGGGATACATGCGCTCGCACAGGCAAGCCATGAAGGTGACGTGCTGCCAGCTTTCCAGCTTTTCAAGGCGCAGGTGAATCGGGTTTTGTAGCATGATGATCTCTCGAATCGAAAATTAGGCGCAGTTTACCTGAATCATCGCTGAATTTCCTGCCAACGAACAAAAGCCGGACGCGAAGAGGCCACCGCGTCAGCCCAGCGCGTTGGCTCCGGTAAGCGGTAGCCCTTCATGCAGCGCTGTACCCACGCCAGGGCGCTGTCCATACTCACCCGATGGCCGGTGGCGATGAACAGCGGATTACAGCGTGCCTTGCTGCGCCAGACCCACGCCAGCTGCTCGCCTTTATGGATAAGCGGTGCCAGCGCACCCGGCTCGGCGGAGAGTGGCTCAAACGCGCCGCACAGGCGTTTCTTGGCGACACCGATGGTCGGCACATCCACCAGCAGCCCAAAGTGGCTGGCAACGCCTAAACGGCGCGGGTGTGAGATACCGTGCCCATCGACAAAAAGCAGGTCAGGTTTTTGCGAAAGCTGCTCCCACGCTGCCAGCAGCGCGGGATATTCGCGGAAGGAGAGAAAGCCCGGAATGTACGGCATGGTGGTGGCAATACGCGCGACCTTGTACTCCACCAGTTCGAGCGAAGGGTATTTCAGGACCACCATCGCCGCTCGCGTCACGTCCCCACCCTGCTCAAACCCGACGTCGGCTCCGCCAATGTACTGCGGAGGATCCTTATCCAGACGATCCTCGCGGATCACCGATGAGGCCAGTTCGATTTGTTGAGCGCGTAGCGACGCGAGATCCATAACGACTCCTTACTTGTGATACTGGGCAGAAAGCCGATGCACCGCCTCCACAAATACGCCTGCGTGCTCTGGCGGCACATCCTGATGAATACCGTGGCCGAGGTTAAAGACGTGGCCTTCCCCCTGGCCGAAACCAGACAGTATAGTCGACACTTCTTCTTCAATACGGGCAGGCGGCGCATAGAGCATGGACGGGTCCATATTGCCCTGAAGCGCCACTTTGTCGCCCACGCGGCGGCGGGCATCAGCGATATCGGTGGTCCAGTCGAGACCCAGTGCGTCGCAGCCGGTTGCCGCCATGGCTTCCAGCCACTGACCGCCACCTTTGGTGAACAGCGTCACCGGCACGCGGCGGCCTTCGTTTTCGCGCAGCAGGCCGTCAACGATTTTATGCATGTAATACAGGGAGAACTGTTGATAATCACGCCCGGTCAGCACGCCGCCCCAGGTATCGAAAATCATCACCGACTGCGCACCGGCTTTAATCTGCGCGTTGAGGTAGAGCGTGACGCTCTTCGCGAGCTTGTCGAGCAGCGCATGCAGAGCCAGCGGCTCGGCGTACATCATCTTTTTAATCAGGGTGAAGGCTTTGCTGCTGCCCCCTTCCACCATATAGGTCGCCAGCGTCCACGGGCTGCCGGAGAAGCCAATCAGCGGCACTTCACCTTTCAGCTCGCGGCGAATGGTGCGCACGGCGTTCATCACGTAGCCCAGCTCGCCTTCCGGATCGGGGATCGGCAGCTTGTCCACGTCCGCTTTGCTTCTGATCGGAGAGGTAAAACGCGGGCCTTCACCGGTTTCGAAGTACAGGCCAAGGCCCATCGCATCCGGAATGGTCAGAATATCCGAGAAGAGGATCGCCGCATCCAGCGGGAAGCGGCGCAGCGGCTGGAGCGTCACTTCACAGGCCAGCTCGGCGTTTTTGCACAGCGACATAAAATCGCCCGCCTGCGCGCGCGTGGCTTTGTACTCTGGCAGATAGCGTCCCGCCTGGCGCATCATCCACACCGGGGTGACATCAACGGGCTGGCGCAGCAGCGCACGCAGATAACGATCGTTCTTCAGTTCGGTCATTTTTGCAGTTCCTTAAGCGTCATGGCCTCAGTGTAACACTACTCATACTCGGCCCGACACATCGCTACGGTATCTTCTATCAGCCGACGCGCCACGGTACCCGGTGGGGGGAGCAGCGGTAGATCGTCATAGCGATACCAGTTCGCATCCAGCAGCTCTTTCTGATCGATAACGATCTCGCCGCTGTCATAGTCGGCCATAAAGGCCGTCATCAGCGACTGCGGGAACGGCCACGGCTGGGAGGTGACGTAGCGCAGGTTCTTCACTTTGATTCCGCTCTCTTCCATCACCTCGCGCGCCACTGCCTGCTCCAGCGTTTCGCCCACTTCGACGAACCCGGCCAGCACGGTATGAATGCCGTTGCGATGGCGGGTATGCTGTGCAAGCAAAATAGAGTCATCCCGACGGATAGCGACGATAATGCACGGCGCAATTTGTGGGTAATAACGTTCGCGGCAGTGGCTGCAGAGCATCGCCCACTCGGTTTTACTCGGGTGCATGGTATGGCCGCAATAGCCGCAGTATTTGTGCGAGCGGTAAAACTCCGCCAGCTGTACGCCCCGCCCCGCCAGCTGGAACAGGCCTACGTCCAGATCCAACACCTGGCGAACGGATCCCATATCCTGACGACGCGATTGTTGGATCAACCACACGGGCTCACCCTGCCACTCGCCGATCTTCAGCGCAGGCTGGCCCACGAGATCAAACGTTTCCGCCGCACCGTAGGGCAGCTCTCCACCGGGCAACCATAATTTTTGTTCGTGACTGACGATCCACCAACCCAGATCTGATTTTTCAATAATACGATCCATATCTATTGCACTACCTTCGCTTCACTGACATGTTGTTAGCATTGTGGTTACATTCTGGATGAGCAGATTCAATCCTACACTTTGCGGAGTCGACCATGTTAAACCAGCTAGAAAGCCTGACTGAGCGCGTTAGAGGAAGTAACAAACTGGTGGATCGCTGGCTACATGTGCGCAAGCATCTACTCGTGGCTTATTACAATCTGGTCGGTCTTAAGCCTGGCAAAGAATCGTTTATGCGGCTGAATGAAAAAGCGCTGGATGATTTTTGTCAGAGCCTGGTCGACTATCTGTCCGACGGCCATTTCAATATTTATGAACGCATTATCCGCGAAATGGAAGGGACAACGCCGTATTTAGCGGCCAGCAAGCTTTGTCCGCTGCTGGAAGCTAACACCCAGCAGATCATGGACTACTACGATTCCACGCTTGAGAACGCCATCGATCACGATAACTATCTTGAGTTCCAGCAGGCGCTTTCCGACCTTGGCGAAGCGCTGGAAGAGCGATTCACGCTGGAAGATAAGCTGATTAGCCTCGTCCTGGACGCCAGCCCCGAAGATAACATCGCGCGCCCGGCTTGAGTTCTTAATCGTTAACGAGTAATTTACAACCATTCGCCCCTCTCACGAGGGGGATTTTTCTTGTCGGAGTGCCCAGAGCGAAAGCCGGGCTGAGACCGTTAATTCGGGATCCGCGGAACCTGATCAGGCTAATACCTGCGAAGGGAACAAGAGTCACACTGCTGTTGTATCGCCCCCCGGGCGATCCTCTCTTGCTTCATCCGTCGTCTGACAAGCCATGTCCTTCACTTTTGGAATGAGCTATGTCTACTGCAAAACTGACCCGCCGCGAACAGCGTGCACAGGCCCAACATTTCATCGACACCCTGGAAGGCACCGCTTTCCCGAACTCGAAACGCATCTACATTTCCGGCTCGCAGGCCGATATCCGCGTCCCGATGCGCGAAATCCAGCTCAGCCCGACGCTTATCGGCGGCAGCAAAGAGAATCCGCAGTATGAAGACAACGAAGCCGTGCCGGTGTATGACACCTCCGGCCCGTACGGCGATCCTGATGTGGCTATCAACGTCCAGCAGGGTCTGGCAAAGCTGCGCCAGCCGTGGATAGAGGCGCGTAACGACTGCGAAGAACTGAACGTACGCAGTTCTGCATACACCAAAGAACGCCTGGCCGACGACGGTCTGGACGCGCTGCGCTTTACCGGCCTGCTGACGCCAAAACGCGCCAGAGCGGGCAAATGCGTGACGCAGCTGCACTACGCCCGCCAGGGGATCGTCACGCCGGAGATGGAGTTCATCGCCATCCGCGAGAACATGGGCCGCGAGCGTATCCGCAGCGAAGTGCTGCGCTACCAGCACCCGGGCGAAGGCTTTGGCGCACGCCTGCCGGAGAACATCACGCCGGAATTTGTGCGTGACGAAGTGGCCGCAGGCCGCGCGATCATCCCCGCCAACATTAACCACCCGGAATCCGAGCCGATGATTATCGGCCGCAACTTCCTGGTGAAGGTCAACGCTAACATCGGTAACTCGGCCGTCACCTCCTCCATCGAAGAAGAGGTTGAAAAGCTTGTCTGGTCAACGCGCTGGGGCGCGGACACGGTAATGGATCTCTCCACCGGCCGCTATATTCACGAAACCCGCGAATGGATCCTGCGTAACAGCCCGGTTCCGATTGGCACCGTCCCGATTTACCAGGCGCTGGAGAAGGTCAACGGCATCGCCGAAAACCTTACCTGGGAAGCGTTCCGCGACACGCTGCTGGAGCAGGCGGAACAGGGCGTGGACTACTTCACCATTCACGCGGGCGTGCTGCTGCGCTACGTGCCGATGACCGCGAAGCGTCTGACCGGCATCGTCTCGCGCGGCGGTTCGATCATGGCGAAGTGGTGCCTCTCCCATCACCAGGAGAACTTCCTCTACGAACACTTCCGCGAGATCTGCGAAATCTGCGCCGCGTACGATGTCTCTCTGTCGCTGGGCGACGGCCTGCGCCCGGGCTCCATCCGCGACGCTAACGACGAAGCGCAGTTTGCCGAGCTGCACACGCTGGGCGAGCTGACCAAAATCGCCTGGGAGTATGACGTGCAGGTGATGATTGAAGGCCCGGGACACGTGCCGATGCAGATGATCCGCCGCAACATGACCGAAGAGCTGGAGCACTGCCACGAAGCGCCGTTCTACACGCTGGGGCCACTGACCACCGACATCGCGCCGGGCTATGACCACTTCACGTCAGGCATTGGCGCGGCGATGATCGGCTGGTTCGGCTGCGCCATGCTCTGCTACGTGACGCCGAAAGAGCACCTCGGCCTGCCTAACAAAGAGGACGTGAAACAGGGGCTGATCACCTACAAAATTGCCGCCCACGCGGCGGATCTGGCCAAAGGCCACCCGGGCGCGCAAATCCGTGATAACGCCATGTCGAAGGCGCGCTTTGAATTCCGCTGGGAAGACCAGTTCAACCTGGCGCTGGATCCGTTCACCGCCCGCGCCTACCACGACGAAACCCTGCCGCAGGAATCGGGCAAAGTCGCGCACTTCTGCTCCATGTGTGGGCCGAAGTTCTGCTCGATGAAAATCAGCCAGGAGGTGCGCGACTACGCCGCCACGCAAACCATTGAAGTGGGTATGGCGGACATGTCCGAAGCCTTCCGCGCCAAAGGCGGCGAAATCTACCTCAAAAAAGAGGAGGCGTAATGTACCAGCCCGATTTCCCACCCGTTCCCTACCGTTTAGGGCTCTATCCGGTGGTGGACAGCGTGGCGTGGATAGCGCGCCTGCTGGAGGCAGGCGTTCGCACCCTCCAGCTGCGCATCAAGGATAAACGCGATGAGGAGGTGGAAGCCGATGTGGTTGCCGCCATTGCGCTGGGGCGTCGGTATAACGCCCGCCTGTTTATCAATGACTACTGGCGGCTGGCCGTTAAGCACAGGGCGTACGGCGTGCATCTGGGTCAGGAGGACCTGGAAACAACGGATCTGAGCGCAATCCGTGACGCCGGGTTGCGTCTTGGTGTGTCAACACACGATGACATGGAGATCGACGTGGCCCTGGCGGCCCGTCCCTCTTACATCGCGCTCGGTCACGTCTTCCCGACGCAAACCAAGCAGATGCCCTCTGCTCCGCAGGGTCTGACGCAACTGGCGGGTCACGTTAAACGCCTTGCCGACTACCCCACCGTCGCCATCGGCGGAATCAGCCTTGAACGCGCCCCGGCGGTGCTGGAGACCGGCGTGGGCAGCATCGCCGTCGTCAGCGCCATCACCCAGGCCGCAGACTGGCAGGCCGCCACCGAACAGCTTTTACAGCTGGCAGGAGCAGGCGATGAATGATCGCGACTTTATGCGCTACAGCCGTCAGATCCTGCTGGAAGATATCGCCATCGACGGGCAGCAAAAACTGCTCGCCAGCCGGGTGCTGATTGTTGGCCTGGGGGGATTAGGCGCACCCGCCGCGCTCTATCTGGCAGGCGCGGGTATCGGCACGCTGGTGCTGGCCGACGACGACGAGGTCCACCTCAGCAACCTGCAGCGACAAATCCTCTTTACCACCGAGGATATCAACCAGCCGAAAGCGCAGATCACCCGGCAGAGGCTGCATCAGCTTAACCCGGATATCGAACTGATTGCCCTACAGGAGCGGCTTGGCGGTGAAAGCCTGCACCGTGAAGTCGCCCTTGCCGACGTGGTGCTGGACTGTACCGACAACATGGCGACGCGCCAGGCGATCAACGCCGCCTGCGTGGTAAACCATACGCCGCTTATCACCGCCAGCGCGGTGGGGTTCGGCGGGCAAATGATGGTTCTGACGCCACCGTGGACGCAGGGCTGCTATCGCTGCCTGTGGCCGGACGATGCCGAGCCGACGCGCAACTGCCGTACGGCGGGCATTCTGGGTCCGGTGGTCGGCGTGATGGGCACGATGCAGGCGCTGGAGGCCATCAAGCTGCTCAGCGGCATGGAGACGGAACGCAATACGCTGCGGCTGTTTGATGCCCGCTCCAGCGGCTGGCGTCATCTGGCGCTGCATCGCGCCAGCCACTGCCCGGTGTGCGGAGGCCGCGATGCGCATTCTGTTTAACGATGAGCCGATGAGCTGCGACGACGGGCTCACCGTTGCCACACTGCTCGACAAGCTGCGTCAGCTCAAGCCGGGAACGGCGCTGGCGCTCAATCAACAGATCCTGCCGCGCGAGCAGTGGGAACATCAGCAGGTCAATGAAGGCGACCAGATCCTGCTGTTTCAGGTTATCGCAGGGGGCTGAGATGTTACGTATTGCCGATAAAGTCTTTGATTCGCATCTGTTTACCGGAACCGGAAAATTCGCCTCGCCGCAGCTGATGGTGGAGGCCATTCGCGAAAGCGGCAGCCAGCTGGTGACGCTGGCGCTTAAGCGCGTGGATCTGCGCCATCACAGCGATGCCATTCTGGCTCCGTTGCTGGAAGCGGGCGTCACGCTGTTGCCCAACACCTCAGGCGCCAAAACGGCAGAAGAGGCGATTTTTGCCGCACAGCTGGCACGGGAGGCGCTCGGCACCCGCTGGTTGAAGCTGGAAATCCATCCGGATGCCCGCTGGCTGCTGCCCGATCCGATTGAAACGCTGAAAGCGGCTGAAAAGCTGGTGCAGCAAGGGTTTACCGTCCTGCCTTACTGCGGGGCCGACCCTGTCCTGTGCAAACGGCTGGAAGAGGTCGGCTGCGCTGCCGTCATGCCGCTGGGGGCCCCCATTGGCTCCAACCAGGGGCTGGAGACCCGCGCGATGCTGGAAATCATTATTGAACAGGCCACCGTACCGGTGGTGGTGGATGCAGGCATTGGCGTGCCCAGCCATGCCGCGCAGGCGCTGGAGATGGGCGCCGACGCGGTGCTGGTGAATACGGCTATCGCGGTTGCCGACGATCCGGTCATGATGGCGCGTGCGTTCCGCCTGGCCGTGGAGGCTGGCCTGCTGGCAAGGGGATCCGGCCCCGGCTCGCGCAGTTTCCAGGCGCAGGCCACCAGCCCGCTGACCGGTTTTCTGGAGGCGATCTCATGAGCACGTTTACCGAGCGCTGGCGCCAGCTTAACTGGGACGACATTGCCCTGCGTATCAACAGCAAAACGGCGGCTGACGTGGAGCGCGCGCTGCAGGCCCGTCATCTGACCCGCGAGGATCTGATGGCCCTGCTCTCCCCGGCGGCCAGCGCCTACCTCGAACCGATGGCCCAGCGAGCGCAGCGGCTTACCCGCCAGCGGTTTGGCAACACGGTGAGTTTCTACGTGCCGCTCTATCTCTCCAACCTGTGCGCCAATGACTGCACCTACTGCGGTTTCTCCATGAGCAACCGCATCAAGCGTAAAACGCTCGATGAGGCTGAGATTGCCCGTGAGTGTGCGGCCATCCGTGAAATGGGCTTTGAACATCTTTTGCTGGTCACGGGCGAACATCAGGGGAAAGTGGGAATGGACTATTTCCGTCGGCACCTTCCCGCCATTCGTCGTCAGTTTGCGTCGTTGCAGATGGAAGTGCAGCCTCTGTCGCAGGAGGAGTACGCGGAGCTCAAAGCGCTCGGGCTGGACGGCGTCATGGTCTATCAGGAAACCTACCACGAGGCGACGTACGCCCGACACCACCTGAAGGGCAAGAAACAGGATTTCTTCTTCCGCCTGGAAACGCCGGACAGGCTGGGTCGCGCCGGTATCGACAAAATCGGTCTGGGTGTGCTGATCGGGCTCTCCGACAGCTGGCGGGTGGATTGTTACATGGTGGCGGAACATCTGCTGTGGTTGCAGCAGCACTACTGGCAGAGCCGATACTCCATCTCCTTCCCGCGCCTGCGTCCCTGCGCGGGAGGAATTGAACCGGCTTCGCTGATGGATGAACGCCAGCTGGTGCAGACCATTTGCGCGTTTCGCCTGCTCGCTCCGGAAGTGGAATTATCGCTCTCAACGCGCGAGTCTCCGGCATTTCGCGATCGCGTCATCCCGATTGCAATTAACAACGTCAGCGCGTTTTCCAAAACGCAGCCTGGCGGTTACGCCGACGACCATCCGGAACTGGAACAATTTGCACCTCATGACGGACGACGCCCGGAAGCGGTCGCCGCCGCCCTGACGGCGCAGGGTCTTCAGCCTGTCTGGAAAGACTGGGACAGCTGGCTGGGAAGAGCCTCGCAGTGACGTTGAAACGCACTGCAACACGTTAAAAAATTGTCGAGCCGCGACGAAAAGGCAAAACCGGAAGATTGTCAGCGATCGTCCGGTTTTTTATTGTCACACGGTCAGCAACGGATGCTGACCAGGGCGAAAAGCTTCTTCCTCGTTTCGCCCTGCCTCTGGTTCATTGCAAAAACGGCTCATGCCATTTTAATAAGTATTTTCTTAATGGTTCTTAAGATAAATCATCCTGTCAAAAATCGCGTGCCGTATAATTCACCGCTAACCGCAGGGCAGCGACTATGCTGAGAGGATATCGGCAGACGAAAAGTATTCACCATCAGGAACGATGTACAGCTCATGGCACTTCACAGCAAAAAGCTCTCTTTTACCCGGCCCATTATGCTCAGCTTTGCGGGGATCCTCTGCAGTTTTGCGGTGATCGCGATCGCGGTGACGCTTTCGCAACGAAAGGATTTTCTTGAGGATTATCATAAGATCAATAGCAACTTCACGCACAACCTGGCGGTGAACTACACCGAATCTATCCTGCGTGAAAACGACTATATTCTGGGCCGTTCCGCGATGTACTTTGCGCGCGACGACAGGCTAAACGAGACGCTAAACCTTAACCCGACGCAGGGGCTGCAGATGGTCATGCATTTGCAGAACCTGATGCCGACCGTCTCCTCCATTTCGCTTGCCGATACGCAGGGGCATTATCTGCGCGCACCGGAGGTGCTCCCCACGGAGAAGAGTAAATCCTTCGATCCCCGAACGCGGCCGTGGTTTGTCGCTCAGGCGGAAGCCAGCATCTTCAGCCACTATACCCGTCCCTACATGGACTACTTTACCGGCCATCCGACGGTGACACTTTATAAGCCGTTGATCTCGCCGGAGGGCAGACTGAAGGGAACGATCGCCTTTCATCTTGATTTGACGTCAATGGGCTATACCCTGCGCCAGATGGTGGCACCCGTTCAGGGGGAATTCTTCGTCGTCGAACGCGACGGTGCTGTGGTGCTGCATCCGGATACCGGCGCGCTCTTCAAGCAGTACGTGAGCGAAGCGCTGATGGACAAAATGACCAGCGGCGAAGGCCATCTTTACGACAAGAAAAGCAACGCCTGGTATTACTATTACTCGTTTACCAACCCGGACTGGTTTGTCATCTACCGGGTATCCGGTGCGACGCTCACCGATATCACCCGCCACGAAACGACGATCGTTGGCTGGGGGTTTGCGCTGGCGGCCATCATCATCATCCTTTTCGGCTTATACCTCCGCCACGCCTCGCGTAGCGTGCTGATGCACATTATCAATGCCATCAAAACTGGCGACGTTAACGAGGCACCGCGCCTTGAAGCGATGTTGAGCCACACGATTCAGTCCAATAAAGAGCGCGAAATGGCGTATGTGCGCCAGGCCACCCACGATGCGCTGACGGGCTGTAAAAACCGCCGTGCGTTCGACAGCGATATCGCAGAGCTGCTGAATGCCCAGCAGCCCTTCGCGATGGCGCTGGTGGATATTGATAACTTCAAGTCAATTAACGACACGCTGGGTCACCTGACCGGTGATATCGTTCTGCGCAACGTGGCTCGTGAAGGGATCCAGATTATGCAGCCACATCACGTCTCGGTTTACCGTTATGGCGGAGAAGAGTTCGCCGTAATCTTCCAGGCGGAGCAGATGTCTTCCGCGCTCTCATTATTGGAAGCGTGGCGTACCGCCGTTGAAAAACGCGTCTGGCGGGAAGAAAACCTGCGGGTTACGTTCAGCGGCGGTCTTGGAGAGTGGCATTTTGAACCGCTGGAACAATTTGTCGGAAGCGTTGATAACGCCCTCTACAGCGCCAAACAGCAGGGAAAAAATCGAATCGTTCGCACACCCATCAGCTAATCCTCTCGCTTTCACCCTGCCCGTTTCGACGGGCCGGGTACCCGGCA
This sequence comes from Enterobacter cloacae complex sp. BZL2005, assembly GCF_049238885.1. Classification (NCBI taxonomy): domain Bacteria; kingdom Pseudomonadati; phylum Pseudomonadota; class Gammaproteobacteria; order Enterobacterales; family Enterobacteriaceae; genus Enterobacter; species Enterobacter cloacae complex sp. BZL2005. The sequence continues at coordinate 13,428 of NZ_JBMKGI010000024.1, read as the reverse complement.
ATGTAAAATTGTAACCGGTTTCAGAAAAACGCCTGTTTCTTTGTGATGCCTGACACACAATCGCGGTAAAGCGGTTGTTGAAGCGGTCTGCACGGGATAATTATCAATAAACACATGTAGATCGAGGCTGATTATGAAGAACATCGTTTTATGCTGTGCAGCGGGAATGTCAACCAGCATGCTGGTTCAACGTATGAAAGACGCCGCGCAGAAAAAAGGGGTTGAAGTCACCATTAAAGCCGTTCCGGTTGCGGAGTTTAAAGACAACATCGCAACGGCCGACATCGTACTGCTGGGGCCACAGGTTAAATACGAGCAGGCTAAATTACAGGCTCAGGCCGACCCGCTGGGCAAAAAGGTCGCGGTGATCGACATGATGGATTACGGCATGATGAAAGGTGATGCCGTACTGGATAAAGCGCTCAAACTTCTGGAGTCATAATGGAAGACTTAGAAACCACGATTATGGAACTGCTTGTTAACGCAGGCGCGGCGCGCAGTGCGGCCCTGACGGCATTGCAGATGGCGCGTAAAGGTGAGTTTGACGAAGCCGAAAAAGCGATGGAAGAGTCGCGGGAATATGTGAAGCATGCGCACACCATACAGACGCAGCTTATCGGTCTTGATGAAGGGACCGGGAAGCTTCCGGTTAACCTGATCACCGTCCACTCGCAGGATCACCTGATGAACGCCATGGTCATACAGGACCTGGCGGGCGATATGATTGAGCTGTATCGACGGATCCCATTAGTAAACTGAAATAGTGCAGATATAAAAAAACCCGCCGAAGCGGGTTTTTTATTAGCGACTCAACGATTACTCGTTGTCGGAGCCACCCAGACCTGCGTTCAGCAGTTCTGCCAGGCTCGCGGATGCATCTTCAGCAGTAACCTGCGGTGCAGCTGGCAGTTCGCCTGCAGCACGACGACGCATACGATCCTGATGGTACGCATAACCGGTACCAGCCGGGATCAGACGACCCACGATAACGTTCTCTTTCAGACCGCGCAGTTCATCACGTTTACCTGCAACAGCGGCTTCGGTCAGGACACGAGTCGTTTCCTGGAACGATGCTGCAGAGATGAAGGACTCGGTTGCCAGAGACGCTTTGGTGATACCCAGCAGATCGCGCGAGAAGGTCGCACCGATTTTGCCGTTCGCTTCCAGTTCGCGGTTAGCGATCTTGACGCGTGAGTATTCCACCTGCTCGCCTTCAAGGAACTCGGAGCTGCCCGCGTTTTCGATGGTTGCTTTACGCAGCATCTGACGAACGATAACTTCGATGTGTTTATCGTTAATCTTAACGCCCTGCAGGCGGTATACGTCCTGTACTTCGTTAACGATGTAACGAGTAACAGCATGCACACCACGCAGACGCAGGATGTCGTGCGGCGCTTCTGGACCGTCGGAAACCACGTCACCACGTTCTACGCGTTCACCTTCGAACACGTTGAGCTGACGCCACTTAGGAATCATCTCTTCGTACGGTTCGCTGCCATCTACTGGAGTGATAACCAGACGGCGCTTACCTTTGGTCTCTTTACCGAAGGAGATGATACCGCTGATTTCAGCCAGGATTGCCGGCTCTTTCGGACGACGTGCTTCGAACAGGTCCGCAACGCGTGGCAGACCACCGGTGATGTCCTTGGTACCGCCGGATTCCTGAGGAATACGCGCCAGGGTGTCACCAGAGCTGATCTGTACGCCATCTTCCAGCTGTACAATCGCTTTACCCGGCAGGAAGTACTGCGCAGGCATATCGGTACCTGGGATCAGAACGTCATTACCCTGAGCATCAACGATTTTCAGTGCAGGACGCAGATCTTTACCGCCGGTAGTACGTTCAGCAGAATCCAGAACCACCAGAGAAGACAGACCGGTCAGCTCGTCAGTCTGACGAGTAATGGTCTGGCCGTCGATCATGTCAGTGAAGCGGATGAAACCACTTACTTCGGTGATAACCGGCATGGTGTGTGGATCCCAGTTTGCAACGGTTTCACCGCCGGCAACCTGCTCGCCATCACCTTTCGCCATAACCGCACCGTAAGGCACTTTATAGCTCTCTTTGGTACGACCGAATTCGTCGATCAGCTTCAGCTCGGTGTTACGTGAAGTGATAACCAGTTTACCGCTGGAGTTCACAACCGATTTCGCGTTGCTGAGCTTGATGCTACCTTTGTTTTTCACCTGGATGCTGGATTCAGCAGCCGCACGAGATGCCGCACCACCGATGTGGAACGTACGCATCGTCAGCTGTGTACCCGGCTCACCGATGGACTGTGCCGCGATAACGCCGATGGCTTCACCTTTGTTGATGATGTGGCCACGCGCCAGGTCACGACCGTAGCAGTGCGCACATACACCAAAGTCGGTGTCACAGGATACAACGGAACGCACCTTCACGGAGTCAACAGAGTTCGCTTCCAGCAGGTCACACCACTGTTCGTGCAGCAGGGTGTTGCGTGGAACCAGAATGTCTGCGGTGCCCGGCTTCAGGATGTCTTCCGCGGTCACACGACCCAGTACGCGATCGCGCAGTGGCTCTTTAACATCACCCCCCTCGATAACCGGGGTCATGGTGATACCTTCGAGGGTGCCACAATCGTCTTCGGTCACAACCAGATCCTGCGCAACGTCTACCAGACGACGCGTCAGATAACCGGAGTTCGCGGTTTTCAGTGCGGTATCCGCCAGACCTTTACGCGCACCGTGCGTGGAGATGAAGTACTGGAGTACGTTCAGACCTTCACGGAAGTTCGCGGTGATTGGCGTTTCGATGATGGAGCCATCTGGCTTCGCCATCAGACCACGCATACCTGCCAGCTGACGAATCTGTGCTGCAGAACCACGCGCACCGGAGTCGGCCATCATGTAGATGCTGTTGAAGGAAACCTGCTGCTCTTCTACGCCGTCACGGTTAATCACGGTTTCGGTCTGCAGGTTATCCATCATCGCTTTGGATACACGATCGTTCGCCGCTGCCCAGATATCGATAACTTTGTTATAGCGTTCGCCTGCGGTAACCAGACCAGACTGGAACTGCTCCTGGATCTCAGCAACTTCAGCTTCCGCTTCAGAGATGATCTCGTGTTTCTTCTCTGGGATGACCATGTCATCGATACCAACAGATGCACCTGAACGCGCTGCATAAGCAAAGCCGGTGTACATAGTCTGGTCAGCGAAGATAACGGTCGGCTTCAGGCCCAGAATGCGGTAACAGGTGTTCAGCATTTTGGAGATCGCTTTCTTGCCCAGCGCCTGGTTGACGATGGAGAAAGGCAGACCTTTCGGTACGATCATCCACAGAATGGCACGGCCAACGGTCGTGTCTTTCAGGCTGGTTTTCGCAACGAATTCGCCGTTTGCATCTTTTTCGTATTCGGTGATACGCACTTTAACGCGCGCATGCAGAGAGGCCAGGCCAGCGCGATAAATACGCTCAGCTTCTTTCGGGCCAGTCAGCACCATGCCTTCGCCTTTGGCGTTAACACAGTCACGGGTCATGTAGTACAGACCCAGTACAACGTCCTGAGAAGGAACAATGATTGGCTCACCGTTCGCTGGAGACAGGATGTTGTTGGTAGACATCATCAGCGCACGCGCTTCGAGCTGGGCTTCCAGCGTCAGCGGTACGTGAACAGCCATCTGGTCACCATCGAAGTCGGCGTTATATGCCGCACAAACCAGCGGGTGCAGCTGGATCGCTTTACCTTCGATCAGGACTGGCTCAAATGCCTGGATACCCAGACGGTGCAGGGTTGGTGCACGGTTCAGCAGTACCGGGTGTTCGCGGATAACTTCGTCCAGGATATCCCAAACGACAGCTTCTTCACGCTCAACCATTTTCTTAGCGGCTTTGATGGTGGTGGCCAGGCCACGCAGTTCCAGCTTGCCGTAGATGAACGGTTTGAACAGCTCCAGTGCCATTTTCTTCGGCAGACCGCACTGATGCAGACGCAGGTATGGACCTACGGTGATTACAGAACGACCGGAGTAGTCAACACGCTTACCGAGCAGGTTCTGACGGAAACGACCCTGTTTACCTTTGATCATGTCGGCCAAAGATTTCAGAGGACGTTTGTTAGAACCGGTGATCGCACGACCGCGACGACCGTTATCCAGCAGGGCATCTACCGCTTCCTGCAGCATACGTTTTTCGTTGCGTACGATGATGTCCGGCGCAGCCAGATCCAGCAGACGTTTCAGACGGTTGTTACGGTTGATCACTCGACGATACAGATCGTTCAGATCGGACGTTGCGAAACGACCACCATCCAGCGGAACCAGTGGACGCAGATCTGGCGGCAGAACCGGCAGAACGGTCAGGATCATCCACTCTGGCTTGTTACCAGACTGAACGAACGCTTCCAGCAGTTTGATACGCTTGGTCAGCTTTTTACGCTTGGTTTCGGAGTTGGTTTCGTTCAGCTCTTCACGCAGCTGCTCGCACTCTTGCTCCAGATCCATGCTCTTCAGCAGAGCCTGAATAGCTTCCGCACCCATCTTCGCGTCGAATTCGTCACCGAACTCTTCCAGCGCGTCCAGATACTGCTCTTCAGTCAGGATCTGATGACGTTCCAGGTTCGTCATCCCGCCTTCGATAACCACATAAGATTCGAAGTACAGAACACGTTCGATATCACGCAGCGGCATATCCAGCAGCAGACCGATACGGGACGGCAGTGATTTCAGGAACCAGATGTGAGCAGTCGGAGACGCCAGCTCGATGTGGCCCATGCGCTCACGGCGCACTTTGGTCTGGGTCACTTCAACGCCGCACTTCTCACAGATCACACCGCGGTGTTTCAGGCGCTTGTACTTACCGCACAGGCACTCGTAATCTTTTACTGGCCCGAAAATACGCGCACAGAAAAGGCCGTCACGTTCAGGCTTGAACGTACGGTAGTTGATGGTTTCCGGCTTTTTAACTTCACCGAAAGACCATGAACGGATCATGTCTGGCGAAGCCAGAGCAATTTTGATCGCATCAAACTCTTCGGTTTTAGTCTGCGCTTTCAGAAACTTTAATAAATCTTTCACGGATTTGCTCCCGTCGGAGTTAGCACAATCCGGTGCCGGGGGTTAACCCGGCACCAGTGACCTGTTTGAGCGAGAATTACTCGTCTTCCAGTTCGATGTTGATACCCAGCGAACGAATCTCTTTCAACAGTACGTTGAAGGATTCTGGCATGCCTGGTTCCATCTGATGGTTGCCGTCCACGATGTTCTTATACATCTTGGTACGACCGTTCACGTCATCAGACTTAACAGTGAGCATTTCCTGCAGGGTGTATGCCGCGCCGTATGCTTCCAGCGCCCACACTTCCATCTCCCCGAAGCGCTGACCACCGAACTGTGCCTTACCACCCAGCGGCTGCTGAGTAACCAGGCTGTAAGAACCGGTAGAACGAGCGTGCATCTTGTCGTCGACCAGGTGGTTCAGTTTCAGCATGTACATGTAACCTACGGTTACCGGACGTTCGAACTGTTCACCGGTACGGCCGTCAAACAGCGTAATCTGACCAGACGTTGGCAGACCACCCAGTTGCAGCAGCTCTTTAATTTCAGCTTCTTTTGCACCGTCGAATACCGGCGTTGCAATTGGCATACCTTTGCGCAGGTTCTCTGCCAGACGCAGCACTTCTTCATCGCTGAAGGTGTTCAGGTCGACTTTCTGACGCACGTCGGTACCCAGATCGTAGGCACGCTGGATGAATTCGCGCAGTTTCGCGACTTCCTGCTGCTGTTTCAGCATGGCGTTAATCTTGTCGCCGATGCCTTTCGCAGCCATACCCAGGTGAGTTTCCAGGATCTGACCAATGTTCATACGAGACGGTACGCCCAGTGGGTTCAGTACGATATCTACCGGCGTACCGTTAGCATCGTGCGGCATATCTTCGATCGGGTTGATCTTAGAGATAACACCCTTGTTACCGTGACGACCTGCCATCTTATCACCAGGCTGGATCTGACGTTTAACAGCCAGATAGACCTTAACAATCTTCAGCACGCCTGGTGCCAGATCGTCGCCCTGAGTGATTTTGCGGCGTTTCGCTTCGAGTTTTTTCTCGAACTCGTGTTTCAGTTCGTCATACTGCTCAGCCAGCTGTTCCAGCTGATTTTGTTTCTCTTCGTCGGTCAGGCCCAGTTCCAGCCAGCGATCGCGTGGCAGTTTGTCGAGCTTCTCAGCTTCAACGCCACCGGCAACCAGCACCGCATAGATACGGCTGAACAGACCCGCTTCGAGGATCTGCAGTTCTTCAGACAGGTCTTTCTTAGCCTGTTTGAGCTGCATCTCTTCGATTTCCAGCGCACGCTTATCTTTCTCAACGCCATCACGAGTGAAGACCTGAACGTCGATAACCGTACCGGAAACACCGTTTGGTACGCGCAAAGAAGAGTCTTTAACGTCAGACGCTTTCTCACCGAAGATGGCACGCAGCAGTTTCTCTTCTGGCGTCAGCTGGGTTTCACCTTTCGGCGTAACCTTACCCACCAGAATGTCGCCGCCGGTCACTTCCGCACCGATGTAAACAATACCGGATTCATCCAGTTTGGAGAGCGCAGCTTCACCCACGTTAGGGATGTCAGCGGTGATCTCTTCTGGCCCCAGCTTGGTGTCACGGGACACGCACGCCAGTTCCTGAATGTGGATGGTGGTGAAACGATCTTCCTGAACCACACGCTCGGAGACGAGGATGGAGTCTTCGAAGTTGTAACCGTTCCACGGCATGAACGCTACGCGCATGTTCTGACCGAGCGCCAGTTCACCGAGGTCGGTGGACGGACCGTCTGCCAGCACGTCGCCGCGCTCAACTGGCTCACCCAGAGATACGCAAGGCATCTGGTTGATACAGGTGTTCTGGTTAGAACGGGTGTATTTGGTCAGGTTATAAATGTCGATACCTGCTTCGCCCGGGTACATCTCGTCTTCGTTAACTTTGATAACGATACGGGATGCATCCACGTACTGAACAGTACCGCCACGCTTAGCAACTGCAGTAACACCGGAGTCAACGGCAACAGCACGTTCCATACCGGTACCAACCAGCGGCTTATCAGCACGCAGAGTTGGAACGGCCTGACGTTGCATGTTCGCACCCATCAATGCACGGTTGGCGTCATCGTGTTCCAGGAACGGGATCAGGGACGCACCGACGGATACCACCTGCTGGGTGGATACGTCCATGTAGTCAACCTGGTCGCGGCTGAACAAGCTGGATTCGCCTTTGCTACGGCAGGTCACCAGATCTTCTACAAAGTGGCCTTCGTCATCCAGGTTGGAGTTCGCCTGAGCGATAACGTAGTTGCCTTCTTCGATAGCAGACAGGTAGTGAATTTCGTCGGTAACAACACCGTCGGTCACTTTACGGTACGGGGTCTCGAGGAAACCGTATTCGTTAGTCTGTGCGTACACGGACAGGGAGTTGATCAGACCGATGTTTGGACCTTCAGGCGTTTCGATTGGACATACGCGACCGTAGTGCGTCGGGTGTACGTCTCGAACTTCGAAGCCTGCACGCTCACGGGTCAGACCGCCTGGGCCGAGTGCAGAGATACGACGCTTGTGCGTAATCTCAGACAGCGGGTTGTTCTGGTCCATGAACTGAGACAGCTGGCTGGAACCGAAGAACTCTTTCACTGCTGCAGAAATCGGCTTGGCGTTGATCATATCCTGAGGCATCAGGGTATCCAGATCGCCCAGAGACAGACGCTCTTTCACCGCACGCTCTACACGTACCAGGCCAACGCGGAACTGGTTTTCCGCCATTTCGCCTACGGAACGGATACGACGGTTGCCGAGGTGGTCGATGTCGTCCACTTCGCCTTTGCCGTTACGGATATCGATGAGCTTCTTCATCACTTCGATGATGTCGTCTTTGCTCAGGATACCGGAACCTTCGATTTCGTCGCGCAGCAGAGAACGGTTGAACTTCATACGACCAACCGCGGACAGATCGTAGCGGTCTTCGGAGAAGAACAGGTTCTCGAACAGGCTTTCAGCCGCTTCGCGAGTTGGTGGCTCACCAGGACGCATCATGCGGTAGATTTCAACCAGCGCGCTCAGACGATCGTTGGTTGGGTCGACGCGTACAGTCTCAGAGATGTACGGACCGTGGTCCAGATCGTTGGTGAACAGCGTTTCGATACGTTTGTGGCCAGCCTGACTCAGCTTAGCCAGCAGATCCAGGCTCAGCTCCATGTTAGCCGGGCAGATCAGCTCGCCAGTTGATTCATCAACGTAATCTTTCGCGGCTACTTTTCCTGCAATGTATTCAACCGGAACTTCGATGTGTTTGATATCATCTTTTTCCAGCTGGCGGATGTGGCGCGCGGTGATACGGCGACCTTTTTCCACATACACTTTGCCGTCGGCTTCGATGTCGAACGACGCGGTCTCACCACGCAGACGTTCCGGCACCAGCTCCATCTGCAGCTTGTTGTCGCGGATTTCAAAGATCACTTTCTCAAAGAACAGGTCCAGGATCTGCTCAGTGGTATAGTTCAGTGCACGCAGAATGATGGTTGCAGGCAGTTTACGACGACGGTCGATACGGACAAACAGGTTGTCTTTTGGATCGAACTCGAAGTCCAGCCAGGAACCACGGTAAGGAATGATGCGTGCGTTATACAGTACTTTACCGGAAGAGTGCGTTTTACCTTTATCGCTGTCGAAGAAGACGCCCGGGCTACGATGCAGCTGGGAAACGATAACACGCTCAGTACCGTTAATAACGAAAGTACCGTTGTCTGTCATGAGTGGAATTTCACCCATGTAGACTTCTTGTTCTTTAATGTCTTTTACGGTGCCTTCCGGCGCTTCGCGCTCGTAGATCACCAGACGCAGTTTCACGCGCAGCGGTGCGGAATAGGTCACGCCACGGATCTGACATTCCTGAACGTCAAACACCGGTTCGCCAAGGCGGTAGCTGACGTACTGCAGCTCGGAGTTACCGCTGTAGCTCTGAATCGGGAACACGGAGCGGAAGGCTGCTTCCAGACCGTACTGCCCTTCAGGATCTTGCTCGATAAACTTCTGGAACGAGTCAAGCTGGATAGAAAGGAGATATGGAATGTCCAGAACTTGTGGACGTTTACCAAAATCCTTACGAATACGTTTTTTCTCGGTATAGGAGTAAACCATAGGGTTCCTCAGCTCGCTGACAAGTCGACCCATCTGTCCGACGAAGGGACAGTTTGTGCAACACCATTTTGTGGACCGGAAAATTGAATACTTTCCGCAATACCTGTTGCTATCACGCTTAAACCATTTCATTGCGATTTACACAGAGCGAGCACCCTGTCGCAGTATATTAAGTCGTCGATAGAAACAAGCATTGAAAGACACATCGATAGTCAAACAGTGTGAAATGCTACCGAGGCCTTACAGCGCAAAAAGGCTGGTGACTAAAAAGTCACCAGCCATCAGCCTAATGACTTAGGCTGCAACCAGAAAAGTTGGCTTATTTAACTTCAACTTCAGCGCCAGCTTCTTCCAGAGATTTTTTCAGTGCTTCTGCGTCGTCTTTGCTCACGCCTTCTTTCAGCGCAGCTGGAGCAGATTCTACCAGGTCTTTAGCTTCTTTCAGACCCAGACCGGTAGCGCCACGAACAGCTTTGATTACTGCAACTTTGTTCGCGCCAGCAGCTTTCAGAATTACGTCGAATTCAGTTTTCTCTTCAGCAGCGTCAGCAGCTGGGCCCGCAGCTACAGCTACAGCAGCAGCAGCAGAAACACCGAATTTTTCTTCCATTGCAGAGATCAGCTCAACAACGTCCATTACGGACATAGCGGATACTGCTTCAATGATTTGATCTTTAGTGATAGACATTTAAATTGTTCCTGAATATCAGAATAAGTTTATACGTAAGCAGATGCTTTATAAAGATAACTGCGATTAAGCAGCTTCTTTCGCATCGCGTACAGCAGCCAGAGTACGAACCAGTTTGCCAGCCGAAGCTTCTTTCATGGTTGCCATCAGGCGTGCAATTGCTTCTTCGTAGGTCGGCAGAGTTGCCAGGCGGTCGATCTGAGACGCCGGGATCAGCTCACCTTCAAAGGCAGCGGCTTTGACCTCAAATTTTGCATTCGCTTTCGCGAACTCTTTGAACAGACGAGCAGCAGCGCCCGGGTGTTCCATAGAGTATGCAATCAGGGTCGGACCAACAAACGTGTCTTTCAGGCACTCAAAAGAGGTACCTTCAACAGCACGGCGCAGCAGGGTGTTACGAACAACACGCATGTATACGCCAGCTTCACGACCTGCTTTACGCAGTTCAGTCATTTTGTCTACAGTAACGCCACGGGAATCCGCAACTACTGCAGACAGCGCGCCTTTGGCTACTTCGCTGACTTCAGCAACAATCGCTTGTTTGTCTTGAAGATTTAAAGCCATTAGCTTTGCTCCTGGATGTTTGCCGGAACTCATGTTCCGGAACTCACTTCACTCTCCCCAACGGAAAGAGCGTCTTAATACGGTGAGCAGAAACAAGCCAGAGTATCCAAAAATAATCTTAGCGTTCTGTCACCGTCTACGCAGGGGATTAAGTCTCTTGCGAAACACCTGCGGTCTTCGACGGAGGCCTGGATTAGGCCAGGCTCCAACGAACAATTCTTTTAGCCGCTAACTTTCGTTAGCAAACGTGGGGGTAAGATTGTAGACAAAATCACCGCCCACGTAAAGGCATTAGTTTGCAGCAGCGCTCAGGCCAGCCTGGTCAACTGCAACACCTGCACCCATGGTGGTGGAGATGCTAACTTTCTTGATGTACACGCCTTTCGCCTGAGTTGGTTTTGCTTTTTTCAGCGCAACCAGCAGAGCTTCCAGGTTTTCTTTCAGTTTGTCAGCGTCAAAGTCCACTTTACCGATGGTGGTGTGGATGATGCCGTTTTTGTCGTTACGATAACGAACCTGACCTGCTTTAGCGTTCTTAACCGCTTCAGCAACGTTAGGGGTTACAGTACCCACTTTCGGGTTTGGCATCAGGCCGCGTGGACCCAGAACCTGGCCCAGCTGGCCAACAACGCGCATTGCATCTGGAGAAGCAATAACAACGTCAAAGTTCATTTCGCCTTTCTTGATCTGATCAGCCAGATCTTCCATACCTACCAGTTCAGCGCCGGCAGCTTTAGCAGCTTCAGCGTTTGCACCCTGAGCAAATACAGCTACACGTACGGAACGGCCAGTACCGTGTGGCAGTACAGTTGCGCCACGAACGTTCTGATCGGATTTACGCGCGTCGATGCCCAGGTTAACGGCAACGTCAACGCTTTCAACGAACTTAGCGGTAGCCAGTTCTTTCAGCAGAGCGATAGCTTCGTTGATGTCGTACTGTTTGGTCGCATCAACTTTGTCACGGATCACGGACATGCGCTTGGTCAGTTTAGCCATTTCTTAGTCCTCCACTACCAGGCCCATGGAACGTGCAGTACCTTCGATTGAGCGAGTCATCGCTTCAATGTCGGCACCAGTCATGTCGGCAGCTTTGGTCTGCGCGATTTCCTGCAGCTGAGCGCGGGAAATTTTACCCACTTTGTCTTTGTTCGGTTTACCGGAACCAGACTTGATACCAGCCGCTTTCTTCAGCAGAACTGCTGCAGGAGGGGTTTTGGTAACGAAAGTGAAAGAACGGTCAGCGTAAACAGTGATTACGACTGGGATTGGCAGACCTTTTTCCAGGGATTCAGTTTTTGCGTTGAACGCTTTACAGAATTCCATGATGTTCACACCCTGCTGACCCAGAGCTGGACCAACTGGTGGACTTGGGTTCGCCATACCAGCTGCAACCTGCAGCTTGACGTAGGCTTGTACTTTCTTAGCCATTCTAAAATCCTCTGATTGGGTAATAGCGCCTCAGTGAGGCTCCCCGTGAATAAAATTCGTTTTACGGGCCGGGCCCATAAAAACAAAAGGCGCGAAATTGTATTCCAATCTCGCGCCCTGTGCAACGATTAAATCGTCGCTTTTTTGATCGCTGCTTAGGCTTTTTCGACCTGCGCAAAGTCCAGTTCTACCGGGGTCGCACGACCGAAGATAGATACAGAAACTTTCAGGCGGGACTTTTCGTAGTCCACTTCTTCAACGACGCCGTTAAAGTCAGCAAACGGACCGTCATTAACACGAACCATTTCACCCGGTTCAAACAGCGTTTTCGGACGCGGCTTATCACCCACCTGCTGCAGGCGGTTCATAATCGCATCCACTTCTTTGTCGCTGATTGGCGCCGGACGGTCAGACGTGCCGCCGATAAAGCCCATCACGCGCGGTACGCTGCGCACCAGGTGCCAGCTCGCGTCGTTCATCACCATCTGAACCAGCACGTAACCCGGGAAGAATTTGCGCTCGCTTTTGCGACGCTGGCCGCCACGGATCTCGACCACTTCTTCGGTCGGAACCATAACTTCGCCAAATAACTCTTCCATGTTGTGTAATTTGATATGCTCACGCAGCGACGTTGCTACGCGGCCTTCAAAACCGGAAAACGCCTGAACGACGTACCAGCGCTTTTTAGGGGCTTCAGACATCTCAGAACCTCAGGCCAGTGATAAAGGATACCAGGCGAACCAGAATACCATCCAGTCCCCACAGGATCAGTGACATTACAGCGGTAACCGCCGCTACGATCAGCGTGGTGTGCAATGTTTCCTGGCGAGTCGGCCAAATTACCTTACGGACTTCGGTACGCGCTTCGCGAGCAAAAGCGACGGTCGCTTTGCCTTTCGTCGTCAACAGCGCGACACCACCCGCTGCAGCAATCAGAATTACCACTGCAAGCGCGCGTAGCGGCAGCATCATGTCACGATAAAGGTAGTTACCGACAATCGCTACGATCAGCAGAACGGCTACTACTACCCATTTCATCGCTTCCAGGCCGCGCCCGCTCCCTTGAGCTTCGGTATTCGCACTCATAAACCAACCTGTCAGAAGTATTCTACAAACATTTTCACCCCGCGATTGCGAGGCAAACCAAATCGAAATGCTAATTCGCTTTTCGAATTATACGCTCTCTGCAGAGCCTGTCTCAGCAATGATTATGACAAAAATAATCACTGATGAGCCAGGTTCTGACGTGAAAGCGTGCAAAAAGGGCATCAAATGATGCCCTTTTATTGCGCATTGCGTCAAATGTTATCAGCAATTAGCCGAGAACTTTAGCAACCACGCCCGCGCCAACGGTACGGCCACCTTCACGGATTGCGAAACGCAGACCGTCGTCCATCGCGATTGGGTGGATCAGCGTCACAACCATCTTGATGTTGTCGCCTGGCATTACCATCTCAACGCCTTCTGGCAGTTCGATGGTACCGGTCACGTCAGTCGTACGGAAGTAGAACTGTGGACGGTAGCCTTTGAAGAACGGAGTATGACGGCCGCCTTCGTCTTTGGACAGGATGTACACTTCAGATTCGAACTTGGTGTGTGGCTT
>NZ_JBMKGI010000023.1:0-34979 GCF_049238885.1 Enterobacter cloacae complex sp. BZL2005 | reverse complement strand
ATGGCGCGCGGTGAACTCAACCTGATCGGCGCCACGACGCTGAACGAGTACCAGAAATACATCGAGAAGGATGCCGCACTGGAGCGGCGCTTCCAGCCGGTGACGGTGCCCGAGCCGACGGTGGCCCAGACCATCATGATTCTGCGCGGCCTGCGCGACACCTTCGAGGCGCACCACAAGGTCAGCATCTCCGAGGACGCGATCATCGCGGCGGCCGAGTTGTCCGACCGCTACATCACGGCGCGCTTCCTGCCGGACAAGGCGATCGACCTGCTCGACCAGGCGGCCGCGCGCGTGAAGCTGTCGGCCACGGCCCGGCCGGTGGCCGTGCAGGAGCTGGAGTCCGAACTGCACCAGCTACGGCGTGAACAGGATTACGTGGCCGCGCGCAAGCAGTACGACCAGGCCGCCGAGCTCGGCAAGCGCATCGAAGCCAAGGAGGCCGAGCTCAAGAAGCTCGTCGAGGACTGGGAGCGGGAGCGGGCCTCCGGCAGTGCCGAGGTCAAGGCGGAACACGTGGCGCAGGTTGTCTCGCGCCTGACCGGCATCCCGGTCAACGAGTTGACGGTGGAAGAGCGCGAAAAGCTGCTGCACTTGGAACAACGGCTGCACGAGCGCCTGGTGGGACAAGACGAGGCGGTCCGTGCCGTGGCCGATGCCGTGCGGCTATCCCGCGCCGGCCTGCGCGAAGGCAGTAAACCGGTGGCTACCTTCCTGTTTCTGGGCCCGACCGGGGTGGGCAAGACCGAGCTCGCCAAGGCATTGGCCGAATCGATCTACGGCGATGAGCACGCCCTGTTGCGCATCGACATGTCGGAATATGGCGAACGCCATACCGTGGCGCGGCTGGTGGGCGCGCCTCCGGGCTATGTCGGTTACGACGAAGGCGGTCAGCTCACCGAGAAGGTGCGGCGCAAGCCCTACAGCGTGCTGCTGCTCGACGAGATCGAGAAGGCACACACTGACTTCTACAACATCATGCTGCAAGAGTTCGACGACGGTCGCCTCACCGACGGCAAGGGCCGGGTGGTGGATTTCACCAACACCATCATCATCGCCACGTCCAACCTGGGTTCGGACATCATCCAGCGACGGCTGAAGGCGCGTGAGGCGGCTGGCGAGGAGTACGAAAAGACCAAGGCCGAGGTCATGGACGTGCTGCGCGGCCACTTCCGGCCCGAGTTCCTCAACCGCATCGACGAGATCATCGTCTTCCATGCGCTGGGCAAGGAGGAGATCCGCCACATCGTCGGCCTGCAGCTCGATCGCGTGGCGCGCAGCGCCGCCAGCCAGGGCGTGACGCTCACTTTCGATCAGACGCTGATCGACCATTTCGCGGAAGAAGGCTACAAGCCCGAGTTCGGTGCGCGTGAACTCAAGCGCCTGATCCGCAGCGAGCTGGAAACTGCGCTGGCGCGCGAGATGCTCGGTGGCGGCATCGGCAAGGGCGATCACGCCAGCGCACGCTGGGACGACAAGGCCGAACGCGTGGTGTTCGAACGCAAAGAGCCACCGCAGACCCCGGCCGAGCCGGAGCAGCCGGATGTCGCGAAGGCGACCGAGACGCCGCACGGCGACGCTGGCAAAGACTCGAGCAAGAAGAAGTCGGCGAGCGACGCATCTTGATGGCGGGCGAGGCTGCCGTGTCCGACTCCATCAGCCTGGCATGGGCAGCCTCCCTGGCATCGATCGCGGTGGCGGTCGTGGCCGCGGGTCACGCGGTCGTCTACAAGCGTGATCCGCGGTCGGCCACGCCGTGGGGGCTGCTCATCAGCGGCGGCACTGCCCTCCCGCTCGCTGGCCATCCGTTTGCGTGACGGTGCGGCCCGTCTGTTCACCTGATCCTCTGGCAACTCGACTTTCGAGGAACACGGTCCATGGAAAAAAAGAATCAATGGAATACCGGCTACTGGATCGTTGCCCTCCTGCTGTTGCTGAGTTTGCAGAGCTACTGGCAGACGGCGAAAACCGTCGAGCCGGTGCCCTACAGCGAGTTCGAGAAGGCGCTGGACGAGGGGCGCGTGGCCGAAGTGCTGGTGTCGGATCGTACGGTGACCGGGCGCCTGAAGTCGCCGGACAGCCGGGGCAAGACGACGATCGTGGCAACGAGGGTCGAACCCGATCTTGCCGATCGCCTGTCGAAGTACGACGTACCCTATGCCCGCGTGTTGGAGAGCACCTGGCTGAGCGATGTGCTGTCGTGGATCCTGCCAGCGGTATCCTTCTTTGGCGTCTGGTTCTTCCTGTTCCGCCGCTTCGCCGAGAAGCAGGGCATGGGCGGGTTTCTCAACATCGGTAAGAGCCGCGCCAAGGTGTTCGTGGAAAAGAACACCGGTGTGACGTTCGCCGATGTGGCGGGGGGGGGGGGATGAGGCCAAGGCGGAGCTGGTCGCGATCGTCGATTTCCTGAAGAATCCGCAGGACTATGGCCGTCTCGGGGCGCGCATTCCCAAGGGCGTGTTGCTGGTCGGCCCACCGGGCACCGGCAAGACATTGCTGGCCAAGGCTGTTGCCGGGTGGCCGAATCGACCCAGGCGCGCATCGATCAGGCTATCCGCGACATCGTGATGGGCGTGTTCGAGCGCGCCTACCGGATTCTCGACATCAACCGCGCGGTGCTGGAGCGCTGTGCGCGCGAGCTGCTGGCGCGGGAAACGCTCGACGAAAGCGATATCCGTCAATTGACTCAAGGACTTGTTCGGAACTGAAAACAGTAGTAGGTGCCATTCAGAGTAAACCGACGGCTCTGTTCAGTGCGTCATCCAATTCGTCGGCATTGTTCAAGGAGAACCGATATGTCTGCATTGACTCCGTGGGACCCCTTCCGGGAACTGGATGAATTGCAAAACCGCCTGGCGACGATGTTCGGACGAATACCCCAGCGACAGGGCGCCCGTACCGGCAACGAAGCCATGACCACGGCGGACTGGGCACCAATGGCGGACATCAGCGAGGATGAGAACGCATTCCTCCTCAAGCTGGATCTGCCGGAGGTCCCCAAGGATGCCGTGCGCGTCAGCGCGGAAAACGGTGTGCTCACCATCAGCGGCGAGCGCAAACTGGAAAAAGAGGAGCAGGGCAAGAAGTTCCACCGCATCGAACGTGCGTATGGCCGCTTTGTGCGCAGCTTTGTCTTGCCTGACAACGTTGATCCGACCAAGGTGACGGCTTCCATGAAAGACGGCGTGCTGGAAGTGCGGCTTGTCAAGGCCGAGCAAGCCAAACCGAAACAGATTGAAATCTCAGTCAACTAACTTCAATCAGGAGCCCAAGATCATGAATATCAAACAGCCACAATACACCTTCTCCGCACTTGCCCTGGCGGTCGTCGTCGGACTGAGCGGACCGGCTCTGGCCCAATCGGCGGCAGGTTCTAGCCCAGGTGCTGCAGCACCCTCTGCCGTATCCAAGGCGGCACAGCCACAGGTAGATGACAAGGCCGCCCAGGAAGCCGATAAAAAGCGTGCCGAGCTCACTCAAGACGCCATCACGGCGCTCACCAAGACCCAGGAGGCTTTGACCCTCCTTGATGCAAACAAGACCAAGGAGGCGCTTGCTGCGCTGGAACTGGCCAGCGGAAAGCTGGAACTGGTATTGGCACGCGACGCCAAACTTGCTTTGGCGCCGGTCGATGTACGCGTCATCACCCACGATATCCACGCCAACGTGGAATCGGTAAAGAAAGCGGTCAAGTTGTCTCGGGAGTTGTTGGGTGATGGCGAGGTGCAAAAGGCCCGGCCCATCGTTGCCAATCTGGCCAGCGAAATCGTAATCCAAACCGACAACCTTCCGATGGCAACGTACCCGGCAGCGATCAAGTCGGCCGCACGGCTCATCGACAGCGGCAAGATCGACAACGCCAAAGCGGAACTCGCCCGAGCACTGAACACGCTGGTGGTGACCTCGGTCGCCTTTCCTCTGCCCGTGCTACGGGCCGAAGCCGCGATGGCAAAAGCTGAAAAGCTGGCCGAGACCGACAGGCGCGATGCCAAGCAGAACGAGGAGCTCAGCACCTTGCTGTCGTCCGTGCGCACGGAGATCGAGATGGCGCAGATCCTGGGTTATGGCAAGAAGGCGGACTTCAAACCCATCTTCGATCAGGTGAAGTCCATTGAGCAAAAGTCGGCTGGTGGCAAAAGCGGCAAGGGATGGTTCGACGAGTTGAAGACGCGCATCCAAAAGCTGTTTTGAGGTGATGAAGGGGCTGACTGCTCTGTCGGTCAGTCTCGCGATGTTCGCATTCAGCCCCAATAGATTCGCCTATTTTCACTATCTCATACGAGGCATATCACCATGAATGAGCAAACACCGAATCCCAATGCGACGAACGAAGGAAAAAACGAACAGGCCGCGGTAAGCAGCCTTCCTGTCAGTCCAGAGTCCAAGCCTGAAGTCGTCACGGAGGTACAGCCTGAGGTTCAGAAAGAAACGGACTCGCAGGCGGCAGACAAACGTAAACAAGTCCTCGATGAGGCAGTCTCGGCCTTGTCGCTGACCAAATCAGCGCTGGCCGCACTTGACGGCAAGGACACTGCACGCGCATTGGCAACGCTGGCCGAAGTGACGGGAAAGCTGGAGCTGATCGTCGCGCGCGAACCCACGCTAGCCCTGGCCGGCGTTGATGTGCGCACCATCGTGCACGACTTGTTCGCCAACACGGAAACCATTGAGGCGATGACCGACGAGGCGCTGGATGCCCTCAAACATGGCGAGGTGCAACAGGCTCGCCACGTGCTG
The DNA here is from genome assembly GCF_049238885.1 of Enterobacter cloacae complex sp. BZL2005. Classification (NCBI taxonomy): domain Bacteria; kingdom Pseudomonadati; phylum Pseudomonadota; class Gammaproteobacteria; order Enterobacterales; family Enterobacteriaceae; genus Enterobacter; species Enterobacter cloacae complex sp. BZL2005. The sequence goes on along the minus strand of NZ_JBMKGI010000023.1, from coordinate 30,242 downwards.
GCTTTGCTGGCCAGTGAAATCGTGATCACGGTCACCAACATCCCTTTGGCGTCCTATCCCGCAGCCGTGAAGGCAGTCGTGCCGCTGATCGATCAGGGCAAGATCGAAGAAGCCAAAGCCGCGCTGCAGTCAGCGCTCAGCACGCTGGTCGAGGAGCGCAGCGTGCTTCCGCTGCCCGTCCTGCGTGCGAAGCTGCTCCTGAAGCGCGCCGAGCCCCTGGTAGAAGATGGTCAGCGCAGCGAAGCATCCAATGAGCGCCTGGAGACATTGTTGAACGAAGCCCGGCAGCAGTTGGAAATGGCAGAACTGCTGGGCTATGGAAAAAGGAAGGACTTTGAGCCCCTGTACGCTGAACTCAAGAAAATCAAGGAAAAGACGGGAGGGGGAGGCTGCGGAAAAGGCTGGCTCGATGAAGTCAAGGCAAAACTGTCCAGGTTGTTCTGAAACCGCTGGAGAGGGGGCGCATAGCGCCCCCTCTCTTGTCCCATGAGTGTTTGATTTTTTATTTTGTATAGATCTTTAGGAGATATTGCATGAACACAGACACCATCGCCAATTCCAATGCGGATGACCCCACCAAAGCACTGTGTTCGCTGAGCCAAAATTGGTGGCTTTTTGTGCTGCGCGGTGTCTTGGCATTGATTTTTGCAGCCCTCGCGTTCTGGATGCCACAATCGGCTCTGTTGGCCATGACCATCATGTTCGGCGCATTTTCCTTGGTCAATGGCGCGTTCAACTTGTTTGCAGCGGTGCGCCATATCCAGAAAAAAGAGCGCTGGGGCTGGCTGCTGTTCAGCGGCATTGTCGGCATACTTACGGGCGTCGTCGTCCTGGTTGCTCCTTGGGTCGCCACGATAGTCTTGGCTTCTTTTTTATGGGCTAGCGTGGGCTTCTGGGCGATTTTCACCGGTGTGCTGGAGATATCCGCCGCCGTTCGGCTGCGTCGGGAAATCAAGGGTGAAATCTGGCTTGCCCTCAGTGGACTGCTCTCGATTATCCTTGGTGCTATCGTCTTGTGGATATTTTTTACCCGTCCGGTCGAGTCATTCGTGGCCGCAGGCTGGCTGTTGGGTTTCCATGCGGCAGTCTATGGCGTCACGCTTTTGTTCTTGAGTTGGAGTCTTCGCAAAACGCGCCTGGGGTAAGAGCGTGCCAAACCAAAATCTATGGATATGAGCATCCTCGATTCATGCCTCCATAGAAATGACATCGAAGGAGTCATACATGCAGATACAATATAGCTATCGAGCTATCGACAAAGAGTTTCATGAACCTTGGCAGAGAGCTTTGGGAAATGTGATCGAGCACGCCCTCAAGCCATTGCTCGACAAACACACTAAAGATTCAGCGCGACTTCAAATCGTCCTTGATCGCGACAAGATCAAGCGGCAATTTCTGGCCAGTGGCTATATGCACCTGCCCGGCAAAAAGATTGTCAGCGTTACTGCATCACATGACGAGCTGACGCCCCTCGCGCAGATGCTCGCACAGTCGTTGTTCCGTCAGGCCAAGAAGCATTTTGACCGACTGCATGCTCAGGATCAAATCAAGCGCAAAGCACGACGCGAGCGCTTGCGCGAGCTCAAGGTGCGGATTGCCGCAAAACCCGCATCAGCCGCCCATGAGGCCGAGGTGACCCGAATGCCTCTACTGTCGAAACTTGAGGCTGTCGCAAGGCGTGAGCTGGCTTATCTGCGGGCCGTCGGCGATTTACCGCGCGATTATCCGACGCTGCGCGACGTGGTGGATGAAGCGATTGTCCGAGCTAAGGTGGAATGGCAATCCGTGCCGGGGGAAAAAGAGGCTTACACCGGTCTTTTGAAGCATCTGTTCGCCGTCCTGGATAACGAAGTGGCAAGCAGCCGGCAATTTGGCGAATTCGTTTCTCTGGACGCGCCGGTCGAACCGGATGCCCAAGACGTGGCCGAGGCCATGGTGGAAGAGGAAATCTTCGAATTTTATCAGCACGATGACACACTCAAGCTGGCCGATATTTTCGCTGGCAGTCAGCATCCCGATGTCGCAACGATCGCGGAACAGGAGGAGCTGATTGATCGGTCGAGCGAGTTCGCTTTTGCATTTGACCTGCTGAAGGACATGCCGCGTTTGTGGCGGCGCATTTTTCTGCTTATCCGTGTGGACGGGCTGAATGCCAGCAGCGTCTCTGAAATCCTGCTGATTCCTAGTAAGGAAGATGCTGTCCGAAGGTGGCTCATGCAGGCCGAAGCATTCATCGCTGCTCATCTGGAAGAGGCCGGAGTAAGCAAAAACGGGAACGATTGGCTCCAAGGCGTTGATTGGTCGGCATTGTCTGTGACCCGAAACGAGGCAGCCTCACTGTGGTCCAAGGAGGCGAACCATGAAGAATGATCTTCACCTTGTCTGCCCGCATTGCCAGTCCATCAACCGCGTACCGACTGCGAAGCTATCGGAACATCCCAACTGTGGCCGCTGCCAGCAGCCCTTGTTCACGGGCGAGCCCATCGAGTTGACCACGGCGACGTTCTCGCGCCACGTGGAGCGCAGCGATCTGCCGCTGCTGGTCGATTTCTGGGCGCCATGGTGCGGGCCGTGCAAGATGATGGCGCCACAGTTCCAGCAAGCGGCGCACCAGCTCGAACCGAGGATCCGGCTGGCGAAGGTGAATACCGAGGCTGAGCCCCACCTGGCCACGCAGTTCGGTATCCGCAGCATCCCGACGCTTGCCCTGTTCCAGGGTGGGCGGGAAATCGCCCGTCAGGCCGGCGTGATGGGCGCGCAGGACATCGTGCGCTGGACGTCGACGCAAGTGGGACGCTGACCGATGCAGGGCTTGCTCGGCACTACACTAATCCTGCTGGCAGCTTGCAGCCTGGCGGCGATGGCGACGGCGGCGTTCAGAGTGCCCGCCTTGCTGGGGTATCTCTCTGTCGGCGTTGTACTGGGCCCCTCAGTCATCGGCGTGATCGCGCCGGGGGAGACGCTGAGCTTTCTGTCCGAGCTGGGCGTGGCGCTGCTGTTGTTCATGGTCGGACTGGAATTCTCCCTCGGAGACTTCTGGCTCGCCCGCAGGACGGTGCTGATGGCGGGCGCTCTGCAGATGATCGCCGTGGCCCCGCCGCTGATCCTGCTATTGATGTGGCTGGGGCAGCCCGGCCAGAGCGCCGCGCTGCTCGGCACTGCGGCGGCCATGTCGTCCACGGCGCTGGTCAGCCGACAACTGGCCGACCAAGGCGAGCTCACCACCCGCCACGGACGCAGTGCCATCGCCGTGCTGGTCTTTCAGGACCTGGCCAGCGTGCCCCTGCTGGCCTTGCTGGCGATCTGGGCGCGCGGCGAGTCGCCGAAGATCGAGCATGTGCTGCTCGAAGTATTCGGTGTGCTGCTGCTGTTTGCGGCAGCGGCCCTCGTCTCGCGCCGTCTGTTGCATGGCCTGCTGGGCTGGGTGGCGCGGCGGGGCCACGAGGAATCGTTCGTGCTCGTCTCCTTGTGCGTGGTGGTGGCTGCCGCCGCTGCTGCGCACGCGGTCGGCGTATCCGCCGCCCTGGGGGCCTTCCTCGCCGGGATGGTGCTGGGCGAGAGCGACTTCCGGCACCACATGGAAAGCCACCTCAGGCCGTTTCGCGATGTGTTGTCGGGCGTGTTCTTCGTGACCATCGGCCTGCAACTGGACGCAGCACAGATTCTTTCGGCACCGCTGGCGGTGCTGGCGTGGCTGGTGGTGCTGGTACCGGTCAAGATCCTGCTCAATACGCTGGCCTTGCGGGCGACGCGCCTGTCCGCCCTCGATGCCTGGCGCACGGGCATAGCGTTGGGGCACGGCGGCGAGTTCGCCCTGCTGTTGTTGGGCACGGTCTTGCAGCAGCATCTGATCCCCGCGACCGTCGTCCAACCCATGCTGGTCGCGCTGGTGCTCAGCATGGCCCTGGCACCGCTACTGATCCGCCATCACGATGTACTTGCCCGGTTCTTGAGCCGCACCGGCGGCGTCATTCAGCCACCCCAGGCTGAAGAAGTCGAGATCGCCGCGCAGACGACGCGATATCGAGACCATGTCATCGTTTGCGGCGCGGGCGAGCTTGGCCTGACAGTCAGCGAGATTCTTCGCCACGCCGGCGTGGCGCATCTGCTGCTGGAGGCGGACGCGCAGAAGGTAGAGGCCGCGCGTGCCGCCGGCGCGCCGGTGTTCCATGGCGATGCCAGTCGGCCCGATACCTTGCTGGCTGCCGGCTTGACGCATGCGCACTTGGTAGTGCTAACGTTCGCCCATGCCCAGCAAGCGTTGCGCATCGCCCAGGCGATTGCCGAGCGCCGTCCGGCGCTAACCTTGTGGGTGTCATGCAGAAGTACGACCGCGGCCGATGCATTTCGCGCCATGCCTAACGTGCGCGTTTATCAGCAATCCTTTGCCGCAGCTATTGGGCTGGCGGAACAGGTGATGTCGACGCTTGGCATGTCGACCGAGTTGATTGAAGGACACATCAGCGCAATGCGCCGCCGTCTTGACAGCAGCCGTTTTCCAGGGAGTTCATCGTCATGAAATCAACACGCCTTAACCCATTTCAGGTCTTGCGTGACCAATTGGCCATCATGAGTTTTTACGAGCGCTTCGAGCAGGTCGTCGCGCTCGTGCTGTCGGCGGTGATCGCCGTCATCATCATGGTGTCGCTGTTCCAGCTCATCTCCATCGTCTTCACGCTGCTGGTTCTCGATGCCTTCAATCCCCTGGACCACAAGGTATTCCAGAGCGTGTTCGGCATGATCATGACGCTCTTGATCGCGATGGAGTTCAAGCATTCCATCGTGCGCGTGGCGCTGCGTCGGGACAGCATCATCCAGGTTAAGACGGTGGTCCTGATCGCGGTGATCGCACTCTCCCGCAAGTTCGTGATCCTCGACTCCGACGCGAGCCCCGCAAAGATAGCCGCGCTGGCAGGCGCCACGCTGGCTCTGGGTGCGACCTACTGGCTGCTGCGCAAGCGCGGCGACCGCGCCGCCGAGACCTCTGAGCATGACCCGTCATCATCCGAGTGATCCGCGCACTGCGCTCTTGCAACACCGCTGGCTCAACCGCCTGCAGACCGGGCTGTTGGTCCTGACCCTGGTCGGGATCGCAGCCGCAGCAGGGAGACTGCCATTTGGGGAAGGCTGCCTGTGGCTCGCGCTGTTTGCCGTTGCAGGTGCGTTGCTGCTGGACCCGGTAGCCGCGTCGGCGCTGAGCTTGCGCCTGTACCGCGTACGGGCCTTGCACCCGCAACAAGCCCACGAGATGTGGGCCCTGTTGCGCGAGCTGCCCGCCACGCCGGTGCCGCACTATGTGCCCAGTGCCGTCGTCAACGCCTTCGCCACCGGATCGAAGCAGGAGGCATCGATCGCCCTCACCGATGGCCTGCTGCGCAGCCTGAGCCCACGCGAGCTGGCGGGTGTGCTCGCGCACGAGGTCGCGCACATCACTAATGAGGATCTGCGTATCATGGGGCTGGCGGATTCCGTCAGTCGCCTCACGTGCCTACTGGCCCTTATGGGACAGATCGCGATCCTGCTCAGCCTGCCCGCGCTGCTGGTTGGCGCGGCGGAGGTCTATTGGCCTGGTCTATTGTTATTGGCCGCATCGCCCCAACTGGCCCTGCTCGCACAGCTCGGCTTGTCTCGCGTGCGTGAGTTCGACGCTGACCGCCTTGCGGCGGAACTGACTGGCGACCCGCAGGGGCTGGCGTCCGCGCTGGCGAAAATCGAGCGGGTCAGCCGCTCCTGGCGTGCCTGGCTATGGCCGGGATGGGGCAATCCCGAGCCCTCCTGCTTGCGCACGCGTCCGGCAACGCAAGAGCGCATCGCACGCCTGCTGACGTTGGCGCCTGGGCCAGCATCAGCGTTGCCACTCCGCGCGCCCCATTTTTTGCCGGAATCCGCTTTGGCGACGCGCCCACCGCGCTGGCGCCCGAGCGGGCTGTGGTGCTGATTGCCCATCAACAGGAGACGTCTCATGGCCTATCTCGACCCGTACCAACGCCCCGCGCCGGACCGCTTCGTCCGGCGCTGGCTCTTCATCACCGCCTGTATTGCCGCGCTCATGCTGCTGTGGCAGTTTCTGTCTGCCATCGAGGCCTGGTTCAGTCCGCGCGAGGCAGCAGAACGCACCGTGATGGCGCGTGGCGATCTGGCGGCGGACGAGAAAACCACCATCGAACTGTTCGAAAAATCGCGCGCCTCGGTGGTCTACATCACCACCGCGCAATTAGTACGCGATGTCTGGACGCGCAACGTGTTCTCCGTGCCGCGCGGCACTGGTTCGGGCTTCATCTGGGACGACGCCGGCCACGTCGTCACCAACTTCCACGTCATCCAGGGCGCGTCCGAAGCCACCGTCAAACTGGCCGACGGCCGCGACTACCAGGCCGCGCTGGTGGGGACGAGCCCCGCGCACGACATCGCCGTGCTCAAGATCGGCGTCGGTTTCAAGCGCCCGCCGGCCGTGCCGGTCGGCACCAGTGCCGACCTCAAGGTGGGTCAGAAGGTGTTTGCTATCGGCAACCCCTTCGGCCTGGACTGGACGCTCACCACTGGTATCGTCTCCGCGCTCGACCGCTCGTTGCCGGGAGAAGCGGGCGGCCCGGCCATCGATCACCTGATCCAGACCGACGCCGCCATCAACCCCGGCAATTCCGGTGGCCCGCTGCTCGATTCGGCTGGGCGGCTGATCGGCATCAATACCGCCATCTACAGTCCGTCTGGCGCCTCGGCCGGAATAGGCTTTGCGGTGCCGGTCGATACCGTCATGCGCGTGGTGCCGCAACTCATAAAGACCGGCAAGTACATCCGTCCGGCGCTGGGCATCGAGGTGGATGAGCAGCTCAACACGCGTCTGCAGGCGCTGACCGGCAGTAAGGGCGTATTCGTATTGCGCGTGACGCCGGGCTCGGCGGCGCACAGGGCCGGGCTCGTCGGCGTCGAGGTCACCGCAGGCGGCATCGTGCCCGGCGATCGCGTTATCAGCATCGACGGTATCGCCGTTGACGACGTCACCACATTACAGGCCCGGCTAGACGACAAGAACGTTGGAGATGTTGTGGTCTTGTTAGTGGAGCGGGCCGGCAAGACTCGCGAGATGCTTGTGGAACTACGACCGGGAGTTTGATGGAAAGTGGGTCATGGATCTGCACAGCGAAGCAGCCAAGCGACTTCAGCCTTGCGCCGAACTACGAGCCCTAGCTAGGGATGGTCTGAAGTAGCCCTGTATTTCCGGCTGACTTCTGCCACTGCTGATTTTGAAAGCGGTGAACCGATCAAAAACGATCGGATCACCCGCTCATTTCGGTGCTTTCAGCCGTCGCGAGCACCTTGCGACGGCCATTTTCCGCATTACAGGCGCACCTCTCCTGCGCTTGCCAGCAAATGTCGGCGGGCCATCCATAGGTTCGACAGGGCAAACAGCGTCACCAGTTGTGCAGTGTTCTTCACCAGCCCTCGGAAACGTACCTTGGTGTAGCCGAACTGCCGCTTGATCACGCGAAACGGGGGCTCTACCTTCGCTCGCACTTGCGCCTTGGCCTTCTCGATCTTGCGCTTGGCTTTGTACAGGGCGCTGCGTTTATCGAGCATCTTGTAGGTGCTGCGGCGTGCTGCGACCTGCCAGATCACTTCTCGGTCGGCATGCTCGGAGCGCTTTTCGACGCCTGTGTAGCCGTCATCGGCGCAGACGACGTTCTCGTCGCCGTGCAGCAGTTTGTCGACCTGGGTGACATCCGCCACGGTGGCTTGTATCTAACAGTTTGTGGTGATTAGCTACCACCACTGAAGCAGAGTGAGCTGCCCCCTTCCCTTAAGGTCAGAAAAGTCGGCACCGCTGAACCTTGATTTGCAGCACATGGCCCTCCGCTTCACCTTTCACGCCAGCACATAAGGTTGAACGGTTACCGGGAGCTCGACTCCGTATGTACAAGGCGAACAGGCGTGACGGTTTATGTGAGAGGAGTTTGACCATGTTTCCAGTCGGCATTGACGTAAGTAAAAAAACCCTGGATCTTTGCATGCTTTATGACGGTATCAAAGGACGCATAAAAACCCGTAACATCCAGAATAACAGACATTCAGTTGAAAATATTCTTCGCTGGCTCAGGCTTCAACATTGCAGTCCGGAAGATGTTCATGTGGTAATGGAAGCTACCGGTGTTTATCACGAACGGCTGGCCACTGAATTACATGATGCCGGTTTCCGGGTTTCTCTGGCCAACCCTCACCGTAGTCGGGAGTTTGCGCGTGGCATGGGAATCATGACAAAAACGGATAAGGTGGATGCGTATATGCTGGCCTGTTACGCATTCCTTAAGAAGCCACACCGCTGGGAGCCGCCGGCACCCGAAATCAGATATCTCGGTGCACTCCTGCGACGGCGGGATGTTCTGCTGGGTGATGCCCTGCGTGAGGAGAACAGGCTGGAAAAATACCTGTCGACAGACACACCTGCAGATATTATCAGTTCCTGCAGGCGTATGGCGCAGCTTCTGCGCGAGGAGGTAAGTAATATCGAGCGGCAGATAAAAGCACATATCAAAGCCAGCCCTGCACTGAGGCGTGATTATACACTGCTGACCTCAATTAAATCGGTTGGTCCCCAGCTGGGGATGCATATGCTGGTCGTGCTTCGCAGCCATAACTTTGTATCGGCTGAGCAGGCTGCCGCCTTTCTGGGCGTGGTGCCGATCGAGAAACGCTCAGGCACATCGGTCCGGCGCCGGCCGCGGATGTCGAAAATCGGCCCCCCTCAGTTGAGAGCGAAGCTTTACATGTCCGCCCTGTGCGGAAAAATCTACAATAAGCGAATGCGTGATATTTACGATGAGATGTGCCTGCGGGGTAAACCTAAAATGGTGGCCATTGGCGCGCTGATGCGGAAACTGGTGCACTGGTGTTATGGCGTCCTGAAGACCGGAACCGTTTTTAATGACGAAGACCTGAAACCGGTACTGTCAACCTGACTATACCAGGCTGGCATTAAACACAAGGTAACGCTCACTGCAATAAGTGAGCGCAGTCCGTTATGAGCGAAGAGCGGATATTCAGACCGACTGATAGCTGATTTTGAGTTGCCAAAAAGAGCGCTCCTATTCAGTACAAAAAAGATGGTAATGTTTCATAAAATCTCTTAGGCCTTGCAGGAATGGTTTTGAAATGAATGGATCTTGTTTGTGTGGAACAATTGAATTTGAACTTACTCATAAACCAGCAGTGTTTTATCGTTGTCATTGCTCGCTTTGCAGAAAGCAGAGCGGCGTGGGTTACAATCTCGCCACACTAGTCAAAGACAGTGAGTTTCGCTGGATTAAAGGGGAAAACTGCATTGCTTCATGGTCTAAGCCAACGGGGTACCGTACAGATTTTTGCAATGTATGTGGCTCAACTGTGCCTAACAGTCTGCGAGATGTACCTTATGTCTGGGTTCCTGTTGGTTTAATTGACGAACGTCTTGAAATGGAATGTGCAGGAGACTTCTGCACTGATGATGCAATGCCCTGGGATGAAACCCGCTCACCTAGTTGTCACGCTGGACCTGTCGAGTCTCTAGCCTCGCTTTTAAAGTACCTGAAACTCAATTCCTGAGCGTCAGCATTTGGCACAGAGCAGACTCTCAGGAAGCCCGGTTGCCGGTGGCGAAAACGCTGGGTGAGTATGACTTCAGTCAGGTGCCGGAACTGAATAACGCTCAGTTCTGGCAGCTCTGCGAAACGACAGACTGGGTTGATGCCGTAGAAAACGTCCTGTTGTTCGGTGCCAGCGGCCTGGGAAAAAGCCTTCTGGCGGAGGCGATCGTGGATGGTGTTGTAAGGCTGGGCTACCGGGCCCGGTTCTACAGTGCCGGAGAGCTGCTGCAGGAGCTGCGTAAAGCGCGGACACAACTAAAACTGAACGAGCTTCTGCTGAAACTGGATAGCTACCGGGTGATAGTGATAGACGACCTCGGGTATGTCAAACGCGACAACGCGGAAACGGGAGTGTTGTTCGAACTGATCGCGCATCGCGATGAGCGCGGCAGTCTGGTCATCACTAGCAACCATCCGTTCAGCACGTGGGGCAGCATCTTCGTGGATGAAACGATGGCTGTGGCAGCAGCCGACCGGCTGATCCATCACGGATATATTTTCGAGCTAAAAGGAGAAAGTTACCGGAAAAAGACAGCGAAGGCAGTAACCAGCGTGGCTTAAAACCACCTATCAATGGATGCGGCCAGAGTAGTTGGCGCCAGTCGGCAAAACTAGTTGACGTCTAATACGCGGTAGCAGAAAGCAATATGTGGTGGAGTTCGGACCGCTTCGAGTTCGGCTGTGACAACGGTGAAAAACTGCGGGTAACGTTCGCGCGGGACTGCTGTGGCAGAGAGGCCATAGACTGGGCGGCAAGCACCGGAGGCTACGACAGTTCGAGGGTGCAGGATGTGATGCTGAGGTCGGTGGAAAAGCGTTTCGGCGACAGGTTGCCGGATACTCCGATACAGTGGCTGAAGGATAACGGTTCAGCGTATACCGCGCATGAAACGCGGAAGTTCGCCAGAGAGCTGAACCTGAAGCCCTGCACAACAGCGGTGAGCAGCACGTAGAGTAATGGCATAGCTGCAGCAACCGGAGAACTGGTCAGCTGTAGACCATGAAAAAGAGATTCTGCTTTCATTTTGCCTTCAGACATTGTTCCCTGCGGCTGCATTGGTGGCATTGCCACTTTTTCATGAGTATCAGAGGCCAACTTGCCCGAAATCAGAACATCTGGTGCCTTATGTTGTTCGGTCCATTCCATCAGCGGAGAAAGCAAATCTATCTGATTTAACCCTTCACCACCGCCACAATGACCTACTCCCGGCAACAGGAACAGACGGACAAACTTTTCAGTATTTCTTTCTCCAAGCTCCATCGGCCAGGTCAGGCTCGGGGCATCCAGACGCAGAAGCGGAAACCGTTCAGACGCCAGCCCCTCCTGACGCAGCATCAGCCAGATGCGCCGATAACCAAAACGTCTGCGTTCAAGAGTCAGCTAGATAATATGCCCTGATAAATGTGCATCAGCGTACAGCTGCTGAAGCACATTTATCAGGGCGTATCACAAAGCTTGCGCTCGAACGAAGGCGTTTTGGTTATCGGCGCACCCGCCGGAGGGGTACGGCCAGCTGTTTCGTGCATTTGAAGCAGATGACACTAGTATCTGCATCAGATGCGGCTAGCAATGTGGATTGACAAGGTCCGGGGCGAGAGAAGTGGCGCATCAGAAGGTTGCCCCCTGACGATCGACCGCATGTCTGACTAGGGCGCTGCACGATCCAGGGATAAACTTTGCGACCGCGATGTTTGCTTATTGCGAGGAATTGATCAGCATTAAAGGCGCGATGGGCCACGCCAGCATCACCTCAACTCAGCAATATGCTCGGCGCTGAGAAACACGGTTTCGTCTAATGCATTATCTTCTCAGACTGATTGAGAACTGGCAGGAATCTGTATTAGATATCACTGTCGCAACTCAAGAGGTTGCAAGACTGCTCTGTAGTCCATGTCTATTCTAAGTTTTCAAAACAATCAAATATAGAGTTTCTGCTCCGGACTTTGTCATAAGTGCGTCGTATCGGTTCTCTCTTTTTCACCTGCACAGTCCTGTCGGGCCACATTACTGAGGTTGGAGACTGTGGTGAGCGAGTGTCTGATAATGTATAACATACCGGATCAGGATATCTCTCCATTTTTTATGGCATACATTTTCATGTCTGCCTCTTTCATTATGTCGGAAGGTACCTTATGTTTCTCTGCATTAAATTCTGCAGTACCTGCTGAAAATGATAATATACCGGATATTGTAGCGGATTGATTTAAGTTATGCACAGCTAGCTTGATTTTTTCTACAACTGATACAGCATCAGCCTCTGAGCAGTCAGTCAGTAAGTAAAATACTGAATTCATCACCACCGAGTCTGGCAATCATGTGATTGCCTGCTGTAACCTCTTCAAGGATGCGGGCGAAAGCCTTCAGCACTCTATTGCCTTCATGGTGTCCAAAGGTGTCATTGATAAATTTGAACTCATCGAGATCAATAACGATGACACTAAACACGCTCTTTTTTAATCGTGCTTTGCGGAAGGTTTTTTCAAGAAAGAGGGTATAGGAGCGGCTGTTAAATTGTTCAGTTAAAGAATCTTTAATGGCTATTTGTAATAATTCAAACTCGTCTTCTACAATTGCTGCGAGGTCCATGAGCAAAGACATTTGCTCTGGGGAAAAGATTTTTGGCGAACTGTCAAGCACGCAGATTGCACCGGCTATATCTCCGCCGGGTAAACGCACCGGATATCCTGCATAAAAACGTATAAAAGGATAGCCGGTAACCAGAGGATTTTTTAAAAAGTTTGGATTCATCAATGTGTCTTCAATGACCAAAGGCTGTCCGGTTTTTAAAATCCAATTGCAGAATGACACCATTTTATTTATTGGTTGCAGTTCCACACCACATAAGGATTTGAAGTACTGCCGTTCTTCATCAATTAGTGTAACCAGCGCTATTGGAACATCAAACAACCTTACCGCTATTCTCGTCAGTCGATCGAAACGTTCATCTGAGCCGGTATTCAAAAGTTCGATGTTATATAAAGAAAGCTGTCTTTTTTCTTCGTTTCTCTGGTTGGAATTAATCATTTAAATCGTTTATCTCACTAAAGTGATATATTTATGTATTTCTTTAAATAAAGTGGTGCTTTCAGTTAGCAGGAACAGTTTTAATAAACTTTCGGTATATGTAAATTCCTTTCTCTTGAAAAAAAAGCGCTCTTTATAACCAAATGTTATAGAAAACATTGTGGTATCGACAAAACCAACCGTCGGAGATTAAATCAACACATTAATCTTATGCTATTGAACTTAAACTCCTACTTCAATATAGTTATACAATTTTTTTTAATGTCCATGTTTATCTGTTGCCTTTTCTCCTGATAGACACTATCCTGTTGATTCCATGAATATTGTATGGCATATGCTTGTCGCCAACTCTGTTTCTTTTTATGAGCCTGACTTTTTAGATAAAAAACTATCCAGGACTAAAAAATGCTTAAAAAATTCATTCATTCTTCAGAACCTGTTCTGAAGGCGCTGCAGGATCACGCAGCTTTTATAGAGTTTTCAACAGATGGCGTCATTTATGACGTAAATAAAAAATTTCTTGATGTTGTTGGTTATGAAAGAGACGAATTGATTGGACAGCACCATCGCATATTTTGTGATGAAGACTATGTAAAAAGTACAGATTATGAGTCTTTTTGGCTAAAACTTTCTGCCGGGTACTCGTTTTCTGACAAGTTCATGCGTTATAAAAAAGATGGCTCGATAATATGGCTTGAAGCTAACTACATCCCTATTAAAAGCAGGGGGGGTAAAGTAAAAAGCATCATAAAAATAGCCAGTGATATAACAGAGCGTATTGTCATAGCTCTTGAAAAGGATGCGTTATTAAAAGCTGCAAGTCTTTCTATGGGAATGATCACATTTTATCCATCGGGACACATTATCACAGCTAATGATAATTTTTTAAATGCTGCAGGATATAGCCTGGCAGATATCCAGGGTAAACACCATTCATTATTTTGCGATAAAACTTTCAGTACATCTGCTGAGTATGCACTTTTTTGGGAAAGATTAAGTTGTGGTGAAACGCTGACCGGTGTATACCGGCGCATCACGAAACACGGTGCGGATTTGTGGCTACAGGCCAGTTACTGTCCTGTTTTTGATTTTAACGGAAAGGTAATGAAGGTTGTCAAATATGCTCAGGATATTACAAAACAGAAGTTAAAAAATGAGTTTGAAGCACAGGCGGCGCATAAGGCATATGATGTGTCATCTTTAACTGCGGAGCAGACATCACATGTCAGTGCAGCAATTGCAGAAACGTCTGTTGCTCTTGAAGACGCAATTACCACTACCACGGTGCTGAATGGGTATATTCAGCAATTATCACAGCGCTCCGCAGAAATAACTGAAATATCAAATACTATCCATGATATCGCCGTCCAGACAAAAATGCTTTCACTGAATGCCACAATCGAAGCTGCTCGGGCTGGAATTCATGGTCGGGGATTTTCTGTTGTGGCTGCTGAAGTACGTCTTCTGGCGGACAGGATAGATTCCGCTACGAAACAAATTTCGGGTATTACTGAGCAGAACAGCGAACTCTGTAAAAAGTCCGTAGTGAAAATACGTGAGAGTAATGATGCGATCATAAAATCTGTCAATACGGCAGAAAAGACCGCAGAAATAATCTCGCAAATCAGTATGAATGCCTCGGCCATGATGGCGGTTGTTGAAGAGATAAATACTGCTGTACAGGCTGAATCATAGCCCCCTGCTTTCAACTGGTATTTTTTGTGTCTGAAACTAGAGTCAGTATTTTTAACTTAAATGTCATTACATAAAAAATTGACAAAGTAGTGGACGATGAAAAATATCAGTTTTTCACTCATGCCTCCTTCCAATTTCATGCCTCCGAAATACGAAAAGCAACCTTAACGAATGGAAGGGACTTGCCATGGATGGTTATTCGATTAAGGTCAAATCCCCTGAAAATGGCGTATAGCGCAGGAGTACACCTTATCGCTATAGGTGAGCCTTTTCAAAAAACAGGCTTACCGTACAATAATTCTCTATATCCAAACTGACCCCATTATGCTTACGCCGGCCACCTGGGGATTATTGGTCTGGTACAGTCTGCTTTTGGCTTACTTAGGATGACGTGATGGCTATCAGTGAGAAAGAACTGATAGCCCGTAACCACCTGACAGGTTATCGGTCGGGCTTAACTGGTTATTAGCGCAGGGCATGTTAAACTTCCCGCAGGGAAAAGGAGAGAAGCATGAACCATGAAAGTGATCTGACGAACCACGGCTTCAGTGAAGAGGACATTGTCCGGCTGCAGGCCAGTTCAGCTAAAACGGGTACGGAGATGGATACCCTCCTGAACGATCTGGCAAACCGTTTTAAGGCCCTGATATGGGTGCTGTCAGTCATGTTACTGATTTTTGTGGTCACACTTTTGGCGGGCTCGAGGATGCATGCCATTTCCTTTGGCGTGGCTATTCTTGTTCTTGGCACTCTGTTTACGATTACCATGCCTTTGAAGCTGGCCTATAAATCATGGCATTACCGCCGGAATCTCATTTCCCAGCGTCATCAGAAGTGATCAGATCGAAAACAACCTTAGCCTTTACGGGGTCTGAGGGCCAATGGAACGAAAACGTACGCTAAGGAAATAACCAATTGTTATAATTGATATTATTCATTCTTCTCTATGAACTGAAAGCCCGCACTAAGCAATGTTTTAGCCTCAAATGACTTTTTTACCTACCCAACTAACGTAACGATCGCACATCAGGTCGTTTTTCAACCGCATAGTGACACCTGCACTCACATGCGAGAAAACACATATGATTTTGACTTCTTGTTTTGGTGGAGAGACAATACCCATTCATAGCAGGAGTACATAATGCCAGAAATTGCATCCCTACAACTTTTCAAAATACTATCTGATGAAACCCGCCTGGGTATCGTGCTACTGCTCAGGGAGATGGGGGAGCTGTGCGTATGCGATCTCTGCACAGCGCTGGAACAATCACAACCCAAGACCTCCCGCCATCTGGCGATGCTTCGGGAAAGTGGCCTGTTGCTGGATCGCAAGCAGGGGAAATGGGTTCATTATCGCTTATCCCCGCATATTCCTTCCTGGGCTGCCCTGGTGATTGAGCAGGCCTGGTTAAGTCAACAGGACGACGTACAGGCCATCGCCCGTAAGCTGGCATCGGCCAACTGCTCTGGCAGCGGTAAGGCTGTTTGTATCTAAAAATTTTGCCTGTACATATATGTTTTTACGAATATGAGGTGTTAAAGATGAAAATGTTAACGGTGTTTGATCCGGCGATGTGCTGCAGTACCGGCGTTTGTGGTTCAGATGTCGATCAGGTTTTGGTCAATTTTTCTGCTGATGTGCAATGGCTGAAAGGGCGTGGGGTTCAGATCGAACGTTATAACCTGGCGCAGCAGCCTATGAGCTTCGTTGAGAACGAAAAAGCGAAAGCATTCCTTGAGGCTTCTGGAGCTGAAGGGCTTCCGCTGCTGTTGCTTGATGGTGAAACGGTGATGGCCGGGCGATACCCAAAACGCGCTGAACTGGCTCGCTGGTTTGGTATACCGCTGGAAAAGGTGGGTTTAGCTTCCACCAGTTGCTGTGGTGGTAAAACTTCCTGTTGTTGAGTATGTCAGGAGGACTTATGAAATTCTTAGAGAATATCCCGTCTTACCTGTTTTTCACCGGTAAGGGAGGTGTAGGCAAAACTTCGATTTCCTGCGCAACGGCTATACGTCTGGCTGAACTGGGAAAGCGTGTTCTGCTTGTCAGTACCGACCCGGCTTCCAATGTCGGTCAGGTATTCGATCAGACTATCGGTAACACTATCCAGCCCGTGACTGCTGTGTCTGGTCTTTCGGCTCTGGAGATTGACCCGCAGGACGCCGCCCAGCAATACCGCGCCAGAATCGTTGACCCTATTAAAGGTCTTTTGCCTGATGACGTTGTTAACAGCATCAGTGAACAGCTTTCAGGAGCTTGTACGACAGAGATCGCTGCATTCGACGAGTTTACTGGCTTACTGACTGACGCTTCTCTGCTGACCCGCTTTGATCACATCATTTTTGATACTGCCCCAACTGGCCACACTATTCGCCTTCTTCAGCTTCCCGGAGCCTGGAGCAGCTTCATCGAAAGTAACCCGGATGGTGCTTCCTGTCTTGGTCCAATGGCTGGGCTGGAAAAACAACGCGAGCAATATGCTCATGCGGTTGAGGCATTATCCGATCCTGAACGAACTCGCCTTGTGCTGGTCGCGCGATTGCAAAAATCAACACTGCAGGAAGTCGCTCGTACTCATGACGAATTATCAGCTATTGGCCTTAAAAATCAGTATTTAGTCATTAACGGTGTCCTGCCTGCGAGCGAAGCAGAACGTGATGCACTGGCCGCTGCAATATGGCAACGGGAGCAAGAGGCGCTGGCAAATCTTCCTGCCGGGTTATCTGATTTGCCGACAGACAACTTATACCTGCAGCCGCTGAACATGGTTGGTGTATCCGCATTGAAAGGCCTGCTCAACGAACACGCTGAGATAACATCGCTTCCTGAACAAAGCCCACAGAACAAGCCAGAGAATATGTCGTTGTCTGTCCTGGTTGATGATATCGCCCGCAGTGAACACGGTTTGATTATGCTGATGGGCAAAGGTGGTGTGGGCAAAACCACAATGGCTGCGGCTATCGCCGTCAGTCTGGCGGATAAGGGTTTTGATGTGCATCTCACCACCTCAGATCCTGCTGCACATCTCAGTACAACGCTCAATGGCAGCCTCAAAAATCTGCAGGTCAGCCGAATCAACCCTCACGATGAAACTGAACGCTATCGTCAGCATGTTCTTGAGACGAAAGGCAGGGATCTGGATGAGGCTGGGAAACGGCTGCTCGAAGAGGATTTACGTTCTCCTTGCACAGAAGAGATTGCGGTGTTCCAGGCGTTTTCACGCGTAATTCGTGAAGCTGGCAAACGGTTTGTGGTCATGGATACGGCACCTACCGGGCATACGCTATTACTGCTTGATGCTACCGGGGCTTATCACCGTGAGATTGCCAGGAAGATGGGGGATAAAGGTCATTTTACCACTCCGATGATGCAGCTTCAGGACCAGGAACGTACCAAAGTTTTGCTGGTCACTCTGCCTGAAACCACACCTGTACTGGAAGCGGCAAACCTGCAGTCCGATCTTGAACGTGCGGGGATTCATCCCTGGGGCTGGATTATCAATAACAGCCTTTCGATTGCACAGACGCAATCGCCGCTGCTTTGCCAGCGCGCCCTACAAGAGCGTCCTCAAATCGAGGTTGTGAAAAACCAGCATGCAAGCCGCATAGCGTTAGTACCGGTAATGGCTGCAGAGCCCACTGGCATCGAGAAACTCAGAGAGCTGGTTGTTTAATTTTTTTTGTATATACAGGGCGGCAAAGCCGTCCTGTCTGGAGGATTTATGTTACTGGCAGGCGCTATTTTTGTCCTGACCATCGTTTTGGTTATCTGGCAACCGAAGGGATTAGGGATCGGCTGGAGTGCGACGCTGGGCGCGGTACTGGCGCTGATCTCTGGCGTAGTCCATTTTGGTGATATCCCTGTAGTGTGGAATATTGTCTGGAATGCGACGGCGACCTTTATTGCCGTGATTATTATCAGCCTTCTGCTCGATGAATCGGGCTTTTTCGAATGGGCGGCGCTGCACGTTTCACGTTGGGGTAACGGTCGCGGGCGTTTGCTGTTTACCTATATCGTTTTGCTCGGCGCAGCGGTGGCGGCACTGTTTGCCAACGATGGTGCGGCATTGATTCTGACGCCAATTGTTATCGCCATGCTGCTTGCATTAGGTTTCAGCAAAGGCACTACGCTGGCATTTGTCATGGCCGCCGGGTTTATTGCCGATACGGCCAGTCTGCCGCTTATCGTGTCCAACCTGGTTAACATCGTTTCTGCAGACTTCTTTGGGCTGGGTTTCACTGAGTATGCGTCGGTAATGGTGCCGGTGGATATCGCAGCCATTATCGCCACGCTGGTGATGCTGCATCTGTTCTTCCGCAAAGATATTCCGCCAACTTACGACCTGGCTCTCCTGAAAGCACCGGCAAAAGCGATTAAAGATCTGGCAACCTTCAGAACCGGCTGGATAGTGTTGATCCTTCTTCTGGTTGGCTTTTTCGTCCTTGAGCCGTTGGGTATCCCGGTCAGTGCGATTGCTGCTGTAGGGGCTGTCATTCTGTTTGCGGTGGCGAAGCGAGGCCATGCCATTAACACTGGCAAAGTGCTTCGCGGTGCGCCATGGCAGATCGTCATATTCTCTCTGGGAATGTATCTGGTGGTCTATGGTCTGCGTAATGCCGGACTAACAGAATACCTCTCCGGTGTGTTGAACGTGCTGGCAGATAAAGGACTTTGGGCCGCGACGTTTGGTACTGGCTTCCTGACGGCTTTCCTCTCTTCCATCATGAACAATATGCCTACCGTGCTGGTTGGTGCTCTCTCTATTGATGGCAGCACTGCAACAGGCGTTATCAAAGAGGCGATGATTTTTGCCAACGTGATTGGCTGCGATCTTGGACCGAAAATTACACCTATTGGTAGCCTGGCAACGTTGCTCTGGCTGCATGTCCTTTCACAGAAGAACATGACCATCACATGGGGATACTATTTCCGCACCGGGATCGTCATGACTCTGCCTGTGCTGTTTGTAACGCTGGCCGCGCTGGCGCTACGTCTCTCTTTCACTTTGTAATGAGATACTGATATGAGCAACATCACCATTTATCACAACCCAGCCTGCGGCACGTCGCGTAATACGCTGGAGATGATCCGCAACAGCGGTATCGAGCCGACCGTTATTCTTTACCTTGAGACTCCACCTTCACGCGATGAGCTGCTCAAACTCATTGCGGATATGGGCATTTCCGTCCGGGCTTTGCTGCGTAAGAACGTCGAGCCGTATGAGGAACTGGGTCTTGCAGAAGATAAATTTACTGACGACCAGCTCATCGACTTTATGCTACAGCATCCGATTCTGATCAACCGTCCGATCGTAGTGACGCCACTGGGAACTAAACTTTGCCGTCCTTCAGAGGTTGTTCTCGATATCCTTCCAGATGCCCAGAAAGCGGCTTTCACCAAGGAAGACGGTGAAAAAGTCGTTGATGATTCAGGTAAAAGACTGAAATAAAGACGAAGGGGGCATTTGCCCCCTTCATTATTACTTCGCCATTTCTTCCAGCAGGTCAATACCAACCGGCTCTTCGCTCTGTAGCGCTGTTAATGCAATACGCTTTGCATACTGCTCTTCCACATCAGAGATGAGAGGCAGCTCGCGGTTCGCCCTGATCTTCAGGAAAGGCGAAGACGGTTGAGCAGCTGCCAGGCTGTTATTAACGACCCATGCCCACGGCTCGATGCCAGCTCGGCGTAGATCCTGCTGCAGGTTAGCGGCTTCCAGTACAGGTGTCGTTTCGGCAAGCGTCACGATAATCACCTTCGTCTTCTCCGGGTCTGCTGCTTTTTCGCTATCACCTGTCTTCGATGTCAGAAAGCGAGAGAATTCGGCTTCATGCTGTCGCCAGAACACACTCATGCAATTGTTGAATGCCTTTACATCACTCATGTTCGTCCTCAAATTTTGCTCAGATTAACCCGGCTCTCATCTTCCAGAATTTTATAAACAGTGGAACGGGCAATACTGAGCCGGCGGGCAATATCTGTTGCACCAGTTCCCTGCTGATGAAGTGCCAGTACACTATTTCTGTCGATGATGCGCTTTCGGCCAAACCGGATACCTTTCAGCCTGGCCTCCTGCCGTCCTTCGTTCGTACGCTCCAGAATCCTCCTGCGTTCGGCCTGGGCTACAGCTGAAAGAATGGTCACAACCATTTTCCCCATTTCACCGTCGGTGCTGATCCCGTCGTCTATGAATCGGACCGCGACTCCCTGAGCGTCGAATTCTTTTATCAGTTGGATCATATCGGCAGTGTCGCGGCCAAGCCGGTCGAGTTTCTTCACCAGGATGACGTCACCTTCCTCCACCTTCATTCGCAGCAGATCCAGTCCTTTCCTGTCGGTAGAACTGCCGGATGCTTTGTCGGTAAATATGCGACTGGCTTTCACCCCCGCCTCTTTAAGCCCCTTGATCTGAATATCGAGGGACTGCTGGCTTGTTGATACCCGTGCGTAACCAAAAAGTCGCATAAAAATGTATCCTAAATCAAATATCGGACAGTGGGTGTCTGTTATAACAAAAAATCGATTTAATAGACACCTAGACAACACCATTTTAGTGTGTCCGAGAATTTATAATATTTCGGACGGTTGCGAAATTGTTAATTCATGACCATCAGGCAGGGAGGCCGGTATGCCCGTCGATTTTCTGACCACTGAGCAGGAACTGAATTATGGTCGCTATGTTGCAGAACCCAATGACGTGCAGCTGGCGCGCTATTTTCATCTTGATGAGCGGGATCTTGCCTTCATTAACCAGCGGCGGGGAAGGCATAACCGGCTGGGAATTGCGCTTCAGCTCACCACCGCCCGTTTTCTGGGCACCTTTCTGACAGACTTAACCCGGGTTCTGCCAGGTGTTCAGCAATTTGTCGCGGTGCAGCTTAATATTCGCCGTCCGGAAGTCCTTACCCGCTACGCAGAACGGGTTACCACCCTCAGAGAGCATACTGCGCTGATTAAGGAATATTACGGTTACCATGAATTTGGCGATTTCCCCTGGTCTTTCCGCCTGAAGCGCCTGCTGTAAACCCGCGCATGGCTCAGTAATGAGCGACCCGGCCTTATGTTTGATTTTGCCACCGCGTGGCTGCTTCAGAATAAGGTCCTGCTGCCCGGAGCAACCACACTTGTACGTCTCGTCAGTGAAATACGCGAACGGGCAAATCAGCGGCTGTGGAAGAAACTGGCCGCGTTGCCGGACAGCTGGCAGACCGCCCGCGTGACGGAGCTTCTGGACATTCCTGAGGGGCAGCGTACTTCACCGCTGGAGCAACTGAAAAAGGGACCGGTCACCGTCAGCGGCCCGGCATTTACCGAAGCGCTGGAGCGGTATATCCGGCTGCGAAACCTGGAATTTTCCCGACTGAATTTTACCGGTCTGCCTGCTATACAACTGCGTAATTTGGCCCGTTACGCAGGCATGGCGTCGGTAAAATATATCGCGCGAATGCCACAGCAGAGAAAACTGGCCGTACTCACAGCATTCGTTAAAGCGCAGGAGACTGCGGCGCTGGATGAGGCCGTTGATGTGCTCGATATGCTGATACTGGATATCACTCGTGCGGCGAAGAAAACGGGGCAGAAAAAACGGCTCAGGACGCTTAAAGATCTTGATCGTGCTGCGCTAATATTGGCGCGGGCATGTTCATTGTTGCTGGATGAACAGGCTGACGATGCTGAACTGAGGGAGACCATATTCAACAGCATACCGAAAAGCAGGCTGGCAGAATCCGTCAGCAAGGTAAATGAGCTGGCCCGGCCTCAGAACAACAATTTCCATGACGAAATGGTGGAGCAGTACGGGCGGGTAAAGCGCTTTCTTCCGGCGGTATTGCGCGACCTGCATTTCCAGGCAGCGCCAGCCGGAGAACATACGTTGTCCGCCATTCATTATCTGACCGAACTGAACGGCTCGAAAAAGCGCATCCTGGACAATGCGCCTGAACATATTATTACCGGCCCCTGGAAACGCCTGGTATACGATGCGGAGGGCCGGATACAGCGTGCCGGTTACTCGCTTTGTCTGCTGGAGCGCCTTCAGGATGCACTACGTCGAAGGGACATCTGGCTCGAAAACAGCGATCGCTGGGGAAATCCCCGCGAGAAGCTGTTGCAGGGGGAAGAATGGCAGGCTCAGCGGGTCCCCGTTTGCCGGGCGCTGGGACATCCCACTGATGGACATAAAGGCGTGCAACAGTTGGCGGCCCAGCTAGATGAAACCTGGAAAACCGTCGCATCCCGCTTTGAAGGAAATGCGGAGGTTCATATTTGCCATGACGGTAAACATCCTTCCCTGACTATCAGCAGCCTGGAGAAACTGGAGGAGCCACCATCGTTGCATCGTCTCAACAGTCGGGTAAGGCTGCTACTCCCGCCAGTAGATTTGACGGAACTGTTGCTTGAAATAGATGCCAGAACGGGATTTACACGTGAGTTTACGCATGTCAGTGAATCCGGGGCCCGGGCACAGGATCTGCACATCAGCCTGTGCGCGGTCCTGATGGCAGAGGCCTGCAATATCGGGCTGGAACCGCTGATAAAGCACAATATACCGGCGCTGACGCGCCACCGGCTTAGCTGGGTAAAACAGAATTACCTCCGGGCAGAAACGCTGGTCAGCGCCAATGCCCGCCTGGTTGATTTTCAGTCCACACTGGAGCTTGCTGGCCGCTGGGGTGGTGGCGAAGTGGCTTCAGCTGATGGCATGCGCTTTGTCACGCCGGTGAAAACCGTCAATTCAGGACCTAACAGAAAATATTTTGGTTCCGGACGTGGCATCACCTGGTACAACTTCGTCTCTGATCAGTACTCTGGATTCCACGGCATCGTTGTCCCCGGCACATTACGAGATTCCATTTTTGTGCTGGAAGGCCTTCTGGAGCAGCAGACAGGGCTGAATCCGGTTGAGATCATGACAGACACAGCCGGTACCAGCGACATTATTTTTGGCCTCTTCTGGCTGCTGGGATACCAGTTTTCCCCCCGGCTTGCCGATGCCGGTGAAGCGGTATTCTGGCGAGTGGATAAATCGGCAAATTACGGTGCACTGGACGAACTGGCACGTGGTTGTGCCGATCTGTCGAAAGCCGAGGATCAGTGGGATGAGATGATGCGAACCGCCGGTTCGCTGAAACTGGGCACCATTCATGCTTCAGAACTCATTCGCTCTTTGCTGAAAAGCTCGCGCCCATCAGGGCTGGCACAGGCGATCATGGAAGTGGGGCGCGTCAACAAGACGCTGTACCTTCTTAATTATATTGATGATGAGGATTATCGTCGGCGGATCCTGACGCAGCTAAACCGGGGGGAAGGCCGCCATGCTGTGGCGAGGGCGATCTGCTACGGGCAGCGCGGTGAGATCAGAAAGCGCTATCGTGAAGGTCAGGAAGATCAGCTGGGGGCACTGGGCCTGGTCACTAACGCAGTGGTACTGTGGAACACACTTTATATGCAGGAAGCCCTGAGCTGGATACGCAGTAATGGAGAAGAAATCGGGGTTGAAGATATCGCCCGGTTGTCCCCACTGATGCACGGGCATATCAATATGCTGGGGCATTATACGTTTACGCTACCGGAGGATATTTTGAAGGGGGAACTAAGAGAACTAAATTTCAATTTAAACAATGAATTAACTTCTTAGCGTACGTTTTCGTTCCATTGGCCCTCAAACCCCGTATTGAGGTGATGCGTGCACTACGCAAAGGCCAGGCCTCAGCATTTTATTATGGTGATCCCCTGGGCGAAATGCGCCTGGTAAGCAGAGTTTTTGAAATGTAAGGCCTTTGAATAAGACAAAAGGCTGCCTCATCGCTAACTTTGCAACAGTGCCTCTAAATTTAACACATCAAGCGCGACAGGCTTCCCGATGAAATACCCTTGCGCCTCGTCACAGTGATAATGTTTAAGCCTTTTCAACTGCTCCGCCGTTTCCACGCCTTCAGCGGTGACAGCCAGCGAATAGGCTTTGCCAAGGCCGATAATATTCTCAACGATGATTTTGGCGTTTTCCGATTCCTCCATGGCGAACACAAAAGATTTATCCAGCTTTATTCCGTCGAACGGGAAGCGTTTCAGATAGCTTAATGCCGAGTAGCCGGTTCCAAAGTCATCAATCAAAAAGCGTACGCCGATATCCTTCAGCTGCTTCATGGTTTCCAGCGTGATATCCGGATTGGAAATCGTCACGTTTTCGGTAATTTCTAACTCCAGCCGGGACGGTTTAAGCCCCGATTTTTGCAGCGCAGCCTTTACCCGTTTCGCCAGGCAACGGGTATTAAACTCCACCGCCGAAATATTGACCGAAATAACCAAATCGGGCGAGAGATGCACCATATCTTTACAGGCTTTCTCCAGCACCACATCACTCATGGCAACGATCAGGCCCGCCTCTTCCGCAAGCGGGATGAACTGATCCGGCATCAGTAAACCGAGACGCGGATGCTGCCAGCGAACCAGTGCTTCGACAGCAGCGATACGCGAGGTTTTAATGTCGTAACGGGGCTGATAAACCAGCTGAAACTGGTCTGTGCATAACGCTTCACGAAACTCTTTTTCCATTTCCCGGCGCTGAATTAAGTACTCGCCCATGTTGGGTTCGTAAAACACCCAGTTATTGCGACCGGTATTTTTCGCTTTATACAATGCGATATCGGATAACCGAATCAGATCGCTGGCGTTCATTGCATCCTGAGGCGCCAGTGCAATCCCCATACTCACGCTGATATACACTTCATTGCCGTTAACGATAAAAGGCCGGCTTATTTCACTGGCAATGCGCTGGCAGAGCGTCTCTATGTCTTTACGCACATAAATATCCGGCAGAATAAGGATAAACTCATCTCCGCCCTGCCGGGCAACCAGATCGATTTTACGGGTACAGGACCGCAACCGGCTGGCGACTTCATTGAGTAACGCATCGCCCGCATTGTGGCCGAATAAATCATTTACCGGTTTGAATTTATCCAGGTCGAGGCTGATCATGGCCAGGGGATGATCCGGATCGGGTAAAGAACGCAGCTCACTTTCCAGAAACTCTTTCATTCTGACCCGGTTTGGTAGGCCGGTTAATTCATCATGCCGCGATAAATACTCGGCACGCTCCTGCGCCTCCACTTCCAGAGTGACATCGGTCACCGTACCGCGAAAGCCCATAGAACCATCATCCATAATGTCGCGCTTCGCCACCACATTGCAGTAACGCTGATGGCCCTGAGCTGAGAAATAGCGGGCCTTTTTGAGCGTGTAATTACTGCTCGTCTGCGGATTCAGCAGCCAGTGATGAAAAAGGATTTTGTCGCTGTGGATGAAATCCAACATGTTCCGCCCAAGCCAGTCGTCAGAATGATGACCGGTAACGCCGGAAAAACGGTCGGATAACCACGTTAGCCGTGCCTCGCTGTCCGCTTCCCAAATCCAGTCGGTGGTGGCTTCAATGACGTCGCGAAAGCGTCGTTCACTTGCCGTAAGCGCTTGTCGGCTTTGCTCAAGCAGGAAAACATTTTCGTCATTAATTTGCGCTTTGATTAACGCACCACGCCGCATCAACCAGGTAAATGCAATGGTCGATAACATCAGAATGATGATTAACGGCAGTTCCCGGTTCATCAGCGCTCTGCCCGGATCGTCGCTTCGCCACTCAATCAGAACATCGCCATTATCAATGGGTAAAATAAGCTGAGCTTCCCGGTAGTCGGCTTTCAGGTGTGGCTCCATTCTGCCGAACGTATGCGCATTATGAATGCCGTATTCGTTGCCCATTTTCTCCAGTTTAACGGGCGTTAACACGTCGGCGAAAATCAGTACCGAGGCATCTTCCGCCACCGGCGTGATGCTTTCATCGTCTTCCGACGTGATCCGGGCCGCCGCCAGTAAGGTGAGTTGCCCGTTGGTCATCATAAGGCGTGAGACGGCTTTACCCTGGCTTTGTGAGAGGTCGTTAAAAAGTTCTTTGGTGATGTTCCGGTTGAGCCATTTCTCGAAAGGCTGGCTGACAAGATTTCCTTCAATGACGCTATAACGCGTCTCCCCGGCGGGAGACAAAACAAATACGCCTTCATACTGGTAATTCGTGTAAAGCGATTCACCAAGGTTCTGGCTGTCCCATGCCCATTTAACATTCACCTGCTTGTGCAAATTATTATACGCTTCGCCCCAGTCGGCATTATCCATTAAATTTGCGCGTATCTTTTCCTGCCGGTTAGTGAGGGCTTTTTGCAAAAGTAAACTGCTGCGCGCGTCTGCTTTATTATTAAGATTATCCGCGATATATAAAAGATTCACTATTGCCGCCAGAAAGAGACTGCTCAGCAACGCCGCGGTAATAATAAAATTTTTCTTTACTATGCCACTGGTTTCTCCTGAAAAACTACTTACTTTGTTGAAGCGCTGCCAGTTCATTTTCCCCATCTCTTAACGGGTGAGAGTCCATTGTCCTGAAATAGGCACAGCCCGCAGAGGCAGTATCGGCAGAAACGGATTTTTTCTCCAGAATTTTTTGAGCACTTTTTTTTGCTTTAGCTAGGGAAGGTGCGAATAAGGGCACTGTTGCAAAGTTAGCGATGAGGCAGCCTTTTGTCGGTGATGCTGCCAACTTACTGATTTAGTGTATGATGGTGTTTTTGAGGTGCTCCAGTGGCTTCTGTTTCTATCAGCTGTCCCTCCTCTTCAGCTACTGACGGGGTGGTGCGTAACGGCAAAAGCACTGCCGGACATCAGCGCTATCTCTGCTCTCACTGCCGTAAAACATGGCAACTGCAGTTCACTTACACCGCTTCTCAACCCGGTACGCACCAGAAAATCATTGATATGGCCATGAATGGCGTTGGATGCCGGGCAACCGCCCGCATTATGGGCGTTGGCCTCAACACGATTTTCCGCCATTTAAAAAACTCAGGCCGCAGTCGGTAACCTCGCGCATACAGCCGGGCAGTGACGTCATCGTCTGCGCGGAAATGGACGAACAGTGGGGATACGTCGGGGCTAAATCGCGCCAGCGCTGGCTGTTTTACGCGTATGACAGGCTCCGGAAGACGGTTGTTGCGCACGTATTCGGTGAACGCACTATGGCGACGCTGGGGCGTCTTATGAGCCTGCTGTCACCCTTTGACGTGGTGATATGGATGACGGATGGCTGGCCGCTGTATGAATCCCGCCTGAAGGGAAAGCTGCACGTAATCAGCAAGCGATATACGCAGCGAATTGAGCGGCATAACCTGAATCTGAGGCAGCACCTGGCACGGCTGGGACGGAAGTCGCTGTCGTTCTCAAAATCGGTGGAGCTGCATGACAAAGTCATCGGGCATTATCTGAACATAAAACACTATCAATAAGTTGGAGTTATTACCATGATAATAGTGTCTCGTTGTGTCTGGATAAGCGGATATAACGGCGTTCACCGGTATTTCTTTAATGGCTTTGTTGAATAAATCAGATTTCGGGTAAGTCTCCCCCGTAGCGGGTTGTGTTTTCAGGCAATACGCACGCTTTCAGGTATACCTGCTTTCGTCATTTTGTTCAGCGCTCGTACCAGGGCCATAGCCTCCGCAACCTGACCATCGTAGTCACGCAGCGTCAGTGAACCCCCGAACAGCTGTTTTACCCGGTACATCGCCGTTTCCGCTATCGAGCGACGGTTGTTATCTGTTGTCCATTTCCACCGCGCATTACTCCCGGTCATTCGCTGATTAGCCACTGCACGGTTACGGTCTGCATATTCACCGGGCCAGTAACCCGCACCTTTTCGGGGAGGGATAAGCGCGCTGATTTTCTTACGCCGCAGTTCATCGTGACATAGCCGGGTATCGTAAGCGCCATCGGCGGCGGCTGACCTGATTTTCCGGTGGGTTTGCCGGATTAACCCGGGGAAGGCCTCTGAGTCCGTAACGTTGTTCAGCGACAGGTCAGCGCAGATGATTTCATGTGTTTTACTGTCAACGGCGAGATGCAGCTTACGCCAGATACGGCGGCGTTCCTGGCCATGCTTTTTGACTTTCCACTCGCCTTCACCGAAGACCTTCAGCCCGGTGGAATCAATTACCAGGTGTGCGATTTCACCCCGGGTGGGCGTTTTGAAACTGACATTAACCGACTTTGCCCGCCTGCTGACACAGCTGTAATCCGGGCAGCGTAGCGGAACGTTCATCAGAGAAAAAATGGAATCAATAAAGCCCTGCGCAGCCCGCAGGGTCAGCCTGAATACGCGTTTAATGACCAGCACAGTCGTGATGGCAAGGTCAGAATAGCGCTGAGGTCTGCCTCGTGAAGAAGGTGTTGCTGACTCATACCAGGCCTGAATAGCTTCATCATCCAGCCAGAAAGTTATGGAGCCACGGTTGATGAGGGCTTTATTGTAGGTGGGCCAGTTGGTGATTTTGAACTTTTGCTTTGCCACGGAACGGTCTGCGTTGTCGGGAAGATACGTGATCTGATCCTTCAACTCAGCAAAAGTTCGATTTATTCAACAAAGCCTTCTTTAATTAAAAAATGATGTGTATGACTGATTTGTCTTGTGATAAATATCCTTAACAGACGGCGAGCTCGTCCGCCCATTTTGTTGCGGCCTGCATGGTTTCTATAACAGTGAACTCGCTGATATTGAGGGTATTACATATTTTCGCGGTTTCCTCCCAGTTAAGTTTCTCATAACATAACGACAGGGTCAGTATGTCAAAAAGTTCACCTTTATGTTCACAAAGCGCGGCAGTTACGTTTTGCGGGATTGAAATCTGTTTAATTAAATCGTCCATGGGGAGTTCAAGAATGACATCCAGCAATGAAAACAGACCGCATATAAATGCGTTATAGGATAATGAAACATTATTTATTTTTTCGGCAATTAATTCGCAGAATTTTCCGCGAACCATGCTCAGATGATAAAGTTCACTGATGCCGGAACGCCCCATATTTGAAAGGGCGGCCACCGCAACAAACCGCCGGAGTTCTTTGCCCCCCATATACATCAGCATTTCTTTCAGGGTAAGATTGTCCGCCTGAATTATGCCATGTGATTTAAACAGCATGTTTCTGACGTAGCGCATGATTTTATATGACAGCGTCAGATCGGTTTTAAGCAGACGTTCGACCGCGGCAAAGTCCGGGTTTTCCCTGTTCACCTCCATCATCAGCCTGGAGAGTGGCAGGGGGTTCTGGGAAAGGCATTTATTTCTGAGGATTTCCGGGCGACTGAAGAAAAATCCCTGGAAAAGCGCGAAACCCGCCCGGCTGTAAAGCTCAAACTCGTCCCTTGTTTCCACTTTTTCAGCAAGGAATTTTATGCCCTGCAGAAGCTGACTTTTTCTGTGGATATATTGCCGGATATCTTCATAGTCATTGTCTCTGACATCAAATTTGATGACAGAAATATACTGCATAAAGCGGTCCCATTCATCATCCATCGTGAAATCATCGAGCGCAAGCTGGTAACCCCTGTCGTGCATATCCTTTACGGCACAGAAAAGCGCATCATCCGGGACTGCATTTTCCAGAATTTCGATGACCACTTTTTCATTCGGCAGCGTATCGCCCAGTCCGTTAATGATCATCTGGTGCGGCACATTAATAAAAGAACTGTGATTGTTGGCTATACGGGGAACAGGGATGCATAAAAACTGGTCAGAAATCATTCTGGACGTGGCGTATTCTGGTGAAACATCGGGAAAGGCATTGTTCATTCCGTCTCTGAAAAGCAGCTCATAAGCGACGGTCTGCATTTTTGTGTCAAAAATAGGCTGGCGTGCGATAAATGAATACATATTCCCGGTCCCCAGGTCAGCGTTATAATTTTTAGAAATGTAACCTTTCTATGGCACTGTTGCAAAGTTAGCGATGAGGCAGCCTTTTGTCTTATTCAAAGGCCTTACATTTCAAAAACTCTGCTTACCAGGCGCATTTCGCCCAGGGGATCACCATA
>NZ_JBMKGI010000022.1:0-40259 GCF_049238885.1 Enterobacter cloacae complex sp. BZL2005 | reverse complement strand
TATGGTGATCCCCTGGGCGAAATGCGCCTGGTAAGCAGAGTTTTTGAAATGTAAGGCCTTTGAATAAGACAAAAGGCTGCCTCATCGCTAACTTTGCAACAGTGCCACAATGTGCGTAATGACCCCCCTGACCTCCAACCCGTCCTCATCGTCATCAGGTATAGCCCTGAAGTTATCCAGCTTATCGAGTTCCTGGAGACACCGCTTGGGGTGTAGTCGCAATCGCATGATCCTGAATTCTTGTTCCAGGACACAGAGCACCAAAGACCCGTCAACGGGCGTGCCCCCAAAATCTACTATGAGCAGCGCACCAGGCTTTATCCCTTCCCGGAAAGAGTAGGTATCACTTCGAAAAAAGAATACTCCCGGCGCTCCTGTATTACAGTGCTGATCGAGTGACAGCCTGTTTTCCTGGTAGTCGGTTGCTGGCGATGGAAAACCCATTTTTAACGGCCTCCGTTGGGGTTAAAAAGCATGAATGTCCGGTTCTCTCCTTCCTGAGTGGAAATGTCTTTAAAAACGGTCACGTAGGTTTCAATCCACTGATTTGCTTGGCGACAACTCCAGTGAAAATTAATCAGCGCAAGCTGGCTGACAAAGGCTTCTGTCGTAACTGTCTGACGACCGTTCGGCTCACGCTTAATGCTCGCACGCCAGGCTGAGTCAATTTCATAGTGTCTAGGCATGAAAAACCTCCGATCAATATAGCTGTATGCATATGGGTCTTCCCTTGTTGTGGTGGCTGAAGGCATGATAATGGTGTATTTAATCGCCAGAGGTCACCGCCATGGACGAAAAGTCCCTCTACGCTCATATTCTCAACCTGTCCGATCCGTGGCAGGTAAAGTCCCTTTCTCTCGATGAAAATGCCGGTTCTGTTACTGTCACTATTGAGATCGCTGAAAACACCCGGCTAGCCTGTCCGACCTGCGGTAAATCCTGTTCTGTTCACGATCACCGTCATCGTAAATGGCGCCATCTTGATACCTGCCAGTTCACCACTATTGTTGAAGCCGATGTTCCACGAATTATGTGTCCGGAGCATGGCTGCCTGACGTTGCCTGTTCCGTGGGCTGGCCCCGGAAGCCGGTATACGTTGCTATTCGAATCGTTCGTTCTCTCATGGCTGAAAATCAGCACCGTTGATGCTGTCAGGAAGCAACTTAAGCTCAGTTGGAATGCGGTTGACGGCATTATGACCCGGGCAGTTAAGCGAGGTCTTGCCCGGATAAAAAAGCCATTATCCGCCCGTCATATGAATGTGGATGAGGTCGCCTTTAAAAAAGGACATCGTTACATAACGGTGATCTCCGATCGCGATGGTCGGGCGCTGGCCTTAACGGATGATCGCGGCACAGAGAGTCTTGCCGGCTATCTTCGCACGCTCACTGATGGGCAGTTGCTGGCTATCAAAACGCTCTCAATGGACATGAACGCGGGCTATATAAGAGCAGCGCGTATCCACTTACCCAGTGCGGTTGAGAAAATCGCCTTTGACCGCTTCCATGTGGCGAAGCAACTGGGCGAGGTAGTTGATAAAACCCGTCAGAATGAACATCCGCACCTCCCTGTTGAAAGCCGACACCAGGCAAAAGGAACCCGCTTCCTGTGGCAGTACAGCGATAAGTGGATGACCGAATCCCGGCAGGAAAAGCTGATGTGGCTGCGTGCACAGATGAAGCTGACGAGCCAGTGCTGGGCGCTGAAAGAGCTGGCAAAGGATATCTGGAACAGGCCATGGAGCGAGGAAAGACGGAGTGACTGGCAGAGATGGTTGGCGCTGGCGGCTAACAGTGACGTTCCCATGATGAAAAATGCCGCGAAAACGATAGGAAAAAGGCTGTACGGGATCCTGAATGCGATGCGACACAGTGTCTCAAACGGAAATGCGGAGGCACTTAACAGCAAGATCAGGCTGCTGAGGATAAAAGCCAGGGGATACCGAAACCGGGAGCGCTTTAAACTGGGGGTGATGTTCCACTACGGAAAGCTGAATATGGCGTTCTGAGCCTTCCCACCATGATCGGGGAAGACCCATGCATATACAGTATAAAGAATCAGTTTTATTCTTCAACACACTGTTTATTATGTTGTAACTACTCCCTACCTTCAGGTTCATGGTTCATTTTGTTAACGGTCTGTTGCTTCACAGCTTTGCTGATAGTCGCCCGGCTACAACCCAGCACTTTTTGAATCTGGCTCCAGGAGCTGCCGCTCGCAATCAGCCTGTTTATGGCGTCATAGCGAGACTGATTAACCTGGCGGCCTTTATACTTCCCTTCCCTTTTCGCCCTGGCGATCCCCTGCTGCTGCCGTTCCCGGCGCTGTTCATAGTCTCGCCTGGCGACGGCGGCCAGCATATCCAGCAACATATCGTTTATGGCCGAAAACATTCGGCTGTCAAAATCATTGTGACCCGATGCGAGCCAGGTTGTCGGAACGTTGACGGCCACAACCCGGATATCTTTCTGCCGGATCATTTTCTTCAGTGTGTTCCAGTCCTCCCCTACCAGGCGTGAAAGCCTGTCCACATCCTCTACCAGCAAGATATCGTTTTGCTGACAATCTTTCAGGAGCCGGAACAACTCAGGGCGTTCAAGCTTAGAACCTGATTCATTTTCAATGTAGTAGTTACAGATGCTCAGGCCGCGCTCGATGGCGAAGGTATTTATCGTGTCCAGGGCGCGTGTTGCATCCTGTTCAGTCGTGGATGCGCGTAAGTAAGCTCTGACAAAGCCTTTCGGTACTGTTTGAGTCATTATAGGGAACCAGTTCATTTTGAGTTAACCAGACACACCCATACAGTACCCATTTCAGTTGGTTCAGGGAAGGCACACTCAAAAAGAACCAGCAAACAGACCCCAGCCCTATAGTGACAACGTCACACTAAAAATTTACAACATAAAGATGATGTAAAGACACACCAAGATTTACACCATAAAGCGCACATAAAGACACAGCAACATTTACCATGTAAAGACACCATAAAGATAAATATATCTTTATTTGTGCTTTACATGGTAAAGCCATTGCATTATAAAGACACTGTAAAGACAAAAGTATCTTTACGAAAAACACACCATGTAAAGACATTCATATCTTTACATGAGCTTTACAACATAAAGAGAGGGATTCTGAAATGGGTAAAATCTTGCTTGTCGTATCAGATAAAGGTGGGGTAGGCAAAAGCACCTACGTGGCTAACACAGGCTCAATGCTGGTCAACAAAGGTAAGTCGGTAATTATCCTGAAGACAGATAAAAACCACGATCTGTTGAGCTGGAACGAAAAGCGGACAGATAACGGCTTACTCACTATCCCGGTTCACGCAGCTTACGGAAACGTCAGCAACGAAATTAAGCGCCTTAGTAAGCTGTGTGAAGTTCTCATTGTCGATTGCCCCGGCCACGACAGCCAGGAGTTCCGTAGCGCCCTGACAGTATCAGATATCGTGGTGACACTGGTTAAGCCGTCCTCTGATTTCGAAAGCGAAACACTGACCAGTGTTACAGAGAAAATCCGCACCGCTCAGAAAGCTAACGCAGCTCTGGAACCGTGGGTGCTGTTCACCAGAATCAACTCAGCGAAACCCCGCCACAGAAAAGCGGCCATTGATCTGGATAAATTACTGCGTTCGGACAACATCTGGATTCAACCTCTGAAAACCCGGATATCCGAGCTGGATGTGTATGAAAGCGCCTGTAATGAAGGGGCAGGGGTACATGACGTTAGCCGGGCATCGAGCCTTTCAACAGCGAAAGCACAGATTGAACTTGTGGCACAGGAAATTGGCATTTTATAGAAATATCAACAATATTCATCGAAATCTTTACATTGTAAATACACCATAAAGATACTATGATATTTACAATTAATGCATACCGTACAAGGGGAAATTTTCATGGCTTTAAAACTAAACCGCCCGAACATCGATGAATCTCAGCAACCAGCAACAAACGCAGAAACCGCGCGTTTTATCTCCGGCGCTACCAGAGCGCCTGTAGCGGGTAAACCAAAGTTGATGAACTTCAGACTGCCAGCGTACTTTGAGGAGATCCTGGAAGCGGAGGCGCAGAGAACAGGCCAGAGCAAGACAACCGTTCTAAAGGCAGCGCTGGCCGCATTCGATAACCTGGACGAGAACCTGAAAAACCACTGGCTGCTTGAATCTGCAAAATTAGGGTAGCGTTATGGCTAAGAAAAAGAGATATGTTGTGATGGTTAGAGATAAACCAAATACAGCGGCAATCAGCGATTATTAGCCTGGTTAGTATGGTTCGCTAACAGGCATAATAAGGCCGTTGCCTATGACTGCGGAGAATGGATTGTCGAACCATCACATTGGTTAAGAATTGGAAATCCAAAATAGAAAGAAACCTAAGGAAAGAAAAATGTTCATATTCAGATATATTAAAACTCTTATTAATATCTACTTGTTATACATCCAACCGATATTGGGGATGTTCCTTATAGGTATAGGCTTATGGGGGTTCTATGCACCTGATGAGGGAACTTGTACTAATCTCAATATTGAGTTATGCGCTGTATCAGCTATTGATGTTCTGAAGCCTGCTATTTTTGTATTTTTAGGCATTATTACCGTTGCCGGATGGTACTTTACCGAACTTCAGCCGAAGCTAAGGGGGGAGGGCAAGTATATGAAGGTAAAAACAGGTGTAAAACCGGAAGATTTCGTTAAGTAAAAACCGAGCCTAAAGACGTTAACCGTGGGGGATTTATGAATAAATCATGGCTTGAACAACAGGTGCAAAATGAAAAATTAAAAAAAGTACAGGAAGAGAAAAAAGATGGCACTATCCAAAAAGGATTGTACAGGGTTCGTATAAAAGACAAATACAGGTGGGATTTGTGGGAAAATGATTTCAGAGTTGTTATTGCTTATTCGAAAGATGATGCAGAGCTAAAATTTACAGAAATGACAGGTTTTAATGAGCATTACTATATAGAAAGCATTGAAAAAATAGTGCTTTCAGATATAGAAAAAATCTTACTGGAAAACTGAAAAGATAGTTATCCAGAGGTTTAGTTAAATAATGGCGTCAGTTTTTCAACCAGTAGCAGATCGCTTAAACCGTCTAAAGAAACAACTTCTATACCAGAATCAACAAGTGAATCAACTCCACATACTTCACCGAAGCCGATAACCATAATCGGCTTTCGGTCTATCAAATCAAAAATCACCAAAGGCAATATTACACTGTTAATCGCTTCAAACTCCTGAAAAAACATTTCAGAGCCGTATTCGCTGGCAGGAAAAAGAATCTCACTTAATCTCAAACCATAAAAAATATGGTAGTGTTCTTTAAGGTTATCCTTTAAAATATTAACAGCCTTAGAATATTTTTCGTTAATAAACTCTTTAACCTGATATTTCATAACTCTCTCCAACAAGAACCGACTGTAGGTCACCGGGCAAACGTTGCGGAATGGCGTCAGAGACGTCATTTTGCGGCGTTTGCCCTATCCTGCATCGCAGTGAAAAGAACTCGCCTCGTGCGCTATGATTAACCGATGATAAAAGGCTGAAAGAAGCACTGCAAGCCGACTGGATAACATTGTTGCTTCACGGCTGATCATCATTGGTTGCCTCAGTGCTAGTGTGCTTTGCATCAGGAACCAGAAGACGATACCACGGCATTTTTTTGTTAAGCAGCTCCATCAGGGGAGTGGCAAACAAACTCAATCCCCACAGCGTTACGATTACTGGAATCGTGAAATTTTGCGGCGTCCAGAACTGGCGCTCAAGGTGGAACCATGTAACAACACAGAGCATTCCACCAATCCAGAAAATAGCTTTACTGAAAGCCCCCAGGACTGCCAGAGAAATAACAGAGACTAAATGCAGTGCGCCAGCCGTAGCAAGACGTAGATAAAACCAGAACCATTTAGCGTGCCGGATAACCGGGTTACCGTTCGTTTCTCGCAATCGTTTTTTACGTTCCCGGATGATTTCTTTTTTCAGCTTACTTCGTTCGGCTCCCTGCGGAAACTCATATATTTTAGCCATGTTTTGCCTCACTTATTCTTTTTTGGTGGAACGACTTTGTCAAACTCCTCTAAAAATGCCATATCATCTTCCGAAAAGGATGAGGATTTTTCATTTATACTAAACTCAAATCTAAGCATGTGAGCCATTCTCCCTTTTTTCCCAACAACAGAGAAAGATAACTGATTTATTTCCGTTTTCTCAATTATCTCATTAATGCTTTTATTGATAACATCACGAACAAAAAATGAGTATTTAGGATACTTATATTTCTTCTCCCCTTCCTCAATAGTATAAAGTCCCATTTCCTCTTTTAAATCATCCACGGATATATCAAAAGATTTTTTTGAACTATTCTGACTGTAATATTTCCTAATGACTTGATAAAGGTTTGTTGAGTTTACACTGTTCAACAACACAACTGATTTCAATACCTGAGTGGTATATCTATTTTCAGAACCAATCAACTTAGAAAAATATCGCTTAGCTGTATTTGTGAATTTTATCCGTACAGTTGCAAGATGATCGTAATAGGCACAGAATTCTGTTAAGTTTAAATCCAAGCGATCAGGTATTTTATTCTTAGATGATAGTATCCCAAGTTCATCAGCCAAATTTTTTAAATCATCTCTGTTTAAAACTAACGTAGTTGAAGAAAGAACTTTAGCTCCCTCTTTCAGAGCTGCATAAGAGGCATATTTATCTAAAGAAGTAGCTTTTGAAAAAAAGTCAGCATCAACCTCCAAAATATCATCATCTAACATTTCCTTTGTATCAATCTGGCAAAGAGCCAGAAAAAGCACTCTTTTTGCTGAAAGGGAAAGGGATGCAAGAGTTACCCCAACTTCATTTCTATGTCTAACTTTCGTTAATCCCGTTACTGTCTTCACGATAAGCCTCATATAACCTTTCCTATGTAGGCAAATCATAACCCCACAAAGGTTGTAATTCAAGACAACAATACAACCTTTAATTAAAAAACCTCTCACCTTTAGATATGAAGATCTGAGGATCTTCATATCTAAAGATAGCAACAACCGCATGTTTCACTTGATGTTCAGTCAAACTGTGGAAACCGTTAAAAATCTTCTCACCTTACGTGAAAAATCCTCTCATCTTTAGTGAAAAATCTAACTACCTTAACTTAAAAATCTTCTCACCTTACGTGAAAAATCCTCTCACCTTACGTGAAAAATCCTCTCACCTTTAGCAATTTTTTTCCATAATTTTCAGGTAATTGAAGCGAGCTAAGTTTTTAAGTTTTTAAGATCAAGAAGAAAATATAAGGCTTTTAATGCACAGCGTCTGTGGATAACTCAGCATAAATCCAGAGGATAGATCCGTCTGGCCTCCCTGAGCACTGCACCACCAAAAATTGAGCAAATATTAACCTTAGCGCGTAAGTGCTCTATTGAAACCCCGTGGAAATTCCGCTTCCTCGCTCACTCTCGGGCTTCGCCCTGTCGTTCGGCTGCGGCGAGCGGTGTAATCTCTCTAAAAGATCCAGACGGGATCCTTTTCCGATCCAATTCTTAAATGCTCTCAAAAGCCCTCAGAGGCGTTTTAACCGCTTTAACCCGGTCATGGTTCAACGGAGCGGGTAAAATGCGCTTAGAACGTCATACAGCTCGTTTTTAACCTGATCCCTAATCAGGGGGTATAACAGAGGCGGCCAAAAAATCCGGCCTTGCTCGTCAGAGTATCTACCGCGCATTATCCCCGAACGGAAACCCGACCATCACAACACTTGCACAGCTTGCAGCAGTAGCCGGGTTACAGTTCACTCTCAGTAAGCCCAACCACTAACCTTTCAGACAAGCCCCTCATACCGGGGGGATTATTTCTTACGCCAGCAAAATTTCACGACCGGCGAGGATGGCCAAGTGTTTTTTGCTGGCAATTTTCGTGCAGCAGCTGGCGCCCGGATTCATTTTTTGCTGTCAGGCATCAATCGGTTTCAGCAACCCGCCCCGTAATTCGCTGCTAACGCATCTCATAACGCGCAGATACAGCGCCCCGCGCCAGTGTTTCACACTGACCCGGCGTACCGTTCGCAAGCTCACGCGCTAACTGCGACAGGCTAAACATCGTCTGATAGTCAGAAATTGGCCTGGCAGGGGTGAGGGGGGTTATCGCTCTCATTCGGGCTTGTTGGTTCGCCAGTCCTGGCGAACGTCTCCGGCGCGATGTTACGACAGCGCATTATGTAACTACAGTTCGCGCCTCTTTCGGAAATCCCTTCATGCGCGGTAAAGCAATATACATCTTTATGTAATCTTTACAATGTAAAGCATTAAAAATGATTCCATAACCATCATTTGATGGTATAATGAATTTGTTGGTTGGGAATGGTTCCCTGCCAGATTCCAGAAGCCCACACGGGCGGGAGCGAAAAATGAATATTCAGGAAGCATTAAACGTTTTTGGTTTATCCGGTGATCTGACTGAAAAGGACATCAAGGCGGCATACAAAAAAGCGGCTTTAAAATATCATCCAGACCGCAATCCATTGGGTGCCGAGCTGATGAAAGCAGTAAATGCTGCGTTTGATTTTCTCATGGCTAACATTGATAAAATCAATCAGTTTCAAAGCACTGATGAAAACGCACGTTACAACTACGGTGAAGATCTGGAAAAAGTTCTGAATACGCTTTCCGGCCTTACAGGGATTGTCTATGAAGTTATTGGTAATTGGGTCTGGATTAGCGGAGAAACTAAAGAACACAAAGACATTTTAAAGGAAATGGGCTGTAAGTGGGCATCTAAGAAAAAACAATGGTTTTACCGTCCTGAAGAACACAAAAGCCGCTGGAACCGTAAAGAACACAGCATTGAAGAAATTCGTGAAATGTATGGTACAGCGGGTAAACGTAAGGCGTCAGGCTGGACACGTGTAGAAGCAAGCGCATAACCGGAATGGGGGCGAAAGCCCCCTAGAACATGGCAAAGATTGATTCGGAGACACGTTGATGAAAAACAAGACCATAACGGAAGCGGAGCTGATAAACATTTTTGAAAGTTACGGAGCCTACATTTGCCCGGATGAGATCGAAGTTACAGCCAAAGAATGCAATGAAAATGGTTCAGTCTTGCACCGTGGCTTAAACGCAGAAGGATGGGCGCATCTTTTTGCGAAGGAAGAAGCATATCAGCAGGAATGCGAAGCCCAGGAAGCTGCAAGTGATGATGGACACTTTGATGAATAGTCTTAAAACTGCCGTAATTCGATTTACGGCTTTTTTATTGAGTTCAAAAGGCTGAATCGATGAAAGAACAGAAAAATTTCTTTGAACGGTATAAACCGGTGTTTGAAATCGTTTGTCGAATCCTGGGGAACGGCTGGCGTGTAAATCTGCTCGATGATTGCCAGTACAGGATTAAGCTAACCTCACCTGATTTTAAAAATTACTCTATACATATTCGAATGGAGAAAGGAAGGTTAGTTATCATTGGAAGCGTAGATAGTCGCAGCTGGAGAAGTCCTTACCATACTTGCACAGTATCGCCAGAGCGTAACCCTGTAGAAATCGCCGCCGATATTGAAAAGAAAATCCTGTCGGATGCTTTAGATAATGTAGATATGGCGCGAGAGTATGAACAACAGTTACAGCAAAAACGCGAGAAAAAACTGATCCTGAAAGGAATGCTATCTCGTTTAGTGCATCTTGAAAGCTGGCATGGGACATTGACCGGGTTTAAAGTTGAGAATGGGTTAGATGGTAACGTATCAGAACGGGGCGACGGATATGAAATGGTAATTCGTGGCCTGAGTGTAGATCAGCTCATAAAGGTAGCGGGGTTTATTAAACAGCTATGAGGCAAAAAATGAATGAAGTCCTGAGCGACAGGAAAAACAAAGGTAATGTAACATACAGGATTGTTGTGTCTGAAGATGCAACACGTTTGTTTATTGAACTTGAAAAACTGATGAAGGTACGCTCTAAAGAAGCGGATAAAAAAACAACTAAAAAGATTGTTTTCCAAAAATCATTTTATTACGAAGAATTCTCGAACGTTAAAGATGAAATTGATGATCCAATTTTATTGAAATTCTATACAGATACTATTGTGAAGGTACAAAATCATGAGTTTTAAGCCAACACCTGAAGAGGTGAAACAAGCACGTATTAAAGCTGGCTTTACGCAGCAGGAAGCCGCTGAACGGTTTGGTTTTACGTTATCAGCCTGGCAAGCCAAAGAAACATCCGGTAAAACGTCTCGTGGTTTAGCCGCTGGTACGTATGAATTACTTTTGCTCCTGGCTGATGAACATCCAGATTACCAGCTCGTTAAGAGAGAAAAAAATCAGGATAAAGTGACTAAATAAATTGCATTACCATCATATGATGGTATAATTTATTTGTAGGTCGGGAATAGTTCCTTACCATGATCCAGTAGCCCAAACGGGCGGGAGACTAAAATGAACACGTATGTTATCACTTTCCAGGCTTTAAACACTAAGAAAGAAAAAATCACCTGCTCTGCTTTTGTCCATTCAGAAACTCTCTTCCTTGCCGTTCATTCTTTCGAAGATAAAAATCGCGGTCGTGGTTATGTTATCACGTCTGTTAG
This sequence comes from Enterobacter cloacae complex sp. BZL2005, assembly GCF_049238885.1. NCBI lineage: Bacteria > Pseudomonadati > Pseudomonadota > Gammaproteobacteria > Enterobacterales > Enterobacteriaceae > Enterobacter > Enterobacter cloacae complex sp. BZL2005. The sequence goes on along the minus strand of NZ_JBMKGI010000022.1, from coordinate 29,680 downwards.
TGAATTGTTGTCCGAGGAACTGACGGCGAAAAATTCCCTCAAGAAAAATATTAACTTTTGGTTTAATGAGTGTGGTTTAAGTAAATCTGAGGTTATAAACGAAGTAATTAACTGGAAGAATTTCGCATATACCCTTAAAGAACTGGAGGAAGCCAAAAATGAAGCGATAAGAGAACTGCGGAGTTAATCAATTAGGGGTGGTATCAGGTTGTGGAGGCAACCTGATACCGTGACACTCAATTCCCTCGCGAGGAATATAAAATGTCGGAACGCATGTTATCAGCAATACAGACTGTTGAAAAGGGTGGGCGTCCGGTTTTTCCCTTGATGCCATTCTCTGCTTTTCCTGAGTACATGGCATTACTCAGAAAAGCCCTGGAAAAGAAAGAAACAAAAGCACTGATAGAAAAACAGGAGGTGCTATGAAAAAACAGGAGTTTTTAGATTTTATCAGTGCAGAACAGAGGCGGGGAGCTGTCCGGTTTTCGCTGGGATTTAACAGCAAAGGGGAAATTGTATTGCACTGGACTAACGAGGCCGGGTTAAGAGTCTGGAGTATACTAAGCGGTAACAGGGGAAAAAGTCCCAGCCGGGCAAACCGGGAAAGAATGAGTAACCTCCGCCGCTGGCTCCATGATGCCCGGCAGGGCATGGAAGGCGACACACCAGAGGCAGAATAAAATTCCCGTTCCTGAATCGCCGAAGCCCTCCCGTTTACGGGAGGTGCTTTTTTTGTATATTCCGTAAAACAGCGCTCGCGCCCCCTGCCAGGCCATTCGCGTAGCGAATTTATTTCCGCCCAAGTTAGCCGCGAATCCGTTGTCTCCGGTCGCAGACGCACCAGATCACAGCCACGATAGCCTTTCATTTTTTGCATTTCGATGGACGCTGAAGCACAATTTATGTGTGGAGGTAGTTCACTGCGATGCAGGATAGGGCAAACGCCGCAAAATGACGTCTCTGACGCCATTCCGCAACGTTTGCCCGGTGACCTACAGTCGGTTCTTGTTGGAGAGTTTTATGAAAAAAGTTCAATTCAGGATTGAAGAAAGCCAACATGATGATCTACTTGATTGTCTTAAAACACTTTATCCAGATGAACCGGGTTTAACCGTGGCAAAAGGAATGAAGCTGCTTGCCAATGCTTTACTGAAAAGCAAGGTTAAAAATGAAGATGTTAATGTGTCAAAAGACAATGATGATTTTATCAAAACCACAATGTATTTGACAGGGAAACAAAGAACTTTAATAGAGAAAGCGGCTCATCGTCATGGCTGGAATTTATCCAGAGAATGTCGTTATCGAATCCAGACGACACTTGAAAATGAACTTGATTTTTTCGATCAGGAACTTCTGGTGATGAATCGTTGCCGTAATGCAATAGATAAAATAGGGCGAAACTTTCATTATATTATCGTTAATGATAATGCCAGAGTACTTGATAAAGATGGGTTCTATCAGGACGCTGAGCGGTTGAGTTCAGAGATAATGAGTCTCAAAAGTGAGTTTGAAAACTACATTATGTTATGCAAAGGGCGAACTGTTTCTAACAAGGTTGAGGTGTAATCATGGGCGTTTATGTTGACAAGGAATTCAGGGTTAAGCGTAAGTCCTCTGAAGCTGGCCGCAAGTCTGCTTTCGCCCATAAAGTTAAAAATGGTGGTAAAAACTATCAACGCAACGTTCAGGAACGTATCAACCGCAAGGGTGCCAGTAAGGAGGTTGTTGTCAAAATCTCAGGAGGTGCGATTACCCGGCAGGGAGTTCGAAACAGTATTGACTATATGAGCCGGGAGTCAGAGCTGCCAGTGATGAGTGAAAGCGGTCAGGTATGGAAAGGTGATGAGATTCAGGAGGCTAAAGAGCACATGATAGATCGTGCTAATGACCCTCAAAATGTTTTCGATGATAAAGGTAAGGAAAATAAAAAAGTAACCCAAAATATTGTGTTTTCACCGCCTGTATCAGCAAAGGTAAAACCTGAAGATCTGCTTGAGTCTGTCAGGAAAACGATGAACAAGAAGTACCCAAATCATCGTTTTGTGCTTGGCTATCATAACGACAAAAAAGAACATCCACACGTGCATGTCGTTTTTCGTATTCGTGATAATGACGGTAAACGAGCTGATATCAGGAAAAAAGATTTACGGGAAATTCGTACAGGTTTTTGTGAAGAGCTGAAGATGAAGGGCTATGACGTTAAAGCCACTCATAAGCAGCAGCATGGACTTAACCAGTCTATTAAAGATGCGCACAAAACAGCGCCAAAACGACAGAAGGGCGTTTATGAGGTTGTTGATGTTGGCTACGACCATTATCAGAACGATAAAACCAAACCAAAGCAGCATTTCATAAAGCTTAAGACACTGAACAAGGGCGTGGAGAAAACATATTGGGGGGCTGATTTTGGTGAGTTAACCACTCGCGAGAACGTTAAGAAAGGTGATCTTGTTAAGCTGAAGAAGTTAGGACAAAAGGAGGTGAAAATCCCTGCACTTGATAAGAACGGTGTACAGCATGGCTGGAAGACTGCACACAGGAATGAGTGGCAGCTAGAGAACCTGGGGGTTAAGGGCATAGACAGAATCTCTTCATCCAGTAAAGAGCTGGTGCTGAACAGCGCGGAGATGATTAAGAAACAGCAACTCCAGATGAGAAATTTCTCGCAAATAAAACAGTCGATGATTCAAAGCGAACAGAAAGTGAAAATCGGAATTCGTTTAGGATAATTCATACTCTCCGGTAACTTATTGATTAAGATCGATTTATTTATCTTGTTAGCAGAGTTTTTGTAAAAAGTAACTAGCGGTAAAAAATTTAGTTAACTTGACTATAAAATAAGCGCATGGTGATCAATCGATCTGCTTTTTTGTTATCAAATAGCATATGTATCTAGATATAAATAAAATACAAGCACAAACAAAATGAAATGTGTCGTAAATGCGATCTAAAGATCTGCTTGTGTGGTTGAACGCAGCACATGTAGCTGATAAAGTTTTTATGAGATGTAAATTTGTCCTTTTGTTTTTTTTCTCTGATTCGGGGTCATCCGAGTCGAGAGAGCGCCTGAAAGGAAAAACTATGGAATGGTATGTTTTGCAATTCACCACTACGAGATTTGCAGCAGTTTTTGCTCATCTCGAACGCCTGAACTTCTCTTACTTCTGTCCTATGGAGACTGAAAGGTATCGTCGCCCGGATAAGATAATTTCATATCGAGAAAGACGTTTGCCGCTTTTTCCCGGTTATCTTTTTATCCAGGCAGATTTTGAAGAGGTTCATTCCACTACAATAACTGCTATCCCTTACGTACAACGCTTTATCTCATTTGGCGGTGAGCCTTTACCTGTACCAGAAGATGTGATGGCGGAGCTTTTGTACAGACAATCACATACAACAGCTCAGGCAAATCTTTTAAGGAAATCAATTCCACACGATTTTGCTGAAATTCTACTCATGGATAATCCGCAGCAAAGAAGTATGGCTTTCATCCACTACATCACAGAGAGAAGCTTAACCCACAAAATGAAACGGAAGAAAAATGACTGCTACCCGAAAAAAAACCGCAACGAGACGCAAGCCCCAACGTAATACACTCTACCTGCCCTCAGCTTCTCGTGAGGAACTGGATAAAATTGCTCTGGAGATTGGCTATCGCAGGGGGCGACGTATTTCAAGCTCTGGTGTTGTCCAGTACCTCATAAAAAAATATTCCAGCCAGGCTATTGAGGAGCTGATAAACGAAGACGATGAAGACGATGACGACTTCGATGACTAACCATTCAGTCTAAACTTTCCGCGCTGTTCTGGCCGGGAGAAAATCATGTTATCTACTACTGCTTTTGCGGCGCTTGCTTTGCAATGCGCGGCCAGCGTTCATCCCGATACTGCGCATGAAGTTGCAAGGGTTGAATCTGGTTTTAACCCATATGCTATTGCCGAGATAATACCGAAGGTTGAACGTAAGCCCGGTGACAAAGGCGTAGTGTCCTACTTTCCCAAAACTAAGGAGGCTGCACTCCAGATCGTAAATCAAATTGAATCACGAAATCATCGTTACTCAGTCGGTCTTATGCAAATAACGAGTACGAATTTTGCAAACTTCAATACAACCGCTGAGAAAATGTTTGACCCCTGCGAAAATCTCAAGGTTTCAGAGCAAATTTTGGTGGATTGTTATAAACGTGGTGGCGATATTTTACGTGGCCTGAGTTGCTATTATTCCGGCAATCCAGAAACAGGAACTAAACCTGAATCAGATTTTAATAACACCAGTTATATACAGCGCATAGGGTTTAATCCGCCTGATAACAAAAAAAACTGGGTGGTTCCTTCAGTTAAAGATGCAATCAGAAAGGAGAATGTAACACAGAGTATCAAACCTAAAGAAGTTACCGTATATCCCCAATATGCCATGCGTGGCACTGTTTTAGATGAAAAGGAAACAAACGATGTTAAAACTCAATAAACGTTATTTAACTCTTTCTGTATTTATGGCTGCATTGATGCTTTGTGTAGCAGAACCCGCCTTTGCTGATGATGTATCCACTAAAACAACTGGCTTCTTGCAGAAGATTATCGATTTTCTGACGGATATCCGTAAGCCAGCAATCACCATCATTGCGCTGGTAATTGGTTATATCGCTATCTTCTCACGCCAGCATGCAGCGTGGATTACGCCTTTAATTATCGGGATTATCATCTTTATTGTTGCGCCATATCTGCCTGACTGGTTAGCGTAATATGTAATAAAAGGGGGCGTAAAAATGAGTACCGTTTTTAAAGGGCTGACACGCCCCGCTTTGATTAGGGGGCTGGGCGTTCCGCTCTACCCCTTTCTTGGAATGTGCGTTATCTGCGTTTTGCTTGGTGTCTGGATTCATGAGGCTATGTATGCCCTCATCCTCCCTGGCTGGTATGCCATCAAGCGAGTTACGAAGATAGATGAACGCTTTTTTGACCTGCTTTATCTGCGAATGCAAATCAAAGGTAATCCTCTGGCAAACAAGCGCTTCAATGCCGTCCATTATGCGGGGAGTTCGTACGACGCAGTCGATATATCGAAAGTGGACAATTTTATGAAGCTTAAAGACCAGTCTTCTCTTGAAGAGTTAATCCCGTATTCATCACACATCACTGATAACCTCATTGTTACCAGAAACCATGATCTACTGGCGACCTGGCAGATTGACGGAGCTTATTTTGAATGTGTAGATGAAGCGGATCTAGCCTTGCTTACTGACCAGCTCAATACGCTGATACGTAGTTTTGATGGGAAACCCGTTACCTTTTATACGCATCGTATTCGGGTTAGAAAAGAAGTGCGACCTGTATTTGACAGCAAGATCCCATTCGTCAACAGAGTGATGAACGATTATTACGAATCGCTTTCGGCGGCTGAGTATTTTGAAAACAAATTATACTTAACCGTATGCTATAAACCGTTCAGCGCTGAAGATAAAGTGACGCATTTTCTTTCAAGGAAAAAGGGTAATAAAAATATCTTCGAAGAACCCATTAATGATATGAATGAAATATGTGGCAGATTGAGCACCTATCTCTCCCGGTTTCATTCCCGTCGTCTTGGGTTATATGAAGAAAATAATATAGTTTATTCAGAACAGCTTACGCTGTTCCAGAAACTGCTATCCGGGCGCTGGCAGAAAGTCAGAGTCACCAATAGTCCGTTTTATACATACCTGGGTGGTAAAGACCTGTTCTTTGGTAACGATGCTGGACAAATCACTGCCTCTGACCATGCCCGGTACTTTCGTTGCATCGAGATCAAGGACTACTTTCAGGAAACGGATGCCGGAATTTTTGATGCACTGATGTATCTCCCGGTTGAGTATGTACAGACTTCCTCTTTAACTCCGATAGACAAGCAGTCTGCAATCAAGGCGCTGGATGATCAGATCGACAAACTCGAAATGACCGATGATGCCGCTAAATCCTTGCTCGCTGATTTGAAAGTTGGTCTCGATATGGTCTCCAGCGGCTATATTTCTTTCGGGAAAAGTCACCAGACACTGATTGTTTACGCAGATTCGCCGGAGCGTCTGGTGAAGGACACCAATATTGTAACGACGACCCTGGAGGATTTAGGGCTGATCGTAACCTATTCAACCTTGAGTCTTGGCGCAGCGTATTTTGCTCAGTTACCTGGTAACTACACGTTACGGCCACGCCTGAGTTCTATCAGCAGTCTGAACTTTGCCGAAATGGAAAGCTTCCATAATTTCTTTACGGGCAAGGAGAAAGGAAATACCTGGGGTAACAACCTTATCACCCTGGGCGGCTCAGGAAATGATATTTATAACCTGAACTATCACATGACTACCGAGCATCAAAATTACTTCGGTAAAAACCCCACGCTGGGGCATACCGAAATTCTTGGTACGTCAAACGTGGGTAAAACGGTAGTGATGATGACTAAGGCTTTCGCCGCCCAGCAGTTCGGAACGCCGGAGTCTTTTCCACCTGAGAGGAAATTAAAGAAGTTAACTACAGTATTTTTCGACAAAGATCGGGCAGCGGAACCCGGTATACGTTCAATGGGAGGTGCTTACTTTCGGGTGAAAGAAGGAGAGCCGACTGGCTGGAACCCTGCGGCTTTGCCACCAACCAAACGAAATATTTCCTTTATGAAAGACCTGGTGAGGCTACTTTGTACGCTTAACAGTGAGCCGCTTGATGATTACCAGAACCGCCTGATTTCTGATGCCGTTGAGCGCCTGATGCAGAGGTCAAACCGCTCTTATCCGATCAGTAAGTTGCGACCACTCATTCTGGAGCCTGATGATACTGAAACCCGGCGGCATGGGCTTAAAGCACGCCTGAATGCCTGGGTGCAGGGAGGGGAATTTGGCTGGGTGTTTGATAACCCGGACGATACGTTTGATGTGGACAACCTGGACGTTTTCGGTATAGACGGAACGGAGTTTCTGGATAACAAAGTACTTTCCAGCGCCGCTTCATTCTATCTCATCTACCGTGTCACCATGCTGGCTGATGGCCGCCGACTCCTTATCTACATGGATGAGTTCTGGCAATGGATTAACAACGAAGCGTTCAGAGATTTTGTTTATAACAAACTCAAAACCGCGCGTAAGCTGGATATGGTGCTTGTCGTAGCGACACAATCGCCGGATGAACTAATTAAATCACCTATCGCGGCTGCCGTTCGTGAGCAGTGCGCAACACATATTTATCTGGCGAACCCCAAAGCGAAACGTAGTGAGTACGTAGACGAGTTGGAAGTGAGAGAACTTTATTTTGACAAAATTAAAGCCATTGACCCGTTATCTCGTCAGTTCCTGGTCGTCAAAAACCCACAGAGGAAGGGGGAAAGTGATGATTTTGCGGCTTTCGCAAGACTGGATTTGGGAAAAGCGGCGTATTACCTACCGGTTCTCAGCGCATCGAAACCCCAGCTTGAACTGTTCGATGAAATCTGGAAAGAGGGTATGAAGCCGGAAGAGTGGCTTGATACCTATCTGGAACGTGCAAACCTGATTTAAGGAATCCCTATGAAAAAGCATATCGTTGCGGCACTTATCGCCTCTGTTACGGTTATTTCTGGTGCTCAGGCTGGTGTTCCCGTTGCCATTGATGCAAACCCTGAATGGGCTGTCGAAGCGCAGCGCTGGACAGAACGCCTCAAACAGTGGCAGGACACCGTGAACCACTACCAGAAACAGATTAATGCCTATAAGCAGGAGCTGCTGACCAAAACGGGCATTCGTGATGTTCAGGGACTGGTGCAGTCTGCGCAATCTGTCAGTAAGGAGCTGGAGAATATTTACGACCAGGGGAACTCCTTCATTGATGATTACATTAAGAACCCGGAAGCCACCCTGTCTGAGCAAGCCAGATCACTACTGGCCGATTATAAGGTGACAAACACCTGTAAGGGGCTGGGATATACGGGCGACCTGGTGCGGGGCTGTGAAGCCTCGTTCCTGTCCCAACTGGCGGGGATCGAGTACGGCAATAAGCTGGAAAGTAAACTGCGTGAAGATAATCAGGAAATGGCCGACCTTATCGACCAGGTGAAGAACGCCCAGGACACGAAAGCCACGCAGGACGCGACAAACGCTGTATCTCTGGCAAGCCTGAAATTTAACAAGCTCAAATTTCAGTATGAAATGTATCGCGATAAGCAGCGCGATCTTGCAGAATACAAGGAGAAAATGTTACAGGCTGCTTTCCAGGAGAAACAATTAGGGGCTGTTAATAAAGAAACTCCAGTTGTTGATTATAAGGCAGCATTTGAGCAGCAGAGTTATGAAATGAACTGAGGGGGCATTTTGAAAAAATATGGATTAGTTGCGGCGTTGGGGCTTACATTCTTTCTTACCGGGTGTGAAGAGGTTAAATCTGTAGACTGGTGGCAGTCTCACGTAGACGATGCAACGAAAAAAGTAGCTGAATGCAAAAAGTCTGGGAGTGATAGCGAAAATTGTAAAAACGCTAAGGAAGGTTTGTTTAGGTATAAGCAATTACATCCTAAGCATGTTGACTATAAAGATGCATTCAAAAATGTATTGGGTAAAGATGGAAGTTAAAAGGAGCCACTATGGCAACTTCTAGGTATTTCCAGGCCGCTCATGACGTTATTGTTAAAACTCTTGACCAGTCTTTGACTGGTCAGTTAGATAACTTTTCTTCAATAGCGTCTCAGTTGGGTAAGTATGGTATTTCCATTTATATATTGTGGTATGCTTATACCACAATAGTTGGGAAGCAAAAAACCGCAGTGCAGGATTTTTTATGGAATCTATGTCGATTCTGGTTAATTCTTGTTTTTGTCAAAAATATGGGGGGGTGGTTAGATAGTGCAACTCAGGCCATTGATGGGCTGAAGGAAACATTTGCAGGAGGTGATCCTTGGAAATGGGTTGACGAGCTTTGGGAGAAAGTTCAGCAGGTAGCTGCATATCTTATGTCCAAAGATACTTCGAAGTATGTGAAAACAGATGGGGCAATCGCATCTTTATTAACATATGCTGGAGGGATAATTGCATTATTGCTAACTTCAATAGTTTATCTCGCCGCCGAAGTTACTATTAAGATACTTACTATTACCGCGCCGTTGTTTATTATTTGTCTTTCATTTGGTTTTTTAAGGCAGATGTTTAATAGCTGGCTTCAGTTAATATTTAGCTCATGCTTCATATTCTTGTTTTGTGGACTGGCAATTAAAGCGGGAATGACGTTCCTTAATGGCATTCTGACAATCTCGATAGCTAACGCAGATGAATTAAATCTGATATCAACAGGTGCTCAGGCCGGGGTTGCAGGTGCATTTATGGCCTGGATTATCTGGCAAGCCAAAACCTATGCTTCCCAGCTCGCAGGGGTAGGTGTTGAAGGCGCGATGCAAGGGGCAGCCGCAATGGGGATTGGTGCTGGCGTGTTCGGCGCTTCCCGTATGGGGCGTAATCTGCTTGGTATGGGTAAAAATGCAGGGATTGGCGCATGGAAAGGCGTTCGCCGTCAGGATGGAGGGTTCAACCAGTCTCCTGGTGTATCCGGTAAGTTGGGGAATCTGACCGGGCAGGGCGTTAATATTGGCGCTAAGAGGCTTCGCCAGGCTGCGATAGATGCGGCGAAAAAGAAATATGGAGGTTAACCGATTTATTATTTAAATCTGTCAACTCTGAGTATTCCGCAGTAAATATTCACTCCTCTATTTAGGTTCTCACATTATGAAACTACTTATCACGGCTATCGTGACGCTTTGCCTTGTCGGATGCCAGGCGTCACATAAACAACCTCCGGTATCCGGAAAAAGCGAACCTGTTAATTCAGCAGAGGTAATGCGCAATGGGGTTTAAACTCTCAGGATTAAAACTTCCCGGTTTTAACAAGAAAAAAGAAGTAACAGACTCTTCAACTACTTTTGAAGAGAAAAATGTATTGATGCAGGAGAAAATGAACCGCATTTATAAATTCGGTGGTATTGCAGGAATTGCCGTAGGTGTGTTGTCTCTGCTGGCACTGAATGGAGCGCTACCGTTAAAGAGTACGGTTGTCGAAGCTTATCTTATTAATGGTGTCACTGGCGTTGCTGAAAGACTGACTTCTGTTAAAAAAGAAAACCTCTCTGAAAATGAAGCGCTGGCGAAATACTTCATTACTCAGTATGTGAAGCGTCGTGAAGGGTATAACTATTTCAGTCTCCAGCATGATTATGATTATGTTCTGTTATACAGCGCTGAGAATGTGGCGACGGATTACAACGCTTTAATCAACGGCAACCAGTCACCAAAGGTTATTTATAATAAAGCGGAAAAAACCGCATCTGTTCAGGATAATCCGTCCGTGATTATCAGTCCGTCATCCCGGCGCGATGATAAGGATATGGGAGCATATATCCGGTTTAAATTAACCATTCGAAATGTCGCGACAGGCCAGGATGATTATGAATACTGGAACGTCCGGTTGACCTACCGTATTGAACCACAGGTCGAAATGGCATCGGGTGACCGAAACAATAACCCGCTTAAATTCGTTGTAACGAGCTATGTACGCGATAAAGAAGTGAAAGGGTGAAAACTATGAAAATGAATAAAGGAGCGCTAATTGTGGCGCTTCTGTTGGTGTCGCACGTCTGCCATGCAGCCGTTACGCCAGCAGCCAGCCGTTTTGATCCCCGTAATCAGATTGTCAGTTATAACCCGCAAAACACGACAGTCATAAACAGTGCGGTTGGCTATACAACCACACTGGTATTTGACGAGGATGAAACGGTCATCAGTGCCAGAACCGGCTTTCCCCAGGGCTGGGAAGTGAACAAAGAAGATAACCTGGTGTATCTCGAAGTGAAGCCCGTCAAACAGACCGTACAGAAGAACAGTACCGATGACAATGGCAACCAGTCTTCAGAGGTGGTCAGTGTAGCCCTTGATCCTGAAAACGACCTGGAACGCTGGCGAACAAACCTGTTTGTTCGCACAACAAAACGTAATTACAGCATGGAGCTGAACGCCCGAACGTTCCGGCAGCCGGATAAGATCGCGTTTGTTGTTAATTACCAGTACCCGCAGGAACGCCGGAAGGAGCAAGCCGAAATCGAGAAGAAACGGATTGAGGCTCTTAACAAGCGGCAGGAGGAGCAGGCAATCAACCGTTCTCTTGAAAATGCGAAGTCGCCCAAGAACTGGGATTACTGGAAGCGGGTAGCTGACGGCAGCCAGTCAATCAGCCCGGATTATGCGTATGACGATGGCCGCTATACCTGGTTTGGCTTCAGCCCCCTGAAGAAAATCCCCAGCGTCTTTGTTATGAGCGGCGAACAGGAAACGCTGACTAACCCGGTAGTCAAAAACAGCGGTAGTTTCACCGTTGTTGGTGTTCCTGTAGACCAGCGCTTTGTTTTGCGTATGGGAAATCAGGTTGTTGGGGTTGAAAACCGGGGCTTTGGCAAAGTCCGTCTTCCGGCAGGAGATACCGTTTCCCCGAACGTTGAGAAAGAGGTGATCCAGTGAGCGAACAGGAAAATAAAATCCCGACCGCTGTAGAAATTGAACAGGCACTACGGGAACGGCATCAGAAAGAAATTGAGCAAAACGATAAAACGGATAAGGGAGATGAAGATGACGGTAAATCAGTAAAACGCCTGGGTATCGAGAAGCTTAAAAAATCGCGTAAGGGGCTGGTGATTATTGTGGCCGCTTTCCTTCTGCTGGCCGCCGGGGTGTCTGTCTACTATATCCCGTCGATTATTCGTGCAATGTCCAGCGGTGATGATAAGCCTGCCAGTAATGCGGTATCTACTGGTTCAGTAAAACGCGCGACAGGACTCAGCGATGATGTTGATCCATTCAACACCAGGGAAGAACCGGCTAAGACGGAAGAACGGAAGGAAAGCAGCGGCAAAGCGGAAACGCCACCGGAAAAAGTACAACAAAACTTCAGTCGTGCGCTGGATGTGGCCTATGGGGGGAGCAGCTCTGCTTCCTCAAATTCCGGTGGTAGCTCATCAACGGCCAGCAATACCAGGAACGAGGGGGACGGCAGTGACAAACAGGCAGAGGTTCAGCCTGTTAATGCAGGGCAACCCGCGCAGCTTTCTAAAATTACGCGCGTTCCTTATGACCCTAACCTTTTCATTCCTGAAAATACCGCGATTAAGTGCTCGCTGGACAGACGATTTATTTCTGATCTGGCTGGCAAGCTGGTCTGTACGATTAATGAGGACGTATACAGTGCAAACAGGAATGTAAAGCTAATTGAAAAGGGAACAGCCGCATATCTGATGTATAAAACGGGCACGTTCAATCATGGTCAGGGAGCCGTGTTTATCGCTGCTACGAAGCTTAGAACACGTAAGGAACCTTTCATTGATATTCCGCTGATTGATACACAGGCGGCGGGAGCGCTGGGTGAGGCCGGGGCTTCAGGCTGGATTGACACACATTTTGCAGATCGCTTTATGGGCGCGATGATGGTTGGCATGATCCCCGATGTGGCACAGGCCGCAAGTGGAGCGGCTAAAAGTAATAAAGACAATCAGACCGACTATACAGCTAACAGTCGCCAGGCTTTTGCTGATATAGCACGCGAAGCGTTTGCAAACAGCGTAAATATCCCTCCAACGCTTTATAAAAACCAGGGGGAAATCATTACTCTGATCGTTGGTCAGGATTTGGATTTCTCCAGCATCTACAAATTAAAAATGGTGGGTACCCGGAGGTAATTTGATAACGCTGGATATCAAAGAGTTTTCAATGCTGTTAGGAATAAGGGAAAGCGAAATATACCATCATATTCGTAAGGGCATACCAATAAATGGCGTTCCTTTCCCCAAACCACTGAAACAAATCAAAACGCATCGATTTAATTACGAAGAAGTCATGCGTTTTATTGAAGATCTTAAAGGAAAAGGTGAATTATGAAGGATGCAGAGAACAGACATATTGTTTATGAAATAATAGATGAATACTTCCACCACTGGCTTAATGAAGTCGATGGTTTAACTGAAATCGCGGTAAATCGGCCTGATGAACTGTTTGTTAAAGTGAGTGGGAAATGGCAGCAGCATGAATTAAAAATGGATTTTAAAGATTGTATGTCATTTGCAGGGGCAATTTCTGATTATCATGATGGTGGGTCGGTTACGCCAGAATATCCCTTACGTTCTGTTACGCTCCCCGGAGGGGAGCGTGTACAAATAGTTATTCCCCCGGCAACGGAACGGGAAACGGTGTCTATTACAATCCGTAAGCCGTCCAGTGTGTTTATCGACCATGATACCTTTGTTAAACAAGGGTTTTACTCAAGGCTAAATCAAGGGGGGAAATTCAGGGATAAAGAAGATGAATTATCTTCAATGTTTAAAGATAATTGTTTTGAACAATTTGTCCCTGAATGCCTGGTTAAGGGTAAAACGATGGTATTTTGTGCCGGAACGGGGGCGGGTAAAACCACCTTTGCAAATGCCTGTCTTCAGTACATACCCCATCATTTACGATGTATTTCAATTGAAGATACAGATGAAGCAAAGTTCAGGTTCCACAAAAATCATGTGAAATTGTATTACCCGTCAGAAGGGGAAAGTAGCACTGTCAGTTCCGCTTCTCTTTTACGTTCTGGTTTTCGTATGAACCCGGACAGAATCCTCATGACTGAGGTTCGCGGCGCGGAAGCCTGGGATTTTCTCAAAGGCTCAAGTTCCGGCCATGCAGGGAACCTTACAACCGTCCATGAGAGCACCCCTGAAGATGCTGTGCTTGGACTGGTTCAACGGTGCTATATGAACCCTGAATGTCAGAATTTGCCTTATAACATTATATTGCGGAGGGTGTTAAGCAACGTCGATGTGATTATGAGTATTAAGTACATCGATGAGGAAGATAACCGATTTGCATCGGGTATTTACTATCGTGATATTCATTTTCAGGAATACTTTGAAAAGCTGAAGGAGTGATTATGTCTCTGAAACTACCCGATAAAGGCCAGTGGGCTTTTATCGGTCTGGTTATGTGTCTTGTGACGTATTATACTGGCTCAGTTGCTGTTTACTTCCTGAACGGAAAAACGCCGCTTTATATATGGAAGAATTTTGATTCCATGCTGCTGTGGCGGATAATAACAGAGAGTAATATACGGACAGATATCAGGTTAACCGCAATCCCCTCTCTTTTATCAGGTATGGTTTCGTCTCTCATTGTGCCTGTTTTTATTATCTGGCAACTGAATAAAACGGATGTTGCTCTTTATGGTGACGCGAAGTTTGCCAGTGATAATGATTTAAGAAAATCGAAACTTCTGAAATGGGAGAAAGAAAACGATACTGATATTCTTGTAGGTGCATATAAAGGTAAATACCTGTGGTATACCGCACCAGATTTTGTATCACTTGGCGCAGGAACCCGCGCAGGTAAAGGGGCTGCAATAGGTATTCCAAACCTGCTGGTCAGGAAACATTCCCTGATTGCATTAGATCCAAAACAGGAACTGTGGAAAATCACCAGTAAGGTACGTGAAAAACTGCTGGGTAATAAGGTCTATCTTCTTGACCCTTTCAACAGTAAAACGCATCAGTTTAACCCGCTTTTCTATATTGATTTAAAAGAAGAGAGCGGGGCTAAAGACCTGCTGAAGCTGATTGAGATCCTGTTCCCGTCTTACGGTCTGACCGGAGCGGAAGCACACTTTAATAACCTCGCGGGGCAGTACTGGACGGGGCTGGCAAAATTGCTTCATTTCTTTATTAACTACGACCCCTCCTGGCTTGGTGAGTTCGGGCTTAAACCTGTTTTCTCAATTGGTTCTGTAGTCGATTTGTACAGCAACATCGACCGGGAGCTGATACTCAGTAAGCGAGAAGACCTGGAGGGAACAAAAGGACTTGATGAAAACGCGCTGTATCATCTGCGCGATGCCCTGACCAAAATCAGGGAGTATCACGAAACCGAAGACGAACAACGTTCGAGTATTGATGGTTCGTTTCGTAAGAAAATGAGTCTGTTTTATCTTCCGACTGTTCGCAAATGTACAGACGGCAATGATTTCGACCTTCGCCAGTTGCGCCGGGAAGATATCACTGTTTATGTTGGCGTTAATGCTGAAGATATGTCCCTGGCCTATGACTTCCTCAACCTGTTCTTTAACTTCGTTGTGGAAGTCACGTTACGAGAAAACCCTGACTTTGACCCGACACTGAAACATGACTGTCTGATGTTCCTGGATGAGTTTCCGTCTATTGGTTACATGCCAATCATTAAAAAAGGTTCGGGTTATATTGCCGGGTTTAAACTCAAACTTCTGACGATTTACCAGAATATCAGTCAGCTTAATGAAATCTATGGTGTTGAAGGTGCCAAAACGCTGATGAGTGCGCATCCCTGCCGGATTATCTACGCTGTCAGTGAAGAAGATGACGCTAAAAAGATTTCGGAAAAGCTGGGCTATATCACCACCAAATCGACAGGTTCAAGCAAGACAAGCGGACGCTCAACGTCGAAAAGCAGTTCAGAAAGTGAGGCGCAGCGCGCCCTTGTGCTCCCGCAGGAGCTGGGAACGCTGGATTTTAAAGAAGAATTTATCATTCTTAAAGGTGAAAACCCGGTTAAAGCTGAGAAAGCCCTCTACTTCCTCGACCCGTATTTTATGGACAGGCTGATGATGGTAAGCCCCAAACTTACCGAGTTAACCGCCTCTCTGAATAAGACTAAAAAAGTATTGGGTGTTAAAGGGCTTAAATATCCTTCTAAAGAAAAAATGCTCTCCGTCGGTGAGCTGGAGTCAGAGGTTTTACTATGAAAAAAATGTTAATGGTCAGTGTCCTTTTTCTCTCTGCCTGTTCCTCTCCGCCTGAACCACCACAGGTTGACTGGGAACAGAATCCTGAAACGGTGAATACACAATTAATGGACTGGCAACCGACATACTCAGTTATTAAATCAGACAAGGTTAATTCATCGTGGGTTAAGGTTATCCATAATTTCAGGCCTGAAAACCGCCTTTACGATGATGCTGTTTTTTATTCTGTTGCACATTCTGATTCAGTGATTGTTGAAACCAGTAACGGAACAGACTTTTTCACAGCTAAAAACTGGTTGAGGGCGAACGGTGCAAACGGTGTCATACAGTATCGTTATAAAATGAACTGTTTTTCTTGCCGGACTACCAGTGTTTATTTATCACGATAACGCCGGATTAATAAAATTCTTGTAATTTTATTGAGCCGGGGTTGAACAACCGCAGGGCGTTAGTTGCCCGTTATCCATGAGGTGTATATGAAAAAGACCGTAACCACGGCAGTGCTGCTTTGTGCGTTCGCTGCCGGAACTGCTCATGCTGAGGAAAAGGCCGACCCGAACGATCCATGTGCAATGGTGTTATGCCTTGCCGGAAAACTTGACGGAAGTAGTCCGGCAGAATGTGACCCGATGTATAAAAGTTTTATGTCAATCAGGAAAAAGAATAAACATGGTTTTTTACCCGATCACACGGCAGATGCCAGAAAGAAAAAACTAAATGAATGTCCTGCGGCTGATGCAGGTACAGTAAGTAAAATTATTTCAAGCTTTGGCCGATTGAAAAACTTTTAATTCTGTTTGATTTAATTCTGATGTGAATACGCAAGTTTCAGGTTTGAGACTGGAACTTGCGAACATTTTTTACAGGGGTGGGAGGATGAAAATTATTAACGTACCTGATGCAAGAAGTGTGAGAATTGCCGGAATTGAAATTATCGATAGTGTCAAATCGGTCGCTTCTGTTTTTACTGAAATTTTGTTGTTTATGGTCTGGTTTCCGGCAATTGTCTATGGGCTTTATCGTTTTGTTATCGTTTTGTGGGATGCTTCCTTAAAGCCGCAATCGCTCATTGAGTTTATTAATTTCATGGTTGAGTTATACAGCTATGTACTTCCTTCGTTGGCTGTTATCGCAGTGGCTTTAGTCGTCGTTTTATCCATTTTTAAAAGACTCTCAGCAATATGGGAGGGAAGAAAGCAATGAGACATTTTTTTAATGTTCTTTCCTTTGCTGTTGCCCTGTTGCCAGCTACATTGTGTGCTGCTCAGATTCAGGGGAAAGTTATTCGCGTTCTCGATGGAGATACCATCGAAGTTAAAACACTACCCGCGAAAATTGTTGTGTATGAAGTTCCGATTCGAGTCCGATTGATAAATATCGATGCACCGGAAAAAAAACAACCCTTTGGTCGCTGGTCAACCAATCAACTTAAAGCCCTGCTGGCAGGGCAATCAGTTACCGTCTCTTATACGCAAACAGATCGCTACGGGCGAGTCCTGGGACGAGTGGTGACAGCGAACGGCACTGAGGCTAACCGCCAGCAAGTGCTAAAAGGGGCTGCATGGGTTTATGACAGGTACAACACCGATAACTCATTACCGGCTCTGCAACGGGAAGCTCAGACACAGAAGCGCGGCCTGTGGGCTGACAGTAATCCCGTTCCTCCGTGGGAGTGGCGTCATAAACAAAACTGACGCGCTTCGCTTGTCCAACCCCTCCTCTGCCTGAAGAAAATCTTCAGGCAACGTCACGGTTTTTAATATACATGGTGCGCATATGGGTAAATTAACTCTGGTAGAGCAGGCTTTACGGCTCCATAAAGAATATTACGGTGAAGATAATTTTGGTACTGTCGTAAAGGATTGTGATTACTATCCTAAAGTGGCAGAGATTTTTATAAACAGAAAGAATCGTAAAATTTATTCGAATCTTGATATCGAACCCGTTGCTTCAACCGTCGTTCATACGGGAAGTAGCCCTGTTATGGCTAAAGCCGGGAGGATTAAAAAGCTTATGTTTAAAGATGGTTCGGGAGCATACCGGATTCATCTTGGTCAAAATGAAGTGGTTCATATTATTCGCTTCATTCTTAACTCTAAAGTCAGAATGGAGTACGCAGTTGGCACAACCAAAAGTATGTCGATGCTTCATAATCTTTGCGAAGCTGGACGCGCTAAATTAAACCGCTCTTTACCCCGTAAAGGTATCTGGAAAATCGGGTGTTACGACGGCGTTTATTATCACGGTAAGGCAAGGAAGGAAGAAATAGAAAACGCTTTACGTTTTTCTGTTCATCCAAAGTTTAATGAGCTGGAGAATGACTTTAATCAGTTCTTTTCGGATATTGATTTCTACACCCGTTATGGTCAGTCAGGAATGCGAAAAGTGCTTTTTACTGGTCCTCCGGGCACAGGGAAAACGACTATCGCAAAAGCTTTGGGGGCAAAATATCAGGATAAATATGTATTTGTTTATGCTGATGATTACTTTAAAGATGTTTGCTATGCCGCAGCTCAAAAGAAAATACCCGTTATCATAATAGCTGAAGAGGTTGATGAACTTTATCGGGCTGATGCCGGAACGTTAAGTTTTCTTGATGGGGCTGATACACCGCGAAATCTTGCCGGGACATATGTTATTTTTTCAACGAACTATCCTAACCGGATTGATCCGCGCATCAGAAAACGCCCTGGCAGAATTGACAGAATCATATCTGTAGGTGCTTTTCGGACTAAAGCCGCTGCCGCTTGTGCCAAAATGTACTTACCAGACGATATAAATATTGACCTTAAAGAACTTGGCGCGGTGCTGGACAGAACGACTCCTGCTGAAATAAAGGAGATAATAAATATTGCTATTGGCATGATTCGCGGAACAAAAAACGAATTAACAGTAGATGTAATCAAGAATGCGCGTGCCTTTTTGAAAGGAACCCTTGACCTTAGTGTGCAGGAGGCAGAAGAAGACATAGAGGAAAGGGAAGAAATCTTTAAAAAGAATGGTGCGCAGCCTGACTATTCAAGTTACCTTGAGGATTGATTAATGAGACTTTTTATTGCAGAAAAACCGTCTTTAGCAAAGGCTATTTTTGAAGGACTGGGCGGAAATCCCAATACAGAAAAGAAAAACGGCTATTTTGAACACGGTTCTGATGTCGTTACCTGGTGTTATGGTCATATGCTGGAGCTTTACGACCCACAGGATTATGACGACAAATATTCCAACTGGCGTTATAGTGATTTACCCATTAAAGCGGTTTATCCGCCAAAATATAAAATCAAGCCTGAATCAGAAGCACAGACCCGCATTATTTTGTCTCTTATCGATAAAGCCGACAGCATCGTTCATTCAGGCGACCCCGATGATGAAGGATGTTTGCTGGTTGATGAGATTCTGGGTTATGCCGGAAACAAGAAACCCGTCCAGCGACTGCTTGTTGCCGACCTCAACCTTGCGCCAGTGCAAAAATCACTGTCGAATTTACAACCTAACGATAAATTTCGCGGTATGACGTTAAGCGCCCTGGCGCGTTCCCTGTGCGATCAGGGTTTTGGCTATAACATGACGCGGGGATGTACATTAAAAGGCCGTGAGAAGGGCTATGACGGCGTTCTGAACGTTGGCCGGGTACAAAGTGCCGTTCTTGGTCTGGTGAACATGCGCACGCTGGCGAACCAGAATCACACAGAAAGCTTTTATTACGATGTATTCGCCAGTCTGTCGATGAACGGGCATCAGATTAAGGCGAAATATCAGACAACAGACGACGATCAGATAGACGAGAAAAAACGCCTGATCTCCGAAGCTCAGGCCGCGCATATTGCCGGACGTGTTACGGGTAAGGATGCTATTGTTACTATCGCGACGACAAAGCCGGAAAATAGCAAGCCTCCGCTTCCGCTTAACCTTTCCACGCTTCAGCAGCTCTGCGCAAAGCGATTTGGTTATTCTGCAAAAGATACGCTCGATGTGATGCAGGGGCTGTATGAAACTCACAAGCTTCTGACCTATCCACGTTCTGACAATCGCTATCTTTCAGATGAGCATTATTACCAGGCCGGAGATATTGCCACTGCTATAGCGGCCACCGTACCCGAACTGGCGTCTGCGATCGTAGATATGGATAAAGGCCAGAAACACAAAGCCTTTAATGCCAGTAAGATTGAGGCGCACCACGCCATCATCCCGACGACAAAAAGCGGAGCCGGTATTCAGCTTAATGAAAAAGAGCGGAACGTTTATAACCTGGTGTCCGTCTACTTTATCGGGCTGTTCTACCCGGATGCGATCCGCAACAAGACGAAAATCCACTTTGATATTAAGGGGGATACCTTTACGGCCACACAGAGCGTTCTGGTACAAAAGGGCTGGGAAGCGCTGGGTAAGGATAGTGATGACGAGGACGAAACCGAAGATGCCGGAACGGACGGTTTTGACCTTTCATTGCTGAAATTTAATGACAGCGGCCTGTGTGAATCGGCAGACGTGGACAAGAAAAAGACTACACCACCTCGCTATTTCACAGAGTCAACGTTACTGGCCGCCATGACGAGTGCGGCAAAATTCATTGATGATCCGGCTCTCAGAAAGGCGCTGGAAGCGAAAGACGAGGGCAGCAGTGATCGTGGCAGTATCGGAACGGAAGCCACCCGCGCGGGTATTCTTGAGAAACTGGCGGCAAATACCGGGCTTATCTCCATCGAAAAAGAAAAGGGGTATTCGGAGCTGGTATGGAAAACCACAAAACAAGGCCAGGAGTTTTGCGCTGCACTGCCTCCTGAAATCACTAAACCGGATATCTCCGCTCTGTGGGCTGAAAAGCAGTCTCAGATCAAAGCCGGAGAGCTGACAGTTGAGGAGTTTATTAAGGAAAATGATGAGTACGTCCAGGGGTTAATCGACGAGCTGGACAGGAACGGAATTTCGATTTCTTCAAATGCCACGCCCTGCCCGGTTTGTAACAACGGTTTCCTGCGTAAGCGTAAGGGGCAAAATGGCTTTTTCTGGGGATGCTCCTGCTACCCTGAATGCAAGACAACATTCCCGGACAAAGACGGCAAACCGGATATGGAAGCAAAATCCAGATCAGAAGGTTCCATGTCCCGGCTCGAAGCCCCCTGCCCTTCATGCAGTAAAGAAATTATTATCCGGCCTAAAGGCTTTTTCTGTTCCGGGTGCGAGTTTAAAATCTGGTCTGAAGTGTCAGGAAAAAAACTGACACAAAATCAGGTTGAGACATTAATCAAAAAAGGTAAAACCGGAGAGATTAAAGGCTTTACCAGTAATAAAACCGGGAAAAAGTTTGACGCTGCAATTGTTTTGCAGGATAAAACTACGGGTAAACTTGGGTTTCAGTTCAGTAAAAAATAAGGATTAACTCGATGAGTGAAAATGAAACGTTTGACGCAACAAAAAAGCTACTCCTGAATATTCGCTCTGTTCGTGTTTTTGCGCGAGAAACCAGCTTTGAACAACTGCTGGAAATGCAGGAAAAGCTTAACGCCGTGATCGAAGAACGTCGTGAAGAAGCAGAGCGTGAGGCAGCAGAACGCGCAGAGCGCGAAAGAAAGCGCCAGGAACTGCTCCAGTTGATTGCCGGAGAAGGTTTTTCACCGGAAGAACTGCTTGGCCTGTCCGAAGATGCGCAAAAAACACGCAAAAAGACGTTGCCAAAAGCGCCGCCTAAATATCAGTTTGATGAAAACGGCGAAACGAAATACTGGTCTGGTCGTGGCCGGACACCAAAACCAATCGACGAAGCGTTAAAAGCTGGCCGTTCTCTTGATGAGTTTCTCATCAAAAAAGATGCTTCCAGCACTGCTGGTGACGAACAGTAATCTAACAAGCCTCTGACACTGCGTCAGAGGCTTTTTTTTAGCAAAAAGGGCGCGGGGGGTTATGGTGAAGAAATCTTTGGATATCTTCGCGGGGATAAGGGAAGTAGTCTCTGATATCTTTGGTTTCTAACTTACCAGTGCAGTGATACGTCTGAAAATAGATCCACTCTGCTATTGTTTTGTAGATGTGATTTCCCATGTTCGCGCTTTGAGAACCATACTGCATGACTTGTGCATCCAGGTCATTACACATCTCCGGCGGAGTGAGTACATGATATGTCCTGCATAACAGCGGGCGGTAATTGTAGATTGAGCATGTTCCCTTCTCAGACAAAAACGGACATTTTGACTCATGCCCGGTCGTAAGCGGGTTGTCTCTGGCAGTAAGTTTACTTGCTTGTGCAATATGTGTTGCCTCAAGCGCGGTTAAATGAACATCCATTTTACAGCACGAAGAGCACCCCTTTTGACAGGAGGTAAACGTGCTCACAAATTCTTTGTTAAAACGATCCAAAAAGGCGTACATCTGTTTTAACTTGAGGTAAATATTACCGGATTGAGTATTGAGTTTATTTATGAGTGCCTTTAACTCATCGAAATACTTATCAGGTACGGGTTTCAGATTGGTATAGCCGGGTAATGTTTCGCCTGGCTCCAGGTGGATCACTGAGTTAGGTTTGATATCCATTGCTTTTGCTTCCTATATTCTTCTCGCGCTGGTTGTTCATTTGACACTAAAACAAGCGTCATACAATGGCAAGGTGTCAAGCCCAGCAGTAAATCACGCTTGCCAGCAAACCAGTTTCCTGCAGCCGGTTTGGCCGTTGATTTTTGCCAGCAATATTACCCGCTCGATGCCCGCCCTGGGCGTGAAATTGCCAGCAAAAAAGATTGCCGCTATCAAAGGTGTGGTTTATATTATCTGTATCGTACGATACAGATAATGGAGAAGCTTAATAGATGACTGAAAAAATCACTGACGAGGAACTGGTAGATTTGTTGGAGGCGCTCAAAAGAGCACATGGTATGGGCGTTTGTTCAAAGGCGGTTAAGCTGGCACAGCGTTGCGCTGATGTGTTCCCTGCTATTGTTGCAGAGTTACAGGAATATCGGAACGCCGCTAAGCGAACTTCAGCATGACAAGAGCCACGGAACGCGCTTACAGCGAGCTACAACAGGCGTTTGATTTCTATAACCAGCGCCTTTTTGACGGCGAACTCCCTGACTGTCTGATTACGTTCCAGCGCGGCAAGAACACAATGGGCTATTTCAGTTACAGGCGCTTTGTTGCTGCTGACGGCAGCGGCAGGATGATTGATGAAATCGCCCTCAATCCTGAATACTTCCCGGTGTACCCGCTTATTGAAGTCATGCAAACGCTGGTTCATGAGCAGTGCCATATGTGGCAGTACCACTACGGCAACCCGTCGCGTAAGACGTACCACAATGCGCAGTGGGCGGCAAAAATGGAAAGTATCGGACTTATGCCCTCCTCCACCGGGAGACCTGGTGGTGCGAAAGTCGGCCAGAAGATTAATGACTATCCGATCCCTGGTGGCCGCTTCCAGCGCGTCACACTGGAACTGTTCCAGGGGCAATTTGCTTTGAGCTGGTTTGATCGCTTCCCTGTCCAGGTCGAACAACAAAAAGATATGACCGCCGTAATAGAGCAATGGCGCGAAACGCTTGCTCTGGCGCATCAAAATGCTGAGGCCGGGATTGATATAGAAGCGGTGCTTTCTATGGCTCTGCTGCCGTCAGTGTCACCGCAGAACGGGAGCCATTCAGATGATATGGCCGGGAGCAATGACAATGATTTGTCAGTTGCAGCATTTGAGGACAAGCCAAAACGAAATAAAGTTAAATATCAGTGTCGCGGGTGTGGCGCTGCCGTGTGGGGCAAAGCCGGACTGAATATTGAATGCGGCGATTGCGAGCTGGCTTTCATCGAAAATTAATTGCCAGCAAATTTTCCCGGTCACATCTGTTGGCCAGTGTTTTTTGCCAGCAAAGTTTCTTCCCGGGTTCGCGCCGGCAGCGCAAAAATGACAGCAAAAGAGGGGTATCATGGGGCATTACACAATCAGAACGAATGACGACGAAGATCAGGCCATTAAAAAGGCGCAGGAAGCGACCGGACAGGCATCAGCCAGCAAAACCTTTATGACGGCTATCCTTGAGCTTCAGCGTAACAGAGACGAGATGGCGCAGCTACGGCGTGAACTGGCGCAGGAAAAAGCGCGGAGTCAGGAGCTGGTATCATCGGTAAAACAATTCCGTTCCAGCCTGAACAATCTGTTTGATCTGGCTGACAACCCTTAAATAACAAGGAGCGAAACGTGCATACCACAAATGCGATTATCCTGTGCCTGGTGTCATATCCCTGCATCGTTGCATGGGTTATCTATAAAAACAGATTTGTCGATTACTTGTTTTTAACTCTGCTTGCTTGTTTGGGGAGCATTTTTTCAGTCGTATTGTATAAACAGCCCGACTACTCATTGACCATATATCAGGCCGTTGCTGTCGGCTATGCTGCCGTGATCATGCCAACGGTGTTAGTTTTGAGTGTCGTTAATATCTTCATGGGAAAAGCAGAGAGAACGTGCAAATGAATACACTGGCTGCACTGGAAAATACGTTTCGTGATATGAGAAAGCATGGCTGCCAAACAGTCATGGTCACGCAGTCTTTAGCTGATTTTGGCCGCTACAGCTATAAACCGCGCCCTGCATTTCAGGACTGGATCGAACGGCTGAAGACTGGCGAACGTCTGCCGCGAGGCCGTTACTTTGTTGGCAAGAAGCCTGGTGGCCGCCTGGTGCTCATTGATGAATTGGGGGGAACATGGACAGAAAAAGTAACAGTGATTCATACCAACGCTGGATGATAGAGAAGGCTGACAAAAGGGAAAGGACGCAAATCAGTATGTCGTTCGTAAAGATGAAGGACGTACTTTTTAACGTGCTGGCTATCGGTACTGTTTTAGCAGCCCTGGTGGTGATCTTTTATGAAGTGCAAAGCAGCTTATAAATTGATGGCCGTTGACAATGAATGTCATACTACCTGACCGGGCAATGCCGGAAGATTTCTTTCACGGGTGATGGTTTGTGATCCCGGCATTGTTCCGGCGCTCTCTCGTAAATTCTCGCGCCCAATCCCCCTCGCAAAACCTCAGAATTCACGTAACGCACCGCGATTTCGGCAACCATCAACCCTAACGTCCTTATGTTGTTGGGTTTGCCGCAGAACAATTTATTCATTTAAAATAGATTTAAACGAAGCGGGAAACCGCAGACGTAAAAAAACCGACTGGTGAGGTCGGCTTTTTTACGGTTCCGGTGCGAGCTGGTAACTCAGCCCGGAAGGGAAACTCTCTACAACTGACAATAGTATGATAATCCGTGAAGCCTGATTATGCAATATGACGGGCAGTGACTGTGCGTTAACGGTTTGCCTGAACGTTAGATAAACGTATAATCAGAGGGTTAGCTCTGTGGTGAGTCTCTCCCTGCATTCCGCTAAATGCGGCATGAACAGGTTCAAAGTCCTGACAGGTAATACAGGTGGTGCTGGTTATCTGTGCTCTGGCAGGAGTGAGACTCTCTACAACTGACAAGACGAAGAGAAGCCGTGGTGACAGGCAGTGTAAGAGCAAGCCACGGTGTCTTTACTCCATTTATGGAGAAAACGGATGATTAACCTGTTAATCATCGTTCTGAGGGCGGTAGCGGCGCTTGCAAACGCGCTGATTGCCATTCTGGAACTGATCCGCCAGTTCATCGACTAATGAACACGGAAACGTAATTAAGGCCGGAGGAACACCACCTCCGGCCTTTAATAAAAATATAGTTTAGTTACAACATTCACTAGTCTGTACTAACCACCACACACCTGACCTTCTGCGCACAAGTTACCTTTAATCACTCCTAAACAGGCATTTCATGAAACTCCCCTGTTCTTGCATCGGTAACAGGGGTCTGACGCTCAGTGGAACGAAAACTCACGTTAAGCAACGTTTTCTGCCTCTGACGCCTCTTTTAATGGTCTCAGATGTCCTTTGGTCACCAGTTCTGCCAGCGTGAAGGAATAATGGCCGAGCATATTGATATGTCCGTGGCAAAGCGGGGAGAGGCGTGCGATATCTTCATCATTCAGTGTTTCACCCTGCGCCCGGAGATGATCCAGGGCTGCCTGCATATAAATAGTGTTCCATAACACGACGGCGTTAGTGACCAGCCCCAGTGTGCCCAGTTGATCTTCCTGACCGTCGGTATATCGTTTTCTTATCTCACCTTTTTGACCGTGACAGATGGCTCTGGCAACGGCATGGCGACTTTCTCCCCGATTAAGCTGGGTCAGAATGCGCCGGCGGTAATCTTCATCATCAATATAATTAAGCAGATACAGCGTTTTGTTGATGCGCCCCACTTCAATGATTGCCTGAGTCAGTCCGGAAGGACGTTCACTTTTCAGCAATGAACGGACCAGCACTGAAACCTGTACTTTGCCCAGCTTCAGGGAGCCAGCGGTCCGGATCATTTCGTCCCACTGAGGGGTTCTAGGGATTTTCCGTCCAAAAACGACAAAGTGCTCTGGAGGCCCCGCCGTCTGTGGCCTCCAGAGGGGTATTACTTTTTTCGAGATCCCTATTTGGGCTCTGTTTGAGTAAGATTTAGTCTTTTTGGGCTAAATCCATGGCATTCGAAGAACGTGTCCAAATCTTGTCCGAGGCAGAACAAGATGAGTTATATGGACCCCCCGCTTTCACCTCCGCCGACCAACGCTTCTTTTTCTCGCTGAACGATAAGGAACTGGCGATCGCTAAAAGCCTCCGTCATCGGGGCCAGCGTTACATGCTGGTGGTACTGCTGGGCTATTTCAAAGCCAAGCCGGTGGTGCTGAATCCCGGCTTTCATCAGATCAAGCAGGACCTCAAATACGTTTATCAAACCGTTCTACCAGGCCCAGGCTGTAGACCCTTTAATCTCACGCCAAAAGAGAACGAACGGATTTACCAACGTGTTTTCCAGCTCTGCAACTACCAGCGCTGGAATGTCAAAGACCATGGAGCGGCGTTGAGAGATTACTTATCCCAGCAAGCCAGAGCCTGGACAGCGCCTAGGCACCTCTTCGATGCGGCCAATGAATATTGTTCGGGGCAGAAGATCGCAATCCCTGCCTACAGCACGCTGCAAAAGATCATCAGTCAGGTGGTGGGAGACGAACAGGAACACATGGCCGCGCACCTTGAGCGTGCAATGTCACGCGGTCTTAAGCAAGCACTGGCGGAGCTCGTGAACGGCACAGGTCCACTGCCGTTCCGACAGTTGCGACAATCGGCTCGTAACTTCACCGGAACCGAGTTGGAGAAAGAACTGATTGTCTATCGCCATATCCAGCATTGGATGCCGGAAGTGGATCTGCTGTTGAGCACGCTATCACTGTCGCAGAAAAATCTGCAACACCTGGCAGAGAAAGTCGACTACTACGGTGCCAAACTGAAACGTCAAACCGTAGGCAGCCAATGGCTGTATTTATTGTGCTATCTTCAAACGCGATGGCAGCAAGCGCTGGAACGTATTGCCGATGGCTTTGTGCATCATGTCAGACAGACCAAACAGAAGGCAAAGGATTATGCGCAGGAAGCGGTGTTTAAGGATTGGCAAAAAGCAGCTAAAAATGTCAGCAAGGCAGCTGAAGTACTGCACCTGTTCATTGATGACAGCATTGATCTGCAACTACCGTTTGCAACAGTAAGACAGCAAGCACTGAGCCTGCTGACCAAAAGGGATCTGGAATCTGTATGTCTCTTCCTGAACGAGCAGCGACGATCGGTCGATGAAGCCATGTGGCAGTACTGCGACGAGAAAGAAAGTCTGCGGAAAGGTTTGCTGCGAGAGTTGTTCCTATGTCTGCGCTTCGAAGGCTGCGACGGCACCCAGCACTTAGCGGCCGCCTTGGCGAAAACACAAAACGAACTCAACGGCCAGGACGCTCAGTTGCAAACTGCCGACACCAGACTCCTTTCCAAAAAATCACGTGAATTCCTGCTGGATGGTGAAGGGAATATCCTGATCGATCGTTATGAGTGGTTCCTCTATCAACAGATTCCTGATCGCCTGAATGGCCAGCTGACGCTGCCTGATATCACTAAATACCGGGCACTCGACGCCGACCTGATCGACGGGGAACATTGGCGAAAAAACAAATATACGCTGCTTCAACAGAGCCATTTTACAAAATTAGCGGAGGAGCCTGAAAAGCTGATCAAACAGATGGCCATGGAATTGGATACCCGTTTGTACGAAGTCGGCGAATATCTTGAACAGGAAGACAACCGGAATATCATCTTGCGTAATCCGCAGGGTAAACGCTTCTGGCGCCTGCCTTCGGCCAGCAAACATCATCTGGTCAACAATCCCTTCTTCCAGCAAATTCCCACAACGGGGATTGCGGATGTACTGCGCATGGTTGATCGTGACACCGGTTTCATTGACTGCTTCGCTCATGTGCTGGGTTCCCAATCCAGAAGCCGTTCCCATGAATATGACCTGTTGGCAATTCTGGTCGGCAATGCAACCAATCAAGGCATTTACGGCATGGCACAGATCTCTGATCGTACCTATGATCAGCTCAGCACTATCCAGGCGAACTATCTTCGCCTGGAAACATTGAATGCTGCTAACGACAACATCAATAACGCGACAGCCAAGCTACCCATCTTCCGGTACTACAACATCCAGGAAGATGTGATCCACGCCAGTGCCGATGGTCAAAAGTTCGAAGCCCGGCGCGAGACCTTCAAAACCCGTTATTCGTCGAAGTACTTTGGCACTCAAAAAGGTGTTTCTGCCATGACCTTGATCGCCAATCACGCTGCGATCAACGCCAGAGTGATCGGCGCCAACGAACATGAATCGCACTACATCTTTGATTTGTTGATGAGCAATACGTCAGACATCATTCCGGATGTGCTCTCAACCGATACCCATGGGGTGAACCATGTGAACTTCGCGTTACTGGATCTGTTCGGATACCAGTTTGCCCCACGCTATGCCCAGGTTGGCAAAGTGATCAATGACATGTTTGATGTCAAGGAAGACAAAGAACACCGAATTCAGCTGTGCTTAAAAAAGCCAATCAATACCCATCGTATTGCGCAGCACTGGGATACCATCCAACGGATTGCAGTATCACTTAAGCAGCGGAAAACAACGCAAGCCACCTTGGTGAGAAAGCTCTCGGAGTACAAGCGCAATCACCCGCTGCTGGAAGCCCTGACGGAATACAATCGCCTGGTGAAAGCGAATTATCTACTGTGCTACATCGATGATGCCAGTTTAAGAAACTATGTTCAGCGCGCGCTGAACCGGGGAGAGGCCTATCACCAACTGCGTCGGGCCGTGAGCAGCGTCAATGGGGATCAGTTCCGGGGCAGTTCAGACGAAGAAATCCAGCTATGGAATGAGTGCGCTCGCCTGGTCACCAATGCCATCGTTTACTTCAACTCCAGGATACTCAGCCAGCTGTTGACCAGCTTCGAATACCAAGGAGATACCAAGAGAATAGATATCGTCAAACAGGCATCCCCTGTGGCCTGGCACAACATTAACCTCAAGGGGACTTACCACTTCGAATTGAGCGAAAAATTGCCAGATCTGGAGGAGCTTATGCGCTCAATCGAGGGATATTTACCCGTCAGCGAAAAGTAATACCCCTCTGGAGGCCACGGACGGCGCGGCCTCCAGAGCACTTTGTCGTTTTTGGACGGAAAATCCCTAGAACCCCATTATCTAAAAATACTTAATTGTCTTTTAACGTCGCTAAATTTTAAATAAATAAGTGAAGAGTGTTAGTGGAGCCACTGATTTAAAGTTGGCAGAGTAAAACTTGAAGTGCGACATAAACCACCTAATTAATTTAAAGGGTTTATGGAGTATATAAAATTGTCATACCATCATCTTAAGGAAGGTGCGAATAAGCGGGGAAATTCTTCTCGGCTGACTCAGTCATTTCATTTCTTCATGTTTGAGCCGATTTTTTCTCCCGTAAATGCCTTGAATCAGCCT
>NZ_JBMKGI010000021.1:0-43063 GCF_049238885.1 Enterobacter cloacae complex sp. BZL2005 | reverse complement strand
CTCCTTTGCCCTTTGCCGCGAGAGAACTCACCAGGGAGATGGACAACCATCACCACAGGAGAAACCAGGATGCACACACGAAACGTCAACGTCAAAACCGCCGCTCAAGAATCTACCGGAAGATGTGATTCAAACCTCACCACGTCCCAGTTTACGGATCTGTTTTGCTGGGTCCTGGCCGCATCGGAAGGGGAGCCACAACCGGTAATTTTTACGCCGCCAGAGAATGCCACTGAGCTGACGTTAATAAATGACGAATGCCCGGATTATATCTCTGTCTGGGTTGTAGATGGTCGCCCGGTGGCAGCTGCAATCCCGCTGGATAATTTTCACCGCGTTATTTCTTCATCTCTTACTAAATAATCAGGAGTAAATAAAAATGGTCAGTTTCGCAAGCCGCTATCGTATGCCTGCCTCGATCCGCAAAGACCGTCCGCTGACGAATGATGAATTACAGCGCATCGTTCCGAGCGCGTTCTCATCGGATAAACACGATTCACGCTCTGAACGTTATACGTATATCCCGACCATTAACATTCTTGATCGCTTACGTGATGAAGGTTTTCAGCCATATTATGCAACGCAGTCACGTACACGTGACCAGGATAAACGCGACTTTACAAAGCATATGCTTCGCCTGCGCCGTCATGACCAGATTAACGGAAAAGAAGTGCCGGAAATTATTCTGCTGAATAGCCATGATGGTTCAAGCAGCTATAAAATGATCCCCGGCATGTTCCGTCAGGTTTGCAGTAATGGTCTGGTTGCATGGAAGGATTTTGGTGAAATCCGCGTACCCCACAAAGGGGATATTGTCGGGCAGGTTATTGAAGGCGCTTACACGGTGCTGAAAACATTCGACGCGGTTGATGAAAATATAGACCTCATGAAAAGCATTCAGCTCACTTTGCCTGAGCAGCGCCTTTTTGGTGCGACCGCCCTGGAAATTAAATACGATGGAAAACCAGCGCCGATTACACCGGAGCAAATTATTAACCCTCGCCGTGTGCTCGACAGAGGCCAGGATTTATGGACCACGTTTAACGTGGTGCAGGAAAATGTGATCCGTGGGGGAATTCGTGGCAGAACGGAAAAAGGGAAGATGACCAGAACGCGGGAAGTCACCGGAATAGATGGTGACATCAAATTAAATCAGGTGCTCTGGAAAATGGCGGAGGAGTTTGCAAAACTGAAGGCCTAAAAATTAAGCCGCTCAACAGAGCGGCTTTTTACTGCACGCTATGTGACGATGCTGTTTCTGCAATTTTAATATCATGCTCCTTTCCCGCAGCTGGCGCGAGACGTTCTGAAAGTAACTTTTTTCTGGCCAGTAATACACGATATATATTTTTGATATCCTGTGCATAGGCCTTGCGCTGTACAATGAGCTTTTTGCTCGGTCCAGTATTATACATCCCCACGCTGTCCCAGTTTTTCCCGTATGACCGAAAGTTGTGCGCCAGTACCCATGCTCCCGTATAAACGCAGATACATGGATCATTTAACAGGCGCTCACGGGTAATATTGAAGTTTTTAAGTTTACCGTAATGGGAACTGTTCACCTGCATACCGCAGACATCTTCCGTTCCATTCCTGTTTGATCCATTTATCGCATCCGGTACAAGATGGCTCTCTTTAATCGAAATTGACATAAGCAGCAGCGGATCAATTTGGTAATCTTTCCCGGCCTGATCAAAGCACATCTGCGGAGCTGCGCCAGCAGATAGTGAAAGAGTCAGTAAAGCAGCAGGCAGTAACGATATTTTCATGGTTTGGCCTTTTAGCGAAATAAACGGGCTCTGGAGAGGCGCTTTAAAAAATACCCCGGCGGATCGTCGCAATCAAGTAAATTCACTACAAACGCGCCTGAGCGCTCTCCTGAAGGGATTTAACACCTGTCCGAAATAAACATGCCAGAACGGTATACGGTATTAACATGCCGCTCTTTACTAACCCTTTAAAACATCACACCCCACGCAAGACTTCGTCTTGCAGATTTTTCCTTTCATTTCAGTGGGATGTTTGTAAGAAATTTGCGCGCTTTTGGAATGTGACCGTTTAATGTCGTACATACCGACACTACACTATCGTATAATCCTGATACCTGTTAGTGTCGGTATGTCACACATGTATCATACAATTGTAGATATGCTTTAATTACATTGAATTATATATCGCACAGTGTCACACTATCGCACATCATAGTGCTGGATTGTACTACTGTATAGAACAGAAATGCACAGCAGTATCAACCCATTACAGCCTTGCACAGCAATGTGGAAATCCACCAACAGGCCATACATAGTGTCGGTTCCGACACTAACTTAAAACAGGTAAGAAATATGGGAAGAGTCGGCATCTACCTTAAAGATAAAATTGAACGCGAAGTTCGCGATATTGTTCAACAAGACCTGCAGAACGGCGCTAATGCTGGAGAAGCAAACATATCAGCTACCTGCAACGAATTAATCCGGCTTGGACTGCTTGTTTATAAACGCGATGGCGAGGATGGCAATCAATTTGATATCGAAGGATATCGAAGAGACCTCATAAGAAAAGCAGCCGGCTCACGCGAAGGCACAGTTCTCATTGCCACCCTAATCGCTGAGATGTATTTAAAAATGACAGGAAAAGACGGCGAAGGCAGCCTTGAAGATACGCTTGATATGATTTTAAGCGGCATAAACACAGCCGAGAACGAAGCAGAAGCAAGGCACTTCATCAACGAAAAAGAATAAATCTGTGAGCCGGACACCCCGGCCCACATCGATCACAGGGACGGTTTTTCATCCCAGGGAAGGTCACTTTTCTCCACCTCCTTTATTTTTTCTTTCAGGAACACCTCGAACTCCATGCAAAGAACTTTAAGCGCCTGCACATCCTCATTCTGGTCAAGTAACCTTTCCGTAAAATAACCCAGCGTATTCATCAGACGGGTGAGCATTTCATCATTCAGACTACGGTTATGCACCTTCGCCATTGCCCTGATTTCATCTGCAAGGTTTTCAGGAATTCGCATGCTATATCCGGTTGTTTTCCCCGGAAGCAAAACTCTTTCACCCTCACGCCACATCCACAATTGCTCCTGCTTGGGCGAGGATTTAATTTCTCCAGCATCATCAAGAGATTCACCATCAAGTAATTGCCCTAGCCACTCTTCAAATCTCACCGCCAGAGCAATGAGCCGCTCACCCTCCGCAGTTTTAATGACAGGCTTGCCGGGCTGATAATTCAGCGACAACAAAAGCCTGGCAATAATTTCCTCATTCACACTTCTGTTGCCAGCTCTGGCACATATTCTCAGCTCCATAAGCAGATTATCCGGTGCACGCAATCGCCACTCCACCGCCTCACCTGGCTGGAACTTGCGTGGACGGCCGCGACCATCCCACATTTTTTCTTTTACTTTCATAGCTATAGATCCCATAGACCATCTCCGAACTTACTGGTCAACAAAGCCTACCCACTTACATATTCGGATAAATCTGAATGGTTACAAAAAGTGTGACATGCGTCACAGTTTTTTTTTTTTAGGGTCATTGGACAATTGCGCCCGCGTAAACAAGCACTTACGCGATTCACTTTTGTTTACTTCGGAGAAAACAAACATGTTAACCAAAGGCAGTGCCCTTAACGTCGGTAAGGGATGGGCGGTAGCGTCTTTATTCCGCAAAGCACGCGAAAATCGCCAGGCTAAATTTTACTTAAAGTCAGCAGGCGCTTTTTTAATTGCACTTATGGTCACTCACCCGGCATTCGCATCTGGTACCGACCTTCTTTCCTCGCAGAACGCCACGGTTAATTCCACCTTCGGCTCCGGCTCATCACTGGTTAAATGGTTCTACATCGCCGAAATCATCATGGGCCTGTTTATTTACATTAAGGCCCGCTCACCACTGGTATTCGTCGGTATCGTTATGGCAATCATCTTTACCCGTGTCGCCTTCGGTATCGCGAGCTAAATGATGAACGGGGAAGGAGATAAATATAACTTCCCGGAAACAATGAACCAGCAGAACCGCTATTTAGGCTTACCGATTGACGAATTGATTGTTACCGCACCCCTTTTAGTTTTGGGGGTGCTTAACAACCTGTCACTCGAACTTGGTGTAATCGCGGGAATCCTCTGGTTCATCGTCAGATATCTGAAAAAAGGGCAGGGGTCGTACTGGTTGCTTAATTTCTGCTACTGGCACCTGCCATCACTTTTATTCAAAGTAACCTTTCGCCAGATACCTGACTCAAGTTTCCGGCACTGGAGGGCATAGTTTTTCATGAAACTGAATATTAAAGGAGAGCGCGATAAACAACTCCGCTATGCGTTTATTGGTCTTTCAGCTTTAACTTTACTCATGAGCGCAGGGAATGTACTGACAGGGTCACTGGCATGGTATTTCGCCACAACCCAGAAAACCATCACCACGCCGTTAACGTTTAACCGCCCATTTGCATCAGATTCTAAAAGTGTCGATGCGACCGGTCTGACACAGTTCGCCGCTTCCTTTATTTACTGGCGACTCAACGTTACCCCGGAAAACATCGAACATAACCAGAAAATGATTCTTGGATTTGTCCCCTCCGCCGAACGGGACGTACTCAAGAAAGCCCTGGACATAGAAACTGAGCGCATCCAGAAAGCGGGCATCACCACCCAGTTCGACACGAAAGAAATTCGCGTCATGGATGATGGCTCCGTGCAGTACAGCGGGGTACTGAAATCCTCCACCACAAACGGCGCAATCATCACGCCACTGAAAGACCAGGAAAAAACCTACCGACTGAAACTGAGTTATGACAACGGTGTGATTAACCTCCACAGCTTTGAAGAACTCAAGCCGGTATCTTCCACTAACTGACAGGACTGCCCATGAAATTTCGCATTTCACCGGCAGCTGCTGCTGTGTTTCTGGCAGCGGGATTATTTACCAGCGGCCTCCGGGCCGCTTCCTCACCCGCAGCCATTCCGTTTGAGAACGACGCCGCCTTTAACGTCACTCTCAGCAACACCAACCCGAGTAAGGTTGTTGTACCCGGCGCTTTCCTGAACCGGCGCTGGCGCTGCCGGTGTATGACAACAATGGCAGGAGTGCGGGCCTGGCCATGGTTTCCCTGGTTGCCAGCCCGGAAGGGCGGATGACACAGGGGGAGACCCGGATGGTCATGACAGAACGTGCCCGTGGTGCGGTACTGCAGCGAAGCCAGTCAGGCAACACGATTGTGGCCAGTGACCTGGCGGCCGCGCTTGATGCAGTACGACATCACCCGAAGGACGGCGTGGTCTGGCAGACCGGCGATGAACCGCCTTCAGCATGGTTGCTTAAGGTGAGCGGTGGGACAAAACAGGATGTGTCGCCGGGTATTGTCTCCACGCTGACTGACGAGCAGAACGTACAGCAACTGCGCGAACAGATGCTGGCAGACCAGATTCGCAATGAAGACGCCGGACGGAACAGGCAGCCGGAGTCGTTGCTGCCGGAAATTCCGCAGGAAGAGGTGATCAGACTGAAACCGGAAGACATTAACCCGCGTAAACCGGAACCACTCACCCCGGATGCAGATGTAATCGCCAGGGTGAGAGGTGAGGAAAACACCGGTGGACAGGAAATGAAAGCTGCTGCAGGTGTCAGGAGTGAGCTGGAAGGTGCTGACAAGGCATCCGGTGAACAGTCGCGGGCATCGCGTGTGATTGCAGATCTGGCAAACGCTGAGCGCGACATGCTCAGGGTGGCAGAAAATACTGAACGCGGCCGCATGCCGGAGCGTGAAGAACAGACCCTCACCCGTACCATTCAGAAAGAACGCTAATCCCCCATTTAACAATGAGACTCAGACGATGAAAGTACACAAATTAGCAGCATTAATAGTTACAACATACATTGGCTTTATTGCAACGGCACACGCTTCGGCCCCTCAGCCGATATTCAGCCCGGAGCAGGAGGCCCGTATCGGGGAAATCGCAGCAGACTACCTGGTATCCCACCCGGAGATACTGGTGACGGTCAGTCATAAGCTGCAGGAACAGCAGGAGGCACGTAAGCAGAAGATGTTTGCACTCAGCGTGATGGAGAATCAGGCGAACCTTCTGCATGATCCGGATACCCCGGCTTACGGGCCTGATAATACAAAGGTCGCGGTGATTGAATTCTTTGATTACCAGTGCGTGTTCTGCAGCCGCTTTGCGCCGGAGCTGGAGAAGGTCATGAAAGCGCAGCCGGACGTCCGCTACCTCTTTAAGGAGTGGCCAATATTTGGTGGCCGCTGGGAAGCCTCACTTCAGGCAGCGCAGCAGGGGCTGACGGTCTGGCAAAAGAAAGGGCCGCAGGCCTATGTCACCTATCACAATGCCATCTACGCCACCGGGCATAATGAAGGCAAACTGACGGTGGAGGATATTCGCGTTGCAGCGTCAAAGGCGGGGCTGGCCACCTCAGCTCCTGGCGACCATACCGCGTCTCTTGAGAAAAACAGCAATCTGTCGGAGGCGCTGGGACTCACCGGAACGCCGGGGATCATCGTCATGCCCGTTAGCGGGGCGACTCCCGACACCATCACGGTTTTCCCGGAAGCCGTAACCGCTGACAGGCTTCAGGTAGCAATCCGGAAAGCCACGGCCAGATAGAAGATTTCAATTTCCTGTTTGCTGTGCCAGCCACATATGCAACCAACTTTTTTTAGCATATAGTTAAGTTCAGTAGTAAAATGCAGCGCCTCGTCGAGAGATGATGATTATGGAGCCCGTCGTGAAATTTAAAATCCAGCACTTGCAGGCCGCAGTGGCACTGGTTCTTGCCAGTTTCCAGCCGCAACCCAAAGCGGTTGCGTGTCAGCCTACGATTGTTGAACGGGTTTACGAAATGGGCTCCAGAGTCAACAAAACCGATATCAGCGAGCTCACTGTTGCTCTCAATGACGTAGCTGAAGAATTACGCTCAAGTCGCATCGAGCTGGCACGGTATGCAGACAGCGATTTCGCCGGCGCTATCAAAGTCGCCAGCGACATCAGAAATCATACTATCCATGTCGCAGGTATCGCAGAGTCCTTTGTTCTGATGCTGCCGGAAAAAAAAATCGTTCAGTCGTATGACAGGAATTCTGTTGAGTTTGCATTCTTTAAGGCCATTAAAATGGTCAGTCTTGCGACTAAAAACTACCTCAGTCTTATTGATCAAATCACACGAACGACAGAAGTGCGTGACTCTGGAATCAACCTCTCGGCCATGAATCACCTGCTGGATTCAGGCAACAGGGCAGCGGCTAAATGGCGTTAACAGCTGAGTACAGTCATGTCACGTGGGATACTTTTTTCCAGCCCACGTTTGCCGTTTACCCTGAGCTGGAGAGCCAGTTACAAGCAGAGTTCATTACGTATAAATCAACTGGCGCACCGTCAAATCTTCTTGGAAGGGACGCCCCTTTTGATTACCCGCCATTCGCTGTCGATGCTAACGTCCAGCATATTCACGTTAATCTGCATTTCCAGCTCACCTGGAGTGCCAGACAAGAGAATTACAACCGTACCTCAGATCACTATCTCATTTACACAGAACACATGTGGGATAGCGGCCGCTTTCTGCTGATGGGGCTGATAACACCGGCTCATGAACGTATGCCCGCGAGAGATACACGGTTACTCAGCTACTTTTCTGAAGTTGCAGAAGATTTTCACGCTTCATAACCCTAAAAATCACATATGGTACCCGGCAAAAGAACGAAAAGGACCGGCCATCCCGCATATCCAAACCACCCCGGTTCAGAAGGGGAAACGGGATAGCCGGCAGACCTACTTTAACGGAAGTTCCAATGTGACACCATTTCAGAAAATTGCAAGCATGCGAGCATCCACACCTACTATCTTGTTAACTTGTTATCTTAACGTGTTGTTAAGTTCATATCAGATCCAGACGGTCGCGCGCCGTTCGCAGGCGCGCCTCGCCGCGGCGATCGTACTGCTGGGTGGTGGTGACGCTGGCATGACCCATCGCATCCTTCACCGTAATCAGGTCTTCCCCATTATCCAGCATGGCCGTGGCAAAAGTACGCCTTAAATCGTGCGGGGCGCATTTCGCTATTCCTGCCTGGCGCTGGCGCACCTGCAGGACATGGTACACTGCCTGGTCGGTGAGACGGTCATTCGTCAGGGTGTCAAAGCGACGGATACGGGTAAACAGCGGCCCGTCTTTTTCTCCGCGCACTTCATCGATCCACAGCTTTAGCCGCTGCCAGGTGCCCGCCGGCATATAGGCCAGCCGTTCCTTGTTCCCCTTACCCAGCACCCTGAGTGCTCGCTCAGTGGTGACAACGTCACTCAAATCCAGCCCCACGGCCTCCGACCGGCGCAGGCCGCAGCCAAGAATGACACCCAGCATCGCCGCATCCCGGAGGCCGATACTGGAGCCATCATCCTCGCAGGTACTGAACAGCGCTAGGATCTCCTCCGGCAGCAGGGCCCGGCCGCGGGGGAGACGGCTGCCGCGCAGGTTGCGCACCGCCCGGATGTGCTGGAAGCTTTCCACGTCCATCAGCCTGAGCATCCAGGCTTCCTTCGCCACGCCCTTGAGTGCCGAAAGGTAGGTGTTGACGGTGGCCGTGGCCCGCCCGCTATCGCGCAGCAGCTCGGTCACAGCCATCACGTGATGACGCCGCAGGCTGCCCCAGCTGCAGGCATCCATGGAAGCTGAACCGAGCATGTCCGCGACGATGCTAAGGAACGAGGCCATGGTCTGCCGGCTGCGGGGGGAATTCAGGGAAAGCAGGTACGCCCGGGCGGGACTGACCGGACCCTCGCCGCCTGTCAGCGCCGGCAGGAAATCCCCATCAGGTGGTATGACCGCCGGCGACATGGACAGGTCAGGATCATCATCAGGCATCTGTGTCATCCAGGGCTCCGTCAGGGCCGGAAACCGTCCGGCGCGCTGCGTGAAAAATCGGGGGAAATGATACCGCCAGAGCGTATCGCAGAAAGTCTACTTTTTCAAAGGTACATTTTAATTAGTAGAAGATAAAAAACAATTCTTCGTACATTGCCACACAAACAGCTGTTGACGGTCAGATTCGGGTAGGTGCCTGTACGATGTAACGCTGCTAATTTAGCTTAACCACCATAATAAAGAGGGAAGGTTAACAATGAATCAGAAATGGAAGACGCTGTTAATTTCGGTATTAACTCCGTCTGGTATCATATCTGGGATCGCGCTGACTGTGCTCTGGGGATATTTCAGTCGTCTTGACAGACTCGATGTTTTCTTTGAGGTGTTGAGCATCAAGAGTCTATTCGCTCTGGTCTGCTGCGCAGCCGTATTCTCATTAGCGATTCTGTTATTTATCTTTTTTATAATCTCTATATTCATGCCGATTATCATTCCTCAGGACATCAATAATCTTCCTACATACAATAAAATTCAGAATAACTTTTTATCGATACTGATGCTGTCAGGACTGTTCCCGATGGCGTTTATCTATGTATTTTACTATGCTTTCGATTTCAGCCAGGCCGTAAAAAATAATTCAGGCTGGCTGTCTTTGCTAAGTATCGGTGTACTGACCATAATTATTTCCTGCCTGATAAACCGAAAATATCTAGAACACGACTTATCAATTAAAAATACGAAGGTGAGATGGATGCGGCGATGCCAGATTTATGTGGCCATCCCGCTCTGTATAGCACTGCTGGCGCATCTTCAGGTGTTTCCACTGGAAATAGTATTCAGGAATATTTCTGCTTCAACTGAAAAAGTAAGTTTCAGGATCGTGGCCGGAATGGCGTTCATGTCTTATATGGTTTTTTTTATGACAATTTTGCCTGGCCTCGTTTACCTCAGAATGGATGCCAAGGATAAACTCCCCAAAAAAATTAGCACTTCCTTGATAGTGTCTCTGATGATACTGTTATTTATTTCTACAAAAATAACTGTTTTACCTGTTATATTTACTCATTCCGTCATTAAACTTTCAGGTATAAGTGATTTCAGCACCCACAGCTATATTATAAAATCTAGCGAGTATCCGGAGGAGTTTTTTTCTAATTCAGTTTGGGATAGGAAAAAAATCAAAGCAGGAAAATATTACTCGGTTCGGGCTGTTTCTATATTTACCACCAATCAATTCAGTTTTCTTTGCCCTGAAGAAATAATCAAATCCTATAGGGAAAGCTGGAAATTTAATCCGCTGGATTCTGAGTTCGATACAGATGTCAGGCTTAAACTCCAGAAAGATGCCGCTTACTGCGTACCGGTTTCAGCGACAGCTGTAAAACGCTGGGATGTTCCACTCCAGTAACCGAAGTTTGCAACTTCGTTCCTAATAAGGGTATAAGTACGAAACTTATACCCTTCATTATCATTTCCCGGTAGATTTACTGGGTTTCAATCCGGGTGTATTACCGGGCGTATCCTTATTATCGCGACGACGTTGATTTGGCTTTCCTGTTGACTTGGCAATTGGTTTGGGACCTGGTTTTAAACCCATGATACGGATTCCTGAGTTTCAGAGGGACATCCTCAATATACATATATGGGATCCACTGTACCTTATCAAGTTATAAACGCAAAATGTTCCCGACAGATGACCGGTACGGAAGATTATATCTCTGCCGATCAAGGATGCGTCGAAAAAATGGAGTATACCGCTCCAGAACTGGCGACTGGCGATTAGTGGTTTTATTATCGAGTTCGGTGACTGCCTTAGCGATCACCTTTCATATATTGGAAGTTACACAGAATTACAGGCTTAAAAAAACAAAAGGAACATCTTGAGAACCTTTAGAGGATAAATCTGATTGTTTTGCCGGATTAAACTTCACTATTTATTAAAATTCGCATTTTGCAGCTTCGCTCCCACTAGGCCGTAAAGGAGGGCGGCAGGGTAGAGCCACAAAACCATTCACTTTTATAAACAACTTGAGCTTTGCGCATTAAACCCTTGCCGCAGGCGGTGAACCGCATATCCGGCACAGACAGTCAGTTTTTCTGGCAGCTTAAATTTGACACAGCTTAATATAGTGATTCATTAAACAGGTTCAGTATTCTGCCAGAACGTTTTAGTCGTTATGGGCGTCCGTTAGTTTTCTACTAACTGAACGACGACTAGCCTGCCGCCTTCCTCCTTTGACAGAACAAACTGAGCGTTATTCGTCAGTTCAATTTTTTCACCAATGGCAATCTGTCGTTTATCCGGTAATGACATAAGCCCATTTATGCCTTCATTTACTAACCACCACTGATCGTTATGGAAAACAAAATACCCAACTCGTTTCCTTTGTGCATCGGTTGTGCGCTCATTTGGCGCAATGAGGCGATTCACATGCCACGCATAGATTGACTGCCCGCTCCACACCATCAACCGGTGATCGTCAGGACGATAACTGCCTTCCTTTCGGGATGAATATAAATTTAGAATCGGTAATTTACCCTTGTATGGCGTACCGCAGTAGGGACAAACCGGCTTTGTCTTACCTGAGAAAACGTACCATTTCTGTTCACACGCCTTGTTCTGGCAGGGCTGTATCAGATCGACTGTTTTAACCAGGGCACTTTCCCACTCATCGGCGGTCGGGCGTTTAGTGGCATCGTGTAAGCCATCAATAAAGGCGCGTTCAAACAAAGGCGTCAGATAAGGGCCCATGATGGTGTAAGGAATTTTCTCCGGGTCAGCCCAGGGCAGTGAAAAGGAGGATAGCTGACTGACTTTGACTGCATTGCTTTTGTCTGTCGGATGTTCAATGAAGAGTGCCTTCTCACCCATAGATAAGGTCTCATCACGTACTTCATCCGACATGTCATGTATTTTTCCGCCACGTAGCGGATGACGGAAGAACAGATACATGTAGATAAGCACCGACAGCGCATGACGGTCAGTAGAAATGCTTGGCAATACGCGGTTCGGATCCTCTTTGGAAAGATGGCTGGTTTTCACCACTTCCGGAGCGATAAAATCCGGGGTGCCCACGACGTCGGGAGGATACTTTCCAGGGACAACCAGGCCGTCTACGTCAATGATGCAGGCATGTCCCATTTCTGGATCGATAAGCACGTTTTTATAGCTTAGATCGCTGTGACAGAGACCTGCCGCATGCATCCTTCTGACGGCTCTTGTTAGCAGCAGACAGACCTTGAGATAGGTAAGCGTATTGCCTCGTTCACGTGGGTCGAGAAATTTATTCTGGTTGCTGGCGCTGGCAAACCATTTGCCTTCCTTTTCACGGCCTTTTATGCCAAGAAAATCATCGTTTTTAGAGCCGTATTTAAAGAAAAAGTAGCTTTTGTAGGTTGGAACCACGATGCCGATTTTATCCCCATGCTCAACAACGTGGGTCGGCCAGCAAAACAGGTCCTTCCAGTATTCACCTCCGGACTGGCCAAAAATGTTTTGCCTGTAGCGTCCGGTGATCATATCAATCCGATCCCGGGCCTGCTCGTTCTGCGGTTTATGATAAAAAGCGACGACGTATGATTTATCAGGCGAGAAGTAAACATCCTTCATCGAGCCCGAACCAATTACCTCGTCAACATACTGGACTGTTTCGCCGTCCTTTGTTTTGCACGTAACAATATTTGCCATATTGATCACCGAAGAAGCGTATCCCTTACCACAACACCGCAATAGTGCGGTCATCGTGGTTCCCTGTGGAGAAAAAGTTAAGCCAGTCGCCTAACCTCTCAGGCGCAATACTGGCGTCTGTAAGGACAGGGATGAGCTCATCAAGGAGACGGGTCCATTTTTCGTCACTGCGAAGCCCGTTATCTGTCTCAAACAGAGGGTCTGATACGCCATCTGTCATGAGGATCAAGTGAGATACATCATTCCATTTACCCACGCTGATGCGGCCGCTAAACGAGGGGTCTGCGATAATGCTCTGGTCAAGAAAGCGGGTTTGTCCTGCGTATTCTCCGCTATCGGGATTTCCCAGTATCCTGACTTTACCGGAAGGGCTGTATGCACCTATCGCACCATCACCAAGCCAGAATGCAGCCGCAAACAGCTCGTTATCAGTTCGTAGCGCTACAGTTGCCAGTAGGGTTGTTGAATAGGATTTCACAGGTTGTTCTGCACAAATGGCTTCGTTCTGGATACTGTTGACCGCGAGCGTAGCTGCCTGTTTAAAATGATGAAGCATGGCGTTTATGGTTGCCTGCTGATCGCTCCCTTCCCACGCCGTGATGTGCTGCTTTAGATGGACGCCTTTCAAACCACTGAGCTGATTGAAAAGGTAATCGCCAGCCGTTTGGACTGCAATCCGGGAGCCTTCCCGGGAATTTACCGCACTACCGGCCCCGTCTGCGACCAGCATGACAGACCATCCTGTTTCCTGGCAGTGGTTGATATAGAAGTCGTCATCTCTGAAGCTCCCGGCATGCTCATGAGATCGTCCCCGGCGACTGGCGGCAGCAATACGTATGTCACCCCTGACCAGGCCAGCAGCGTCCAGATGGGACTTAGGGTAGGAAGCGTCTGCTGGTGGCTCTACCACCTTCCACAGGCTTCTCGGATCGGGATTGACTATAAAAAGCTGTTTTGTTTCGCATTCGTCGTGCGAAGCGCATGACCAGAGTACTGAAAGCTCTATATCGCCGCTTTCGGTGGGTGTACCTGTCAGCAACTTATGCTCTTTGTCAAAGGTCAGGCCAATGTTCCTGGGAAAGACAACGTCCCTGACAGTAGCCTGCTGGCCCTCATCCAGAACTATAGCAACCGGCGAAGAGAAACGTTCGCCTGCGCGGGCGTTGGGAATAACTATTTTAGCTCTCGGGGGAACGGCAGGTGGCACAGCTAATCCGGCCCGCTGCTGGCCTGTCGGTATCTGCCCGGGTTTTAATACCAGGGAAGACAGGTTTTCGTCTTCCCTCTGTGCTGGTTTATCAAATTCGTAATAAGGCATCAGCTTCCAGAACGGAGGATGAGGTTCATTTTCTGGCAGGGGTTGCAGTAATGGTGTATCGGTAGCGTCAATGCCCGGGTTATCAGCATCACTTACGACCGTTTGTTGCTGATCGGAAAGGCTGGATGCTGACGAGGGGGCGATCTCTGCGTCGTTATAACCTTCGCTAACCCGCGTAGATAAACCCTGTGCAAGGCTCTCAATCCGCTC
This sequence comes from Enterobacter cloacae complex sp. BZL2005, assembly GCF_049238885.1. NCBI lineage: Bacteria > Pseudomonadati > Pseudomonadota > Gammaproteobacteria > Enterobacterales > Enterobacteriaceae > Enterobacter > Enterobacter cloacae complex sp. BZL2005. The sequence goes on along the minus strand of NZ_JBMKGI010000021.1, from coordinate 28,980 downwards.
TTTAAGCCGCATAATCTCTTCAGTAAGGGAAGGGTCGTGCGATAGAAGAAAAAGCCGCTCACCTTCTACAGGGTGGCCCAGCTCAGACAGCACTAAGCGGATAATCTTCTCTTCAAGTAAAACATTTTGCGACATCAACCTCTCCCTCTGTTTACGTCGAAGTTAGTGTTTCCGCCATCATTGCTGAATGACAGACCTGTTTCACACCACGGGCAGATCACGTCATCCGGGCCGTCAATGCACAGCAATTTTCCGCATGAGCACAGGGCAAACGCACTGGCATTACCGCAGTGAGGGCAACCCGGTACGCCATGCAGTTCGCTGGTGTTTACCTGCAAACCGGTAGCGGTGGCATCTGACCATGCAAAATAGTCCTCATCGATGGGATAGCATCCGGCAATATTAAAGCTGTTCAGGTTCAGGCTGAAATCGAGCCCGGAAATCCTTGCTGGTGGCCGTTCATACTTCATCAGATACGGACGACGGGTCTTGCTGCAACGGCCGGTAAGCGTAACGCAGTTTTCGTCGTACGCTTTTACTGGCTCGTCCTTGGCCAGCCGGACTATGTATTCAGTCTGGCTGAGCTCAGGTTGTTTGTCGTCTCCGACGCTGCGGCTGTGCGCCGTAACCGAGGCTGTGATCCATTTGATGAAGCGGGTAAAGTCCCCTTCCTGAGACTCGGTGAACAGCATGACATTCTCTGTCAGTTGCCGCAGGGTATTCAGGTCCGCTGACGGCCCCAGGCCAACGGCAATGAGATTCACTTTACTCGCGTAGTGATCCTTCCAGCGCTTCACTTCTGCGGTTGTGTCGTCAGTCGGACGTCCGTCGGTAAGGAGATACACGACGGGTTTCCAGTCGCCTTTAGCCTCATGAGTGGTTTTTCTGACCTGGGTATCAATTTGTACGGTCAGCTCACGCAATGCGGCCCCAAGGCTCGTACCGCCGCCAACGGGAAGGCGGGGAGGGTAGAACGAGGCAATTTCGTGAAGAGGTACAATCGTACGGGCTACACCGGCAAATGCGATTACCGAAACCCAGGCTGTTTCAAGTGCGTGTGGATCCTTTCTTAAATCTCCGATGATCATTTGCAGACCATCAGTCATTTTTTTCAGGTTTTCACCAATCATGGACTCTGAACAGTCCAGGACAAAAAACACGGGAAGGCGTCTCATAATTTTCCTCGTACGGCTGGTACGGCCAGCAGAAAACGTTGCTGTACAGAAAGGTGCTGCCCGGAAAGCAGCACCTTTCTGTCTGTCAGAGCACCAGCTGGATTTCTGGTGGAGGAGGGGGAAGGGTATCAGTTCCGTTATTGATCCCCGCGCTTGTGCTGCCGGAAGACACGCTGGCCGATACCCATTTAAAGAAACCTGCAAACGCGGTTGAATCTAGCGTCTCCAGAGACACAACCTTATCGGTGAGCTGTTTTAAGTGCTCATGGCCTGCTTTAGGACCAACGGCGCAGGCAATGATGGATCCGAATCCCCGGCCGTGAATCGCTTTTACCGCTTCACCGTACGCCAGGGCATCAGAAGGGGTTCCATCAGTCATCAGGAATACCAGAGGACGCCAGTCTCCTTTTGTATCACCATCTGAGCGACGTACATCCCGTTCAACACACTGCATCAGACATTCAAGGGCAGCACCGGTGAACGTCCCGCCTGCGCTTGGCACAACGATGTCAGAAAACTGGAAGTCTTCCAGCGGCGTGAGAGGAATGAACTCACGCGCCTCATTGTCATAGGTGATAATGGAGATATGAACGCTTTCGAGGGCGTAGGGATCCTGGCGAAGAGCGCTAAGCATCGCCTGAATTCCAACGTTAACGGAATGGATGGACTCACCGCGCATCGAGCCGGATGTGTCGATAACAAGGTAAACAGGCAGGCGGCGCATCACATGTAATTCCTCAGGTGCGAGACAAACGAATCTGATTCTGAAGGCTCACCAATTGCCCTGAGTTTCCAGCCTGTAGCCTCGCGTATCAGCTCGGCAAAAACCATGGAGCGCTGGCTGGCGAAGGCGGGTCCGCCAGAAAGATCGAATCGTGCCATTTCAATATTACGGGCATCTACTGCCCGGATGAAGGCATTCTGAACTTTACCAAAGTGCTGCTGGAGCTTTTCACCATTGTAGATCTGAACGATGAACACAATTTTCTCGTACTGAGCGTCAAGGGAATTCAGGCGCACAATAATTTGCTCATCGTCACCATCACCGGCTCCGGTTCGGTTATCGCCCGTCAGCCAGATATTTCCTGACTTATGGCGAAGGCTGTTGAAAAAGATGATATCGCCATTCACAAGCGTTGGTTTACCATTTTCCACATTGCCGAGATCGGTCACCTTTCCGGCTGAATTACACAGGAAAGCGATCACATCAAGGTCGTATTCTTCTTCTTTTTTACCAAAGATCCCGCCGAGGAAACCTTTCTTTTCCTCATTAATATCCCAACCCAGGCCGATAGTAACGGACGAGAGATCGTATTCATTTTTTTTCAGGCTTACGCCCTGGCCTTTGCTCAGACTGACAGACATGACATCCCCTTAATTAATAAAATTATAAGACCACGTTTACTTCTGGCGGCGGCGGTGGCAGGTCTTCAAGACCGATCACTTCTTTTTTGCTGGACTCCACTTTCTGACTGCCTACCGAAATGCTCGCACTGACCCATTTAAAGAAAGCTTTAATCGTCGAACTGTCAGCTGTATCGAGCTGAACCACGATTTCAGTGATTTCTTTGAGGACGCTGGTATCGGCATCATGCCCGGCTGCACATGCCACAACAACGCCGGTTCTGGCCGCTTTAAAGTCATTCAGGCCTTTACGCCAGTCATCATTCGGACTTCCATCCGTCATCAGGAATACAAGGGGACGCCAGTCACCTTTAGTGTCAGCCGTCGTTTTCTGTACTTCTTTGGCAATGGAGCTGGCCGTCAGGGTAAGCGCTTCGCCAAGAGAGGTGGTGCCGCTGGCTGTTAGTGCTGGTATCTGGAAACTCAGGAGGTCTGTCAGGGGGACTGCCTGTCGGGCTGAAGAATCAAAGGTGATCACTGACACGTAAGCCGTTTCGAGTGCATACGGATCCTGTTTCAGCGTGGTAAGCAGCGTCTGAACGCCATTCTTAACCGCTTCGATAGGCTCTCCGTGCATAGAGCCGGACGTGTCGAGTAGCAGATATACGGGTAAGCGTCTCAAATGTAATTCCTTCTTAAGAGATCGGAAGAGGAGAGTAGTTTCAGGAAGAGGCCAGAGTTTGTAGATTTGATAAAACGGCACGACATCTGTCGGGTGGAGATTAAATACTCAGAAGCGGCATTAAAGAAATAAGTTAACCACCATTGAATTACCGACATGTGAATGGCCTCTTATCAGAGAAAAAAATTCAGACCGTACTGGAATATAAAATTTCTGAAAAAAACTCCGGCAAAAATAAACTTTCTTATGTATGAAAATCATCATACATCACAGATCTGCATGAATGGAGTGTAAATCGCCCAAAGATTGATGTGTAGCACAAGAGGATGTCAAGACACCAGGTTTTGTAGGCAGAAAGGCGCTGCTGACATTGCGGGAGGAGAATAGATCAAAACTCCGTCACGCAGATACAGAGGTGAAATATGACAAAACCGGGGTTTTCACCCCGGTCTGAGATTTAGCGTCAGGACTTTTTAGCGCTGTATTCTTTTATCAGTTCATCAACGGAGTGCAGAGCCAGCTTCTCTACCGCTTCACTTCGGGTCGAGCCACTCAGCGCAGCCAGACGGTCAATTTTTCTTAAAATCCGCATGCGTAGCGATAATGACACGGCTGTTTTTTTATCCTTATCGAGTACGACCTTCCCTGTGGACTCACCGGTTTTCAGTTCAGCATTCTGTGCGAGCGCTTCATTCATCCGGCGAAGGGTCTTTTTATCCAGCTGGCCCGGATTAACGAGATGGTATGAATGACCTGCCTTGCTGTATTTGATCTCCGCAGAATATGACTCGCGTAGCTCTTTGAGTGCCCGGGTTAATGTCGGCTCTGAGCATTCCAGACTGGTTATAATGTCGGCAGCGGAAACGGGCTTGCCGGTGCCCAGTAAGTTGGCAAGCTTAAAAATCCGGGCCTGTCTGGTATTTAATTGCATCGTAAGATTTAGCCTGCTTAAAGGGTTAGTGGTTCAATAGGCTGAAAAATGAAGGTACTGCTCATCTTTCGAATAACCGGTTGATCGCCTAACGCTTCAACCGGATCAATGTGTTCTAAGCCTGCAAAATTTACTGACGACATCTGGCTGCGACTGCATTTGCAGGACAGGATATACTCATCCTCCAGATAGCCGGTCCGCTTACTGACCCGTTGCGTAAAGCCTGACACAATCACGTTGTCGAACGGTAGCGTATGTAAAACGATACCGACCAGGCGGAACAAGCAGCCATGGACGTGGCGGGCATAGTTTTCGCGTACGGCTTTTTGCGTCATGGCTTTTTCCGTCAGCTCCGTGCCCCGGGCATTAACGCCGTAAATCTTATCAGGGAAATCTTCAATCTCAGCTAAATCAACATCCAGCAGGACTGCTGATAGCTCCGGCTTTACTTCAAATGCAACAAGCGTTTCACGCGGCCATTCAGTTTCTGCCAGCACACCCGCCAGGTATGATTCGAAAAACGCGGCGTCTGTCCGGAACTGCTGCCGGGCATCTGCCTGAGCCGTGGCGAGCCGTTTTTCATGTTCTTCAGCCTCAAACTTCCAGTTTGCATACTGTTCGGCCCAGGCCGTCCGTTGTTGCTGGTACCGGTGCTGTCGAAGGGTATTCTCACGCTCGACATCAATCAGCTCCTGCTGCCACCGGCGAAGATTTTCGGCGTGGCGCTCAGCTTTAGCTGATTCCGATTCAAACCATTTACCCAGAAAACTAATGCCTTCGCTCTCGGCAGGCTTTTCCGGCAATGCAAGATAGTCTGGCTTTTCTGGACGCACCGGTGCCGGAACCTGAAAAGGCGACGTTCTGTTATGCAGGTATACTGCTTCCAGCTCTGCCCAGCTGATGCCTGTTTTAGGATCCGGCGTCAGCTCGTGAATATTACGGATTGCGGTCACCGCTGACATGAGATCAGCGGCTTCCTCCTCAAGCGCCTGTCTGAGCCCCGGGTCGGTAGCCGTCCGGTTCCCACCTCCGGAACGCGCGGCCCGGTCAAGCCGGGTACGGTAACTCAGCCCGGTACCGGGCAAGCCCAGATTGGCATAGGTCCCCCGGCTTCCAAAAGAAACGGAAGCACCTCTCGGCCCGACACTCAGGCTCGGTGCACCGTTACTCAGGTTGAGGCGAACACCAGGAATAATGTTGATCGACTTTCTGAACCTGAACCCCATTATGATTTCCTTAATGATGCTGGGTCACGGTAAGTAATCTGATTCCATCAGCGCTTTGCTCGTTCTGTAACCCATAAAAACGAGCTCTGTCCAGAATGCCAGCCGCCCAGCGGCGATGTGTGGCGGGTTCACACATTGCTCCCTGCGACTTAAACACGGCCTGGGTAGAGTTCAGGATCCGCAGAGCGTCAGAATGCTCACCCTGAGTGACCATCAGCGCGTTTTGAATGACCTCTATCTGACCCGGGTGAATGGCCGTTTTCCCAACAAGCCCATGTGCCATATCAAGAGCCAGCTCTCTGGCCATTACGGCATGATCGTCAATATGCTCACATACGGGCGCGGTCAGGGCAAAATCACGCGGGCCGAAGACCGAAACGAGCATTTTGATGACGTAGCCCATCGGGCTATCATACAGCGTCAGGTCCCGGGGACGGCGAAGCGACACAACGTTCATAAGATCGTTGCCGCCGATTCGAAGCGCAATAATGCGGTCGTGGCAGGGATGTTCCACCAGACGGGTGGCCAGCTCCCGCATCTGAACCACGTCAAAGACGTCTTCTGTTTCCAGCGTTGGCATCATGCACAGGTGAGTCCCGCCCATGATATCCCACCATTCAGCTAACGAACTGAGGGTAAATTTCGGCAACACAAACCCGTCGACAGCGGAAAGATCATAATGCGCTTTTAACCATCTGCCCATGTCGGCATGCCGGGGGCGAATGAACACCAGAGGCCAGTCATTTTTACCCAGGCTACGCATGCTGTTACTGAGCTCGTGCAGCAGGTGCTCCAGATTTTTGAGGGCGATGGGGATGTCTGCTTCACTGACAGCATCCTCAAGGCAAATTACCAGAGAGCGCAAACCCGGGATTTTCCCATGCAGGACGGCATCAGCAATATCTTCCCGTGTTGCAGGCATGTATAGCGTGGCTCCCAGATTCCAGGGAGAAAGACGATTTTTCATCAGAGTACCTTCTTGATAATGGTTACAGCCCGATACTGGCCGAGGGTTCCCCCCATTTCTGTAACAACTATTCCCTTTTCACGAGCAAGCCCTACAAGCAAGGCAACGTCCGGGTCGTCAATAGAACGCACAAATATATGGTCCGGTACCCGACGCAATACAGCCCGGGTTGCTTCAGCAATACCGGGTTTAATACGATTGACGCTGTCCACTTTAAATTCATCGGCCAGGAACGCGATAACGTCGCGACTTGTCTGCCATAAGATCCGGGCTGACTCCGTATTCCAGCTCAGGGGAGCGAGGGATGTCGGTGTTAACTTCTTACGGAAATGAGCGACGGCATCGACAAGCATCCGGCTGCATTCGAATTCACTGAGATGCTCGCAAACCATGCACCCATGTAATCCTTCAGAGGACCATACTGACCGGGAGATCAGGCCTGATACCGGCGCACCCATGATGCCAAAAGGAATGAGCCAGTCATCATCACTTGCTGCAAGCCAGGAACAGCCACAGGGATCGGCCAGGACAACCAGTCGCGGCTGCTCAGGATAGCCCGGGCGATCTTTCAGTGCGCGTACAAGCTCTCCGGTAATTGCGCCTTTACCTGTCCATCCGTCAACAAAGACAATACCGCTGGTACCATGCCGCTCTTCAATGACGTCGAGTGCTGCACCGTCAATTCCACGATCCCGGATGATGCTGATGCCGTAATGCCATGAGGTTTTCCCCATGTCACGCAGGGCCTGGTGCAGCATAACGCCGAGCGGTACGCCAGCTCTGACAAGACTGGCCAGTACAATGGGCTCATCACCGAAGCGTTCGGCCAGAGAAATAGCGAGCTGTGTGACTTCTTTTGCAAGCCTCTCTGCGCCCCGATCCAGCGCCCGGTGAAACAAATCAAGATGCCATTGTGTTGGTGCTGGCTCCTGGCTGAGCATGTCTGAATAATGTTTCTTCCCGGACTGAATCAGCTCTTCTTTTTGATCAACCGGCGTCATCTCAATGACAACCGGCTTTAGCAGAAATTCCACGTCACCGGGCTGGTATGAGCCGGTAAATGTTTCATGTGGCTGCATTTTAATTTTCTCCAAAAATTCGCTGTGAAATGGCATCTGCAAACTGACTCTGACGCGGGATGCCAAACCAGCTGCACAGTTTCATAAAACGATGATCGCTCAGGCTGTCGCCCAGACCAATTACGGGGAAAACGCCGCGTTCAGCCCGAAGTTTTTCAAGCAGCCAGCTGACGGCCAGCCCTTTCTCAACCGGGGTGGGTAGCCAGGCCACGTTATTACTGTTGCGGTGGATGTAGAAGCCCTCGGTCGGAAACACCGTTTCTATCTCATCTGCAATGGCATTGAGCTCGTCAAGGCGGGTGCTGTCGCGGTGTTTCATCACCATATAAACCGCCGTTTCACCGTATTCGAAGTTCAGTCTTGCCCAGGCATTAATCCCTTTTGCGTCCATCATTTCAGTGATCAGTCGCTGCATCGATGTCAGCTTTTCCTGATAGGGAGCCAGCTGGCCGAGCATATGGGCCTTCCACTCCTCGTCGGGGTTGCCTTCAGGCGTGAGAATGACGGCCCCGTGCGTGGTGATTGCCCAGGAGTGGAAAGGGATCCGTACGCGGCTGATTTCTTCAGTTCCCCGTGCGGTAACGGGAATGAGTTCAGCCTGCTCCAGAAGCCAGTCCACTAACATGGACTGTTCTTCCGTCATAAAGCTTCGTGGATTCAGGGTACGATCAACGGCACCGGTACGGAATGGCTCCAGGGCCAGCTCGTCCACCATTTTACGACGGGTCTGAAAGAGCGTGTCGTCAAGGTCGCTCAGAACAACGGGTTTATTCATAGGTAACAATCTCCACGACGGGCGCAACCTCAGCCAGCGCCTTAAGAAGCTGCGCGTCAATACTTTCTGCGGGTGTCTCAGTACACACAAGAATGCGGTCAAACTGCTGGTGGGCGACGTTATAGACAAAATTGGGGATGCCCAGCCCGTAGTTATCCGTAAAGGAAATGGCGGACTCAATGGCATAACCAACGGCGATAGGGGAGCGGGTGGTCGAACCGTAAAATGCCTTTGCCCCGGCAGCTTCGAGCCGTTCTGCAAGCAGGAACGGCTCCCAGACGAATTCCCCTGTCCCGAGAACCAGAACACGCTCCCCTTTGCGGACGGAAACCTCATGGCCGAGATCGGCCGCAGGTGCGAGCATCCCCAGTCGACCCCATGACTGTTTCCCCTGGATGTCCCATTCTCCGCGTGAAGTTACGTTGACTTTCGGCATGTCCGGGACCGGTGCATCTGGTAATGTGGTCCATCCCCACTGACCGCTTACAAGAGAAACAGAAGTGACGGGTAAGGTGCTGCGCTCGGACAAGGCTTTGCCACTCCAGTCGGTAAGCGTAACGGCGATAACCTGTTCAATATGTTGAAGCTTGCCGGTATTACGCAGGGCAGAAAGCAGGTTAATAAAGGTATTACCGGTGGTTGCCTCGTCATCAATCAAAACCAGCGTTCGCGCGTTGGTAACACGACGTCTTTTCTCTTCATCATCTGGCAGATAGATCAGATGATCAGTGGCGTGGCTGTGTTCTTCCTTGAACTCGCAAAGCAACGTGCCATCAACCGGGTGACGGGTAGAGGTCAGATATACAGATTCACGATGCTGGTGGCGCACTTCATCAAACACACCGGCCCCAAGCCCAACGGCGGTTTCAGCCATACCGATAAACAGTACGGGCCCTGTCAGCGTTGAGGGGAACTGGCTGGCAAGCTGTCTGTAGGCCTGCCGCATGACTGAGGGTAGCACGGGAATGTGCCTGCCGAGTACTTTGCTGACAAACAGAAAGGCGCGTTTCGGGTTACGTCTTTCAGCGATATCAAACAGGTCATCGAGCGAAACTTCACCCTGATCGCGGATTACCTGAATCGTACCGCATGAGAGGGTACGGCGATAAATCATATCTTCGAGGTTATCAGACATAAACACGCCTTAATTCAAAAGGTTAGAGAGTGATTCCGGGTATGCAATTACATCCGTAATGGATCTCACCGCAACCGGAGAAAAGGTGTTTTTAGCGCTCTGGCGCACCATATCTTCAGACATCAGACCGAGCTTAAAGGCAGCAAATAACCCAGGAAGGTTCACCCCGCTGTGAAGGGTATAACCCACCCCCCCTGACGGACGCATGTTGGTTTCAAGCAGCACCGGGTTGCCATTCACATCGTTTCGCGTCTGAACATTCACCAGCCCGTCGGCCTTCATAACCCGGGCGCAGTCACACGCCAGTTCCCAGGCGCTACCTTCGTTTACCAGATACTGGATAGCCCCTTCCTTACGGCGTCCCACGGCTGCGAGTATTTCGCCCTTATCCGCGAGGATATCGACGGAAAATTCCGGGCCTGGCAGGTACGGCATCAAAACAAGGGGTTTAAACGACTCAGCAGCTGATGCTGCTGCAATATACTGTTGCGGACTGACCAGACGATGTTCGGGATGATTAAAGACGGCCATAGGCGAAGCACTGTCATCAAAGCGCCAGAATCCCATGCCATAGATACCCGTCACCGGCTTCACGCATACCGGGCTGTCAGTGAACGGCGGGGACGCGAGGTGTGTCTTTAATTCTGCCAGCGTATTCACCCGCCAGGATGGTACAACCGGGAGTCCCTTTTGCTCCATAAACTGAGCAAAAGTAACTTTTTCGTCAGCCAGAGTTAACCAGTCGACGCTCGTTGCACCGGTAGTAAGTGTGGCACCGGTCGATTCAATGTCTGAACGGTGTTCTTCAAACCACTGGCTGTTACGGCCAGTATGAATATGGTGGATGCCGTAGGTCTGAATGGTTTCCTGAATAAACTGGAGACGTTTTTGAGGATCTTCAGGTTCAGTCAAAGAATAATCGGCAACGGAAAGGATTTCATTTCTTTCGTTACGGTGGGAGGCAAAAACGGTAATGGCAAAATTATTTTTTTGTGCAAATGATTTTACCCCCTGAATAATATCTCGCTGGGAGGATAAACCTTCCATAAACCAAATTTTCTTGTTCATTTTTTTTAATTATCCGGAACGCCATGCAAATTTATGATTGAGAAGTGAGTCTATGAGTGTCTAAGCTACATGTCAATCATAATATGATTAATAACTTCTGTGGTTATGGAGTGAGTCAGTATTTTTTGGATTTCAGATAAAGTATTGATATTTAAATTAAACATAGAAAATTAACACCCTGAAAAGATTTTCTTTTTGTGTTTTTACAGAAAACTACCAAAATTTCCCTTGTCATAGAACTTCATCATGATATGATTTTCTTCGTCAGTTAATAAACAACCCTTTGATTGTCTCGGTCATTACCATTTTAAGGAATAAAACATGGTTTCATTAGTTAAGAACCAGACGGTATCACTCAGCAAAGAATCATCTGCATTAAGCCAGCTTCATTTCGGTCTCGGTTGGGATCCGGTTAAGAAAAAAGGTCTTCTTGGAGGATTGTTTGGAGGCAACGACTCAATCGATCTCGATGCTGGCTGCGTATTAATGGACAGCACCGGTAAAACAATTGACACCATCTGGTTCCGCAAACTGGAATCCACCTGCGGCGCTGTTGTGCACAGTGGCGATAACCTGACCGGTGAGGGTGACGGTGACGATGAAGTGATTAAGGTCAACCTCTCCCGACTGCCTGCAAACGTTGAATACCTGGCGTTTACGGTAAACAGCTTCCGTGGTCAGTCGTTCAATGACGTCGAAAACGCGTTCTGCCGCGTTGTCGATCAAACCGGCAAAGAGCTGGCTCGCTACAAGCTGACTGAGCAGGGCTCACATACCGGGATCGTTATTTCTTCGCTGCGCCGTAATAACGGCAACTGGGACTTTACCGCCCTTGGCCATGCCTGTCGCGGCCGCACAATTGACGATATGCACTCCGATATCGTTTCAGCGGTTATCCGCTAATGAACCTGACGCCGGGGGGCAATGCCCCCGTTCCAGCCCAGGAGTTGCGGGTCCGGATCACCTCGGGCGGCCAGGTGGATGCTTCGGCGTTTCGCCTGTATGCCGACGGGAAGGTGCAGGGTGATGCGGACATGGTGTTCTATGGTCAGCCACGTAACGATGATGGTACCGTCAGCCTGGTCAGTGAAGGCCAGTACTCAACCTTTACTGTCGCGCTCAACCGGCTGAAACCTGATGTCCAAAAAATTGCGTTCACCGTGACCTGTGACGGTGGGCAGACGGTGTCCGGTCTTCGTAATCTTTCCATCGACGTGGAGCAAGGGGCTACCGGCCTGGTTAGCGGCAGTGTCGAATTGAGCGGCCGTCAGGAAGCAGCCTTAATTCTGGGTGAATTTTACCGTCGTAATAATGACTGGAAATTCCGCTTTGTTGCGCAGGGGTTCAACGGTGGACTTAAACCGCTGGCAGAGCATTTCGGCGTAAATATTGCCGACGAACCTGCTCCCGCAGCCCCGACTCCTCCGGTTGTAACCCCTCCGCCAGTTGAGACAAAAATCAGCCTGAGCAAGGTATCGCTGACAAAAGAGAAGCCTGCAATCAGCCTGACCAAACGGGATAACTTCGGTGAAATCCGGATCAACCTGAACTGGCACCGAGGCAGCGGCAAATCCGGCTTTGCAGGCATGTTCGGCTCCAAAGGAATCGACCTGGATCTGGGGGCCTTTGTTGAGCTTCAGGACGGGTATAAATCGGTCATTCAGGCGCTCGGTAATGCATTCGGTGATTATCGCGATGAACCGTATGTTCAGCTCAAGGGAGATGACCGGACGGGTGATGTATCAGACGGCGAGTGGCTGCATATCAATGGACGTGAATGGAAGCATATCCGCGAAGTGCTGATTTACGCCTTTATTTATGAAGGTGTTCCCAGCTGGGACAAGACTGATGGTGTGGTCACTATTCATGTGCCGGATCAACCGCCCATTGAGACCCGCCTGACCGAAGGTGAAAACCGTCGCACATTGTGCGCCATTGCCAGACTCGTAAACGAAAACGGTGCAATTAAAGTCGAGCGAATTAACCAGTACTTCAAAGGCCAGGACGAAATGGACCGGGCATTTGGCTGGGGATTTCGCTGGAGCGCCGGTTCTAAATAACACAGCAACAAAGGAAACAGGTATGAGCTTTTTCGACAAGGTAAAAGGTGCCATTAACTCTGGCCGGGACGAACTGACCCGCCAGGTTGGCCGTTTCAAAAACAAAAAATTTATGCACGGCACCGTTGCTGTATGTGCCCGTATTGCCGTATCGAGTGACGGCGTGAGTTCGGAAGAAAAGCAGAAAATGATGGGCTTTCTTCGCTCTTCAGAAGAGCTGAAGGTATTCGATACCAATGAGGTGATCGAGTTCTTCAATAAACTGGTTTCAAGCTTCGATTTCGATGTTGAAATCGGCAAGGGCGAAACCATGAAATACATCCTGGCGTTGAAAGATCAGCCTGAGGCCGCTCAGCTGGCCTTACGTGTTGGTATTGCCGTTGCAAAAAGTGACGGTAACTTCGATCAGGACGAGAAACTGGCCTCCCGCGAGATCGCTATCGCGTTGGGCTTCGACCCGGCTGAATTTGGCCTCTGATCCACATCCCTAAGGGTAAAATATGGTTTCCACACACATCGGCTTCCCGACTGAAACGGTCATTGTTTTTATTGCGCTTTCAGTCGGTGCCATCTTTATTGACCTGTTTATGCACCGTGATGACAAGCCAATCTCGCTTAAGAGTGCGGCGCTCTGGTCCGTATTCTGGGTTGTGGTTGCGATGGCATTTGCCGGTTTCCTCTATATCCACCACGGTGCTGAGGTTGCTAGTCTGTTTGTCACGGGTTATGCGCTGGAGAAAGTGCTGTCGGTCGACAACCTGTTCGTCATGATGGCCATCTTCTCCTGGTTCGCCGTTCCGGATCGTTATCGCCACCGTGTTCTCTACTGGGGGATCATTGGTGCCATTGTCTTCAGGGGCATCTTTGTCGCCATCGGTACGAGCCTGCTGAGTCTGGGGCCGTACGTTGAAGTTGTCTTCGCTATTATCGTTGCCTGGACGGCGGTCATGATGCTTAAAAGCGGTGATGACGATGATGAAATTGAGGATTACTCCCAGCATCTGGCTTACCGCATGGTTAAACGCTTCTTCCCTATCTGGCCGAAGCTCAGAGGGCATGCCTTCCTGCTTAACCAGAAGGAAGTGGATGCCGAACTGGCGAAACCAGAAAACAGCGATGTCACCATTGGCCGTGGTAAAAAAGCGGCGCTATATGCGACTCCGCTGTTCCTGTGTGTGGCTGTGGTTGAACTCTCGGACGTAATGTTCGCGTTTGACTCGGTACCGGCAATCATTGCCGTCAGTCGTGAACCGCTTATCGTCTATAGTGCCATGATGTTTGCTATCCTGGGCCTGCGTACTCTGTATTTTGTCCTTGAGGCACTGAAACAGTACCTGGTTCATCTGGAGAAGGCCGTTATCGTGCTGCTGTTCTTCATCGCGGCAAAACTCGGCCTGAATGCGACCGATCACATCTGGCATCATGGTTACAGCATTGCGGCAACAACCAGCCTGTATGTTGTACTGGGTGTACTGGCGCTGGGCATTCTCGCAAGCGTCATGTTCCCGGGCAAACCTGAATCTGAGGAAAAGGGGAGTTAATCCCCTTAAGTGTTAACCTGAACAATTACTAATCGAAGAGGTTATTTTATGAGTGTTTCTCTTTCCAAAGGCGGGAACGTCTCCCTGAGTAAAGCAGCTCCGTCAATGAAAAACGTCCTGGTGGGCCTTGGCTGGGATGCGCGTTCAACAGACGGTCAGGACTTTGACCTGGATGCTTCAGCATTCCTGCTGGCCTCAAACGGCAAAGTGCGCGGCGATTCAGATTTCATCTTCTATAACAACCTGACGTCATCCGACGGTTCCGTAACACACACCGGCGATAACCGCACCGGTGAGGGCGATGGTGATGATGAATCGCTGAAAATTAAACTGGACGCCGTCCCGTCTGAAGTTGACAAGATCATCTTCGTTGTGACCATCCACGATGCTCAGGCTCGTCGCCAGAGCTTTGGTCAGGTATCCGGTGCGTTTATTCGTCTGGTTAATGACGATAACCAGACTGAAGTCGCTCGCTACGATCTGACCGAAGATGCGTCCACTGAAACCGCCATGCTGTTTGGCGAGCTGTATCGCCACAATGGTGAGTGGAAATTCCGCGCAGTAGGCCAGGGTTATGCAGGTGGTCTGGCATCTGTATGTGCTCAGTACGGCATTAACGCCTCCTGATCGAAAAGTAACTTTTCATATCCGGGGCTGTTAATTCAGCCTCATTCAACTGTTTGCAGGAGCTAAAAATGGCAGTTTCTCTCGTAAAAGGCGGCAACGTATCTCTGACCAAAGAAGCACCAACCATGAATGTCGCTATGGTTGGTCTGGGCTGGGATGCCCGTGTAACCGATGGTCAGGGTTTTGACCTTGACGCTTCCGTATTCGCAGTAGGTGAAGACGGTAAAGTGCTGTCAGATGCCCATTTCATTTTCTTCAATAATAAAACCAGCCCTGATGGCGCAGTAGAGCACCAGGGCGACAACCGTACTGGTGAAGGCGACGGCGACGATGAGCAGGTCAAAATTGATCTGACCAAAGTCTCAGCAGACATCAAAAAACTGGTGTTTGCCGTTACCATCTATGATGCAGAAGCGCGTAAACAAAACTTCGGCATGGTGAGCAACAGCTTCATGCGCGTTTACAACAACGACAACGGCACGGAAATTGCCCGTTTCGATCTGTCTGAAGACGCCTCAACTGAAACCGCAATGGTCTTCGGTGAACTGTATCGCCATGGCGCTGAGTGGAAGTTTAAAGCTGTCGGCCAGGGTTTTGCCGGTGGCCTGTCAGCGCTTGCTTCCCAGCACGGCGTCAATGTCTAAAAGACGCTGAGTCTGACCCCGGCAATGCCGGGGTTTTTTTTGGGTAACGATCCGCTATCAGCTGTTGAATCTGAGAAAGGGGGCCGGGCGTTTTCAGAAAGCAGAGTAATGTTAATTCTGGCGTGAACCTTTTTGCAGGACCCGGGTTTATCTATGGTTGCTGGTTAAGCCAGTATTCCGTGCCTTATATCAACAGCATGCCCCTCGGATATATGTTACTTTTGCGATTTATGAAGGAACGGGATCTGGAACATAAGATACCCGGGCAATGAAAATTCAAATTCAACAGGTATAGAAACTTCAGCGTGATGAAATATGGTGTCACACCATATTTACGCCTCACCGAATATCCAGCGTCCTGAACTAAGCCTGGGGAACATATATAAACGCTGCGCTTTAAAAATAATCAAAAATCAGGAGAGTTAATATGAATCTACAATCCGGACAAAACATACCCCTTCAGCAATCTGCTATCAGGCTGAATCTTCAGTACCCTGCCAAATCCGGCTTTAAAGGCGAACCCGATACCTGCCTGTTCTTGCTTAATGCTCAGGGAAAGGTCAGTGGCGATTCTGACTTTATCTTTTATAATAATTTGTCTTCTCCTGAGGGGGCAGTCAAGCTCGTTACCGGTTCGCAGCAGTCCAGCATTGATATAGCACTGGATCGTGTTCCAGCGAACGTCAGTAAAATTGCGATCACCGTTGTCATTGATGGTGAAGATACCATCAGTGGGCTCAGTTTATTGAGCATTCAGGCTCCTGGTATCGCTGACTTTCAGGCTGAGACTCAGGGCCGCAGTGAGAAAGCAATCATCCTGGGTGAAGTATATCGGCACAATGGCGCCTGGAAGCTTCGTGCGCTCGGGCAGGGTTTCAACGGTGGACTTGAGCCTCTGGCCATTAGCTATGGCGTTGATGTCGCACAGCCAGCTCCGCAGCCAGCAAAGCCAGCTCGTATCAGTCTGGAAAAGAAACTGGAAACCAGATCTCCGCGCCTTGTAAGCCTCGCTAAAAAAGCCTCGGTCAGTCTCACTAAAAATAAACTGGACACCCTTGAGGCAGCGGTTGCATTTGTACTTGACGCATCCGGCTCGATGAGTGGCCAGTTCAGTAAGGGTAACGTTCAGTCTGTGCTGGACCGCATCGCCGTTCTTGCCGCCCAGTTCGACGACGACGGTGAAATGGATGTCTGGGGATTTGGAGAGAAGCATAAGAAGTATCCAAACGTCACACTGGACAACCTGGACACATATATTCAGTCCATTCGCGGGTCTGGAAAGCGTTCAGCCTGGGAGAACCTGCCGGGCCTTGGAGGGACAAACAACGAGCCTCCTGTGATGGAAGAAATAGTCGACTATTTTAAGGACTCGAAAATCCCAGTATATGTAGTATTTATTACCGATGGCGGGATCAGCAAGACCCGGGCGATTAAAGATGCAATCCGGCGTTCTGCCAACTACCCCAT
This sequence comes from Enterobacter cloacae complex sp. BZL2005, assembly GCF_049238885.1. Taxonomy (NCBI): domain Bacteria; kingdom Pseudomonadati; phylum Pseudomonadota; class Gammaproteobacteria; order Enterobacterales; family Enterobacteriaceae; genus Enterobacter; species Enterobacter cloacae complex sp. BZL2005. The sequence goes on along the minus strand of NZ_JBMKGI010000021.1, from coordinate 12,259 downwards.
CTTCTGGAAGTTTGTCGGCCTGGGTGGTTCAAGCTACGGTATCCTCAAAAATCTGGATGACTTTACTGACCGCCGGGTTGATAACACCCACTTCTTTGCCATGGATGATTTCGGTTCGATTAGCGATGAAAAGTTATATGATAATCTACTGGAAGAATTCAGACCGTGGATCGATGAAACAAAAAGGTTAGGCATCCTTTAATACGCACCGTTTGAGCATGGTTGAATGAGCTCTACAGCAGCTTAATACTGTAGAGCCTTTCATTGGAAATCGTACAGGGAGGAGCATATGGACCGCATCAAGTACCTGAAATGGATAGCTGAAGAATCACCAACTACGGCTCAGCAGCTGGTGGCTTGGTTAAACAGAGCAAGGCACTATACGCCCGACATGAAAGAGCATCAGGCAGGTGTACAGATTCAAGAAAAGGGGATTGTTGTAGGGCTTAGACAAAGTACTAATCGTTACCAGGGAGATTGTCTGGCCATACATGTGGTACAGCTTCCGGAAGAAATACAAAACAAGGGATGGTTTAAGTCTTTTCTGAAGCTTTGCTGTGAAGCGAATCCCTGGGGCGATGTTGTAATTGAAGACGTAAAAAATCCATATTTATTAGGCTTTTGCAAGAAAATAAACTTTACTAAATTGGATGAGTTTTATTCGGATACGTTCATTGTAAACACAGATGCCATTATGAGTTTATCCATCCCACCCTTAGGGAGATACGAAACCTATCTTGATTAAACCTGCGAACCTTTACCGGTTGCGTGGGGATCGGATGGATCTCGGCTAAAGAAAAATCACATCGTGTATTTTGACCAGAAAAAACTAATCCGCCTGATGTAATGCATTTTTGCATTACTGGTTGCGTGTAATGCAAAAACGCTTTACATTAATATCTTCTCCCAACAGGAACTGAGATGATGGCAACGATAAACGTTCGGATTGACGATGCAATCAAAATGACTGCTGATGAGGTTTTAAAAAACCTCGATGTCAGTCAGACACAGGCGATCACTGCGTTCTATCAGTACATCGCTGAAAACAAAAAGCTTCCCTTTACTGCACTCATGAGTTTCAAAACTCAGGATGATCTTTTAAAGACGTTCAACGATATTTTATCCGAAGCCCTTGCCATTGTCTTAAACTTACAGGTATGGATTAATAAATCAGATATTATTGATGGCAAAATAATTCAGAAATATTATCGCAGACTTGACAGCTATTATAGCAGTGCTAAAGAGCAGCTGAATTTCCTTGAAAGCAGAACAAAAGCAGCTCAGGTTTTAAATGCGCTTAATAAAATTTTGACGGTAATTGTCGATTTCAGTAATTTTGGATACGGATATGAGCAAGTAAAAATTTCTCATACAGAAAAAAAAGAATTCGAATCTTCTGTTTTCGATTTCGAAAACAGGCTTAAGGAAAGCTTTTAAAAAAAAGATGAGGTAGCAGGATGAAAAAAGTAAGAAACGCTGTATGCCCTCAATGTTCAGGTACGGGGAATGTTTCAGGATTCAGATCTGGAATCATAAAAATATACGCTCCCGTTCAGTACATACGGCTTGAAATGGATAATGCCATTAAAGGAATTCCAGTCTTTCGTCGATAACAGTTTCTGACCATCGCCATAACCATGTCATGGAGGAGACTAACCGTGTTTCAGAGGTGAGCTGGTGCCTGGCAAAACATACAAACTCAAATATCAGGAAGAGAGTTTAGTTGTTTATAACATGCAGTCGTGTAACTGATTAGGTACCGGCAAAAGGAGGAAATAATGTTTGAAAACTACGTCTGTAAAATCTATGTAAGTAATGATCCTCATTTTAGTAGCCATATCGAAGCAACTGCGTTTGGTTTCGATAATGGTCAGCAGCAAAAGATTCTCACCGCAGCCCATGTTGTTACCAATGCTCTTGGAAAAAACTATCCCCTTAGCAATACCCAAAAACTTTACATCAAATTTCTTAACCATCAAGGACTGCTGAACGAAGAGCCTGTTCTAGTCGATTTCATTCTCAATGAGGCTAATGATAGGGCAGACTTTAAAGACGGCATTCCGTTTGTTGACAGTGCAGAAATCGTATTACCAGCTGGAATACAACAGCCTGTAAGTAGTTACTTTAAGGTCCTAGCTCCCGCAGCTGGCATGGATACATTGGGTGTCGGATATCCAATGAATGAGAAAACAATTTCGACATTCCCTGGTGAATTTTTAGGCATTTGGCCTTTAAATTGCTCAAATCATTCTCCCCATCATCACACAACTCGCTTTGTAATCGCACATTACAACACCGAAGGATGCTCAGGTGGACCCTATGTCGTCTCCGAGGGTGACCAGCATTTTGTCATTGGAAGCCTGATTGGAATTATGTCTGGAACCAGTCCAGATATAAATCCGCACATGTCTGTTCAGTCCGCAACAGATTTTTAGGAAAGCCAGTTCCAAAGGGGCAACGGCACGGCAGTTATTTCAGGTCTGCCCTTACTAACAGCAACAGCATTAAAACTGACAACCGTGAACTGGAAAGTGCCCCAATAGTAAGTCATGATTTCTTCATCACTTTTATGGTGCACTTTTTCACCCATAACACAGCAAGTTAAGAATAAGAGGCCTGTAATGGACGCTACCGAAACTGAAGAGCTGGAAAAAATTCGCAAGAAGGCAATGGATGAAGTTACAAGTGCTCTGCAGGCGCTTGAAAATAAGTTCCCGGGTATTACTGAGGGCGCAGCAGCATTGGCGGGGTCAGGCGTCGGCGCTGCGGCTTCCTTCGGTGCTCTCTATACGCTTGGTACAACGGGAGTGTCAGCAGCAGGCATAACCTCCGGGCTCGCAACAGCAGGATCTATCGTAGGCGGTGGCATGGTGGCAGGAATTGGAATCCTGGCTGCGCCTGTAGCAGTGTTAGGGATTGGCGGATACGCGATAGTGAAACACAGGAAAAATGGGAAGCTGAAAGTCGCCCTTACTCTGGCCATTAAAAAGCTCTACGATGTTCAGGAAAAGTTAATGTCGAACGCTGAGTACTTTAAGGCAGAAATTGCTGTCATAAAGGCGCACATCGATATGCTTAATAAAAAAGCCCCCAAAGGGGGACTGGGCGCAGCGAGGTAAACACATGAGTCAGTCTCCTTATGATGATGAGCTCAGAGCCATCCGTTATATTCAGCTCCGTGGTCAGGATATCGCGAACGCTCACGAGACAATTAACAGTGATATAGAGAGCCTTAAGGCACAGTTGACCGGGCTAATCAGCGGCACTGAACTTGATGAAGCGGAGCATCTGGCGCTTAAAGAACATCATCTGCGAGAAATGACCCCCTCAGATGCTGCCATGCTTCAAACAGGCCTTAAAACCATCTATAGAGAGGCTAACCAGCGTGTATACGGTGATATTGGACTGGCCACAATACTCTCCACGGATGACCTGGCTGTTGTAGATGCCCGGATCCAGAATCATATTAAAGAATTTAATGATCGCTACGCACTCGACGCCTGGGATTATGCTATTGCCTGCGGATGCGGGCTCATAGCATCCATGCTGGATTTACTTTGCGTCAGAGCCCCGCCAAAACCTACGGTGAGCTTTACGGCAGAAGTGGATGGTATTTTCAATAAACAGGTCCAGAAAGCCTTCAATGCCATTTTGCCGGAGGACCTGAGTACAAAACTCTCAGATTTGTTTCCTATAGGGGCACCAGACAGTTCGATCAGCAGCGATTTAGTGGGTGCAGCCGTTGGCGTTTTGTCTCCCACAAATCACCGCTTAAGAGCTTTGTCACACGACCCCATACTGGGCATTATTTTCGGCATAAAGGATATGCTGAACGGGACCTGTACGGTGGTTCAGAATGGACAGATCGTGGTTTATCCTTCCAGTAAAGGCGTTACAGACGAAACCAATATTTTCAGGCTCATCGCCAGAATGTTTGGACACCTGGCATCGGATGTTAATGCCCCCTCAGCAAAAGGAAACCGTGGCATGGGTTTACCGGCTCCTTTTATGGGGCTACTTCGTATGCTTGAGGGGATCCCTGTGGGGAGTTCTAACTTCGGCAAACAAATAGAGTACATGTATGTCAACGGGTATGACTTTCGTCAGTTTATCGTGACAAGTATTCCGATGACCATAATGGAAGTTTTGATGCGGGTTTTCTTTGTGGCGAAACAGGTATCGCTGGGAAAAGGAGCTTTTGGGGAGACCTTACTGGATACCATGCCGTTGCGGCTAAATCCACGCTTCCGGATGATGCTTGCCCTGGGTTATGGAACTTCCAGTGCTGTTAACGCAGGTAAAATGTATATCACCGGCACTATTCTCAATGCGAATTATGCCTCCTGGATGGGGTTGGCCTGGAATGGTTTTCACTCACTCAAGTGGTCCCTTTATCAGCGACACTTAAAGCTTTGGGCCGGTATTGAAAAGGCGGAACTGGAAGAGCTTCAGAACAATATAGACAGCATCGAGGCATTGACCATCAGAGCAGGAAGCTTGCCAGTCAAGTAACATTCACCGGAGCACCTCTGGAACCCCATAGCCCACCAGCTGCTAAAAATGTCTGCCTTTGCTTTTAATACTCTGTTTGCCTCCTCCTGGAGGCAAATGGAAGGTCACAGCTCTTATACAGCTCACAACAGGGGCCATAAGATACTCCGGTTCTCGTTAACTGATGATCCTGACCTGTCAGCTCTCTTCCCGGATGCTGTACGAGCGTAACGGCTTATAATCGAAAGTTCTCTCATATCAAACGTCATAAAGATCTATGCTGTTACTTAGTAACAGCCTAAAGGTTGTATTTCATATTTAACAGCTTTTAGGCTGTTAATTTGATATTACAGCTTTTAGGGTGTATGTTTAGAAAACAGCCTGCAAGGTGTATCAGAGGAACTGCCGAGGCCAGCTTATGATCAATAATGATTACCCGTTAAACACGCTCAACCAGTTGCGTCCCTTGCTCATTGGTTTTCGCAAGGCGAATGGCCTGACGCAAAAAGACCTGTCCGAAAGGTTAGGGGTCACTCAACAGACATACTCACGTCTGGAAGCCAACCCTGCCAGTGCGAGCATTGAACGGCTATTCAAGGTGTTTTCCATCCTGGGCGTAAAAATCAGCTTCTCCTCGACAACCACCTCTTCAGAGAGGAAGCAGACGGAAGAAATGCTTAAATCAAACTCACCTGCACGACAGGAGAAATGGTAACGATATGAGCCGGAAACAGCAGCGCCTGGCAATCTGGATGAACGGAATCAAAGTCGGATACTGGGAAAAAAGTAAAGGGGTAGACAGCTTACAATACCTTCCTGACTGGAGTGCAGACGAACAGGGAAGGCCGCTGTCATTGTCCCTTCCTTTTACTCCCGGACAGCGAAGGCATACGCAGACGTCTGGCAATGCGTTACAAGGCCGATAGCCTGGAGCCTTTTGATCTGCTGACGGAGCTGGGAAAAGACTGCGTGGGCGCGATACAGCTGCTTCATGACGGAGACGAACCCACAGATTTATATTCCGTGAAGTGTCACCCTCTTACTGAATCAGAAATTGCGGCAACTTTGCGTAATACCACGGAGACATTGCTACCGGGCAGGCCAGAAGATAACGACGACTTACGTTTATCTATTGCCGGTGCTCAGGAGAAAACAGCCCTACTGTGGCATGAAGATCGGTGGTGCATGCCGGAGGGTAATACACCAACGACGCATATATTCAAGCTACCGCTCGGACTTGTGGGGAACATGAAAGCCGACATGAGCTCGTCGGTTGAAAATGAATGGCTCTGCTCGGTACTTCTCGAACAGTACGGGCTCCCCGTGGCAAGAACGCAGATTGCTCACTTTGAAGATCAGAAAGCGCTGGTGGTAGAACGTTTTGACCGAAAATGGTCAGGAGACGGACAATGGATCATTCGTTTACCCCAGGAGGATATGTGTCAGGCCCTGGGCGTTTCGCCATTACGAAAATATCAGGCGGACGGCGGGCCAGGTATATCGGAAATTATGGAAGTACTGAGTAATTCAGACCGCGCAGAGCATGACAAAGCGCAGTTTTTTATGACGCAGATAATTTTCTGGATGATGGCCGCAACAGATGGCCACGCTAAAAATTTCAGTATTTCTGTTGGGCCACAGGGACGTTATCACCTTACACCACTCTATGATGTGTTGTCGGCATGGCCGGTGATCGGTCAAGGGAACAATCAGATATCCTTGCAGAAGTGCAAACTGGCGATGGCCGTACGTGGCAGTAGCAACTATTACCAGATATATCGAATACAACGACGCCACTGGATCAGGCATGGTGAGATAACCGGCCTGAGTAAACAGCAGACGGAGGCGATGATAGAGGAAATCATCGCCAGAACCCCGGGAGTCATTGAACGTGTTAGCGGGCTTCTTCCGTACCAGTTCCACCAGCAGCTTGTCGAAAGTATTTTTGATGGAATGAGGCAGCAATGCAGGCGCCTGGCTGAGAAATAACAGCCGCAATTGAGAACTTGCTGGAGAACGTATGCACAGATTGTAGCTGATGCCACCAGCGGAGAAGATGGGCCTGATACTTACAAATGGAGTGTTGGGATCGCGCCTTAGCATCCGTCGGTCTGGGGATGAAAACGTACTTAACATCCAGCGAATTCCCAGACTTCACATTGCGACGGCCGCAATCACGTGAGAGAAAAAAATGGCAATTTTAGCAATGATTGCAGTTATCGCCCTGGGTGGATACGTCTACGGATTTATTAAAGTTCGTGAACTGGGTGCATTACGTAAAGAAATGAAACTGTACGTGGATCGCATGGAAGCGGCGGAGCTGGACTTACACGCAATCAGAAGCGTAGCGGAGCACCGGTTACACGGTGCAGGTAAACAGTTTGCCGATCTTTACAGCCGTATTGACGGTACAACTGTGACGCTGACACCCGAAGATCAGCTGTTACTGTCAACGATGCCATTTAATATCCAGGATGTAGAAGACATCGTAAACGAGCGCGGTCCAAAGACAATTAGCGGCCGTCCGTTCTGGGAAGTTGAGCCAGGCCAACATGACTATGAATATGGCCCGCAATATCCGTATTTCCCAGACCAGCGCTAGAAAGAGATCAAGATGAGAGAGCCAAGACCCCGCCATACCTTGCAAGTCATTCGAGTGCCTTCTCTGGAGGTTCAGAATCTGGGACTGACCAGCTTTGACAGCTGGCTTGACGAGAACGGTTATGACAAAACGAATGCCGGAAATAACCGTACCATCTGGGCGAGAGAAAGCGGATGGTATCTGAAACGTTGCAGAAATCTGAAAACTGGCACGGACGATTTCTGGTTTATCGCTTTCGATGGTAAAGGCGGAAACCTTTACCCGCTAAAAACCCAACGAGACTACCGGGCTGCATATCGTAAGCTCGAAGCCGAAGGATATGCGCCTGCGGTTATCGAGCAAATGACCACAGGCGCAGCATATAACCTGGCCTATCCACGTTCCAGCCTTAAACAAGCTGAGATGGCCATCAGCGAGCCGATGCGTAAACCTGACGTAGATATCATGGGTGAGCACTGCGAGCGTGTAGTGACGCAACGTAGTGGCGTGGCACAGGGTAAATTCAAAGTTCTGCTCATCGAGAATTTCTCGGGCCGTTGTGCGATAACCGGTTGTTTCCGGTGTGGATGGGTTGCGCTTTCAGGATGTGCAGGTGACTGCCGTAGAGAACACGCAAGACTGTAACGACAGTTATGAACGTTGATGGCATAGAATCTATGGGCATAATTCGCTGAATGAGCAGAACAAGGCTGGGCCCGAAACGGCTGGATTTGTTCTTAATTAATCTTAGTGCGCATAACAATGTATATTATGTTAAATTCAATGGTAAAGTCATTATAAATCAATATCTTAAATATCGAACAAGCCCCTTTCTTCCTCAAACCTCACTGTGGTAACTTTAAAAACAATGTCCGTTCCTGAGTTTGTGATGCCTTAAAGCCATGGTGAAGATAAAAGTTTTTGGCTTCTTCAGTCAGTGCATGAACCATAATCGCACGGACTCCAATATTCTCAGCTACACGGTAACAGCGCAGAACTGCATCATGCAGTAAATCGGCCCCGAGCCCTTGGCCACGGTATGAAACATCAACTGCCAGGCGAGCAAGTATGATTACGGGAATTGGATCTGGCATATTGCGCCTGAGGCTTCCCATTGCTTCCACGTGGTTAACGCTGCCGGTGGCCAGAGAGTAAAAACCGACAACCTGTTTAGTGTCTCTTTTACAAACGACGAACGTTCGTGCTGCACCAAGAGCTTGGTTTTTTAATCCCCTCTGTTTAAGCCAGTCATCAAGTACTGCCTCACCACTGACGAACTCTGCTAGTTGATGGGAGCTGGATAATGGTTCTGGTGCTGTTACACGTCCCACTGAGGTTTCCTTGCCAGAAGTTTATCAATAGCCGCCTCATCCGAAACCGGTGCATCGAGCATATCGATAAACTCTGCATACTGCTCATCGTTAAAATTAAATACGCGACGATCGAGGATCACATTCTCCGCAGCCTGACATGCCATTTCCAGGATGAAGTCCGTGCGTGATTTATGGAGAATCTCTGCTGCAGCATCAATAAGTGCTCTTTGAGATTCTTTAGCTCTAAGGTTGAGCTGAACATCTGATTTCATGAGTGCGCTCCTTGTATAGCGATTGCTTTACAAGCATATCATATGGATTCTGTATAGCAAAAGCTATACGGTTTTTTAAGTGCAGTGAAGATACGAAAGAGTCAACTTGCAACTATTAGGTAAAGCTCTTCCTCTAAATTATTTTCCTTGCTCTGGCCTACCAAATCAAACCCAACGCCCTGAATTTACTGCGTGCGATGCTTGCTAGCAGTCTCATCCGGACAATTAGCATGAAAACTATGGATTGTTATCTGGTCTAACATCTGGAAAAGTTACTGATGAGAAGGTAGTATTCGGATCGTCAGCGATCGTCTTGTGGTGGGACAGATTGTTGATTCAGATTACTTTTGTGTCCTAACTCAAACTGACGGTTTGACTGCTTTGTGGTGAGGCAGGCGGGTGGCAAAAGATGGTTTTACGGAAGAAATGCGGACTTCCGGAAACAGACAGGGACAGGACGTGTCCAGTAAAACGTTCAGGAGCAGGTAACGGGATTTCCCGGAGCCTGAATGCACAAACCCCCCGACATCTGTCATCATCTTGGCGGAAGACACAGATATCAGGGGGTCCAAAAGCAGGCGCGTGGCCTGTGAAGGATTATAACGCATGCACCACATAACACAACACCCGGCCGCCATAAGAACAGGCCGCCGTGAATGACAATCAGATTTCTGTTCACTGGTCAGATCTACCGAAAGATGAGCTAACCCGTTTCTGCCAGGATGTCGATGCCGGCACTCAGGGTAATTTCCTCATTGCACCGGTCAAAAAACTGACCCGCCGCAAACGCGGTGAGCATTCCACAAAAGCCAAATGTGAGAACCCGGCCTGGTATCGCCCGGAGCATTATAAAAAGCTCTCCGGACAGCTCGGTCATGCCTACAATCGCCTGGTGAAAAAAGACAAAGAAACCGGGCAGGTCAGCCTGCGCATGTATGTTTCTCGTCACCCTCTCTATGTCGCCGGCCGCCGTAAGGCGGGACGTAAATATGGCTTCCGTCCGGAACGTCAGCGCCTGCTCGATGCGCTCTGGCCAGTGCTCATCAGCTTCTGTGATGCCGGCAAGCATACCGTCGGCATGTGTATCTCCCGTCTTGCAAAAGAACTCAGTGCAAAGGACGCAAAAGGCAATGTCATTCCTGAAACGGAGGTGACGGTGTCACGCCTTTCACGGCTTATTGAGGAACAGGTACGGTTTGGCGTTCTGGGCCTCGCAGAAGAACGCGCCTGGGATCGTGAATCCCGCACCTGGTTGCCAACGTATGTCTATATAACCCCCGTGGGATTCCAGATGCTGGGCGTCGATATGGACAAGCTGTTTAAAGAGCAGGAGAAGAAGCTCCGTCAGAGCGCCGAGCGTGAGCAGCTGATCCGGGAAGGAGTGATGAGCGAACATGATGATGTTCAGGCCCACTCTGCGCGGAAATGCTGGTCTGGCCGTAAGCGTCGGGAGGCACTCGTTTACCGCCGCAAAAAAGGCGCGGAGCGTAAACGTGCCAACAATCTGATTAAGCTGCCGGCAGATGAACGACTCCATGCAATGTCTGAATGGATTTACCGCACCCTCCCGCCTGACGAAGCGTACTGGTGCACATCTGAGCGCCTGAAGGCTCTGGCCATCCAGCATCTTTACCAGCTGGATCTGGCGCTTTCTCCCCCGGACTAGTCACAGACGACACAACAGTCTTCTTGTTTACGGGCCCCTCACCGGGGCTTTTCGTGCTGGTTTTTTTCGGCCATTCTGCTCATTTTTCATCCTTCACTCCTTTCTTCTTCCGGTCATCATGACGTTCTGCCGGTCGTTATGGCCCGCAATGGCCACAGTCTCTTTTTTTTACACAGAAATCCGCAAACGAATAAGTGAAGTAACCCGGAAATGAATAAAAGACATTCCGCAAAACAGTCTTACTTCACCTTTTTTATCTCTCTGTTCATTACATTCCAGAGTGGATCTTTGTCTTGGGCCACTCTGTGGATAACGTAAAATGCCTTCGCATGCAGCGGCCTCACGGCCGCGCGCTCAGAAGGAAATCAAAAGTACCTCCCGTCGCAAGCGCCGGGCCTCGTTCTCGCCAGAACCAGGCACCGCATACATACCTGACCCCTGCTAAACCGACGCCGCCCCGGCCCAAAGGGCCGGAACACCCTCGCTTTAAGAGGGATGTTGTAACTAGTATCAAGAGTAGCTGTAGTTAAGTCACGGTAATCACTTCATACACGCTCGTAAGCGCCTGACGGCGCTAACGCGGAGATACAGCCCGTCAGCGGCCATCGGCCTTGACGGACTCACTCCGACCGCGCACATTAGCAATCGGAAAGCTTTAAGCGGGTATAGCTTTGCAGGGAAAGGGATGGGATTGGCAGAACCTATCAATCCGTAACGGCTGATGCCGGTTACGACGCCCCTCACCAGAATCACCCGGTTCAGCTCCGGCTGGCGTCTCCATGCCGCTTCGCGGCATACATGTTCCATGAACCCTGGACTACACAGGCTGGCCATCATGGGCGAAGGTTTACTGACAGCATCAGACTATTATTTTACCCTTTAAAGCAGGGTTGCCTAAATCCGGGAGCGCGATAAGCTTTAACGGGTGATTTTCAATCAGGATGAGTAAAATGGATATAATTCTTCCGGGAAACAAAAGCCAGGCACGACTCTGGGCAGAAACCATGATTAATCTGGAGGCCCGCAAACTCGTCAATACCGCTAATATTGTTGGCGCCCGACATCTGGGGGATGGATTGACGCGTCTCAAATTCATCGATGAAATTAAATCTGTCATTAATGGCGAATTTGAGCGTGCCCGGCGGGCAAAGTCTGACGAAGAGTGCATGACCTGCCTGCGTAACCTGCAGGCAGAAAACAGCAGTCTGCTTGAGCAGAGCCGGCAGCTCCAGACCGGTTATGCGAAACTATATGCCCAGATCAAATACGTCAGGGATGAAGACCGGATGGTCGGTTATGTCATCTCAGGAATTAAAGTGGTGCTGGCAGGTATGCAGGGCGTATTTGGCTTCGTGCTGACTTCCTCAATGACCCCCGTAGGCGTTCTTGCCGGGGCTATTCTGATTGTCGACTCGGCCAACACGATAACCCGTGAAGTTGGTCGTCAGTTCCTGAATGAACCTGACACGCAGGGTATGTTTGGTGATGGTGCCATGAACATCGCTAAATTCATGGGATTTGAACGATCAACAGGGTTAGGGATATACAACGGGATCGCGCTTGCAGGCAATATCTACAGTGTCTATGGATTAATGGCCAGACCTGGGACATGGCGTCTGTTTAACTATATCAGCACCGATTTTTACCGGAAAATCGACACCATGTCCCGGGGCAAACTGACAATGAAAATTGTGGGATGGGGGGTAAAGGGGTTTGAGGGCCAATGGAACGAAAACGTACGCTAAGAAGTTAATTCATTGTTTAAATTGAAATGTTGAATAAATCAGATTTCGGGTAAGTCTCCCCCGTAGCGGGTTGTGTTTTCAGGTAATACGCACGCTTTCAGGCATACCTGCTTTCGTCATTTTGTTCAGCGCTCGTACCAGGGCCATAGCCTCCGCAACCTGACCATCGTAGTCACGCAGCGTCAGTGAAC
>NZ_JBMKGI010000020.1:0-48257 GCF_049238885.1 Enterobacter cloacae complex sp. BZL2005 | reverse complement strand
CTGATGATCTGTTCGTCGGAAAAACGCTTCTTCATGGGGATGTCCTCATGTGGCTTATGAAGACATTACTAACATCGGGGTGTACTAATCAACGGGGAGCAGGTCACGCCAGCAATGTACCTCGCAGCACATAAGGATAATCCCTGCCATACTCAGTGCTTTATCACTGAGGAGCGCTCATGATTACACTCTGTAGAACCTGCGGTACTTCTTATGAGGGAACGCCGGAGAGATGTGCCATTTGCGAGGATGAACGTCAGTATGTTCCGGCCAGCGGCCAGGCGTGGATCGATTACGCGACGGTAACGGCGACACACGCCAACAAATGGCAGCAGCTGGAGCCGCAGTTATTCAGTATCAAGACGGTACCCGCTTTTGCCATTAACCAGCGGGCACTCCTCCTGCGTACCCCCCACGGTAACATTCTCTGGGACTGCATCGCCAACCTTGATCCTGCAACCCAAACGCTCATCGCCGCACTCGGCGGCCTTCGCGCGATTGCGATTTCGCATCCGCACTATTACACCACGATGCAGGAGTGGGCCGCGGCTTTCGACGCGCCGGTCTATCTGCACGTAAGCGATAGCGAGTGGGTGATGCGCGACAGCCCGGCGATTCATTTCTGGGATGGCGATGCGCTGGAGATAGTACCGTCGGTTACGCTGCTGCGTCTCGGCGGGCATTTTGCGGGCGGAACGGTACTGCACTGGCAGGAGGGCGAGGGCGTTTTACTGGCGGGAGACATTTTGCAGGTGACCCCAGGGAAAGAGGCCGTGTCGTTCATGTGGAGCTACCCGAATATGCTACCGCTGCCTGCCCGTACGGTTGAGGACGTTACCCGGCGCCTGGCGGGAAAATCGTTCGCCCGTCTTTACGGCGCGTTCGAAGGGCAGAACATTCCGGCAAACGCCGATGACATCGTGCAGCGGTCGGGCCAGAAATATATTGCTTGTCTCAAGTGAAGCACGGTGGGTAAACTTTGCGAGTGTGATCTCGATCATGCCTAAACGAAAACAGATAAAAGAGAAATTGCTATGCAACATATCATTGAAGGTTTTCTCAGCTTTCAAAAAGAGATTTTCCCGCAACGTAAAGAGCTCTTTCGCAGTTTAGCGTCCAGCCAGAATCCCAAAGCGCTGTTTATCTCCTGCTCCGACAGCCGTCTGGTCCCTGAACTGGTCACCCAGCAAGAGCCGGGACAACTCTTTGTTATTCGTAATGCTGGCAACATTGTTCCACCGTTCGGGCCGGAGCCAGGCGGCGTCTCTGCAACTATCGAGTACGCGGTAGTGGCGCTGGGCGTGACCGACATCGTGATCTGCGGCCACTCCAACTGCGGCGCGATGAAGGCGATTGCCGATAACGCGAACCTGGAGCCGATGCCTGCTGTATCGCACTGGCTGCGCTATTCCGACGCGGCAAAAGCCGTGGTAGAGAAAAAAAGCTGGGATAAGCCGATCGATAAAGTGAATGCGATGGTGCAGGAAAACGTCTTTGCGCAGCTCAGCAACATCAAGACCCACCCGTCCGTCGCGGTGGGCCTGCGTAATAACTCGCTTCGCCTGCACGGCTGGGTATACGACATTGAAAGCGGCAAAATTCTCGCCCTGGATAAAGCGACGAAAACCTTCGTCTCGCTGTCTGAAAACCCGGAAGTGTTCTTCGAATAATCTCGCGTTGCAGGGCATGGAAGCCCTGTCAGTTCTCCACGTACGGTAACCGACGCCGTATACCTGAGGCCGGTTTTTCAGCCGCCTTCGCCATCGCTTCTGCAATCTCCGCACACTCTGCCAGCCCCTGAACGAAGGGACGATCGTGCATCAGCCACGGTATTGCGCCGAAGGCGATGCGCCCACGAACCGTTTCTGGCGCTTGTAACGTGTAATCCTCGCCGATGTCGGGGATCTCATCGCCCGTCTCCTCAAGCTGTCTGCGCAGCGATGGGAAAGGCAAATCGTTTGTTTTAAGCGGCTTTTGCCCGCGCGCATCAATAAAGACGTCGAAACGATAAACGGTCTCTTGTGTGGTGATGACTGTCCGATTGCTGCCGGCATCAAGCGTGTAATCATCGCCGAGCGCCGCCACGCTAATGATGCCGGCCTCGCGAAGCGCAAGCAGCCTGCGAATAGACTGCGGCGGGATGGCAGCATAATTGTCGATAAACACGCGAGCCAGGCCCTGCTTAAAGCGTTTTCTGTCCTGCTCGCTAAGATGGGGAACGATCTCCTGAACGACCTCATGCAGCCGAAGCACGGTGTAGCGCCACGCCACGGTACGGCGCTCGCGTTTATTGCGTTCAACCTCGTTGAGATTTTCTTCCGCCCAGGTAAAGGGCCCGTGGCGCTTACGATCCTCAAACCAGGCCTCACGAATGGTGTCCGCATTCAGCGTATACAGAGACATTTTCTCGCACCACGCCGGGTCGGCGAGTTCAAGCTCTTTCACCATCAGGGCAAAGACTCGGTCAAGCAGGCCATCCGGTCCTTTGGCTATCTCGCTTTCCACTACGAATTCGGTCAATACCGACAGCGGTTCATAAGGGATGGGGCAGTAAAAATCGGCTTCCGGCAGAATGCCCGTCCGGGACATCAGCGTAATGTTTAACCCTTCGCTGCCGCTGTCGAGGATGAATTTACCGTCACGAAACTCGCCGTGCTGCATCACCACCGCCATAGCCGCGTCCAGACCGCTCAACGAGGTGCCCATAATGCCCACGCGGCAAGGGGGAATGCGGGCGTCCATCAGGCCGGACCACGGGCTTGGGAAGAACGTGCGCGTGGCTTCATCCTCCTCTGGCCAGACGTGGCCGGTGGCAATAACCGCCAGGTCGAATTTATCCGCTAATGTGCGGTCATTGACCGAAATCGTCACGCCGGTTGTCGAAGGGTTGATGTCCGTTATCTTCGCGGATTCATGGACCTCAACCTGGAACCCCAGCTTTTTCGCCTCTTTTACGATTGAACGAAAGCTGTCGCGAAAATACTCTCCCAACAGGAGCCTGGGCAGGAACTGCCGATCGTGCAGGCTGGCTTTATCAACTTTAAAGCGCGCCAGATGGTCGTCGCTTTGCTCCTTAAGCCAGTCGAGGTAGGTCATAAAAATGGGCGGGATTTCAATGCTCGCAATGTTCGCCAGCATCAGCCGGGAATTATCGTCATCGTTATAGGGCATGCCCACGCCAGCTTCATCGGCCTGTTCAAAGACGGAAACGGAGAGTGGGGTATTGTTATTAAGCAGATGATAAAAGGTGTAAATTCCCGTGGGGCCGGAGCCGATAATCGCGATCTTCTTCATCAACACGTTTCCTGTGTTTTTTTCCATAGGAAAAGCGTAGCAGGAGAATAATGATGAAAATAAGGGATTAAGAAAATTCAGGGTAATTGAGGAGAATTTGCACCATTTCAGGACTGAAATGGTGCGTCCGAGTGGACTCGAACCACCGACCCCCACCATGTCAAGGTGGTGCTCTAACCAACTGAGCTACGGACGCAGAATGGTGCGTTCAATTGGACTCGAACCAACGACCCCCACCATGTCAAGGTGGTGCTCTAACCAACTGAGCTATGAACGCAACGTGTTGTCGGTGACAACGGGGACGAATATTAGCGGCACAGCACCGAGGTGGCAAGAGGGAAAATGCAATTTTCTCTCTGATTTCACGCGATTGCTGTATTACCGCGCAAAGTGAAGAGAAAGTAGCCGCCGGGGGGCGGCTACTGCGTATTTAACGTGCAGCGCGTTGCAAAATGATCGTGGATGGCTGGCGCTGCAGGAAGCGCATGCGCAACATCATCATAATTGCCGCCGACGTCAGGCCGATGATAAAGCCCATCCAGAACCCCGCCGGTCCCATGCGGTCAACCACCAGGTCGGTCAGGGCCAGAATATACCCACACGGCAGACCCAGCACCCAGTAGGCGATGAAGGTGATAAAGAAAATGGAACGCGTGTCTTTATAGCCGCGCAGCACCCCGCTGCCAATCACCTGGATGGAGTCCGAAATCTGGTAAATCGCGGCCAGCAGCATCAGGTGCGAGGCCAGCGCGACGACTTCCGGATTGTCGTTGTAGAGCAGGGCAATCTGCTCGCGCAGCGCCACGGTAAAAAGCGCCGTGCAAATGGCCATGCAGACGCCGACGCCCAGTCCGGTGCGCGCGGCGGTTTGCGCATCGAGCGTCGAGCCTTGCCCCAGGCGGAAGCCTACGCGAATCGTCACTGCTGCGGCCAGCGACATCGGCAGGACAAACATCAGGGAGCTGAAGTTGAGCGCAATCTGGTGCCCGGCGACGTCCACAATGCCCAGCGGGGAGACCAGCAGGGCGACCACGGCAAACAGGGTCACCTCAAAGAACAGCGCAAGGGCAATCGGCAGCCCTAGCTGCACCAGGCGCGTCATGATGTTCCAGTCCGGCGTGCTGAATCTGTTCTCGTTACGAATATCGCGCATGGAGCGGGCGCGCTTCACGAAGGTAAGCATCGAGAAGAACATGACCCAGTAAACGGCTGCCGTTGCCACGCCGCAGCCGACGCCGCCCAGCTCCGGCATCCCGAAATGACCGTAAATAAAGACATAGTTAACCGGGATGTTGACCAGCAGCCCGATAAAACCCATCACCATGCCGGGCTTGGTTTTCGCCAGGCCTTCACACTGGTTACGCGCCACCTGGAAAAAGAGATAGCCCGGCGCGCCCCAGAGCAGCGCGCGCAGATAGCCCACGGCTTTGTCCGCCAGCGCCGGGTCAATATTATGCATAGCGCGAATGATATGGCCCGCGTTCCAGAGCACCACCATGATCAGCACGGAGACAAACCCTGCCAGCCAGAAACCCTGGCGAACCTGATGGGCGATGCGCTCGCGACGGCCTGAGCCATTGAGCTGAGCGATAACAGGCGTGAGCGCGAGCAGCAGACCGTGACCGAACAGGATGGCCGGAAGCCAGATTGACGTGCCGATAGCCACGGCCGCCATGTCGGTGGCGCTGTAGCCACCTGCCATTACCGTATCCACAAATCCCATTGCGGTCTGGGCCACTTGCGCGATGATCACTGGTATAGCCAGTGCCAATAACTGGCGCGCTTCATTCATGTACTTCTGCACGTGAACACCTTTATTTTGTAGTTATTTGAGAGACTAAAAAAGCCGCCGAAACGGGCAGCAAGAAGATAATGCAGGGGGGTGCCAGCTATTGTAGCGGGCTTTAGCTATTTATCTAGTGAAAAAATCGCCAGAAAATGCGCTCCGCTGGCAACCTGTTTTTCCAACTGTTATTGTGGAGGGATTAAACGGTGTCATCACCGTTCGGAAAAAACAGGAGTTGTAAGCATGTTTACTGGTATTGTGCAGGGCACTGCCAAAGTAGTGTCCATTGATGAAAAACCTAATTTCCGTACTCATGTTGTTGAGCTGCCGGAATATATGCTTGAGGGCATCGAAACCGGTGCCTCGATTGCCCATAACGGCTGCTGCCTGACCGTGACCGAAATTAACGGCAACCAGATTAGCTTTGATTTAATGAAAGAGACGCTGCGGATCACTAACCTGGGCGAGCTGGTGGTAGGCGATACCGTCAACGTTGAGCGCGCGGCGAAGTTCAGCGATGAGATTGGCGGCCATTTGATGTCCGGGCACATCATGACCACTGCCGAAGTGGCGAAAATCGTGACCTCGGAAAATAACCGTCAAATCTGGTTTAAAATGCAGGACCCGTCATTAATGAAATACATCCTCTATAAAGGATTTATTGGCATTGACGGGATTAGCCTGACGGTGGGAGAAGTGACGCCAACGCGTTTTTGCGTGCATTTAATTCCTGAAACGCTGCAGCGCACCACGCTGGGCGCGAAAAAATTGGGGCATCGCGTGAATATCGAAATCGATCCGCAAACCCAGGCGGTAGTCGATACGGTGGAGCGCGTGCTGGCAGCAAAAGAAGCCGCAATAATAAAGACCGCAGAAGAAGAATAAAAAATAACCCCGGCTATCCGGGGTTATTTTTTTAGCGTGCGACACGCAGTCCGTGTTCAATCCCCCGGCTGAATACCACCTGCCAGAGCTGAATATCCCGTGCGCGAAACGCCCCCGCGCAGGCATTCAGATAATAGCTAAACATCCGTTTAAATCGTTCTGAATAGTTGTCCGCAATCTCGGGCCAGGCTTTCTGGAAACGTTCATGCCATGCCATTAAGGTGGTGTCGTAGTCCGCGCCAAAGTTATGCCAGTCTTCCATCACGAAATGGGATTCACTGGCGTTGGCAATCTGGCGAACGGACGGTAAACAACCATTCGGAAAGATATATTTATTGATCCACGGGTCAACGTTGTTGTCGGTCCGCTTAGAGCCGATGGTGTGCAGCAGGAAGAGGCCGTCCGGTTTCAAATTACGATCCACCACCTCAAAGTAGGTGTCGTAGTTTTTTGGCCCCACGTGCTCGAACATGCCGACGGAAACGATCCGGTCGAACTGCTCGTTCAGGTCACGGTAGTCCTGCAGCCGGATATCCACGTCAAGACCCTGACAGCGCTCCCGCGCCATTTTTTGCTGTTCCGCTGAGATCGTCACGCCGACCACGCTGACGCCGTAGTGCTTCGCCATAAAATACGCCAGCCCGCCCCAGCCGCAGCCGATATCCAGCACGCGCATGCCGGGCTGTAGCTGCAGCTTCTCGCTGATCAGGCGCAGCTTGGCCTGCTGTGCTTCCTCAAGCGTCGACGCGTCTTTCCAGTAGGCGCAGGAGTATTGCATGAAAGGGTCCAGCATGCGGCTGAACAGGTCGTTGCCGAGATCGTAATGTTCTTTGCCGACGATCCAGGCGCGTTTTTTACTTTGCAAGTTAAACAGTCGGGCAGAGGCGACACGCAGGGTGTCTTTCAGATTGCGGGGGAGTTGATTTTCCAGACCGGCACGCAACACGCTGGCAAAAAAGATATCCAGACGTTCGCACTCCCACCAACCGTCCATATAACTTTCTCCCAGGCCTAACGATCCTTCCCGCAACACGCGTTTAAAAAAGTCGGGATGCTTAACCTGGGGATCGGATGGCGAAGATCCGTTGATAGTGATGCCTGCTCGACCTAACAGTTCACTGACGATCCGGGACCAGTTGTCGTCCGGAACGCTGACTTCTTCTATACACGATGAACTCATAGCTTCTCCATCACCCTGATGTGATCAGAACCTTCAAACAGCGTAGACGCTTTTTTTGGTTTGTGAGAAATCTCACGGTAAATACCGCGAGGCTAGTATCCGACGTAGAACAGAGGAAGGGAGATAACCCTTGCCGAAATGCCTTCCATGGTAAAACGGGAGCACTCCGGCTCCCGTTAACACTTAATATTTATCGTATTTAATCGAACCAGATTTAGTATAGGCCTCAAAATTTGGTGATTCAATAGAAAATTGTTAGCAACCTAATCACTGAAATGTAACATGATTTCTGGCGCAATCAGGCATGCGAAGTTTCCACCTGCGCGCCGTTATCCTGCTCGCGCTGCGCGGACGCCTGCATGCGGTAACCCAATACCGCCAGCGCTACGGTGAACAGCATCACGCTGGTGGTGGTCAACAGCGGCGTGGCAATCAGCGCTGAGACCACCAGACTTGCGAGGAAGCACAGACCCAGCTGCAGGGTATTTTGCAGCGCGGCGGCGCGGCCTGTCGCCTGCGGGAATGGACGTAATGCCTGTGCCACCACGATCGGGTAGATCGCTCCGTTTGCCACGGCCATCACGCAGAAGGGGACCAAAATTTCAGCCAGACCCGCGCCCGGAATAAACCCGACGGCCCAGGTGCCGATGACGCTCAGCGCATAGAGCACCAGCAGCCAAGGCAGCATCTGCTGACCTTCCCATTTTTGCAGCGCCGCGCGGCAGCCGTACCCGCCCACCAGGAACGCGATGGTCTGCGGAACATAGCTCAGACCGATGGCCGCCGGGCTGTAGCCCATATCGTGCAGAATAAACGGCGAGCCGGTGAGCCACGCGAAGAAGCTGGCCGAACAGGCGGCATAAATCAGGACATTCCCGCGATACGCTTTGGCGCTCAGCAGGGAGGTGAAGGTAATCGGCTTCGCGTCGGCATGCGCCTCTTTTTTATGCGCGGGCTTAAGGGCAAACGCCGGCAGCATCAGCACCAGCGTGATGGCAAACAGCGTGGCAAAAATGGCCTGCCAGTCAAAGTGCGCGAGGATCCAGCTGCCCAGCAGCGGAGCCAGGGCAGGGGAAAGACCCACCAGCGGCATAATGGTGGCGAAAATACGGTTTGTGCGGTTAGCCGGGTAGTAGTCGGTCACCAGCGCCTGCCAGGTCACCGCCGCAGCACAGACGCCCACGGCCTGAATAAAGCGCAGCACCAGCAGCCAGGTAGCATCGCGCACCCACAGCATCCCCAGGCAGCCCACGGCAAAAATGGCCAGACCCAGCAGCAGTACCGGTTTACGGCCAAAGCGATCCGAGAGCGGTCCCCACAGGAGCTGCGCGAAAGCAAAACCGGCAAGGAACAGACTCAGGCTGGCGCTGATGGCCGCCGCAGGGGTTTGCAGGTCTTCCTGCATCGCGGCAAACGCGGGCAGGTACATGTCGGTGGCCAAAAAGCCCAGCACGCTTAAGCCGCCGAGCCAGACTAAAAATCCTTTCCTGGGTTGCATTCTCTTATTCTCCTGAGGAGGCAGGTGTACGTTGGCGCAGAGTGTAGGGAGTGCAAAGCGGCTTGTGAAACGCTAATATTTGGCGGGTGCATTCAAATTTTTTGCAGGCAGAAAATGTGGTCAGCTTATTCTCTTGAAGTGGTCGATGCTGTTGCGCGTAACGGCAGCTTTAGCGGTGCAGCGCAGGAGTTGCACCGCGTCCCTTCGGCCATCAGCTACACGGTGCGTCAGCTTGAGGAGTGGCTGGCGGTTCCGCTGTTTGAACGGCGGCATCGCGACGTGGAATTAACGCCCGCAGGCGCGTGGTTTTTGAAGGAAGGGCGTTCTGTTATCAAAAAAATGCAGATCACCCGCGAACAGTGCCAGCAGATCGCCAACGGCTGGCGGGGACATATCTCCATCGCTGTGGATAACATCGTGAAGCCGGAACGCACCCGGCAGATGATCGTGGATTTCTATCGTCATTTCTCTGACGTTGAGCTGCGGGTCTCGCAGGAGGTGTTCAACGGGGTGTGGGATGCGCTGGCGGACGGCAGGGCGGAGATGGCGATTGGCGCTACGCAGGCGATCCCGGTTGGGGGACGTTACGCCTTTCGCGACATGGGGATGCTGAGCTGGAAATGCGTGGTGGCACGCGATCATCCCCTGGCGGCGATGGACGGGCCGCTGAGCGACGATACGCTGCGTAACTGGCCCTCGCTGGTGCTGGAGGATAC
Source organism: Enterobacter cloacae complex sp. BZL2005 (assembly GCF_049238885.1). Classification (NCBI taxonomy): domain Bacteria; kingdom Pseudomonadati; phylum Pseudomonadota; class Gammaproteobacteria; order Enterobacterales; family Enterobacteriaceae; genus Enterobacter; species Enterobacter cloacae complex sp. BZL2005. The sequence goes on along the minus strand of NZ_JBMKGI010000020.1, from coordinate 38,898 downwards.
GTCCCGTTCACTGCCCAAGCGTATCACCTGGCTTCTGGACAACCAGCGGCGGGTGGTGGCTCCTGACTGGGAATCATCGGCGACGTGCCTCAGCGCCGGGCTGTGCGTCGCGATGGTGCCCGCTCATTTTGCGCGTCCGCGCATCGATACCGGAGAATGGGTTGAACTGACGCTGGAGAATCCGTTCCCGGACGCGGCCTGCTGCCTGACCTGGCAACAAAATGATGTCTCGCCCGCCATGGCCTGGCTGCTGGATTATCTGGGGGACAGCGAAACCCTAAACCGGGAATGGTTACGGGAGCCAGGGTAGCTGGCCCCGTAAAGGGATTAACGACGGTAGTCGCGGAACGGACCGTCCGCAACGGAACGGCGTTCAATCAGGCGCGGGTGAACTTCAATGGACTGCGACTCTTCGCGCTTGTTGACGATTCTGTCCAGCAGCATATTGAAGGCCGTTTCGCCCAGCGAATCTTTTGGCTGGTGAATGGTTGTCAGCGCCGGGGTGAAGAAGCGCGCGTTGCGCACGTTGTCATACCCGATCACGGAAATATCCTGCGGTACGCGCAGACCCAGCTCATCGGCGGCGCAGAGTGCGCCCATGGCCATGATGTCACCGCCGCAGAAAACGGCGGTCGGGCGGTGCGGCTGGGAAACGATCTGCTGCATCGCGCGGTAGCCTGATTCCGGCTCAAAGTCGCCCTGCACGATCCAGTTTTCCGGCACGGTGATGAGCGCTTCTTCCATCGCTTTCATAAAACCGGCCAGACGGCCCGCGCCGGTGTTACGCTCCAGCGGACCGGGGATCACGCCAATCTCGCGGTGACCGCGTTCGATCAGGTAACGACCCGCCATGTAACCGCCTTCGAAGGCGTTGTCGATAACGGAGTCGGTGAAGTCCGCGCGCGCTTCACCCCAGTCCATGACCACCATGGGGATATGGCGATACTCTTCCAGCATCGACAGCACGGATTCCGGGTACTCGGAACACATGACCAGCAGGCCATCGACGCGCTTTTGCGCCATCATCGACAGGTAGGCGCGCTGTTTTTCTATGCTGTTCCACGCGTTGCCCAGAATCAGGGTATAGCCTTTCTGGAAGCAGTTCTTCTCTACCGCTTCAATGATCTCGGCAAAATAGGCCGCTTCACTGCTGGTCGCCAGCAATCCAATAGATTTGGTGTGATTAACCTTGAGGCTGCGCGCAACCGCACTTGGCGAATAGTGCAGCTCTTTGATCGCTGCCCAGACGGCGTTGCGCGTCTCTTCCGCCACGAAGCGGGTTTTGTTAATTACATGTGATACGGTTGTAGTGGAAACGTTTGCGCGTTTTGCTACGTCTTTAATTGTTGCCATTAAATGTCACTCCAGACCATATCCTAAACTCCTGAAAAACTTGAAGGTAAACGTTTGCCTTCTCTCACCCTTATCACGCAATCTAGAATTGCGGCACGCCGGGAAAACGACACGGGACGTCAGGAGGGGGTCAATGGCCGGTACGCTAATAAATTTAGCGTGGAATTTTGTCCTATCTTGATGAAAAGGGGAAGAGGTAAAGTGTTTATCAGCCTAAATCCAGGAAGATTTTTGACGTAAATTATGCAAAAATGAGCAGGCTCACTTTTCGTGGGGGGATTAAAAGGAGAAAAATTGATGAGTTCCGATCTGAAGTTTTCGCTGTTCACCACCGTGGTTGTGCTGGCTCTGATTGTCGCGGCGGGTCTGACGGCCGCGCTGCACTGATTTACGCGGAGGGAGAGCCTTCTCCCTCCCGCTCCCCCCGATTGTTACTCCTAAGGCAAAAATCTTTTGCCATTTTGTTAACTTCTCATTTTTTGTGATTGATGTCATGCTTTCCGCTTCTTTGTTCTGTGTCACCACATGACACGGCATCCGGAGTTGACGCATGAAAATCAATTTTCCCCTGCTGGCCCTGGCGATTGGCGCTTTTGGGATTGGCACCACTGAATTTTCCCCGATGGGGTTACTGCCCGTTATCGCCCGCGGCGTGGACGTCTCGATCCCTGCGGCCGGCATGTTAATCAGCGCCTACGCCATTGGCGTGATGGTGGGGGCGCCGCTGATGACGCTTCTTCTTTCACACCGCGCGCGCCGCAATGCGCTGATTTTCCTGATGGCGATTTTCACCCTCGGCAACGTGCTTTCGGCCATTTCGCCGGACTACACCACGTTGATGCTTTCGCGTATTCTGACCAGCCTTAACCACGGCGCGTTCTTTGGGCTGGGGTCGGTTGTGGCGGCAAGCGTGGTGCCGAAACACAAGCAGGCCAGCGCCGTAGCCACCATGTTTATGGGCCTGACCATCGCTAACATCGGCGGCGTTCCTGCGGCAACCTGGCTGGGCGAGGTCATTGGCTGGCGGATGTCCTTCCTGGCGACGGCCGGACTGGGCGTGGTCGCGATGGTGGCCTTGTTCTTCTCCCTGCCAAAGGGCAGCGCCGGAGAACGTCCGGAAGTGCGTAAGGAGCTGGCAGTGCTGATGCGCCCGCAGGTGCTCTCCGCGCTGCTGACCACCGTGCTGGGGGCAGGGGCGATGTTTACCCTCTACACCTATATTTCACCGGTGTTGCACGATATCACCCACGCAACGCCTCTCTTTGTGACCGCGATGCTGGTGCTGATTGGCGTGGGCTTCTCGATTGGCAACTATCTCGGCGGGAAATTTGCCGACCGTTCCGTGAGCGGAACGCTGAAGGGCTTCTTAACCCTGCTGATTGTTATCATGATCGCCATTCCGTGGCTGGCGCGTAACGAGTTTGGTGCCGCGATCGCAATGGTCGTCTGGGGGGCTGCAACGTTCGCGGTGGTGCCACCGCTGCAGATGCGCGTGATGCGTGTCGCGCATGAAGCGCCGGGCCTCTCATCCTCGGTCAATATTGGCGCCTTTAACCTGGGCAATGCGCTCGGTGCGGCGGCCGGTGGGGCCGTGATTTCCGGTGGGATGGGATACAGTTTTGTGCCGGTGATGGGGGCGATTATTGCCGCGCTCGGTCTGCTGCTGGTGATGATGTCGGGTCGTAAACAGCCAGAAGCAGCCTGCGCTGCGGAATAAACCAAAAACGCAGAAGGGCGAGCCCTTCTGCGTGTCTCTTACGCGGCGAAGTTCTTCGCCACAAAGTCCCAGTTGACCAGTGCCCAGAAGTGCTCCAGGTAGTTAGGGCGCGCGTTACGGTAATCGATGTAGTAAGCGTGTTCCCATACGTCCACGGTCATCAGCGGCTTCGCGCTGGTGGTCAGCGGGGTGCCTGCGTTAGAGGTAGACACGATAGCCAGTTTGCCATCCGCCTCTTTGACCAGCCACGTCCAGCCTGAACCGAAGTTCTTGATGGCGGCATCGGTGAACTTCGCTTTGAATTCCGCGAAGCTGCCAAAGGCGGCGTTGATGGCGGTAGCCAGTTCACCGACAGGTTCGCCACCGGCGTTTGGCGCCAGGCAGTGCCAGTAGAAGGTGTGGTTCCACACCTGAGCGGCGTTGTTGAATACGCCACCCTCAGCGCTGCGCACGATCTCTTCCAGCGTTTTGCCTTCAAAATCGGTGCCCTTGATCAGGTTATTCAGGTTGGTGACGTACGTCTGGTGATGCTTGCCGTAGTGATATTCCAGGGTTTCCGCAGAAATGTGCGGGGCCAGGGCGTCTTTTGCATACGGTAGTGCAGGTAATTCGAACGACATTGCTTCTCTCCTTATTGTATTTTGTGTTGCCAATAACCACACAGACAACAGGGACAGGATAGCAAATTGAAAGGGTATGCAAAAGAGGAACTTACCCTGCCACGGGTGTGGCAGGGCAGGGGTTAGCGAATGGTTTTCGGCGTCATCACGCGACGCGCGCCAACGTAATGACGCACCCAGTAGTCTTCCCTGAGCGAGGTGATCTGAATATCCTGGCCGCTACGCGGTGACTGGATGAATTTTCCGTTGCCGACATAGACGCCAACGTGGTCAGCCGTCCCGCGGCCCTGCGTGCGGAAGAAGACCAGATCGCCGTTCTCCAGCTCTCCTCGGTTGACCGGGGACGCGTCGCGCAGGTGGTACATCTCGTTGGCGGTGCGCGGAATGCGGAACTTGACCAGATCTTTATAGGCGTAATAGACGAGGCCGCTGCAGTCAAAACCGGTACGTGGCGAAGTCCCGCCCCAGTGATACGGTTTGCCAATCTGCCCCATCAGCTTGTTCATTGCGGTTTTTTGCGCTTTCTGCACGCGTACTTTATGCACTTCCGCTATTTTTGTGACCTTGGTGCATTTCGCCTTATGGCCTTTACGCGCGATGCATTTTTCAGTCACGAGGTTAGCGGCGGTTTGCGAAGCTTTACTTTTGGCGGTGTGGGCAGTGCGGGAAGAGGTGGTTTTCGTCTTGCTGGAAGCGGTTTTTTTAGTCTGTGTGGTTGTCTTTTTCTTGTCGTTCTTAGCGGTGGTTTTTTTCTTACGTTCTGTGGCTTTCACCAGATGGTTTTTTTGTACAGCAGAATGCCGCGCCTGCTGAGAGGCGTTTGCCACTGGCGTGAAGGTGAGTGAAGTAAACAGTAAAGCACAGAGCGTGATCGAGATTTTATTTATCCGCGCCACTGGGCAGTCCCCTGATAAATGCAGGTCATCAATAATACCCGCGTGTGATTTACAAAGCCCGTCGATTCTAATCCATAAAAAGCCAGAAAGTTAATACCATTTTTCAATCTCTAATCCTGTTTCGTTAGCAAGTGCAAAAAAATTCATCGTTCTGTCGTACATTTGCCTATTCCCTAAGCAAAACCCTGGCCGCCGCAGGGGTAAACACCATTTGCAATGCAACTTTTCGTGACTCGGGGTAGAATGTCTATACGTGACAAAAATGTTATTTTCCGATGCCAGTCTGAACCGCTACAATGTCAGACGAATGCCGTAACAGAAGTTAAAGGAAGCAAGACATGAGCACCACTATTGAAAAAATCCAGCGCCAGATCGCTGAAAACCCGATTCTGCTGTATATGAAAGGTTCTCCAAAGCTGCCAAGCTGCGGCTTCTCCGCGCAAGCGGTTCAGGCGCTGTCTGCCTGTGGTGAGCGTTTTGCTTACGTTGATATCCTGCAGAACCCGGACATCCGCGCTGAGCTGCCTAAGTACGCGAACTGGCCGACCTTCCCACAGCTGTGGGTAGACGGTGAACTGGTTGGCGGCTGCGATATCCTGATTGAAATGTATCAGCGCGGCGAACTGCAGCAGCTGATCAAAGAAACCGCGGCGAAGTACAAAACGGAAGAGCCGGACGCAGAGTAACTTTCTGCGGAAATAAAAAAGCGACCTGCTATGTGGTCGCTTTTTTTTGTCGGGTGCCGCTGCGCTTACCCGACCTACGATTGGCGCTCGGCCTCATCATCCATCGGCAGCGGCCAGCCGCCCAGACGCTTCCAGCGGTTGACGATCTCACAGAACAGCTCTGCGGTACGCTCCGTGTCATACAGCGCGGAGTGCGCCTGCGTGCCGTCGAACGGAATGCCAGCCGTAATACAGGCCTTTGATAACACCGTTTGTCCCAGCGCCAGGCCGCTCAGCGCGGCGGTATCGAAGGTCACAAACGGGTGGAAGGGGTTGCGCTTGAGCGCGGCCCGCTCGGCGGCAGCCATGGTAAAGCTGTGATCGAAGGTGGCGTTATGGGCCACCATAATGGCGCGGCTGCAGTTGCTCTCTTTCATGCCTTTACGCACCATTTTAAAAATGGCGTGCAGCGCGTCATATTCACTGACGGCACCGCGCAGCGGGTTATGCGGATCGATACCGTTAAACGCCAGCGCTTCCGGCTGTAAGTTTGCCCCTTCGAAAGGTTCAACGTGGAAATGCAGCGTGGTGTCCGGTGTAAGCCAGCCCTGTTCATCCATCTTCAGCGTGATGGCGGCAATTTCGAGCAGCGCATCGGTTTTAGCGTTAAATCCGGCTGTTTCTACATCAATCACAACGGGATAAAAACCACGAAAACGGTCGCACAGACCGCTAAATTGAGCGTTATCGGACATCAGGGTCTCTTACATGGGGAAAAAGCAGAGCGCATTATGGCAAATTTTGCGGGGTGATGCAGTAAAACTACGGGCGCACGTTGCGCCCTGAGGGATCAGTTGCCCAGACCGCGACCGGCGTCTTTGGCTTCAATCAGCTCGATTTTGTAACCGTCCGGATCTTCCACAAACGCAATCACGGTGGTGCCGCCTTTTACCGGGCCCGCTTCGCGCGTAACGTTACCGCCATTTTTGCGAATGCGTTCGCACGCGTCGGCCGCGTTGTCCACTTCCAGCGCGATATGGCCGTAGGCCGTGCCCAGCTCATAGCTGTCAACGCCCCAGTTGTAGGTCAGCTCGATCACCGCTTCATCCGTTTCCGGGCCGTAACCCACGAACGCCAGCGAGTATTTGTATTCCGGGTTTTCGCTGGTGCGCAGCAGCTTCATGCCCAGGACGTTAGTGTAGAAATCGATTGAACGTTGCAGGTCGCCAACGCGCAGCATGGTGTGAAGTAGGCGCATAATTTCCTCATTAACCAATGGAATAAAAAAGCTTTTTGAACAGAAACGATGTTTTAGTATAGCGGCGAAGTGTCGCCGCTATCAATGAACAATGGCGAGATTACAGAGAAGGGTAGTCGGTGTAGCCTTCCGTGCCGCCGCCGTAGAAGCTTTCCGGACGCTGCGGGTTCAGCGCCGCTTTTTTCTGCAGACGAGCAACCAGATCCGGGTTGGCGATGTAGTCGCGGCCAAACGCGACGGCATCAATCAGCCCTTTGCCGATCAGGTCTTCGGCTTTCTCTGGGGTATAGGCGCCTGCACCGATGATCACGCCGTGGAAGCGCTCGCGCACTTTCTGGCGGAAGGCTTCAGTGTAAGGCTTACCGCCGGCCCAGTCAGGCTCGGACATGTGCAGATAGGCAATACCGCGCTTGGCCAGCTCTTCAATCAGATAGAGCGCGTCCGCTTCCTCGTTCGGGCCGTTGTCGACGTTCTGGAAAGACCCAATTGGGGAGACGCGGATCCCGATACGGTCCGGGCTCCACTCATTGCATACCGCATCCACCACTTCCAGCACCAGACGGGCGCGGTTTTCGACGCTGCCGCCGTACTGATCGGTGCGATGGTTTGACGACGGTGACAGGAACTGGTGCAGCAGATAGCCATGCGCGGAGTGCAGCTCAATCAGGTCAAAGCCGGCTTCACGGGCGTTGGCTACGGCCTGACGGAAGTCGTTAACAATCCCCGGGATTTCGTCCAGCTCCAGCGCGCGCGGCATAGAGGTATCCACGCGGATCGCATTGCCGTTTTCATCGCGCAGGGACGTACGGGTATTGGCGCTCAGGGCCGACGCGGAGACCGGTGCCTGACCGCCAGGCTGGATACTGCTGTGAGAGATACGACCGGTGTGCCACAGCTGAACCGCAATGCGGCCCTCTTCAGCGTGAACGCCTGCGGTAATTTTCTGCCATGCGGCAATCTGCTCCGGGCTATGGAGGCCCGGCGCACCGGCGTAACCCTTCGCTTGAGCAGAGATCTGCGTGGCTTCCGTAATGATAAGGCCAGAGCTTGCGCGTTGACGGTAGTATTCGCCCATCAGCGGGGTTGGGATGTCACCCGGCTCAATGCTGCGCAGACGGGTCAGCGGAGCCATGAACACGCGGTTTGGCGCCGTGACGGCACCCACTTTCAATGGGGTAAACAGTTTTTCAGCTGACATAAAGACTCCTGAGTAGACCAGTCGACTAGTAATAAAGTAAATAAAAAGCGCCCGTTATACGCCAGGCGCAGTAATGCTGTTTTGCACATGTGCCAGCGCGCTTTCCAGCGGCAAGGCACTGCGCGAAATTTTTGCCTGCAGATTGGCCCCTAACCACAGGGAATAGAGCACCTGAGACTGCATTAAGGGGTCGCCGGTAAAGGCCAGCGTTTTTTCGTCGCGGCCTTTTTCCAGCGCCTGGGCCAGCAGGGCGATCACGCCGCGGGCACCCTTATCCATCGCCGAGCGCATATCTTCGGAAAGATCGCACACCTCGGCAGACAGCTTGACCGTCAGGCATCCGCTGATAATGCCCTGCTGACAGAACTGGTTCAGCGTTTCCTGATAGTAGTTCAGAACACGATCCCGATAGTTTCCTTCACCCGACGCAAAGTGGGTCGCCAGACGCTGGTGGTAGCCCGTGTAATGACGCTCCAGCATTGCCACGCCAAAGGCCTCTTTGGACCGGAAGTAGTGATAAAACGACCCCTTCGGTACCTCAGCGGTTTTTAATAACTCGCTCAACCCCATACCGGTAAACCCGCGATGCATGCAAAGACGCTCGCCGGTTGCCAGGAGATGTTCGCGGGTATCGTGTTCAGTATTTCTGCTCATGGCCGCACTCTAATAGACCGTTCGGTCTAATGCAAGCGAGTTTATTGCCGACATGTGCTCAGAATATCCAGCTGCTGTTGATAAACGTTTGATTTCACGTCCATCATACCCAGTACGGTCGAGAACAAATTGTCCTGGGAAACCGCATTTTTTGCAGCGTGGTCGCGTAAACACTGTTCATTGATGCCAAAGTTTTTCGCGTAGTCGGGTGACAGCCAGAACATAAACGGAATGTGCGTTTGCTGCTCCGGCGCCAGCATGTACGGCGTACCGTGCAGATAAATGCCGCTTTCACCCAGTGACTCACCGTGATCCGAGAGATAAATCAGGGCGGTGTTCATGCTTGCCTGGCGCGCTTTCAGCGCATCAATGGTTTTGCTGACCATGCTGTCGGTATACAGGATGGTGTTGTCATAGGTATTCATCAGCGCCTGATGGTCGCAATCCTGAATTTCATTGGTGTTGCAGGTTGGGGTAAATTTACGGAAATTGTCCGGGTAACGGCGATAGTATGCCGGACCGTGGCTCCCCATCAGGTGGATAACCAGCACCGTGTCCTGCTTCAGACCATCCAGCACGTTGTCCAGACGGTAGAAATTCACATCATCAATACAGGATTTGTCTTTGCAGAACTGATCCAGATTCCACTGCGTCATATCGGTATGCGGTACGCGATCGCAGGCGCCTTTACAGCCGCCGTCGTTGTCGCGCCAGAGCAGGTTGATACCTGCATGCTTGAGCACATCGAGCAGGCCTTCCTGATGGTGAGCCAGGTCGGCATCGTATTTGCTGCGCGTCATGCCCGAGAACATGCACGGAACGGAAACGGCGGTTTCGGTGCCGCAAGAGGAGGCCTGCGGGAAGTTAATCACATCCTGCTTTTTCAGCTCCGGGTTCGTTTCACGATCGTAACCATTCAGGGAGTAGTTCGCCGCGCGAGAGGCTTCCCCAACGACCAGCACCAGAACGGTTTTCTTTTGCTGGCCGGAAATCAACGGTCCTTTATGGGCATCTTCGCCAATCCGCACCAGCGTTTGATCGCCGGCAAACCAGCGCATTTTGCTGTACTTCACCACGGCGCTGACATAGTTGGCCGGGGTCACCATTTTGACGATGCTTTTGTTGTTGCGAAACAGCGACGCGTAATCTTTATAAAACAGCGCCGCAATCAGGATAATCACCAGCAGGGCACCGAGCATCGCGGCGACGCGCGTCAGCAGGGCATACCACCATTTCCCGGTACGAATGCGGGTCAACGCCAGCACCACGGAGGGAACGAGGCCTGCGATAACAATCCACAGAATCATCTGCGGGGTCACCAGGGCTGTCGCTTCCTGAGAGTTGGTTTCGAACACGTTCACAATCATGTTCTGATCGATCACCGCGCCGTAGGTGTACATAAAGTAGGTAGCCGCGGCGCATCCGACCGTTAAGACGATCAGCAGCGGCTTACGGATATAGGGGATATTCAGCAGGCTAAAGACAATCACCCAGCCGCAAAACAGCACCAGCGGTACGGACGCGGCAAAGAGGATGTCGTGCAGGTGCGCAGGGGCAATAATGGCCCAGCTGCGCTGGATAAACAGCCCGTTGATTAGAGTAAAGAAGAGTGCACAGCCCAGAGTAAATTTAATATCGTTACATTGTAACTTTTTGATTAACCACATCGATCGGTAAACCTGTCATTGTCATGATGGGCCGAGTATAAAGAAGGAAGATTAGTGAAACCTTAATGCCACAAATCTGTGGTATGGGCCTTGCACGTGGCGCGTTTAGCGTCTTCACTGTAGGTGAGAGTGGTTATCCGGAGGTGAGTGTGGCAGAGCAGCTGGAGTTTTTCCCCATCCAGAGCCCGTGCCGGGGGATTTGTCAGGTGGATGAACGCGGATATTGCCGCGGGTGCATGCGTACCCGCGATGAGCGTTTTAACTGGCAAAACTTTAGCGACACGCAAAAGCAGGAGGTGTTACGCCTCTGCCGTCAGCGTCTTCTGCGCAAAATACGCGCAAACAAAGCCGGTGAGACCGAAGAACCCCAGCAACCTTCACTTTTTTAACACGGTAATTGCGTATACTCATGACATCACGTCCTTGAGGAAAATGTTATGGTTCAGCGAATTACCCTTGCCCCCCAGGGGCCAGAATTCTCCCGTTTTGTGATGGGCTACTGGCGCCTGATGGACTGGAATATGTCCCCCCTCCAGCTGGCGAGCTTTATTGAAGAGCATATCGATCTGGGCGTTACCACGGTCGACCATGCGGATATTTACGGTGGCTATCAGTGTGAAGCCGCATTCGGCGAGGCGCTCAAGCTGGTTCCGGCACTCCGCGACCGCATGGAGATCGTCACGAAGTGCGGGATTGCCACCACGGCAAAACCGGAACACGCCCTTGGGCATTACATCACCGACAGCGCGCATATCATCAGGAGCGCTGAGCAGTCTCTGGTCAACCTGGCGACCGACCGTATCGACCTGCTGTTAATCCATCGTCCGGACCCGCTCATGGATGCCGATGAGGTGGCAGAAGCCTTCCTGAACCTGCATCAGAGCGGCAAAGTGCGTCACTTTGGCGTTTCCAACTTTACCCCGGCGCAGTTTGCGCTGCTTCAGTCTCGTCTGCCGTTTACCCTCGCTACCAACCAGGTGGAGATCTCCCCGGTACATCAGCCGCTGCTGCTGGACGGGACTCTCGACCAGCTGCAGCAGCTGCGCATTCGCCCGATGGCCTGGTCATGCCTGGGAGGCGGACGCCTGTTCAATGATGATGAATTCCAGCCGCTGCGTAACGAGCTGGACACCATCGCCCGCGAGCTGAACGCGGAGAGCATCGAACAGGTGGTTTACGCCTGGATCCTGCGTCTGCCGTCAAAACCGCTGCCGATTATTGGTTCTGGCAAAATTGAACGCGTGCGTTCTGCACTGGCCGCTGAAGAGCTGCAGATGACCCGCCAGCAGTGGTTCCGCATCCGCAAGGCTGCGCTGGGTTACGACGTGCCATAAACCGCCAGAAGATGACTTTCCGGTGAAATCTTTGCCCCTGGTATACACTTAAGGGGCAAAAAATAACCAGCGGAGGTCATATGAAGCGTTTTGCTCTGGCAATGGTCGCGCTGGTTGTTTGCGCAGGGGCGCAGGCAGCCAGCGACGAAGTGGAAATGAATCTCGTCACCTCTCAGGGGGTAGGTCAGTCCATCGGAACAGTGAAAATCACGGAAACCGATAAAGGACTGGAGTTCGCTCCCAACCTCAAAGCACTCCCTCCCGGTGAGCATGGTTTTCATGTTCACGCTAAAGGAAGCTGTCAGCCCGCGTTAAAAGAGGGGAAACCGTCGGCTGCGGAAGCGGCAGGCGGTCACCTTGACCCGCAGCACTCCGGCAAGCATGAGGGCCCGGAAGGCATGGGACATCTGGGCGATCTGCCCGTGCTGGTGGTCAATAACGACGGTAAAGCCACCGATCCCGTTGTCGCGCCGCGGCTGAAAAAGCTGGATGAGGTGAAAGGCAAAGCGCTGATGATCCATGTCGGCGGCGACAATATGTCCGATCAGCCTAAACCGCTTGGCGGCGGCGGGGCGCGTTATGCCTGCGGCGTGATCTGATCTCCAATCGTACCCGGCGGTGGTGCCTGTTCCAGCTGCGACAGCGAGCAGTGCAGCCGCCAGATTATCGAGGCCAAATCGCGGGCGGCGGGGAGATGATGTCGTGCAAGCGTATCGCAGATCCGCTGCAGTTCATTCAGCGTGGCTTCCAGCGGCCGCTGCTGGACCCCGCGTTCGCTCATGACATCACGCAGCAGGGAGATGCAAACGTCACGCACCTGCGACAGCGGGTCGGAACGCGTTTCCCACCCGCGAAGCTGCCAGACCACGTGCGAGCAGTTCAGCAGCACCACGCCCCAGCGCAGCAGCCAGCGCCGGGAAAGCGCGTCCTGGCTGTTATTGAGCTGGCTGACGTGATGATAAACCAGCGATTCATACTCACTCTCACGAAGATGCGGCTTGCGGCTGAGCTGGTCGACAAACCCCCGGCGTAACTCCCGGATATGCCTGCGGCTTTTGCGGGCATCGGAGCCGGGACGCAGCACCGCGAAGGCCAGCCACGCCAGCCCCACGCCAAGGATCTTTGCCAGGTTGTCATTGAGAAAATCGGCGTAATCGTACACCGGTGGATTCGTCACGGAGATAAACGAGCCCATAAAGACAATCAGCTGTCCCCACAGTCCCGCCAGCTTCGGCATCTGCAGCTTGAGTAGCTGCATGGTGGTCAACAGCGGAAAGAGGAACAGCAGGAACTGCCAGAGATCGCTTATCTGCACCATCAGGCCAAATTTCACCACGAAACTGAACAGCGACAGCAGCACCAGGGTGCGCAGCAGGAGCGTCAGCGAGTTAAACGGCGAGGCCGCGACGGAGTAAAGCACGCAGCTGATGGCGGCGAGCGTCAGGGCCGCCGTACCGGACTCCCACTGCGTGGTGATACTCCACGCGCCCACCAGCATCAGCGCGCAAAAGGTGCGAAAACCGCTCCACAGCGCTTCCAGGTAGTCGGTATGGCGGGCGAGAGCCGGGCTCCCGGGAACGTTGAACTCCGTGACCGGCGTGGCGTTCTCTACCGCGTTAATCCAGCGGCTGCTGCGCAGGTAGAGTCGGCAAAAGTAATTCAGACGCTGCCAGAAGGCGCGATGGCGATAATCATATTCATCCACCGGGGCGAGCGGGGCGATTATTCGCGCGACCGTGTAGATGTCTGCATCCGGGCGCGCAAGGGTTGCGAGCAGCGTTTCAATCACCGCGCGCGTGTTTTCCGGCGGCGTTGGCCAGTTGAGCAGCATCCGGCGCAGGCTGGAGATGGCGCTGGTCATGCGCAGCTGCTGGTGCAGCAAATAGTTAAGCAGGGTGTTCTGACGGCGAAAGCGGTAGTGGCTCCAGAACGCCTGAATACGCAGCAGATTCATTGTCAGGATCTGTCCTATCACCTTTTCATGGGCGAGACGGATCTCATCGCTGGTATCCGGTTGCCACAGCAGGCTCGCGTGCTCAAGCAGCCGGGTGTGCATGGTTTTAAGGGCGGTGATGAGTGCGGTGCCGTCGGAAGTGCTGGGGAGGATCATCATCATAAATCCGCCGCAGAGGATCCCGACAATCACTTCGCAGACGCGCGCCTGTGCAATATCCCACAGCTCGGTGGTATCGAGCACATTCACCACCGGGAAGGCAATAATGGCGGCGGTATAGCCCGCCAGCTGGAAAGCGTAGGCGACGTTGTTGGTGAAATGGGCGCAGGCCCAGGTACAGCATCCCAGCCATGCCGCCATGCTCAGGAGGAACAGCCATGGGTCGTTCAGCGTGTGGCCGGCGATAATTAACGCCGCCGTGGCACCCAGCAGGCTGCCGGCGATACGCCCAAGGCTTTTACTGATCACCCCACCAACGGTGGGAAAACTCACCACTGCGGCAGAGGTCATCGCCCAGTATGGCTCATCCAGGTTCAGGTAATAGGCGACGGTCAGCGCCAGACACATGGCAATGCCGTTACGCAGCGCGTAGCGCCACTGAGGACGCGTCGCTTTCATCCACGGCGAGTTTTGCCAGGAGAGCGCCTGCAGCTTCATTAAGGGGTTCCGATGGAGACAGTGCAGGTGGTGCCGGATACCAGCGTGATGCCCTGCGGTAAATGGTCAAACTCCACGCGAACAGGCACGCGTTGAGCGAGACGCACCCAGGGGACGTTCGGCTTGATATCCGGCACCAGGCTGGAATCTGTTTCAACGCTTTGATCGTAAATGGCGCGACCAATGCTGGAGACGTGACCCTGTAACCTTTGCGAGCCGCTGTACAGCGTAATCGCTGCTGGCGATCCCTCGCGAATATGCCGAAGCTTGGTCTCTTCGAAGTAGCCCACTACGTAGAAGGAGTGGTTGTCGACCAGGGCGAAAACGGGCTGTCCCGTGGTGGCATAGTTACCCACGCGGGCGGAAAGGTTGGTCACCCATCCATCGACAGGGGCGGTAATCACGGTTTGGGTCAGCTCCCACTGCGCCTGCTTCAGCGTCGCCTCAGCCACGTTGACGCTCGCCTGCATCGCCTTAACGTTGAGGTTGGCGGTGTCTAAATCTTCCGCGGAGATGTAGTTTTGCGACAGGTGACGGCGGCGGTTGGCCTCGTTGTTGGCCTTTGCCAGATCAGACTGGGCTTTTGCCAGCTGCGCCTGGGCATTCAGAATCGCGATATGGTACGGCGTGTCGTCGATTCGGAATAAAACCTCTCCCTTTTTAACGTACTGGTTATCCTTAACCAGCAGCGACGTAATGCTTCCCGATACCTGCGGGGTAATGCTGACCTGCTCAGCGCGAATCTTACCGTCACGCGTCCAGGGCGTCTGCATGTAATAATTCCAGAGCCACCATCCGGCGAACAGCGCAAGGACCAGGACAAACAGGGTGGAAAAGTACTTCAGCGTTTTCAGGGGCATAGTCACCACACGATCAGAACAGCAAGGCCCAGGCACACGGAGAGGGCAAACAGGGAGAGATCCATCAGCATGGGATGCCAGATTTCGCCGGAGTACATCCAGTCGCGAAGCAGGCGATGCGCGATGAGCCAAAGAATAAAGCCCACCAGCACGGCTTTAAACAGAGGGGGAAAGTAGACTGACGCACCGAAGATCAGGTCCTGGAGGGGTAAACCCTCTGAGCGATGAAAAAAGGTCACGAGCAGAGATCCTTTGCAGTGAACAGAATGCCGTGTTGGCTTGTCTGAGTATGAAGAAGCATCACAATTCAGTGTAAGTCATACTTTTGAGTTAGATGAATGCAGTATTGCATTTGTTTTGCCATTACAAATGCTGCACACTATTCTAAAATCAGTATAATAACTTAGCAAGCTAATTATAAGGAGATGAAATTGGAATCGCCATTAGGTTCTGATCTGGCAAGGTTGGTACGCGTCTGGCGTGCTCTGATTGACCATCGCCTGAAACCTCTGGAATTGACGCAGACGCATTGGGTCACGCTGCACAACATTCATCAGCTGCCGCCCGACCAGTCGCAAATTCAACTGGCAAAAGCGATAGGCATTGAGCAACCGTCACTGGTGCGCACGCTTGACCAGCTGGAAGAGAAGGGGCTGATCTCCCGACAAACCTGCGCCAGCGATCGTCGCGCCAAGCGGATTAAACTCACTGAGAAAGCGGCGCCTATCATTACTGAAATGGAAGCTGTGATTACCAAAACGCGCGGTGAAATCCTTTCAGGCGTTTCACCGGCGGAGCTGGAAATGCTCATTAGCCTCATTGCTCGCCTTGAGCAAAACATCCATGAGCTACAGTCTCGCGACTGATCAACACTAAGGCCTTGCAGCAGCAAGGCCTTTTTTTACTTAAAGACCACCACTCGATTACGGCCTGTCTCCTTCGCTTCATACATCGCCTTGTCGGCACTCTCCACGCACGCTTCTGCGGTCACGGACGATGACGTCGCCGTAAATACTCCCATGCTGATGGTAATCGGCTCAGGTAGCTGCCCTCCGCTGCTGGTTTTATCAAAGCTGCTTAGCTTCAACCGAATACGTTCCGCCACCTGGTGGGCTGCATCTGAAGAGGTGTTGGCCAGCATCAGCACAAACTCCTCACCGCCGATTCGAGCCGCGATGTCCTGCGGGCGTACGGAATCCATTAGCAGATTGGCGACAAACTGTAAGACTTTGTCTCCCTGAAGGTGGCCATAGTTATCGTTGATACGCTTGAAGCGGTCGAGATCGCTGACGATAACCGAAACTGGGCGGCTGGGTTTCGCCATGTCCAGCGCCTGGTTTAACGATTCATAAAAATAGCTGCGGTTATACAGGCGCGTAAGCGGATCGCGAATCGAATTTTGATATGACTGCTGATATTTTAAATGGGAATCACGGTACAGCATGAAGACGTCGTAGAGCAGTACAAAAATAATCATCAGCGTAGCGACGGTTTCAAATAGCCGGGCGCGATACCACGATATATCTTCAGCATGTCCGCCTACTAACAGCATAGCGAGCGTGACGATATAGCAAACGCACAGGAAATTTCCGCCTACCCAGAATAAATTGCGCACGCGCGTGACAAACATCAGCGTTACTAATGAAACCACCCAGAAGACAATTAAAGAAATATTTATGCATTGGCTCCAGAGCACCATAAACTGACGGGTTTCGTTATCAACCAGGTCAATGGATAACAAGGGCGAGTGACTGGAATATATCCAGGCCAGTCCCACAACGCAGGCGGTAAAGAGAAACGCCCCGCTCACAATTGAGATATGTGCCAACCGTGAAAAGGGGTAATCGCGCGTAGGATAGAGTATTGCCGCAACGATGAACAACACCGCCATTAAAAAGTGGCGGAACATAAAGTAGATCATCGCATCGTTGTAGTTCACGACGTTGAACTGATAGAGGTTCAGCCACGCTGGAAAGCTGGACAGCGTTCCGACCATCAACAGTGCCGAACCGGCAAAGGCAAAGGCGATCGCAATCAGATAGAGCCGCCGCTTATCACACCAGTATTTCATTGCCATAAAGCAGGCAATAAACAGGTGAAACACGAGTAAAAAAATGGTGAGCGTAGGGAACAAAAGAGGCGAGAAGGAGGGAACCCATTCAACCACTTTTGAAAAGAGAGCTTGTAATATTCCGATGACGACAAGGCAACCGAAACAGAACGAGATATAACGACCTTTTAGACAACGACTATTCGCAAGCATATAAGTTTTTACAAAATGAGAAATAAATTATGAAGAGGTAATTGCGAAGAGTCTAAGCAAGTAATGCAATAAATACTTTGCGCGGAGACAATATACGATGAGATTAAATATTTGTGGGGCGAATATATTTTGTAAAAATATTCGTATAAGTGATGTATATTGTAAATGGATGTGGCCCAATGGCCACATCCATTTTTAATTAACGTGGAGAAACGGTCACCTGGCTTCCGTTGCTTGCCAGCACAACGCGCTGACCTGCGGAGAAGCGGGTGCTGCCTTGTTTCTGAACAACCATAATGGTGCTGCCGTCGTCTTTACGAATTTCCAGCTCAACGCCCTGGGTTTTGTTCATCGCACCCTGAACACCCTGGCCTGCTACACCACCGGCCACTGCGCCTGCGGCTGTTGCCAGAGAACGGCCCGTACCGCCGCCGACGGTATTACCCAGGAAACCACCCAGAACGGCACCGCCGATGGCGCCCATCACGTTGTTTTCATCACCACCCTGAATCTGTACAGGGCGTGCGTTAACAACGGTACCGTAAGTCACGTTCTGAACCTGTTTCGCTTCAGAAGCGCTATACACGTCGCCAGAAAGTGAACTGTCATTCACACAGCCAGCCAGAGTTAAACCAATCAGCGAAACGCCCAGTACACGTAAAATCATTTGAATCTCCTGTTCACCAAAAACGCCCGATGGGGGGCATCCGTTATGGCTAAATTATATGGCATAAGGGGCCATCGTTCATATCTTTGCACTAACAATAGGAAAATTGTACTTGAATTTGACTTAACGAGACATAAACAGGATCCGCCCACGCTACCCGTCTGACATTGTTAAAAAATATTATTGACGGATGGCAAAGCGACGCCGTTTATGGTTGAGTGGATATCCTTAGCCCACGCAACGTAAGGAAAGCGCATGAAATCGGGTCGCTACATTGGTGTGATGTCAGGTACCAGTCTGGATGGGGTAGATGTCGTTCTGGCTGCCATTGATGAGAACATGGTGGCGCAGCAGGCGAGCCTGACCTGGCCAATCCCCATTTCACTGAAAGAGGATATTCTCAGTATCTGTCAGGGGCAGCAGCTGACCCTTTCGCAGCTTGGACAGCTGGATGTCCGCCTGGGGGCGCTGTTTGCGGATGCGGTGCAGGCTTTGATGCAAAAAGAACATCTTCGACCGCAGGATGTGGTGGCCATCGGGTGTCACGGACAAACGGTCTGGCATGAACCCATCGGCGATGCCCCGCACACCCTGCAGATCGGCGATAACAACCAGATTGTGGCGAAGACGGGCGTCACGGTGGTCGGCGATTTCCGTCGTCGCGATATTGCTCTTGGCGGACAGGGCGCACCGCTGGTGCCCGCGTTTCATCAGGCACTACTGGCGCACCCTTCAGAACGGCGTATGGTGCTCAACATTGGTGGGATCGCCAATCTGTCGATGCTTATTCCGGGGCAGCCGGTCCGCGGCTACGATACCGGCCCGGGCAATATGTTAATGGATGCCTGGATCTGGCGTCAGTGCGGTCAACCGTATGATAAAAATGCGGAGTGGGCGAGTGAGGGTAAGGTGATTCTCCCGCTGCTGCAGTCCATGCTGAGCGATCCTTATTTTGCCTTACCGGCACCGAAAAGCACGGGGCGTGAATACTTCAACTTTGGCTGGCTTGAGCGCCAGCTGGCGTCATTCCCGGCGCTCGCGCCGCAGGATGTTCAGGCGACGCTTGCCGAGCTTACGGCCGTGTCGATTTCTGAACAGGTGCTGCTTAGCGGCGGATGTGAACGCCTGCTGGTGTGCGGCGGGGGAAGCCGTAACCCGCTGGTGATGGCGCGTCTTGCCGGGCTGCTGCCGGGTACCGAAGTGTCGACGACCGATGAGGCCGGCATCAGCGGGGATGATATGGAGGCGCTGGCCTTTGCCTGGCTTGCCTGGCGCACCGTTGCCGGGCTGCCGGGCAATTTACCGTCGGTAACCGGTGCGCGCGAGGCGAGCGTGCTAGGGGCGATTTTCCCGGCAAATCCGCGTCATAATCAGAGTTAACTGAAATTCAGCGCGGCGCGTCGTCGTTAGAATGGAACGAAACAGGGGGGCAGCCATGCCCTCCAGGACCAGGATAGTCTTCGGAATATGCCCATGAAAAAACTTCTTCTTATTGCCGCCCCTTTGCTGCTGTCAGGATGCAGCGTCTACAACCAGCTCGTTGAGCGCATGCAGACCGATACCCTGGAGTATCGCTGCGACGAAAAACCGTTGACCGTGAAGCTGAACAATCCGCGCCAGGAAGCCAGTTTTGTTTACGACAATAAATTGCTGACGCTGAAGCAGGGCATTTCGGCCTCGGGCGCACGCTACACCGACGGTATCTATGTCTTCTGGTCGAAAGGCGACAGCGCCACGGTCTACAAACGCGACCGTATTGTGCTGAACAATTGCCAGCTCGAAAATCCGAAGCGTTGAGATTTTTACAGGGGCGGCGCACAATAGCGCCACCCACTCTCAATGTCAGCTAACGCCATGTCAGATAACGACGAACTGCAGCAAATTGCGCATCTGCGCCGTGAATACACCAAAGGCGGCCTGCGTCGCCAGGATCTTCCCGCTGAACCCCTCGTGCTTTTTGAACGCTGGCTAAAACAGGCCTGCGAAGCGAAACTTGCCGACCCAACGGCGATGGTTGTCGCAACGGTAGATGAAAACGGTCAACCGTATCAGCGTATCGTATTGCTCAAGCATTATGACGAGAAAGGGCTGGTGTTCTATACCAACCTTGGCAGCCGCAAAGCGCATCATCTGGAAAACAATCCGCGTATCAGCCTGCTGTTCCCGTGGCACATGCTGGAACGTCAGGTCATGGTGACCGGCAAAGCGGAACGTCTCTCGACGCTGGAAGTGGTGAAGTATTTCCACAGTCGTCCGCGTGACAGCCAGATTGGCGCCTGGGTATCAAAACAGTCCAGCCGCATTTCCGCCCGCGGCGTGCTGGAAAGTAAATTTCTCGAGCTGAAGCAGAAGTTCCAGCAGGGTGAAATCCCGCTGCCGAGCTTCTGGGGTGGTTTCCGCATCCCGATTGAGCAAATCGAATTCTGGCAGGGGGGCGAACATCGCCTGCACGACCGCTTTTTATACCAGCGCGAGAATGGCGGCTGGAAAATCGACAGACTGGCGCCGTAATCCCCGAAATTTGTTGATTTAAGCGCTAGCGCACACCGTGCTTGCGCTTTATTCTATGGTCCTTTCGCATCAGGCGAAAAGTCGTGTACCGGCAAAGGTGCAGTCGTTTATACATGGAGAATTTGATGGCAAGCAGTAACTTGATTAAACAATTGCAAGAGCGGGGCCTCGTGGCCCAGGTGACGGACGAGGAAGCGTTAGCAGAGCGACTGGCGCAAGGCCCGATCGCGCTCTATTGCGGCTTCGATCCCACCGCTGACAGCTTGCATTTGGGGCATCTTGTTCCATTGTTATGCCTGAAACGCTTCCAGATGGCGGGCCATAAGCCTGTTGCCCTGGTGGGCGGCGCGACCGGTCTGATTGGTGACCCAAGCTTTAAAGCCGCTGAGCGTAAACTGAACACCGAAGATACCGTGCAGGAGTGGGTCGATAAGATCCGCAAACAGGTTGCACCGTTCCTCGACTTCAACTGTGGCGATAACGCCGCGATTGCCGCGAACAACTACGACTGGTTTGGCAGCATGAACGTGCTGACCTTCCTGCGCGACATCGGCAAGCACTTCTCTGTTAACCAGATGATTAACAAAGAGGCCGTGAAGCAGCGTCTGAACCGTGACGACCAGGGTATCTCCTTTACCGAGTTCTCCTACAACCTGCTGCAGGGGTATGACTTTGCCTGCCTGAACAAGCTGCACGGTGTTTCCCTGCAGATTGGCGGTTCTGACCAGTGGGGTAATATCACCTCCGGTATCGACCTGACCCGTCGCCTGCACCAGAATCAGGTCTTTGGTCTGACCGTTCCGCTGATTACCAAAGCTGACGGTACCAAATTTGGTAAAACCGAAGGCGGCGCGGTATGGCTCGATCCGAAGAAAACCAGCCCGTACAAATTCTACCAGTTCTGGATCAACACGGCGGATGCCGATGTTTATCGCTTCCTGAAGTTCTTCACCTTTATGGATATTGAAGACATCAATGCGCTGGAAGAAGAAGACAAGAACAGCGGTAAAGCGCCACGCGCGCAGTACGTGCTGGCAGATGAAGTGACCAAACTGGTTCACGGTGAAGAAGGTCTGGCCGCGGCAAAACGCATTACTGCAAGCCTGTTCAACGGTACCCTGAGCGATCTGAGCGAAGCGGACTTCGAACAGCTGGCGCAGGACGGCGTGCCAATGGTTGAGATGGAGAAAGGGGCTGACCTGATGCAGGCGCTGGTGGATTCTGAGCTGCAGCCTTCCCGCGGTCAGGCGCGTAAAACCATCGCCTCAAACGCGATCACCATCAACGGTGAAAAGCAGGCTGACCCGGAATACACCTTTGTTGATGGCGACCGTCTGTATGGCCGCTACACCCTGCTGCGTCGCGGTAAGAAAAACTACTGCCTTGTCTGCTGGAAATAATTAACAGTCTCGAGGGGCGTGGGAAACCACGCCCCTTTTGTTTTTTCAGGGTTTGGTAAGCATAAAATGAAGAACATCCTCGCCATTCAGTCCCACGTTGTTTTTGGACATGCTGGCAACAGCGCTGCGGAATTCCCGATGCGCCGCCTCGGCGTCAACGTCTGGCCCCTCAATACCGTTCAGTTCTCTAACCACACGCAGTATGGAAAATGGACCGGCTGCGTAATGCCGCCTTCACACCTCACCGAGGTGGTGCAGGGCATTGCCGATATCGACCAGCTCAAGCGCTGTGACGCCGTATTGAGCGGTTATCTTGGTTCAGCGGAGCAGGGGGAACATATCCTCGGCATCGTGCGTCAGGTAAAGGCTGCCAACCCGTCGGCAAAATACTTTTGCGACCCCGTTATGGGCCATCCGGAGAAAGGCTGTATCGTGGCGCCAGGCGTAGCAGAATTCCACGTTCGCCATGCGCTGCCCGCCAGCGATATCATTGCGCCAAACCTGGTCGAACTGGAAATTCTCTGCGAGCATCCGGTTAACAGCGAAGAAGAGGCCGTAAGCGCGTCACGCGAGCTGATCGCGCAGGGGCCTGAGGTTGTGCTGGTAAAACACCTCGCGCGCGCAGGGCTAAGCCAGGATCGCTTTGAGATGCTGCTGGTGACGAAAGAGGATGCCTGGCATATCAGCCGTCCGCTGGTGGATTTTGGCCCGCGTCAGCCGGTGGGCGTGGGCGATGTGACCAGCGGGCTGCTGCTGGTGAAACTGCTTCAGGGTGCAACGGTGAGGGACGCGCTGGAGCACGTTACGGCAGCGGTGTACGAAATTATGATTGCGACGAAAGAGATGCAGGAATATGAACTGCAGGTGGTCGCGGCACAGGATCGTATCGCGAAGCCGGAGCACTATTTCAGCGCAACCCAGCTTTAAACGATGCCGGGTGGCGCTGCGCTGGCACGGGTCTACGGAATTCGTAGGCCGGGTAAGCGTCAGCGCCACCCGGGAACACAGTCTGCTCGGTTAATTCAACCCTTCCGCTTTCAGCGCTGCAGCCACCGCAGGACGTTCAGCCACGCGTTTCATATACGATGCAATGTGGTCTAACCCTTCCAGATTCAGCTTAACCGCACGTGCCCAGCGCAGCACGGTGAACAGGTACGCATCAGCGATCGTGAAGCGCGAGCCGCCAATCCACTGTTCGTCTTTCAGCGATTCGTTAACGTACTGCAGCTTTTTCTCCAGCAGGGCGCGCAGGGTCGGCTTAAACTCTTCCGGCGTATCCGGGCGGAACAGCGGCGTAAAGCCTTTGTGCAGCTCGGTGGCAATGTAGTTCAGCCATTCCAGCGTTTTATAGCGAGAAATGGTACTGACCGGGGCCAGCAGCTGGCGATCGGGCACGCTATCGGCCAGGAACTGCATAATCGCCACGCCTTCGGTCAGCAGGGTACCGTCATCCAGCAGGAGCGCCGGAACCTGTCCTTTCGGGTTAATGGCAAGAAAGTCATCGCCGTTTTCCAGACGTTTTTTCATCAGATCAACGCCATCCAGCGTGAAATCTTTGCCGCTCTCGCGCAGGGTGATATGGGAAGCAAGAGAGCACGCGCCCGGTTTGTAGAACAGTTTCATCGGTAACTCCTTTTCGCTGAGGTTTCAGCTATGTTAGTGCGCAAACGGATAAAAAAAAAGCCGCTAATCAATTAGCGGCTTCTGGTCAGTCGTTTCTCACGGATTTCACGCAGTAGCGGTTTTGGTCGCCTTAGCGGTCTTGTCGTCGTCCTGAGTCATGCGATTCAGTTTCGGTGCGGTCAGCAGCATCAGAGCGGCAATAACGGCAGTCGCGATACCAATCTGCATGAACACGGTACCGTAGACGTTCAGGGAAACCAGTGGGTCAGTGACGTTTTCCGGCACGGCCATCAGGTTCGCAATCTTACCGGCGATAATTGCTGCACCGGCAGTGGTCAGGAACCAGCTACCCATAATGAAGCCCATCAGACGCTGCGGAACCAGCTGTGCAACCATTGCCAGACCCAGACCAGAGATCATCAGTTCGCCGATAGACTGCAGCGCGTAGCTCAGGATCAGCCAGTTAACGGATACGATACCGGCGTCGGTAGCAAATTTGGTACCCAGCGGCAGCACCAGGAACGCGCCGGAACACAGCACCATACCGATAGCAAACTTGTGCGGCATTGGCAGACGGTCGCCCATCTTGTTATAGATCGCGGCCAGAATCGGGCTACCAATCATGATCCAGAACGGGTTCAGTGCCTGATACTGCTCCGGTTCGAACGCGATGCCCAGAATAGAGTGCTCAACGTTACGAATGGCGAAGAAGTTCAGAGAGGTTGGCATCTGGCTGTACAGCACGAAGAAGATAATCGCTTCCAGCATCAGAATGAAGGCCACGATCATCTTACGACGGGCAGCACCCTGCATAGCGAATGCTTCTTTAGCGAAGATAACCACGATACCCAGCGCCACAACGCCCAGAACGGCACGTGCGATACCCTGGTTGTGCAGCAGCCAGGTAGCGATGGCCGCCAGGACCACAACGCCTACGATGGTCGCCAGCAGTTTGCCCATATGCACAGGCTCGAAGTCTGGTTTTGAACCGTAGTTTTTAACCCAGCTGCGGCAGAACAGGAAGTTCACCACGGTGATCAGCATACCGACGAAGCTCAGTGCAAACGCCACGCTCCAGCCGAATTTCGCTGCGAGCCATGGGGTTGCCAGCATCGAGAAGAACGAACCGATGTTGATGGACATGTAGTACATGGTAAATGCACCGTCCAGACGCGGGTCATCTTTGCTGTAGCAGGTAGAGAGCAGGGAAGACGGGTTCGCTTTGAACAGACCGTTACCCACGGCGATCGTGGCCATGCCCATATACACGACAGCGGCATCATGCCCTGACCATGCGACCAGTCCATAGCCAATCGCCAGAACAATGGCGCCCAGCATGATGACACGTTTAGTTCCGAGGACTTTATCGCCCAGCCAGCCGCCGATAGCGACCAGACCGTACACCAGAGCACTGAAGGAGGAGAACAGCGTGATGGAATCGGCTTCGGACATACCCAGCTGTTTCACCAGGTAAACCGCCATGATCCCTTGCAGGCCGTAGTAACCAAAACGCTCCCATAACTCGATAGAGAAGATGAGATAGAACGCTTTAGGTTGTTTAAAAGCGTTCAGACTCACGCTTTCATCTGTTGGTTTATTGTTTGCAGTCGACACATATACCTCTTTTTTTACATCCCATATTAACGGGGGTGTTCATAGCGTGATGGCCGTAGTCCATACGCCTTATAGTTATATTGGGAGGAGAAACGGCGGGTAATGTTCACTATCCTGCCCCATCTGGCAATACGTTTGTAATAATCTGTTACATATATCCTGAGTGGTATAATCGTCGGTTCATGCAAATGTTATTCAGAGTTAAATTTCATACGCTGAGTAAAGGTAGCTTTTTCGACTGGTAATCACCGGTCAGTACGGGCTGTTGGCGATATGTTCTGCTATTTGCCGCTTGTGGCAGTGGTATAGCCCATATTCTGAAAAATAGCTGGTCTTATCGTCGGCAAAGAAAGAGGAGTGTCTTGTCAGATAAAGGGTTTAGGTCGATTTTGACAACAAAAATACAACATGAAGTTATCAGGGTGATCGCGATCACAGATGTATAGAAATTTTCGGCTATGAAAAAACTATTAACCTGTTTCAGCGTTAAAGGGCCGAATAAGTGACAGGTGAGGCGAAACGAAAGGCGAACAAATAACGGTTAAAAGAAGAGCGTTTGAAAGCCCTTCTTTAATCAGGGGATTGAGATGCCTCAGGGATATACTTTTTCTTTGTATTCGCAGAGATCTTCAATAATGCAGGAGCCGCAGCGAGGCTTACGGGCAATACACGTGTAACGACCGTGCAGAATCAGCCAGTGATGGCAGTCAACCTTAAATTCCGCCGGAACCACTTTCAGCAGCTTCTCTTCGACCTGCTCGACATTTTTGCCCGGCGCGAAGTTGGTCCGGTTAGACACGCGAAAGATATGCGTATCGACGGCGATAGTGGGCCAGCCAAACGCGGTATTGAGCACCACGTTCGCCGTTTTACGCCCCACGCCCGGCAAGGCTTCCAGCGCAGCGCGGTCTTCCGGCACTTCGCCTCCGTGCTGCTCCAGCAGGATCCGGCAGGTCTTGATGACGTTCTCGGCTTTGCTGTTAAACAGGCCGATGGTTTTGATATAGGACTTCACGCCTTCCACGCCCAGCTCCAGCATGGCCTTCGGCGTATTGGCGACCGGATAGAGCAGGGCGGTGGCTTTATTGACGCTCACGTCGGTCGCCTGCGCAGAGAGCAACACGGCGATCAGCAGCTCAAACGGGGAGGTAAAATTCAGCTCCGTCGTCGGGTGCGGGTTCTCGTCCCGCAGACGGGTCAGGATCGCAATGCGCTTTTCTTTATTCATGAGGCCTTCTCGGGTGTCCCTTCCAGAACGCTGCGCTCAGCCGCGCGGCGCTTACGTTTCTCGTCAATCAGGTATTTTATCGCCAGCATCATGCCAAGACCAATAAACGCGCCAGGCGGCAGCATCGCCAGCAGGAATGGCGTATCGGTGTGGAACACTTCAATACGCAGCGCTTTGGCCCAGCCGCCCAGCAGCGCATCAGCGCCGTCGAACAGCGTACCGTTGCCGAGGATCTCGCGCAGCGAGCCCAGCACGAACATGGCGCAGGTGGCACCCATGCCAATAGAAAAACCGTCCAGCGCCGACATGGCCGGACTGTTTTTCACCGCAAAGGCTTCCGCACGCCCGACCACGATACAGTTGGTGACGATAAGGGGAATGAAGATCCCGAGCGACTGGTACAGACCGAACGCGTAGGCGTTAATCAGCATCTGAACAATACTGACCACCGACGCAATGATCATGACGTAAATAGGAATACGAATTTCCGACGGCGTCCAGCGGCGCAGGGCAGAGATGGAGAGGTTGGTCAGGGTCAATACCAGCGTGGTTGCCAGACCCAGACCGAGCGCGTTGGTGGCGGTGGATGTCACCGCCAGCAGTGGGCACATCCCCAGAAGCTGTACCAGCGCGGAGTTGTTCTTCCACAACCCCTGGACAATAACCTCTTTAACCTGGCTCATGATTACTCCTCACAGGCCGGAAGATTGTTGATTTGCGCGGGCAGCGTTTCAGCGTACAGCCCGGCTCGTTTTACGGCATTCACCACCGCACGTGGGGTGATGGTCGCCCCGGTGAACTGGTCGAACTCGCCGCCATCTTTCTTCACCGCAAACGCGGTATCACCTTCGCCATGGATCACTTTACCGGCAAAGTGCAAAATCCAGTCGCTCAGACGGGTTTCAATTTTATCGCCAAGACCCGGCGTTTCATGGTGTTCCGTCACGCGGGTGCCCAGTATGGTGCCGGAGAAATCGCTGCCCACAAGCAGCTGAATGGCACCGGAATAGCCGTCAGGCGCCGTCGCTTCCATCACCGCGCCGACCGGTTTATCCCCTTTGCGGGCAATGAAGAGGCGGTGCGGGCCTTTCCCAAGCTGCGGCGCGTCTACCACGAAGCAGCTTTTTTGCAGGTCGTTATCGTAGAATTCCGCCGGGATCACCTGATCGAACAGCGCCTTTTGCTGCTTCGAGGCCTGCTCTTCGATGGTCGTTTTGGTCAGCGCATTTACCAGCGCCGTCAGCCCTGTCAGGACCGCGGCGAAGACAGCCAGCGTGACGCCGTGTTTTTGCATCGTTTTGAACATGGCGAGACCCTTAGCGATGACCGTACACGCGCGGACGCGTGTAATAGTCGATGAGCGGAACGGTAATGTTGGCAAGCAGGACGGCAAAAGCCACGCCGTCCGGGTACCCGCCAAAGCTGCGGATGAGCCAGACCAGCAGGCCTGCCAGCGCGCCGAAGATCAGGCGCCCGCGGTTAGTCGTTGAGGCCGTCACCGGATCCGTCAGGATAAAGAAGGCACCCAGCATGGTTGCCCCGGAGAGCAGGTGCAGCTGCGGGCTGGCCAGTGATTCAGGAGAGAATACCCAGCCCAGCGTGGCGCAGACCGCCAGCGTCACGAGGAAGCTGACCGGAATATGCCAGCGGATGGCTTTCTGCTTCAGCAGGAACAGGCCGCCCAGCAGATACGCCAGGTTGACCCACTGCCAGCCGGCACCCGCCAGTACGCCGCTGTAGATGGCGGATTTCATGATCTGCTCAACGCTGTGTCCGGCATGCAGGGACGTTTTAAAGGTATCAAGCGGCGTCGCCTGGCTGATCCCGTCCACGCCCATGCGCAGCGCGTTCATATCGGCACCGAGCGCCGTATGGCCGGTAAAGATCACGTGCAGAGCATCCATGAAGTCCGGAACCGTGGCCGCAATCTCGTGCGGTGGCAGCCAGCTGGTCATCTGTACCGGGAAGGAGATCAGCAGCACCACGTAGCCAATCATCGCCGGGTTAAACGGGTTATGGCCCAGTCCACCATACAGCTGTTTGGCAATGATCACCGCAAACACGGTGCCGAGGACCACCATCCACCATGGAGCAAACGGCGGGATACTGATCGCCAGCAGCAGCCCGGTCAGCAGCGCGGAGTTATCGGCCAGAATGCGGGAGACCGCCGCCTTGCGCAGCTTAAGGACAAGGGCTTCCGCCGCTAAGGCGCTGGCACAGCCCAGGATTATCTGGAACAGGGTTCCCCAGCCGAAAAACCAGCACTGAACGGCAATGCCCGGCAGCGCCGCCAGGCAGACCAGCATCATAATGCGCGATGTCTGGCGCTGATTGTGGGTGTAAGGGGAGCTTGCGATTCTGAAAACCATTTAATCCTCGTTAACTGCTTGCTGTGCGGCTTTCTTTGCCTGAACGCGCGCAATGGCGGCGGCGACGGCGGCTTTGCGCGGGTCATCGTTGGCGGCCTGCGGTTGCTCATCCTGCTGCGCTGCTTTACGGGCTTTAGCGCGGGCAATCGCCGCTTCGACGGCGGCTTTACGCGGATCGACCGGCGCGTCGGGTTCTGCGGTTGGCGTCTGCTGCGCCGCTTTGCGGGCTTTGGCACGGGCAATCGCTGCCTCAACGGCCGCTTTGCGAGGGTCGACCGCTTCCTGCTCAACCACCACGCTTTGCTCACCGGCTTTGCGGGCTTTAGCGCGGGCTATCGCCGCCTCAACGGCGGCTTTACGCGGGTCGATCTCCGTCTCTGCCTGGCCCGTTTGCGCTTTTTCAGCCTGACGGGCGCGAGCCTGAGCTTTACGCGCTTCACGCGCCGCAATGGCTTCGCTGTTGTCCGGCTTCTCGCCTGCCGGGATCACCACAGGCTGCGCCGCGGTCGCTTTTTTCTCGCGAACGCGAGCCAGTGCGGCATTAATCGCATCCTGATCTTTCTCGCCGGGCTGAACGGCGGCCTGCTTATGGCGCTCCTGACGGGCGATTTTTTCACGCTCCAGTCGCGCCTGGCGTGCTTCAAAGCGTGCTTTGGCTTCCGCCGCGCGTTTTTCTTCCATGGAGATGGCATAAATTTCCGCCTTCTCCTGGCGGAAATACTGCACCAGAGGAATGTTGCTAGGGCAGACCCAGGCGCAGGCGCCGCATTCGATGCAGTCGGCCAGGTTATGGGCTGTCGCCTTGTCGTGCAGCTGGCCTTTGCTGTACCAGTACAGCTGCTGCGGGAGCAGATCCGCCGGGCAGGCGTCGGCACAGGCGCTGCAGCGAATACAGCCTTTTTCTTCCTGCTCTTCACCCATCTCGGTCGGGGAAGGGGCGAGCAGGCAGTTGGTGATTTTGACTACCGGCACATCGAGCCACGGCAGAGTAAAGCCCATCAGCGGGCCGCCCATGATCACCATCTGGTCGCTGGACGGGCAAAACTCAGCCTGCTCCAGCAGGTGACGCACCGGCGTACCCAGTCGCGCCCAGACGTTGCCCGGACGAGAGACCGCTTCCCCGGTCAGCGTTACCACGCGTTCGGTCAGCGGCTCGCCGTCGATCACCGCGCGCTTCACGGCGTACGCGGTCCCGACGTTCTGCATCAGCACGCCGATATCTGAAGAGCGTCCGCCGTGCGGAACCTGCTTACCGGTGAGAATTTGCGTCAGCTGTTTAGCACCGCCAGAGGGGTATTTGGTCGGGATAACGCGCAGGCTAATATCGTGACTGCCCGCCAGCACGGCGCGCAGCATTGAGATAGCCTGCGGTTTATTGTCTTCGATACCAATCAGCACTTCTCGCGGCTGCAGAATGTGCGCGAGGATGCGGATGCCTTCCACCACCTGGGCGGCGCAGTCCTGCATCAGACGATCGTCGGCGGTGATGTACGGTTCGCATTCGGCGGCGTTGATAATCAGCGTCTGAATGTTATCGCCACCGCCGCGCAGCTTGACGCCGGTCGGGAAGCCTGCGCCACCCAGGCCAGCAACGCCGAACTGATGAATGCGTTCGATAAGCGCCTCGCGGCTGCGGGAGCGGTAGTCGCTCCAGCCATCGCGGTCGATCCAGCGGTCTTCGCCGTCGGCTTCAATCATCACGCTCAGCTCTGAGAGCGCTGATGGATGGGCCACCGTATGGGGCGCGATGGCGACCACCTTACCGGAAGTGGGGGCGTGCACCGGCAGCATACGTCCGCGACCAAAGGTCAGCGGCTGGCCGCGAAGGACGGTATCGCCTTCTTTCACGCACAGCTCACCCTCCGCGCCGATGTGCTGCTTGAGCGGCATAACGAAACGGGTTGCCAGCGGAATTTGACGCAGCGGCGTGCCGTTAGACTGGGTTTTCATCTCTGGTGGGTGAATACCCCCGTCAAAGTCCCAAATCTTCTCTTTTCTGAAAGCAGAAAATAACTTAAGCATGTTGTTCCACAGGAATATTGCGAACCGGAATGGTTTGAAGATCCCACTTCCAGCTTTCGGTAGTCGTTTCAACCGGGCGCAGCTCGATACATTGTGTCGGGCAGGGGGCTACGCAGAGGTTACAGCCGGTGCACAGGTCCGCCACGACGGTGTGCATGGCGCGGGTTGCGCCAACAATGGCGTCGACCGGGCAGGCCTGAATACATTTGGTGCAGCCGATGCAGTTCGCTTCGTCGATCACGGCCAGCGCGCGGACCGGCTCCTGCACATCCGCATCGCCGTCAACAGGCTGCGGATCAACGTTAAGCAGGGCCGCAATTTTCAACATCACCGCTTCGCCACCGGGCGCACAGCGGTTAATTTTTTCACCCTGAACCCCTACCGCTTCGGCATAGGGGCGGCAGCCCGGGTAGCCACACTGCCCGCACTGGCTTTGCGGCAGAAGCTCATCAATTTTCTCAACAACGGGATCGTCCTCTACCGCGAAACGGCGGGAGGCGTAACCCAGGATAAGGCCAAACACCAACCCCAGGACGCTGATAGAGGCGATGGCAATCCAGATAGCATTCATTACAACTTCACCAGACCACTAAAGCCCATAAAGGCCAGAGACATTAAACCGGCGGTGACCAGCGCAATCGCGTTACCGCGGAAGGGCGCAGGAATATCCGCTGCTGCCAGGCGCTCGCGAATAGAGGCAAACAGCACCATGACCAAAGAGAAACCGACAGCCGCAGAAAAACCATACAGCGCCGATTGCATAAAGTTATGACCCAGGTTGATGTTCAGCAGCGCCACGCCGAGAACGGCGCAGTTAGTGGTGATCAGCGGCAGGAAGATGCCCAGCAGGCGATAGAGCGCCGGGCTGGTTTTGCGCACCACCATTTCGGTAAACTGCACCACCACCGCGATAACCAGAATAAAGGCCAGCGTACGGAGATAGGTTAACCCCAGCGGGATGAGGATCCAGGTATCAATCCACCACGCGCAGATGGACGCCAGCGTCATGACGAAGGTCGTCGCCAGCCCCATACCCATTGCCGTTTCCAGCTTTTTGGAAACGCCCATAAACGGGCACAGGCCAAGGAACTTCACCAGAACGAAGTTGTTAACCAGCACGGTGCCGACAAAGAGCAGTAAGTAATCGGTCATTATTTAGCCTGAAATAAAAAAGCCGCCTATTATCGGACAAACCCAGGCAGGCGACAACAGGTTATCTGTAGGGTTATTACGGGTTCACGAAGGTGTTTTTCACCCGCGTCGAACGCTTGAAGTAGGGCACCAGCAGCGCCGCGGCCAGCAACGGGAAAAGCAGCTGACGAACGGCCAGCGCGTCTGAAACGGGCGAAAAAGCAAACGCCTTCACCGCCAGCAGGACCGAAACCAGCAGCCAGATAATGTAGTGCTTAGGCACATTCTTACGGCGCTTAAAGAAGGCGATGGTCAGCCACAGCGTGTAGTACCACATCCCGATCGCGAAAACGAACGACACAAACCACAAAGCAATATTAAGCACGCTTTGCGACAACAGGGTCTGAATGGCGTGAGGGGTAATCAGTGCGGTGGTATAAAGCAGCAGCGCAAGTGATGCGCTTAATAAGGCAACCAGCAGCCATGCCAGTGGGGCGATTAACCAGCCTCCAATGCGTTCTCCAGGCGTTGCGGTCATGAACTCTCCCATAATCTGCGCGAAATGTTGTACAGCCAGTTGGCAGGGCGGAGAGTATATAACATTTCGCGCGGATGGCTACTTTCTTATAAAACGTAACGCCACACGGACTTTGGCACTTCGCCGACGTTGAACAAACGGCCACCGGAGACCAGCTCCGCACGGCGATGGTCAGCGGCGCGATACATATTAATGATTTCCTGATTATCCGACAGGGTGTAGTTCAGATGGTCAAACAGTTTTTCCAGGCTCTCAAGCGAATTGATCTTGCGAAATTTTAATAAATAGTCCTGAACTGTCATGTTAATAAGTTTCCATATAAAAGTGAGTAATACCAGTTAAGGTAATTCGTTCGAATAATAAACGGATTAATAAAGACGTAAACAGCCCACTCAGGTAACGCGACGAAATTAGGAGTTTTCTTTGCTGAAATTCAGGCATCAGACGATGCCTGGAAGAGAAGGTTAACCGTGTTCACCAGGGCTGGCAATAAGTAACTGACATATTATGTCACTCTTTATTGCAGTAACCGGTTACTTAGGTTGAGCGACGGTGACAGGCTCCGGCGGCTGGTAGTTATCGATATGGCTGGCAACGCCCAGCAAAATGACCGACACTCCAAGGACAATCCATCCCGCTAATTCAATGATTCGATTAATAATTGACGTCATGATGTGTAATTGTACTTTATCCATAAAGACAGGGCGCAAATGTTACAGCGACGTTTCTCTGACGGCAAGGGCTTTGGGAACGGTTCCCTTAAACAAAATCAGTAGGTTAATACTATGTAACAAAAACAATCCGTATAACCTGCTATTTTACGTCATACGGCACATTATTAATCCGTGGTAATGCCAGACTAGCCAGTGTGAAATAAGAACGACTTAAAAGAGGATGACACTATGAGTGATAATATCCGCGTTGGGCTTATTGGTTACGGGTACGCGAGCAAAACGTTTCATGCGCCTCTGATAGCCGGGACGCCGGGGATGACGCTGGCGGCGGTATCCAGCAGCGACGCTGCTAAAGTCCATGCAGACTGGCCTTCTGTGCCGGTTGTCTCCGAGCCAAAACATCTTTTCAACGATCCAAACATTGATTTAATCGTCATTCCCACGCCGAACGATACCCACTTTCCGCTGGCAAAGGCCGCGCTGGAAGCCGGGAAGCATGTGGTTGTCGATAAGCCCTTTACCGTGACACTGTCACAGGCTCGCGAGCTGGATGCGCTGGCAAAGAGTCTGGGCAGGCTGCTGTCGGTGTTCCATAACCGACGCTGGGACAGCGATTTTCTGACGGTAAAACGGCTTCTCAGTGAAGGTACGTTAGGGGAGATCCTCTTTTTTGAGTCGCACTTTGACCGCTTTCGCCCGCAGGTACGAAACCGCTGGCGCGAGCAGGCCGGTCCTGGCAGCGGTATCTGGTATGATTTAGCCCCGCATCTGCTGGATCAGGCCGTCAATCTCTTTGGCCTGCCGGTGAGCATGACGGTCGATCTGGCCCAGCTCAGGCCCGGTGCGCAGACGATTGATTACTTTCACGCGGTGCTCAGTTACCCGCAGCGGCGAATTGTGCTGCACGGGACGATGGTCGCGGCGGCAGAATCTGCCCGCTATATTATTCACGGCACGCGCGGCAGCTACGTGAAGTTTGGTCTCGATCCGCAGGAAGACAGGCTGAAAAACGGTGAGCGTCTGCCGCAGGAAGACTGGGGCTATGATATGCGCGACGGCGTCGTCACGCGGGTGGAAGGCGAGGAGCTGGTCGAAGAGACCTTGCTGACGATACCGGGTAACTATCCGGCGTATTATGCCGCTATTCGCGATGCGCTGAACGGCACGGGAGAGAATCCGGTTCCGGCAAGCCAGGCGATACAGATTATGGAGCTGATTGAGCTGGGGATCGAATCTGCCAAACATCGCGCGACGCTCTGTCTGGCATAAGTTTTTGACGTTGCTGTAGGCCGGGTAAGGCGTAGCCGCCACCCGGCAAAGGGGGTTACGCGGTTGCCACCTTATCCCGCAGCGCCTGCTTCTCTGCAGGCGTCAGGAAGGCGATCTCCAGCCCGTTGATCTGCGCCTGACGGATCTGCTCGCGGCTCAGACCCGCCTGCGGTGCGGCGATGTTGTACTCGTGAATGATATCCACGCCCTGAACCGCCGGATCGTCCGTATTCAGCGAGGCCAGCACGCCGTGCTCGAGGAAGGTTTTCAGCGGGTGCTGCGACAGCGATGCTACGGTGCTGGTCTGAATGTTAGACGTCAGGCACGACTCAATCCCGATACGCTGCTCCGCCAGGAAATCCATCAGGGCGCGGTCTTCTACCGCCTTCACGCCGTGACCGATACGTTCGGCGCCCAGCTCGCGGATGGCCTGCCAGATGCTTTCCGGGCCAGCCGCTTCACCCGCGTGCACGGTAATGTGCCAGCCGGCATCGCGCGCGCGGTTGAAGTGGGAGAGGAACAGGCTGCCCGGGAAGCCCAGCTCGTCACCGGCGAGATCGACGGCGGTGATGGCATCACGATGGGCCAGCAGCGCTTCCAGCTCCCGCAGGCAGGCGGCTTCACCGAAGGTACGGCTCATGATGCCGATCAGGCGAGCCTGGACGTCGAAGGTTTTACACCCTTCTCGGACGCCTTCAATGACGGCTTCCACGACGCCTGCAACGGGCAGGTTGTGGGTCATCGCCATGTAGCCCGGCGAGAAGCGCAGCTCGACGTAGTGCAGGCCGTTGCGGGCGGCATCTTCGATGTTCTCAAACGCCACGCGGCGGCAGGCATCCAGCGACGCCAGCATTTTCACGCCCCAGTCGAGTTTGCTCAGGAAGCTGACCAGGTCCGGTTCATTAGAGGTCACCTGTACGTGAGGGATCAGGGACTCAAGGGTCTGAGCAGGAAGCGTTAAATTGAACTGGCGGCCAAGATCGAGGATGGTTTGGGCACGAATGTTACCGTCAAGGTGACGATGAATATCAGTTAAAGGCAGGCGTGTATCAATCATGGTCGCACTCTTTTCTGGTTAAAGTGCGCCATATTATAAAAACAAAACGGGGTAAAAAGCTATTTGCGCAAGGGAATATTCCGTTGCGCAAATTGATTACAGAAGCGTATTAATGCCGGCAATCAGGCGTTGAACCCCTTGCTCCAGCTTGCTGCGCGGGCAGCCCGCATTCAGGCGTACGAAGCCATTTCCCTCTTTTCCATAGGTATATCCCGGCATGATGGCGACCTTTTGCTGCTCGATCAGCACTTTTTGCAGCGCCCGATCGTCAATGTTCAGCGGACGCAGATCGATCCAGGCCAGATAGGTCGCTTCCGGCGGCTGCCAGTTGAGTTTCGGAAAAGCGCGGTTTACTTCCTGAGCGATATACAACAGATTCTCTTCCAGATAACCCCGCAGGGCATCCAGCCACGGCCCCCCTTGCTGATAGGCGGCGATATGCGCCGTTAGCGCCAGCACGGAAGGGGAAGAGAGCCCGTCCCGACCTTTTAACGCGCTGAGATAGCCGTTACGGCTCTCTTCATCGCCGATCAGGCCATAAGCCCCCGTCAGCGCCGGAATGTTAAAGCTTTTCGAACCGGAGGTCAGAAGCGCCCATTTGCTCCGCGCCACTGCGGTCCACGGCGTGTGACGATGTTCTCCCCACACCATGTCCATATGGATTTCATCGCTGATAACCGCCACGTCATAGCGCTCGCAGAGTTCCGCCATCTGCGTCAATTCATCCCGCGTCCAGACCTTGCCGGTCGGATTCTGCGGGCTGCACAGCATCAAAATTTTGTTTTCCGGTTTCGCCAGCGCCGCTTCCAGGGTTGCCATATTGCTCTGCCAGCCAGCGGCCTGTTTTTCCATTTCAACCGCCACAACACGACGCCCGTTTCCCTCTATGGCTTTGTAAAAGGCATCGTATGCCGGGGTGTGAACCACCACGCCGTCGTCGGGTTTTGACCAGAGGCGAATCAGTTCCGAGACCATGTAGATGACGGAGGGGCCATAAACCACGCTTTCGGTATCAATTCGGGTGTTAAAGCGCTGCTGGAACCAGTGTGCGACGGCGGCGAGAAACTCGTCGTTTTTCCAGCGGCTATAGCCAAACACGCCGTGATGAATGCGCTGTTGCAGCGCGTCGGTTATGCAGGGGGCGGTGGCGAAATCCATATCCGAGATGGTGAAGGGCAGCAGATCCGCCGCGCCAAAGCGGTCGGCGACATAGTCCCACTGCGTACACCAGGTGCCGTGTCGATCCACGACGGTTGAGAAATCAAACATGCTTTAATCCTTAACGTAAAACCCCCTCATGGTGAGGGGGCTGAGGCATCAGGCTTCTACTGTTCGCATCAGGGTCGCCAGCTCATCTTTCACTGACTGTACCTGCGGGCCGATAACCACCTGCAAATTGTGCTGGTTTAACTGTACCACGCCGATGGCCCGGTTGGCCTTGAGGGCGTTGGTATCCACTTTTGACATATCCGCCACCGACAAACGCAGGCGGGTAATGCAGTTATCCAGCGAGGTGATGTTATCCGCACCGCCCAGCGCCGCCAGAATGGCAGGGGTGTTATAGCCGGATTTGCCCACGGTACCGGCAACCGCCTGTTCAACGCTGGTGGCCGTATCAATATCGCGTCCTGGCGTTTTCAGGTTAAAGCGGGTGATGGCGAAGCGGAAGATCCCGTAGTACACCGCAAACCAGATTGCCGCCACGACAGGGACCAGATACCACTTAGTCGACAGGCCGTGCAGGATCCCGAACACCACGAAGTCGATCACGTTGCCGTCAGTGTTCACTGAAGTGTAATGGGTATAATTGATATTTGCCGATGTACACTGTGAACAATCAGGTTACTGCAATGTTGAAAATTACAGCTCCCACTCAACTGTGTATGCCGGAAGGAAGCCAAAGACAAGATTGTAAATCCCTTTGAATTTCTCCGTTGTTACCAACACCCCACACAATCATCATCCCTCTTTTATCAAGGCATGATTTCCGTTGCCCCCTTTCACTCCTTCTGATATAATAATGAGTTATTATAAATATTTCCGTAAACTTTGTTCCGTAGTATTTCTCTCCTCGAAAACATCCCCAACGTCAGATGCAAGGCGGCTTTGCGCTATCGCAAATGCCATCGTTTTACCGTGGTTTTAGGTAGTAACTATGTAGGGGGTGTGATCTCTTTCTGAGTACAAAAAGGTTAATTTAACAATGATGCAACAATCACAAACCCTATTCGAATCGTCGGTTTTATCGGCAACAAGTTTTCGTACCGTCTACCATGAACACGGACGTTACAAAACAATTAATGGCAACTCCTTTGTTCATGATGGTCATGCATACCGGATTAACACAAGAATCGGCTCTGGTGTTCGTCATGACATACTTATTTCAACAATCAACGAACTGAACGCAATCCTGAAGCTCTACAGTCGAGTGTTCCTTACCCGTTTTGATCTCCACCTCCCTGAGTTCACTTCTGTTGAAGCAGGTAACAAATACATACGCAACTTGTTCAAACGATTACGTGACCTCCTAGGGTCTGGGAATAACGGTTTATCGGAACCTATTATCGATTTTGCTTACGGTTGGGTTTGCGAACAGGAAAAGGCTTCACAACCCCATTACCATTGCTGGATTGCACTTCCACATCGTTCGGTAAGATGGTTTGGAACGCCAGAAAGAGGGATCGCTGGTATTATTACGGAAATCTGGATGAAACTGACAGGTGGTAAAGCAACGCTGGTAAACTTGGCTAAA
The DNA here is from genome assembly GCF_049238885.1 of Enterobacter cloacae complex sp. BZL2005. NCBI lineage: Bacteria > Pseudomonadati > Pseudomonadota > Gammaproteobacteria > Enterobacterales > Enterobacteriaceae > Enterobacter > Enterobacter cloacae complex sp. BZL2005. Next base: position 947 of record NZ_JBMKGI010000020.1, on the reverse strand, counting down.
GCCACTAAAGACTATCCCGATCACTACGTCATTCATCGTGAACATCCTTCATCACTCGAAGGTCCGGTATTCTGGCTTTCTTACCTGGCAAAAGAACGCGGTAAAGCGCAAACAGGGAAGGGAACGCGCATGTACTCAACATCAAAATTGAGTAGCAAAGTACTGAATTCGTAAATATCGCACAGGAAGCCCGTAGCGCGTTTTTCTTTCCAAGGTATGCAATCCATTACCCATATCATGAAAATCGCTTACAGCCTCGCTCAGAGCGTTTTAAGGCATGATTTGTTCCTGGTTAACTTTATGCTTCGGTCAGATGCATGATAGTTCAACTATAGTTGCTATGCTGATACATTCATACATTACTTCAAAATTCCGAGCGCAGCGAGGGACACGAACGTAGTGAGTGTCTGTGTACTATGTACTGTTTATAATATTTATATTTTATATATAGAAAAAACAGTACATTTCCGTATGTTTTTTAATCAACGCTAACTATCCGTCTTCGCTTCGCTTGACGGAACTCGCTTCGCTCGCGGTCTTGTTTTTGGGTTGTTGGAACGTGCCCGTCATTCTTGATGCATGTTCCAGTTCCCTTTAATCGTAGGAAGACTTAATCCCACTTTTTGCTTGGCTGAGACCTCTTCATATTGGCTTCCAGAAGTCGCTTACGAATATCTGTTGCAACCGCCTAACTTTTACCTACCTTCCTTGCTCGGTCAAGACCTTCTTTAGTTCTCTATGCAATGTGTAGTCTATTGATATAATTAGTATTTTATTCGAGATTATGTAATTGTGTGAAAAAGGATGAAAAACACACTTTTTGTATTAGCATTAGCCTCCGTTGACCTGCTCCCCGTTGATTAGTACACCCCGATGTTAGTAATGTCTTCATAAGCCACATGAGGACATCCCCATGAAGAAGCGTTTTTCCGACGAACAGATCATCA
>NZ_JBMKGI010000019.1:0-59838 GCF_049238885.1 Enterobacter cloacae complex sp. BZL2005 | reverse complement strand
CTGATGATCTGTTCGTCGGAAAAACGCTTCTTCATGGGGATGTCCTCATGTGGCTTATGAAGACATTACTAACATCGGGGTGTACTAATCAACGGGGAGCAGGTCATTAGGGCATTGGCTTTCTGGGTGTTATGAACTTGTGGGTCTATACCATTTGCAAGCAACGACAAGTATTCATCACGTAAAGCTCGTGCCTTAGCAAGTGTAAGATGAGGATAGGTTCCTAAGCTCACCTTAGTTCGCTTTTTGGTCACAGGCACTGCATATCTGAAATACCAATTTTTCTTCCCTCCCTTCGCCAGGGGAGCGATTCGCAGGAGCAAACCATCGCCGTCAAAAAGGTTAACCTCTTTCTCGGCAGGTTTGGTGCTTTTGATTTCAGTGTCAGTGAGCTTCTTAGCGATTTTTGCCATTTGGGACCCTCGATTTTTGGACCCTTCTTAGTGGGTCCTATTCAGGGTGCCATAACTCGTAGTTCTCAGCAATTCTCACTGGACGACAATAGACGTAAAAAAGCCCGCAGAGCTTGTGCTGTGCGGGCTTAGTAGACTTAATTGTACTTCAAACAACTAAAAAGTGGTGGAGCTGGCGGGAGTTGAACCCGCGTCCGAAATTTCTACATACCATTTTTACTGTAATGAAAACAGTGATTTACGTTTAAAAACAGAGTGTTAGTGTTATTTGGTGTTTGTGCGTTTTATGCCTTTTTAACGCTCTGCCGCCAAAGTGCCGCCATAAATTAGCGGTTCCAGTTGAGATTGTGAAGCGGGTTTTTGGTAACGGCATCTTCCAGGTGGTCGGGTGCAAAGTGTGCGTAAACCATCGTCATTTTAATATCGGCATGGCCTAGAATATCGCGCAGTACCAGTATGTTTCCGCCGTTCATCATAAAGTGGCTGGCGAATGTATGGCGCAGTACATGCGTGCACTGGCCTTCAGGCAAGTCGATACCCGCTCTTTTTACTGCGCGCTCAAAAGCTTTTCTGCAGGGCGTGAATAGCTTACCTCTGTTTTTGGGCAGATCGTCATACAGATCCTGAGATATCGGTACGGTTCGGTTTTTCTTGCCTTTGGTTTTGGTATAGGTGATCCGGTATTTAGATAACTGATGGCCCTGCAGGTTTTCGGCTTCACTCCACCGCGCGCCGGTGGCTAGGCATACCTTTGCGATCATTAATAGGCTGGGGCTTTGAGAATCAGCGCAGGCATCAAGCAGGCGTTTAATTTCGTCTTGGGCAAGGAACGCCAGTTCCCCCTCCGCGATTTTGAATGTTGGTAGCCCGGCGAGCGGGTTAGGCGCTGACCAGTGGCCCAGCTTTTTCAGGGTGCCAAAAACGGATGATAGGTTACGCTGTTCCAGGTTTACCGTGCGGGGCTTTACTGGCGACATCAGCGCGCCGTCTTCGTTACGTACTTCACCTTTTAATCGTGCTTCGCGATATTTTGTAAAGTCACCGGCGGTTAACTCAGAGGCGACGGGATCGCCCAGGCCATTGCAGATAATATTCAGTTTCGCCATTAGGCGCTTGGGGTCTGCGAGCGTCTGGCCGTAAAGGGAGTGCCACTGCTCTATCAATTCTGACAAACGCCGCCGATCTTCCTTTTCACCCAGCCACGGCTTTTTGTTCACTTCATCCATGGTGAAGTTTTCGAATGCTACAGCCTCGCCCTTTGTCGCAAATTGCTTGCGCACGCGCTTGCCGTCACGCCCGTTCGGGTAACACTCGCACAACCATTTTCCGTTCGGCTGTTTTCTGATGGTCATATCAAAGGCTCTTAATAATTTTCAATGCGCGGCCAACAACCTCGATATCATCCAAGCTGCACTCAAACGAAGAGTCATCTTGATGCACAACTAATCTGTTTCCCGGAAGGCGAGTTAGCTTAACAATGCTTTTTATCCCGTCGATATCGACCAACCACATCCCATTCACTGGTGGTGTCTGGTTACGGTCAACTAAATATGAATCGCCAGTGGTATTTACGAGAAGCAGCTCGTTTGAGTCAGGGGGAAGCAGGCTGCTATCAATGATGGCCTTCCCGGCTTCAACCAACGAACCTCCTACAAGGGTAGCCTTGTCGATCTCTGGCGATATAAGTTCAGAAAGAGGTTTTACCTTGCTGAAGTTCACGATATTGATACTTTTTTTATCATCAATTTTTGCTCCTGGTTCGCCTTGTCCTGTGGTTAGCCAGAGTAACGAAACGCCTGTTTCAAGAGCGCATTGGATCACCCATTCCGCAGGAAAGCTGTCCCTTAAGTATCTGTTTGCCATGGTGCTTTTAGATGCGCCTAGGTGATCGCATAGCTGCTGTCTGGACTTGAAATCATAGGCAGCCATCAACCTATGAATAGCATCTCTACCCCCTGTATTCTCCCCAGCTTTCACCTGTACCATTTTTTAATCCTATTGACGTATCAAATATTGGATCGTAGTATCTCGATTGTTCAAATATTGAATCACATAAAACAAGATAAAACGACATAAACCAAACCTTAACTGAGAGATACTGCACTATGAGCACTGATATTTCAATTCGTGTACCAAAAGAGATGGCTACGCCTGCGGAATTCGCCGAATGGGAAGGCGTTTCACGCGGCTCTGTTTATCAAAAAATCCACAATGGTCAGCTGGCTAAATACATGGTTAAAAAGGATAAAAACAAGGGCCGCGTAAGCCTGCGTTATCTTATGTACAAAACCGATCAGGTTCGCGAGTCCCTTGGTCATTCCAACTTTCGCGTTGTTGTTGGTCAGTGAGTTCAATTATGAGAACTTTCGAAGAGGCTCACATGTTTGATTATAAGATTTCCAAACATCCGCACTTTGACGACGCCTGCCGGGCTTTCGCACTACGTCACAACATGGCGAAGCTGGCGGAACGCGCCGGAATGAATGTCCAGACTCTGCGCAACAAGCTGAACCCGGACCAGCCACATCAACTGACGCCGCCGGAAATCTGGATGCTGACGGATATCACTGAGGACTCCACCCTGGTTGACGGTTTTCTGGCTCAGATTCACTGCCTGCCATGCGTACCGATGAACGAAGTGGCAAAAGAGAAGCTGCCGCATTACGTCATGAGCGCTACTGCTGAAATCGGACGTGTTGCTGCCGGTGCCGTATCGGGTGATGTGAAAACCACTGCAGGCCGCCGCGATGTTATCAGCAGCATAAACTCTGTTACTCGTCTGATGGCACTGGCTGCCGTTTCGATGCAGGCGCGTTTGCAAGCTAACCCGGCGATGGCAAGCGCGGTGGATACCGTGACGGGCCTCGGCGCTTCGTTCGGTCTGATCTGAGGTGGTTATGCTGACTAAAGAACCATCTTTCGCGTCACTTCTCATAAAGCAAAGCCCGGCAATGCACTACGGTCATGGCTGGATCATGGGGAAGGATGGCAAACGCTGGCACCCGTGCCGCTCTCAGGATGAACTGCTGGCTGACCTGTCCACAACCAAACAGGGGAAATCATGGCTATTGAAGGCGCTACGGCGACTGTTCCATTAAGCCCCGGTAAACGCCTGGACGGACTGAACCATATTGCGGAATTGAGGGCTAAAGTGTTTGGTCTGAATATTGAGCCGGAGCTTGAAAGGTTTATTAAAGATATGCGCGATCCACGCGACGTAAATAATAAACAGAATGAGCGGGCACTGGCAGCCATTTTTTATATGGCAAAAATTCCGGCAGAACGTCACGGCGTCAATATTAGTGATCTGACTACTGACGAAAAGCGGGAACTGGTGAAAGCAATGAATCATTTTCGTGCAGTGGTGAGCTTATTTCCAAAGCGGCTAACCATGCCGAATTAACCCACAACAGAAATTAATGGCGTAAACCCGCCGGGCTTCTTATTGCCCAAATTCAGGAGAAACAACGATGCGAAATATTGAAACCCGTACCACTAAAACCGGACCAGATGATGCTGGACTCAACCTGCTGCTGACTGAGGCACGCAAAGAAGAACGCCGTGGACGCGCAGATGTGATGGCTGCACGTCTGGACTCTTTGGCAGCCCGTATCGTGTCACGTCAGCTTAACCATACAGAAGCGGCTGAGTTGCTGCGTCAGGAAGCGGTGAAGATTCAGAACGAAGCGCAGGAGATCCACTGATGGCTGATTCTATGGACCTCGTACAGCAGAGCGTTGAAGAAGAACGCCAGCGCCACATCCACACCGCCCGCAATAAAACGTCGGGCGTTTCCAGAGTTCTCTGCATTGATTGCGATGCACCGATCCCGCCAGCACGCCGCCGCGCCATTCCGGGCGTGCAGTGCTGCGTCACCTGTCAGGAAATCGCAGAGCTGAAAGGCAAACACTACAATGGAGGTGCTGTATGAGCACCATCCTGAAATGGGCGGGAAATAAAACCGCCATCATGCCGGAACTGATTAAGCACCTTCCTGCTGGCCCGCGACTGGTTGAACCTTTCGCGGGTTCATGCGCTGTAATGATGGCGACAGACTATCCTCATTATCTTGTCGCGGATATTAATCCCGATCTTATCAATCTCTATAAAAAAATTGCCCTTGATTGTGAAGCTTTCATATCACGCGCAAAAAATATTTTTGCGATTGCGAATAGAGAAGTGGCTTATTACAACATTAGGCATGAATTTAATCATTCCTCTGAAATTACTGATTTCATGAAAGCAGTATATTTCCTTTATCTGAATCGTCATGGTTATCGTGGGCTGTGCCGCTATAACTTGAGCGGTCATTTTAATGTCCCTTACGGTAATTATAAAAATCCGTATTTTCCTGAAAATGAGATACGCGCTTTTGCAGAAAAGGCTCAACGCGCAACGTTTATCTGTGCCAGCTATGACGAAACACTGGCGCTGCTGCGGACGGGTGATGTTGTTTATTGTGACCCACCATACGATGGCACGTTTACCGCTTATCACACTGCCGGTTTTACGGAGGACGATCAGTATCATCTGGCGTCTATTCTTGAACGCCGGTCATCAGAAGGTCACCCGGTTATCGTGTCCAACAGCGACACGTCCCTGGCCCGTTCGCTTTATCGTAATTTTACCCGCCATCGCATCACTGCAAAGCGCAGCATGGGCGTGGCTGCCGGTGATAGTAAGTCCGCAGCAGAAATAATCGCCGTTTCAGGAGCAACACGCTTTAATCGGGTTTATTCCACCCACGGGGATGTGTGCTCGGTTATTTTAGAGGTGCGGGCGTGACGGTAGGCAAGTTCGCGTCCCACAATGTAGCAACCACCGGCGGCTCGAATGAGGCCGCCGTGGCCTTTCCATGGAATAACCCAAAAAAAGCGGTTAATCCATATCTGGACCCGGCGGAAGTTGCGCCGGAGTCTGCGCTTTCAAACCTGATCGCTCTTTACGCTGCGGATAACGAGCAGGAGCAGCTGCGCCGTGAGGCGCTGAGCGATGAGGTCTGGGAACGCTATTTCTTCAATGAATCCCGTGATCCTGTCCAGCGCGAAATGGAGCAGGACCGGCTGATTAGTCGTGCCAAAATGGCGCGCGAGCAGCAGCGTTTTAATCCCGATCTGGTCATTCTGGCTGACGTTAACGCCATGCCGTCCCATATCAGCAAGCCTCTGCTGGAGCGGATTAAATATTTCCATAGTCTGGGCAGAGAAAAAGCCTATTCCCGCTACCTGCGCGAAACCATCAGGCCGTGTCTTGAGCGGCTGGAGCGCGTGCGTGACAGTCAGGTATCTGCCTCTTTCCGGTTCATGGCGAGTCATGACGGGCTGGAGGGGCTGCTGGTACTGCCTGAAATGAATCAGGATCAGGTCAAGCGCCTTTCCACGCTGGTTGCGGCACATATGAGTATGTGTCTCGATGCGGCCTGCGGTGATCTGTTTGTCAGCGATGATGTAAAACCAGAAGAAATCCGCCAGGCATGGGAAAGGGTTGCTGCAGAAGCCATGCGCCTTGAGGTCATCCCGCCAGCGTTTGAGCAGCTACGCCGCAAAAAGCACCGCCGCAAGCCGGTGCCTTATGAACTTATCCCATCGTCGCTGGCGCGTATGCTGTGCGCGGACTGGTGGTATCGAAAATTGTGGCAGATGCGTTGCGAGTGGCGGGAGGAACAGCTGCGTGCCGTCTGCCTGGTCAACAAAAAAGCATCCCCGTATGTCAGCTATGAAGCCGTGATCCACAAACGCGAGCAGCGCCGCAAATCGCTGGAGTTCTTCCGCTCGCATGAGCTGGTCAACGAAGACGGTGACACGCTGGACATGGAAGACGTGGTGAACGCCAGCAACAGCAACCCGGCACACTGCCGCAACGAAATGATGGCCTGCGTCAAAGGGCTGGAGCTGATAGCGGAAATGCGCGGAGACTGCGCGGTGTTTTATACCATCACCTGCCCGTCACGCTTCCACGCAACCCTCAACAACGGCAGACCTAATCCGAAATGGACCAGCGCTACCGTCCGGCAGAGCAGTGACTATCTGGTTGATACGTTCGCCGCTTTCCGCAAGTCCATGCACAAGGCGGGTCTGCGCTGGTATGGCGTCCGCGTGGCAGAGCCGCACCATGACGGCACCGTGCACTGGCATCTGCTGTGCTTCATGCGCAAAAAAGACCGCCGTTCCATCACTGCGATGCTGCGCAAGTTTGCCATCCGTGAAGACCGCGAGGAGCTGGGCACCAATACCGGGCCGCGCTTCAAGTCCGAGCTAATCAACCCGCGCAAGGGCACGCCGACCAGCTACATCGCCAAATACATCAGCAAGAACATCGACGGGCGCGGGCTGGCTAAAGAAATCAGCAAAGAAACCGGCAGATCACTGCGAGACAGCGCCGAGCATGTCAGCGCCTGGGCGTCACTGCATCGTGTCCAGCAGTTCCGTTTCTTTGGTATTCCGGGACGTCAGGCATACCGAGAGCTGCGCTTGCTGGCTGGTCAGGCGGCGAGAGTGCAGGGCGAACGCAAAGCTGGCGCACCGGTACTGGATAACCCGCGTCTGGATGCGGTACTGGCGGCTGCAGATGCGGGCTGCTTTGCCACCTACATCATGAAGCAGGGCGGTGTACTGGTTCCCCGCAAACATCACCTTGTCCGCACGGCATACGAGCTTAACGACGAGCCGAGCGCCTACGGCGATCACGGTATTCGTATCTATGGCATCTGGTCCCCGATTGCAGAGGGCAAGATTTGCACGCACGCGGTGAAGTGGAAAAAGGTTCGTAAGGCCGTTGACGTTCAGGAGGCGGCAGCCGACCAGGGCGCTTGCGCCCCTTGGACTCGTGGCAATAACTGTCCCCCTATTGAAAATCTGAACAAATCAGGGGGTGATTTACCCGATATAAAAACCATGGATGAGAAGGAGCTGCAGGAATATCTCCACAGCATGGGCCAGAAGGAACGGCGGGAGCTGACAGCCAGGTTAAGGCTGGTAAAACCGAAGCGGAAAAAAGCATATAAACAGTCTATTTCTGATCAGCAGCGCCTGCAGCTTGAGGCAGAACTGAGTTCCAGAGGGTTCGATGTTAGCGAGTCAGAGATTGACCTGCTTCTGCGCGGCAGCAGTATTCCGTCAGGTGCCGGGCTGCGTATTTTTTACCGAAACCACCGTCTGCAGGAAGATGACAAATGGCGTCAGTGGTACTGATGCCGCATTTTTAACAATTCTTGCTCTTATTGATCCGCATCAGAGCGATCTAATTGACAGCTAAAAAACGTTTTACATTCACCAAATCCTACTATACTGTATTTATAACCAGTGGATATACATACAGTTATTGTGTGTCCGTAGTAGTGATAGGAGGGAAAATGCAGGATTATCTTTTGGAGTCGTTGAAACTCCAGCGCATTGATTTTTTTATCAAGCTTGTAGCGGCTAGTGAGTGTAGCGACGAAGAAAAGCGGCTGGCTATCCAGTGGGTGTCCGAAATGACCGACGAGCTGATGGCGAAAATCCGCAGCCATGAATACTGCCGGTCAATGGACGTCACCAGTTAAGGGGGATCTGTATGCGCATTGAAATAATGATCGATAAAGAGCAGAAGATTAGCCAGGCTACACTGGACGCCCTTGAATCCGAGCTTTACCGTAATTTGCGCCCTCTGTATCCCAAAACAGCAATTCGTATCCGTAAGGGCAGCGCCAACGGCGTTGAGCTGAGCGGGTTAAAGCTGGATGAAGACAAAAAGCGAGTGATGGAAATAATGCAGCAGGTCTGGGAGGACGACAGCTGGTTACATTAGCGAACGTTGCGGACGATAAAACTGGTTTTTACCGTCCGCAAGGTTGAACAACGAGCCACGCGAGGCGTTAGAAATTGTCTTGGTTAGTGCCTACTTCTCATAAGAGGCACTATATATGCTAAATGCAGCGGTTTAAGGCAGAAACATCTTGCGCGATTAGGGGCAATGAACTTAAGTTAAGTAACGCAACCAACAGTTAAAACGGTTGTCTTAGTTATAAGGAATTTGCTGTTGTGGTTGCTGGTGACGAAGTGTACACTTCCGCGCCATATAAGAAGGAGGGGTTATGTCAAGTATCGCCGCATTGAGGCTGGGTAATCCAGTTGAACGTTTGGCACGGGTTCTGAAAGAGAACCAGGACAAGCTCAATCTGAGTAAAGATGGTTTTGTGTCCGTAGATTTGTCCAATGAAGAAGCTATGAAAGCCATCAGAGATCAGATGGATAAGCTTGAAGGCATCAAAACGAGCACTGTCAAAGCAAAACATTATTACAGAACCCGATAATGGCAACATTACTTTTAGCAGTGATTTTGGTTAGTGGTTTTATATATGTAAACCTATCACTTTCAACGCGTTATAGATATAAGCGTTCCAATGGCTGGGACGCTTATTTTTTTGTGGCTGCATGGGGAATTGTCTTTTTCCTCGCTGGCGGCTTTCTTACCTTCGCTCTTAACATCAGTGGTGGGTTTCGCTGGCTTTCCAATGCGCTGAATCTGACTCCAGACAGCTTTAACGGGATGTTATCCACCACAACGGATAAGCCGCAGCGCATCAATGAAATTAAGCAGATCGCGTGGGTTGTGATTTCAATAGTTCTGGCGGCTCTGTTCGGTTGGCTAAACAAACGGCGTACTTCGAAGGGTGATCGCCGTTGGGATGCACTGGCAAAGGCTGTGGGAAACAATGCCTTTGAGTCGCTACTCATGGAAGCATCAGCGCGTCAATTCCCTATCATCGCTACACTTTCATCACGCAAAATCTATGTAGGGCTGGTGACTTGTCCGGCGCTGGAAAATGGATTGTCTGAACACCTTGAAATTCTCCCCATGCTGAGCGGATATCGTTACAAAGACGACCTAACGATAAATATCACGACAAACTACCATCAGCACTATCTTGAAAGCGGCGTCATTAGTGGAATGTCGCGCCTGAATATTCAGGATTTCCGTGTGCTGATCCCTAAAGATGAAGTTGAAACTATCTCGTTTTTTGACACTGAAACGTATAACAAATTTAAAGAAGACGAAGCGCGCGACAGAAAAGACTGCCGCAAGTTGGGTGGTAAAAAGCCATCAACACGCAGGAGAAGGCCCGCTGGCGACGCAGAGCAGGGTAGTGCATGACTATGCTGCATGAATCCGCATGATCGTTTGAGGATCGTTTTTGCTGAGGCCCGCCAGGAATGGCGGGCTTTTGCTTATGTCATGCAGGTGCATGAAAACCACTACACAAAGCGGGCAGGCGTGGCGGGGATACGAGCGCGCGCAACGGGGTGAAATGGTGAAAATCCGGCGCAACCTCCGGCACGCTGGCGGCTTCAATCGGTGAGGGTGAGGGAGCGGCAGCAAAAAAGAAGCGCCCCGCAGAATGCTGCTGGGGCGCTGTGAGAGGTGGTCTTGTTGTCGTGGTGCGGTGGGTCAGTCGTTGCGCTTGTCTTCTGTCAGTCCCAGCGTGTACGGCTCAAAGCGGATCACTTCTTCGCCCAGCCAGTCGTTAAGCTCCTGCAGTCGCTTCTGCAGCGGCATCAGCTCGTTGCGGACAAAGACGCGGCTGGCCTTTTCCACATCACCAAAGCCGCCGGTATTGTTGGGAATAATGCCCATCATCTGCGGCGGTACGCGGTGCGCTGCCATCATGTCATCGCGGCTCACGTTCTTGATGTTCAGAAACTCATCTTTCGCCGCAACCTCCGATAACGGGATGATCTGGATACCGTCCTTTTTACCGTTGGGCGAATACATAAACAGGTTGCGGAAGTTGCCCGGCCCTTTGGCGCTTTTCATTGCCTGGCGGATATTGTTCACGTCCTCCTGATTCTGTGCTGCGTCGGTCATGTACATGATGAAACCCGCATGGCTGCCGTTGATGTAATACTTCCGGCGGAACAGCGTTGCGGACTCGTTGAGCAGGGTTGACGGGATGGCGGAGAGATAGCCGGGCAGCCCGTAAATCTCCTGGTTAATATCCGGCTCCAGCAGATGAAAGATGTTGCCCTGCGTAAATTCATAGGGCTGCGTGGTCAGGCCATATTGCACAAACCAGTAGGTGTCGAGGTCCACGCCGCGCCGTGTGTACTTCGCCAGTGCTGGCTCCAGCGAGAGAACGCCGCCGAGCCGGTTAGTGCGCTTTTCCAGATAGGCGTTGCCGAACACCAGATAGTCCTGGACGAAACGGGCAAAAGCCTGCTGGCTGAGCAGGCGGTGCGGGATGTAGGTACTGCTGAGAATGTCACGCTTAACGGCAATCGGTGAGCTGTGATGCACGGCGGCGCGATAGGTCCGCGCCAGTCCGTCAAAGCTCACCGGCGGCTCATACCAGCGGTCCATCTGCACGCATTCCACATAGTCCAGTAATTCGCGTCGGTCTAACACCGGCACCGGGTCGCCAAAGCTGAACGCCTCCGCCGCAGCGCCGCCTGATTTAACGTTGTGATCTACCGCTGCGCGGTTATTCTTGTTTTTACGTTTGCTCATGCCGCCTGCTCCTTGTCAGCCTGGGGCCATTCGCACATAAACAGCATTCTCCAGTCCTCTGCTGATAATTCTTTTTTCATGTCATTCAGCCATTCATCATCAAAGAGCGTTGCCCCGGATGCTGCAGCGTCATCAGCGGTAAAGGTCATGCTGGTTGTGCTGTTGCGGGCAATCAGCTTCTTGTATTCCTGCCATGCTTCCGGGTTCGGGCTTGGGGTGGTGTAGTAGGTAGCGTGATAGCGCGCGTGCATGGACAGGCTTTTGGCGAGCGCAATCATATTTTTCGGGGAGTCAGCCCTGGCATACTCTGACACGTAGACGTTTCCATGGAGCGCGGCGGCGAGGCTTTTCGGCCCGATAAAATAAATGACTGCACCGTTTGGTAGTTCCAGATGAGCTTTACCTGATTTTATTTTCCCAAGATTTGTCCAGGCTGCGGCCTCACTTAAAAAAGCTGACATGTAGGTTTTGACGGTCAGGGCTGATGCCGGAGTGCAGCCCAGAAAAATCTGGTTCCGTCCGGTATGCAGTGCATCGTTCAGGGCTTTGTAGGCGAAAAAGAAATCCGCGCCAGCCTGACGCATTTTTGTTAGCACGCGGTTTCTGCTGCGTGCGCCACTGTTCCATTCATGCTGGTAAGCAAAGAAAGGGCGATCAACAGGCAGGCTGGCGGTGGTCATGAGGTTAGTTGGGGTTGAGTGCATCAGAAAATCTCCACAATGTTGCTGGTATTGGCGGCTTCGCCCTGCAGCGGTTCGTTAAACAGTGCGTGCATCGTTGCCCAGGCCAAATCTGCGTGGCTGGCTTCTTCGCTGCGGCTGGCTTCATAGGTTGGGCGGTTGCCGCTGGCGGTGGTGGCCCGGCGGATAGCCATAAAGGACTGCGCAATGTCGGTGTGTCCCGCGTCAAACTCCAGACGGCGGTGGCTGATAATGTCGTATGCCTTAAGCACCAGGGCATTTTTGACGTTGGGGTTGTAGACAAACTCTCGCACGGCAGGAAAGAACGCTTTCACGTTCTCGTAGACACCGTGACCGACGCCGGTCGAGTCGATGCCGATATAGGTCACGTTGTACTGCTGCGTCAGCTTTTTGATAGCGTCAGCCTGGGCGCGGAAGTCCATCCCGCGCCACTGGTGCCGCTCAAGAATGCGGAACTTGCCGCCCGGCACGGTTGGCGGTGCCACCACCACGCACCCGGCGCTGTCACCGTTCTGCGTGCCTTTCGCCGGGTCGTATCCGATCCAGACTTCGCGCCAGCCAAACGGGCGCAGCGCCAGCGCCTGAAAATCTGCCCATACTTCCCAGCTGTCCACCATGCACGCCTGCAGCTCGCTGAGCGGGAACACTGACGCCAGATCGTCTATAAATTCGCACATCAGCAGGTTCTGGTATTCGTCCGGGCTGTACTCCATGCGCAGCTGGTCCAGGTCGAACAGATTACAACCGCCGCGCACCGCATCCTCCACGGTGACGATCTGGCGATACTGTCCGTCCGGGCAGAGCACGCCGCGCGCAAGGTTGTTATGGGTCAGGTCAATATCCACCTTGTCCGCTTTGGCGCGGCCCCGGTTGAACAGTCCGCCGGACCAGAACGGATAGGCGCTGTGGGTCAGGCTGGACGGCGTGGAGAAGTAGGTTTGTCGCCATTTCTTGTGAATGGCCATACCGGAGGCAACCTTGCGCAGCTCCTGGAATTTCGGTATCCAGAAATATTCATCAAGGTACAGGTTGCCGTGGTAGCTCTGCGCTGTGCGGGCGTTGGTGCCGAGGAAGTACAGGCACGCGCCGTTGCTCAGCGTCATCGGGTCGCCTTTCAGCTCAACATCCACCTCTTTTGCAAAGTCGATGATGTACTGCTTAAAGACGTGCGCCTGCGCCTTACTGGCTGAGAGGAAAATCTGGTTACGCCCTGTGGTGATGGCGTCAATCAGCGCTTCGCGGGCAAAAAAGTATGTTGCCCCGATCTGGCGTGATTTAAGCAGGTTGCGAATGCGGTGTTTTACGCCTGCCTGCCACCAGTGGCGTTGATATTCAAACATGCCGTTGCGGAAGATTTCTTCCAGCTTTTCGGTCTGTTCGTCGGTGAAAACATTCTTTTCGGGCTGGCGGCGTGGCCCTTTATTACGGTTGGCAACGTTCGGGTTTAAGTCCGCTTCGTTCCCGCCATCGTTAAATTTACCGATCCGGGCGTGGCGCTCTGACTGGCGCGCCAGCAGGTCAATTTCCTTGAAGTCTTTCCCTTCCTTCTGCTCCTTCATGATGAGCTGGCAGTAACGTGCGGCGGTGGTGAGCTGCATCTGATCCAGCGGCCCATAGTCGCCCCATTTGTCGCGCTTCTTCCAGCTGTGAACGGTTGCAACTTTCTCGCCCAGCATTTCAGCAATGCGGGCTACGCGGTATCCCTGAAAGTACAGCAGCATTGCCTGCCGACGGGGATCGAGGTCTGCGGGGGTCAGTATCGTGTTCATGGCCCAAACATACGGCCTTGCCTGACGGCTTTCCCCGGCTGCGGTTTGTGTGGTTTACCGTACAAGTGCCGCGCGTTGTTTCACTCCCCCCATCACCGCAAACATAAGGCTCCAGTAAGTTATTTCTAACGGAGCACGGCTCATGACAGTGAAAGCAAAGCGTTTCCGTATTGGGGTGGAAGGTGCCACCACTGACGGGCGCGAAATCCAGCGTGAATGGCTGGTACAGATGGCTGCCAGCTACAACCCGACGGTCTATACAGCGCTGATTAATCTTGAGCACATCAAGTCTTATCTGCCGGACAGCACCTTTAACCGCTACGGCAGGGTGACGGGGCTGGTTGCAGAAGAAATCAAGGACGGGCCGCTGGCGGGCAAGATGGCGCTTTATGCCGATATCGAACCCACGGACGCCCTGGTGGAACTGGTGAAGAAAGGCCAGAAGCTTTTCACCTCCATGGAGGTCAGCACGAAGTTTGCCGACACCGGCAAAGCCTACCTTGTGGGGCTGGGTGCAACGGACGATCCGGCGAGCCTTGGCACCGAAATGCTGGCATTCAGCGCCAGCGCCGCGCATAACCCGCTGGCGAACCGTAAGCAGAACCCTGAAAACCTGTTTTCGGAAGCGGTTGAAACGCTGATCGAACTGGAAGAAGCCCAGGACGAAAAGCCGTCCCTCTTTGCCCGCGTCACCGCGCTGTTCACCAAAAAAGAGCAGACCGATGAGGCGCGTTTCTCCGACGTGCATAAAGCTGTGGAACTGGTCGCCACCGAGCAGCAGAACCTGAGCGAGCGCACGGATAAATCCCTGACCGAACAGGACAAGCGCCTTTCTGAGCTGGAGTCCTCCCTGCAGGAACAGCAGGCCGCCTTTGCCGAACTTGAGCAGAAGCTGAGCAGCGAAGACAGCCGTAAAGACTACCGCCAGCGCGCGCCGGGCGGTGACGCACCGGCAGGCACCCTGACCAATTGCTGATGGAGCATAAAACCCGATGAAAAAGAAAACCCGCTTTGCCTTTAACGCTTACCTGCAGCAGCTGGCGCGCCTGAACGGTGTGGAGGTGGAAGAACTCTCCAGTAAGTTCACCGTGGAGCCGTCCGTGCAGCAGACGCTGGAAGACCAGATCCAGCAGTCCGCCGCTTTCCTGACACTGGTTAACATCACGCCGGTCACTGAGCAGTCCGGGCAGTTGCTGGGGCTGGGCGTTGGCAGCACCATTGCCGGAACCACCGATACCACCACCAAAGAGCGAGAGCCTACCGATCCGACGCTGATGGAAGACGTGGAATACAAATGCGAGCAGACCAACTTTGATACGGTACTGACCTACCCAAAACTGGACCTGTGGGCGAAATTCCAGGATTTCCAGGTGCGTATCCGCAACGCCATCGTCAAGCGTCAGGCGCTGGACCGCATCATGATCGGCTTTAACGGCGTGAAGCGCGCCAAAACCTCCAATCGTGCTGAAAACCCGCTGCTGCAGGACGTCAATAAAGGCTGGCTGCAGAAAATCCGCGAAGACGCGCCGGATCACGTCATGGGCAGCACAACAAAAGACGGCGCAACAACTGCAGGCGCGGTCAAGGTGGGTAAGGGGGGCGACTATGCCAACCTGGACGCCGTGGTGATGGATGCCGTCAACGAGCTGATCGACGCGGTTTATCAGGATGATGACGATCTGGTTGTCGTCTGTGGACGTGAACTGCTGTCTGACAAGTATTTCCCGCTGGTCAACAAAGAGCAGGACAACAGCGAGAAAATCGCCGCCGATCTGATCATCAGCCAGAAACGTATGGGTGGCCTGCAGGCAGTGCGCGCGCCTTACTTCCCGGCAAATGCCCTGCTGATCACCCGTCTGGATAACCTGTCCATCTACTGGCAGGAAGACACACGCCGCCGTTCTGTTATCGACAACCCGAAACGTGACCGGATTGAAAACTTTGAATCCGTCAACGAGGCGTATGTGGTCGAGGACTACCGCTGCGCGGCGCTGGTAGAAAACATCGAAATCGGTGATTTCAGCGCGCCTGCCGCACCGGAAGGTGGGGAATAACGCATGAGCCTGAGTCCCGCACGGCAGCACCGCCTGCGCATTCAGGCCGAACAGGCCGCCCGTGAGGGCGGCAGTGTTCGCCATGCGTCGGGCTATGACCTGATGCTGCTGCAGCTGGCAGAAGACCGCCGCCGCCTTAAGGGCGTCCAGTCCACGGTGAAAAAGGCGGAAATCAAGGTAGAGCTGCTGCCGAAATATTCCGCCTGGGCGGAGGGCGTGCTGGCTGCCGGAGGTGCGCAGCAGGATGACGTGCTGATGTACGTGATGCTGTGGCGTATCGACGCCGGTGATTATGCCGGTGCGCTGGAAATCGGGCGTCATGCGCTCCGCCATGGCTGGGTGATGCCGCTGGGCAACCGTAACGTGCAGACAGTGCTGGCAGAAGAAATGGCAGACGCGGCGCAAAGCGCCCTGCTTGCCGCTGCTGGTTTTGATGCCGTTCTGCTCCAGCAGACGCTGGACCTGACAACCGATCTGGATATGCCGGACCAGTCGCGGGCGCGCCTGCATAAAGCCATCGGTTCTGTACTGAGCGAAAGCAACCCGGCATCTGCCCTGAATCACCTTACCCATGCGCTGCAGCTCGATCCTCGCTGCGGTGTAAAAAAAGAAAAACAGCAGCTGGAGCGCAGACTGCGCAATGACAGCCGCTAAAGAACGTGCCCCGCGCACGGGCGGCACGGGGTGGCGAAAGGCACTGCCACATCAAAACCCCGTCCACCGCCCACTTATTCAGGAGAAAGCCGCATGAAGTTTGTTGCGCCAGAACAGGCACCGGAACAGGCGGAGGTCATCAAAAATACGCCGTTCTGGCCTGATGTGGACCTGTCGGAGTTTCGCAGTGTGATGCGCACTGACGGCACGGTGACGCAGCCGCGTTTAAAGCAGGTCGTGCTGACGGCTATTTCTGAGGTTAACGCTGAGCTGTTCGACTTCCGCAACCGTCAGCAGATGCTGGGCTGGCGGACACTTGCTGAGGTTCCCGCAGAAATGCTGGACGGCAAAAGCGAGCGTATCCAGCACTACCACAACGCTGTTTTTTGCTGGGCGCGCGCCGTGCTCAATGAGCGTTATCAGGACTATGACGCCACAGCGTCAGGCATGAAGCGAGGGGAGGAGCTGGCGGAGGCCAGCGGCGATCTGTGGCGTGATGCCCGATGGGCTATCAGCCGGGTGCAGGATGCACCGCACTGTACGGTGGAGCTTATCTGATGAAAGTGCGTGCGCATCAGTATGACACGGTGGACGCGCTTTGCTGGCGTCATTACGGGCGCACGCAGGGTGTCACTGAGCAGGTTCTGCAGGCAAATCCGGGGCTGGCTGAGTACGGCCCATTTTTACCGCACGGGCTGCAGGTGGAGCTGCCGGACATTACGGCGTCAACCACGGCGCAGACCGTCCAGCTATGGGACTGAATTATGACGCTTGAACGAATCAGCGCCTTTATCACTTACTGCATCGCCGTGCTGCTGGCATGGCTGGGCGATCTGTCGCTCAAGGATGCGTCAACGGTTGGCGGCGTACTGATTGGTGTGCTGATGCTGGCTATCAACTGGTACTACAAACACCAGTCTTTCAAATTGTTACGTGGCGGCAAGATTTCGAGGGGGGAATATGAATCCTTCAATCGTTAAGCGCTGCCTTGTCGGGGCGGTGCTGGCTATCGCCGCCACGCTGCCCGGTTTCCAGTCGCTTCATACCTCCGTTGAGGGGCTGAAACTGATCGCCGATTACGAGGGATGCCGCCTGCAGCCTTATCAGTGCAGCGCGGGCGTGTGGACAGACGGGATCGGCAATACGTCCGGAGTGGTGCCGGGCAAAACCATCACGGAGCGGCAGGCGGCGCAGGGGCTTATCACCAACGTGCTGCGCGTGGAGCGGGCGCTGGATAAATGTGTAGTGCAGCCTATGCCGCAAAAGGTCTATGACGCGGTGGTGTCGTTTGCTTTCAACGTGGGCACTGGCAACGCCTGCAGCTCCACGCTGGTTAAGTTGCTGAATCAGCGGCGCTGGGCGGATGCCTGCCATCAGCTGTCGCGCTGGGTATATGTCAAAGGTGTTTTTAATCAGGGGCTGGACAACCGCCGCGCGCGGGAAATGGCCTGGTGCTTAAAAGGAGCATAACGGAATGAAAAAGAAAGTCATGAGCGTTTTTTTCCAGCTGGCATGGGCTGCGCTGTTGGTTATCAGCCTGCTGTATCCGCGCAGCGGTGCGCCGGTTCTGGTTGGTGCGTCTGTCTGGGTGTCATGCTTCCTCGCCTGGCTGCTCGCTGCGCTGTGCGCTGTCGGGTGGTTCGCCGGAGATCGTGTGCGCGATGAGGTCAGGGCGGCACTGCTGAAATTCAGGGCGCACCCCGTAAAACCCGTGCGTACATGGGTAATCAGGCTGCTTATTGTTCTGTGCCTGGCGTTTTCGGGATGGGTGATCACCCTGGTGTTTTACCTGCTGACGCTGGTTTTGTATCAGATTGCCCGCGCGCAGCTTCATGAGCCGATGGCGGCCTGATGCGTGCACTGGCGGTAGTGCTGGCGCTGGCACTTGCGGCGCTGGGCTGGCAGTCGTGGCGGCTTAACAATGCCAGCCACACCATCGAAACGCAGGGCGCGGCGCTGAAAAGCAAAACGCAGGAGCTGACGAAGAAAAACAGCCAGCTGATCGGCCTGTCCATTCTGACCGAAACCAACAGCCGGGAGCAGACGCGGCTTTATGCAGCAGCGGAACAGACCACCGCACTTCTGCGCAGCCGCCAGCACCGGATCGAGGAACTGAAACGTGAAAACGAGGATTTGCGCCGCTGGGCTGACACTCCTTTGCCTGCTGACATTATCCGGCTGCGGGAGCGTCCGGCCCTCGCCGGAGGTGCAGCTTACCGTGAGTGGCTGTCCCAGAGTGACGCAGTGCCGCCTGGAAAGGTCAGCGCCGCGCAGTAACGGCGATCTGAATGCGGTGCTGGATGAAACCGAGGCCGCCTGGGCGGTCTGTGCTGACAAAGTGGACACGATTATTGCGTGTCAGGAGCGAGACAGTGAACAAACCGCAGTCCTTACGCAGCGCCCTGAATAAAGCGGTTGCTTATGTCCGCGACAACCCGGACAAGCTGCACCTTTTCGTTGATAACGGCTCACTGGTGGCAACCGGTGCCAGCTCCATGTCATGGGAATACCGCTACACCCTGAACGTGGTGATCGAGGATTTCAGCGGCGACCAGAATCTACTGATGGCTCCTGTGCTGCTGTGGCTAAGTGACAACCAGCCGGACGCCATCAACAACCCGGATCTGCGCGAAAAACTGTTCACCTTTGAAGTGGATATTCTGCGCAACGATGTGTGCGATATCAGCATGAACCTGCAACTGACTGAGCGCGTGCTGGTCAGCACTGACGGCAGCGTGTCAAGCGTTGAAGCGGTGCCGGAGCCGGACGAACCCGAAGAAATGTGGACGGTGAAACGTGGATGAACTGCAGAGGGTGGATGACTGGCTGACGGCACTGCTGGCGAATCTGGAGCCTGCTGCACGCAGCCGTATGATGCGGCAGCTGGCGCAACAGCTGCGCCGGACGCAGCAGCAGAACATCAGGCTGCAGCGTAATCCTGACGGCAGCGGCTATGAGCCGCGCCGGGTGACTGCCCGCAGCAAGAAGGGACGCATCAAACGTCAGATGTTTGCAAGGCTTCGCACCACAAAATACCTGAAAACCACCGCCAGTGCGGACTCCGCCAGCGTGCAGTTTGATGGCAAGGTGCAGCGCATTGCCCGTGTTCACCATTACGGCCTGCGGGATCGCGTCAGCCGAAAAGGCCCGGAGGCCCGCTACGCAGAGCGCCGACTGCTGGGCGTGAATGAAGAAGTGGAAACCGTCACCCGTGACACCCTGCTGCGCTGGCTGGCGGGGTGATCTTTGTGCCACCGCTGGTACAAGCGCCCGCACTGCCTCCCTTTTCCCTCTGATGGCAACCTTTCGTTATGAATGCACAACTGACCGAAATCATGCGCCTTATCACCAACCTGATCCGCACCGGCACCGTGACCGAAGTGGACCGGGAAAACTGGCTGTGCCGGGTGAGAGTGGGCGAGCTTGAAACCAACTGGATTAACTGGCTGACACTGCGTGCCGGTGGTGCCCGTACATGGTGGTGCCCGTCGCCGGATGAGCAGGTGGTGGTGCTGAGCATGGGCGGCAATCTGGAAACTGCTTTTGCGTTGCCTGCCATCTACTCCAATCAGTTTGCGCCGCCGTCGGATTCCGTGGACGGTTGCGTGACGGAGTACCCGGACGGGGGCTGGTTTGAGTATGAACCCGCCACCGGGCGGTGGCATGTCCGGGGTATCAAATCCATGGTGATCGAGGCGGCGGACAATATCACTCTCAAAACCGGTGAGTTTGTGGTGGAGGCTGACACCACGCGCATTAACAGCGAGATGGTGATCAATGGCGGCGTCACCCAGGGCGGCGGCGCGATGAGTTCCAACGGGATCGTGGTGGATAAACACGGTCACATCGGCGTTAAGTCCGGCGGCGATACGTCAGGAGGACCGGTATGACGCTGTATATCGGCATGAGCCAGGGCAACGGCAAGGCCATTACTGATACTGACCATCTGCGCCAGTCAGTGCGGGATATTCTGCTGACTCCCCAGGGCAGCCGGATCGCCCGCCGGGAATATGGTTCCCTGCTGTCCGCCCTGATTGACCAGCCGCAGAACCCGGCGCTACGCCTGCAGGTCATGTCTGCGGTCTATGTGGCGCTGAGTCGCTGGGAGCCACGGCTTACGCTGGATTCCATCACCATCAGCAGCAATTTTGACGGCTCCATGGTGGTTGAGCTTACCGGGCAGCGCAATAACGGCGCGCCGGTTTCCCTTTCGGTATCAACAGGAGCAGACAATGGCAGTGATTGACCTTTCCCAGCTGCCCGCGCCGCAAATAGTGGACGTGCCGGATTTTGAGTCGCTGCTGGCTGAGCGCAAGGCCGCCTTTGTGGCCCTTTACCCGGCAAATGAACAGGAGGCTGTTATGCGAACATTAGCACTGGAATCTGAACCCGTCACCAAACAGCTACAGGAAAGCACCTACCGTGAAATCCTTTTGCGCCAGCGCATTAACGAGGCCGCGCAGGCGGTCATGGTGGCATATGCCATCGGCGGCGATCTCGATCAGCTGGCAGCCAACTACAACGTAAAACGCCTGACGGTAACGCCTGCCGATAACGACGCGGTGCCGCCGGTTGCTGCCGTCATGGAAAGCGATGATGCGCTGCGCCTGCGTGTTCCGGCTGCGTTTGAGGGGTTGTCCGTTGCGGGGCCGACGGCGGCCTATGAGTTTCACGCTAAAAGCGCGGACGGGCGGGTGGCAGACGCCAGCGCAACCAGTCCGGCACCGGCGGAGGTGGTGCTGACCGTGCTGAGTCGTGAGGGTGACGGTACGGCAGGGGCTGATCTGCTGGCGGTGGTGGAGCAGGCGCTTAACAGCGAGAACGTGCGCCCGGTGGCAGACCGCCTGACGGTGCGCAGCGCCGAAATAATCCCGTACAGCGTGGATGCAACGATTTTTCTTTATCCGGGGCCGGAAGCTGAGCCGGTGATGGCGGCAGCAAAAGCCAGCCTGCAGAAGTACATCGCCAGCCAGACGCGGCTGGGCCGTGATATCCGCCGTAGCGCCATTTATGCCGCGCTGCACGTTGAGGGCGTCCAGCGTGTGGAGCTGGCCTCCCCGCTGGATGATGTGGTGCTGGATAAGACGCAGGCGGCGTCCTGTACGGAATGGAGCGTAACCAACGGGGGCACGGATGAATAGCCTGCTGCCGCCAGGTTCATCGCCGCTTGAGCGCCGACTGGCGCAGACCTGCAGCGGGATTTCCGATCTGCAGGTGCCGCTGCGCGATTTATGGAACCCGGCAACGTGTCCGGTCAGCTTTTTGCCGTATCTGGCGTGGGCGTTTTCCGTTGACCGCTGGGACGAAAGCTGGACGGAGAGCGTCAAGCGCCGTGTGGTGCAGGATGCTTTCTATATCCATCAGCACAAGGGGACAACCAGCGCCGTGCGGCGCGTGGTGGAGCCGTTTGGTTTTCTGATCCGCATCATTGAATGGTGGCAGACCGGCGAGACGCCGGGCACGTTTCGCCTGGACATTGGCGTGCAGGACCAGGGCATAACAGAAGAAACCTATCTGGAACTGGAGCGCCTGATCGGTGATGCCAAACCATGCAGCCGTCATCTGGTTGGTATGTCCATCAACCTGCAGACAGGCGGCCCGTATTTTGTGGGTGCAGCCACCTACACCGGCGAAGAAATCACGATCTACCCGTATATCAATGAAACCATTATTTCCGGCGGCACCGCATATGAGGGCGGGGCGGTCCATGTTATTGACACAATGAGAGTGAACCCATGAGCGCAAAATTTTATACCCTGCTGACGGATATCGGCGCGGCGAAACTGGCAAGCGCCGCCGCACTCGGTGTCCCGTTGAAAATTACCCATATGGCGGTGGGCAGCGGTGGCGGTGTGCTGCCCACACCTAACGCGCAACAGACCGCATTAGTTGCTGAGGAACGCCGTGCAGCGCTGAATATGCTGTATATCGACCCGCAGAACAGCAGCCAGATTATTGCTGAGCAGGTGATCCCCGAAAACGAGGGCGGGTGGTGGATTCGTGAGGTTGGTTTGTTCGACGAAACAGGTGCGCTGATTGCTGTGGGCAACTGCCCTGAGAGCTACAAGCCGCAGCTGGCGGAGGGGAGTGGGCGTACGCAGACAGTGCGCATGGTGCTGATTACCAGCAGCACCGACAATATCACCCTGAAAATTGACCCGGCAGTGGTGCTGGCAACCCGCAAGTATGTGGATGACAAGGTGCTGGAGCTTAAGGTGTATGTGGATGACCTGATGGCGGAACATCTTGCCGCAGCAGACCCTCATACTCAGTATGCGCCAAAAGAAAGTCCAGTGCTGACGGGTACACCGAAAGCGCCAACCGCGCCGGCAGGAACCAATACGACACAAATTGCCAGCACAGCGTTTGTGCAGGCGGTGGTCACTGCGCTAAATAACGCGCTGGCGCTGAAAGCACCGCTTGCAAGCCCGGCAATGACCGGAACTCCTACAGCTCCCACCGCTGCGCAAACGGTGAACAACACGCAGATTGCAACTACTGCTTTTGTGAAATCAGCTATTGCGGCACTGGTGGCATCATCCCCGGCGGCGCTGGACACGCTGAATGAACTGGCTGCAGCGTTGGGTAATGATCCTAACTTTGCCACCACCATGACAAATGCGCTGGCAGGCAAACAGCCACTGGATGCCACGCTGACAAGTCTCAGTGGCAAAAATATTTCAGAACTTCTCCAATACCTTGGTTTGGGCGATATCGCCAAAGCAGGGGTAGGTAAAGGCGTAGCTTCTGACAACGGATTTTTCACCGTCCCCGTGCTAATTGCAGGAGTAAAAACTGAATTTTATGTCCAGTGGGGGAAGGCGACTGTTAGCAATAGCACCGGAGTAATCACATTGCCGGTTGCCTTTCCTAATAAGCGGTTATTAGTGTTAGCGAATGACATTACGGAGTCTGCAACCTCCGTGGTTACCTTTGGGATAAATACAGATGCCAGTAAATCTTCATTTACATTCTTTTCTGCGATTGGTTCTAGTGCATCTAATGCCGGTCAGTTTGCTTGGCTAGCGATTGGTTATTGAGGGTAACAATGAAAATATATTACTCACCATCGAACAACGCGTTTTACTCTGACGGAATTAGTTACCCTGCACTTCCAGATGACCTCATCGAGATTAGTGAAGCGAGATGGCAGGACGCGCTAACTAAACAAGCAGAAGGTAAAGTGATCAGTCCAGGTCCTGATGGTCTTCCTGTTCTGTTAGACCAAGTTGTCGACTATACAGCCGAAAATATCGCTACAGCTCAATCTGAGTATGACCATGCTACCTCTGTTATTAATGCCCTAAACGAGCAGATTCAAGATGAGGATTACGACGGCACAACGGAAGAAGCGGTAAAAGCAGAGCTGACTGCATGGAGCAATTATCGTAAGGAGTTGCGAGCGTACATCAAAGCTGGAGACGGCAGTCAGATGCTGCCGTCATCACAAAGTAGCTCTGGCTATCAGTGAAACGTGATTTTTTCATAGGAACCCACTCAATTCATATTGCGAGTAAATTCTATTTATGAACCCACCTGTTTTTCGGAGGGGGGAACGCCGGGACTCTGTCACGCCGAATTAATGATAACGCGAAGGTGCTGAAACCTGCACCTTCGCGTTAATCGGATATAAATATGGCAGAATGAAAAAATTAACATTTCGCCATGTGATTTATGGAGTGATACCTTCTTTAACTACTTTACAACTATTCCATTTTCTCCACTACAAGGGTTTTCGTGGTTGAATGTTGTTAGTAGCAACGAATCTCCGGTATTGTGAATAAAATATGGTAACTGCCCCTTTGGTAGGAGGTAGCTTACATCTTGGAAATTACCTTTTTTGAAATCATGCCATGTCTTCCATCTTATTAATTTGTGACTTTCTGCATCAGTTTTTTTTGACCAAGAAGAAGTAAAGTAATTACTTGCATAATACCACCCTTTAAATTTATCAATATCATTGAGTATTGGGCCAGTTCTTTCATATGAACCAGCTGCATCATCAATTTTATGGCTAATTGTTTTTATTATCTCGTAACTATTTTTATCGAAGTCATTTATTTTAATTAGATCGCCCTTGCTGGAGTTTATTACGTACAAGTAACCATCTATCATTTTCAATGACCTGGCATATCCTAGGTCTCCTGGCTTGAACCATAGCTCAGCTGTTTTTTTATAATCCTTGCTTATTTTTATTAATCTCAATGCATCTATTGCATATATATATCCATCATTGGAAACAACAACGGAATGTGGTCTATTAAGAGGTTTTCCATTTACAGATGTAATGTATTTTATAATAGAGGAGTCCGAAAGTGATGTTGAAATGATTATCCTATTGTTTTCAGTGTCATCAATTATGAAATTACCTTTTTTGTCTGTAACTAAAGAGTGTGCTCCATTAATGGTAAGGTTAGTCCTTTCCCATTTTTCATTTCTATTTACTAGAATCCGGTTGTTTTTGTAGTCAGTAATGATAAGACTATCATGTTCTTTAGTGAATTGCGTAGGCCAGCAAAGAGGGCCAAGACTATTATCGTAAACTGAACTTTGAACTTGTGGAAATGTTTCACTGTCATTGCATGCTGAGATTGCTAATGCAGAAAACAATATAAAAGTGAATCTAAATGTAAAAAACATGTAAAACACCAATATTATATATATTAGACATATCATCTCATTTTCCAGTTTTTTTTTCAAGTCTGGTCTATACGCAATGAACTTCAAGTTGTATTTTTGAGAAATAGCGCGGCCCAACACCTATGGGCATTCAGTTGGCACTACAAAATTAACATTTAATTTCATGCGGGAAATAAATATAGATTACATGAAACGGCAGGGCGCGAACACATAATGGGATAGACTCTAAATAGCTGCGCCAAACAGTAGATCACTTTGAGAAAACTCAGCCCGGATTGTGCGATCTGATCAATCGCCAAACCAACCTTTCAAAGAATTTAAATGCACTGCTAACCATCATTTTTCATCAATCTCAATTGTGCCATTCCCCACACATCGCCCGGCGCGTGCGCCGCGCGCATATCAACCAGAACATAGGCACACCCCCTGCAAACCGGAGAGACTGCCTTATGGCTAAGGATTACCACCACGGGGTGCGCGTTGTTGAAGTCAACGAAGGCACCCGACCTATCACCACGGTGAGCACCGCCATCGTGGGCATGGTCTGCACCGGCGATGATGCTGATGCGTCCATGTTTCCCCTCAATAAGCCGGTCCTGCTGACTGACGTGTTGACCGCCAGCGGTAAGGCGGGCGAGTCCGGCACGCTGGCCCGCTCGCTTGATGCGATTGCTGACCAGGCTAAACCTGTGACCGTGGTTGTGCGCGTGGCGCAGGGCGAAACCGAAGCGGAAACCACCTCCAACATTATCGGCGGCGTGACTGCTGACGGTAAAAAAACGGGCATGAAAGCGCTGCTTTCGGCGCAGTCGCAGCTGGGCGTCAAGCCGCGCATCCTCGGCGTGCCGGGACACGACACGCAGGCGGTTGC
Source organism: Enterobacter cloacae complex sp. BZL2005 (assembly GCF_049238885.1). Classification (NCBI taxonomy): domain Bacteria; kingdom Pseudomonadati; phylum Pseudomonadota; class Gammaproteobacteria; order Enterobacterales; family Enterobacteriaceae; genus Enterobacter; species Enterobacter cloacae complex sp. BZL2005. Next base: position 34,254 of record NZ_JBMKGI010000019.1, on the reverse strand, counting down.
CGCTGAGCTGCTGAGCGTGGCGCAGAGTCTGCGCGGGTTTGCCTATCTGTCCGCCTACGGCTGCAAAACGGTAGAAGAAGCAATTGCCTACCGTGACAATTTCAGCCAGCGCGAGGGGATGCTGATCTGGCCTGACTTTATCAACTTTGACACTGTGCTGAATGCAGACGCGACGGCTTACGCCTCCGCCCGTGCGCTCGGCCTGCGAGCCAAAATTGACGAGCAGACCGGCTGGCACAAGACCCTGTCCAACGTGGGCGTGAACGGCGTCACCGGCATTTCCGCCGATGTGTTCTGGGATCTGCAGGACCCCGCAACCGATGCCGGACTGCTGAACCAGAATGACGTCACCACCCTTATCCGCAAAGACGGCTTCCGTTTCTGGGGTTCCCGCTGCCTCAGTGACGATCCGCTGTTTGCCTTTGAGAACTACACCCGCACAGCGCAGGTGCTGGCTGACACCATCGCAGAAGCGCACATGTGGGCGGTAGATGGCGTGCTTAACCCGTCGCTGGCCCGTGACATTATCGAAGGTATTCGCGCCAAGCTGCGCAGCTTGAAAACGCAGGGCTACATCATCGGCGCAGACTGCTGGCTGGATGAGTCAGTGAACGATAAAGACTCCCTGAAAGCCGGGAAGCTCACCATCGACTACGACTACACGCCGGTGCCGCCGCTTGAAAACCTGATGCTGCGCCAGCGCATCACCGATCAGTACCTGCTGGATTTCTCCAGCCAGGTCAGCGCGTAAGGGGACACCATGGCTTTACCACGCAAGTTAAAACACCTGAACCTGTTCAACGACGGGAACAACTGGCAGGGGATCGTTGAGTCTCTGACCCTGCCGAAATTCACCCGCAAATTTGAGAAGTATCGCGGCGGCGGTATGCCGGGTGCGGTGGACGTGGACATGGGGCTGGATGACGGCGCACTGGACACGGAATTTTCAATCGGCGGCACCGAACTGCTGTTATTCAAGCAGATGGGCAAAGCCACGGTTGACGGCATCCAGTTGCGTTTCACCGGCTCCATTCAGCGTGACGATACCGGCGAAGTGCAGGCCGTTGAGCTGGTTGTGCGCGGGCGTCATAAAGAAGTGGATTCCGGCGAGTGGAAAACCGGCGAGAGCAGCACCACCAAAGTCAGCAGCACCAACAGCTACGCGAAGCTGACCATTAACGGTGAGGTGCTCTATGAGGTCGATCTGGTCAACATGGTTGAAATCGTTGACGGCGTGGACCTGATGGAAGAACACCGCAACGCCCTCGGCCTCTGATTAACCTTAACGGCGCGGGCAGCCGCGTCAGTATTTCATTAACAGGAAACGAACATGAGCGACAAACTGACTGAAAAGACCGTAAAACTGGATACCCCAATCATGCGCGGTAAAGCTGAAATTACCGAGATTGTGCTGCGCAAGCCGCAGTCAGGCGCACTGCGTGGCACCCGTCTGCAGGCCATTATGGATATGGACGTGGGCGCGATGATGACTGTGATCCCGCGTATCTCCACCCCGACGCTGACCGCGCAGGAAATGGCAGAGCTGGACCCTGCCGATCTGACAGCAATGGCTGTAGAGGTGGTGACTTTTTTGTTGCCGAAGTCGGTGCTTGCCGATTTGCCGACAACCTGACGGTTGATGACCTGGTGGCAGACATTGCCACCATCTTTCACTGGTCGCCGTCCATCACTGACGTTATGCCGCTGACTGATGTGCTGGAGTGGCGGCATAAGGCAATTCAGCGAAGCGGGGCCAGCGATGAGTGATAATAACCTGCGACTGCAGGTAGTTCTGGGGGCGGTGGATAAGTTGACCCGCCCATTTAAAAATGCACAGGCTGGCTCTAAGGAGCTGGCATCAGCTATTCGACAAACCCGCGAACAGATTAAAAAGCTGAGTGATGCTGGAGGTCAGCTTAAATCCTTCGACCAGCTAACTCAGAGTGTTAGCCGTACTGGTGCCGAACTGGATCAGGCGAGGCTACGCGCTCAAATGATGACGCGCGAAATGTCATCTTTGGAATCTCCGACAAAAAAACAAACGCAGGCGCTTGAAGCTCAGTGGCGTGCTGTTTCTCGTCTTGAACAAAAACAGCAACAGGAAACTCGCCAAATGGCGGCAGCCAGGGCTGAGCTTTATCGGCTGGGGTTATCGGCTGGGGGCGGAGCGCGCGAGACGGCGCGGATTGCACGGGAAACTGAGCGGTATAACCGACAATTAGCTGAACAAGAGCGCAGGCTGCGTGAAGTTGGCGAGCGTCAGCGAAAGCTCAACGCTATCAAAGCCAAGGCAGAAAAGACCCGCGAGTTAAGGAACTCTCTGGCAGGTAATGGTGCAGGGGCGATGGCGGCTGGGGTAACTACTGGCATGACGTTGTTGGCTCCAGTAAAAGCCTATTCAGAATCAGAAAATGCAGCGAATCAGCTCGCCGGATCAATGATGGGACCGGGCGGAAAGGTAGCGCCTGAATTTGAAAAAATTAACCGGCTTGCAGTTGCTTTGGGCGATAAGCTGCCGGGAACAACAGCCGACTTTCAGAACATGATGACTATGCTACGCCGTCAGGGTATGTCGGCGCAGGTCATCCTGGGCGGCTTGGGAGAGTCAGCAGCTTATCTTGGCGTGCAGTTACAGATGGCTCCCACAGCAGCAGCTGAGTTTGCGGCTAAGTTACAAGATGCTACTCAGACCTCCGAAAAAGACATGATGAATCTGATGGACGTGATCCAGAAAGGATTCTACGCGGGGGTAGATTCAGGAAATATGCTGCAGGGTTTCTCAAAAATCAGCAGCGCGATGGACATTATTCATAAAAAGGGGCTGGACGCGGCTAAGACATTTGCCCCTCTTCTGGTGATGGCTGATCAGGCGAGCATGGCGGGAGAGTCTGCTGGTAATGCCTACCGCAAGATTTTTCAGGCTACCCTGAACAATAAAAAGATTGCAAAGGCAAACGACGCGCTGGCAGGAACGGGGATAAAGCTAAGTTTTCAGAATAATAAGGGGCAGTTTGCTGGCCTGGAAAACCTGTATGCGCAGTTGGAGAAGCTGAGAAAAATTACTGACGATGGCAAGAGACAGTCCGTTATTAATACCCTTTTTGGTGATGATGCTGAAACCCTTCAGGCTCTGAACATCATGATCAATAAAGGGATTGAGGGATACAGAGAAACGGCGGCTAAACTTGAAAACCAGGCATCACTACGTGAACGCGTAGATGCATCCCTGAATACCCTCGGCAACAAATGGGAAGCCGCGACAGGCTCCTTTACAAATGCGATGGCGAGTATCGGTGAAACCGTTGCCCCGGCATTAAAAAAGCTGGCTGACTGGCTGGGGGAACTGGCGTCAGGTCTGGATGGCTTTGTTAAGCGACACCCGCAATTGACTTCTGTGTTGTTTAAGCTGGCGGCGGGATTTGCCGTTGTTGCGACTGCTACGGGCGCGCTTTCTCTGGCTCTGGCCTCAGTGCTGGGGCCGGTTGCCCTCGTAAGAGTGAGTGCAGGTGTGCTGGGGCTGAAATTTTCATCAGCATTCGGGCTGATTGGAAAGGCCATCGGGGCCGTGGGGCAGGGGATCGTGTGGCTGGGGCGTCTGATGTTCGCAAACCCCATTCTGGCGGTGATCGGGCTGATTGCCATGGGAGCCATCTACATCTGGCAGAACTGGGACACGCTCGGGACGAAGTTCAAAGCGATGTGGGATGCGGTCTGTAGCGCCACGGGCGCTGCATGGGAATGGATTAAAGAAAAAGCCAGCGCAGCATGGGAAGGTATCAAATCCCTGTTTTTCAATTACACCCTGCCGGGCTTGATTGCCAAAAACTGGGACGCCATTAAGGCCGGAGTGTCTGAGGCATGGGCCAGTGTCAGGCAGGCCATCAGTGATAAATGGAATTCGATCCTGGCTGATGTTGCCGCGCTTCCTGCGAAGTTTCAGGACATGGGCAGCGCCATTATTGACAGTATTCTCAATGGGATTAATGCCAAATGGGAGACTCTTAAAAGCAAGCTTTCCTCAGTCACCGATTATCTGCCTGACTGGATGACCGGAAATGATAAAACACAAGGCAAAGCACAGGTGCAGGTGGTTGGTGGAGCAGCGGCTGCTGCGGTTCCGTTTGCCGGAATGTATGACAATGGCGGCACGATCCCGCGTGGTCAGTTTGGCATCGTTGGGGAGAACGGCCCAGAAATTGTGAACGGTCCCGCAAATGTTACCAGCAGACGGCGCACTGCCGCGCTGGCTTCCGTCGTTGCAGGTGTTATGGGCGTAGCGGCAGCGCCTGCGGAGGCTGCACCTCTGCATCCGTACAGCTTGCCGGCAATGGCATACAAACAAAGTCAACCTGCGAAATCTGCCAGCGTACCGCCAGTGATCCGTTATGAGATTAACGCGCCCATTCATATCACTGCCCAGCCAGGGCAGAGTGCGCAGGATATTGCCCGCGAAGTCGCGCGGCAGCTTGACGAGCGCGAGCGCAAAGCCAGGGCTAAAGCGCGCAGTAGTTTCAGTGATCAAGGGGGATATGATTCATGATGATGGTGCTGGGGTTATATGTCTTCATGCTGCGTACAGTGCCGTATCAGGAGCTGCAGTATCAGCGAAGCTGGCGACACGCCGCCAACAGCCGGGTGAACCGCCGACCATCAACGCAGTTTATTGGCCCGGATAATGACTCGCTGACGTTATCTGGCGTATTGCTGCCGGAAGTCACCGGGGGCAGGCTCTCATTGCTCGCGCTGGAGCAAATGGCAGAGCTGGGCAAAGCATGGCCCCTGATTGAGGGAAGCGGGACCATTTACGGCATGTTTGTGATCGAGAGCCTGAGTCAGACAAAAACGGAATTTTTTGAAAGCGGAGTGCCTCGCCGTATTGAGTTTACGCTGACCCTGAAAAGGGTTGATGAGTCGCTGTCTGATATGTTCGGCAGTCTCAGCGATCAGCTCAGTAACCTGCAGGACTCTGCAACGTCTGCGATAGGTAATATTAAAAATACGGTTGGAGGGTTGCTGCAGTGAATTTTAGCTCTGATCTTTTTGACCTGAACGGCAAAAGCCCGGCTTTCAGTATCACCATTGAAGGTAAGGACGTGACTACCGCGCTGGACGCGCGCCTGATGAGTCTGACGCTGACCGATAACCGGGGTTTTGAGGCTGACCAGCTTGATCTGGAGCTGGACGACGCCGACGGGCAGATAGTTCTGCCGCGACGTGGTGCCGTTATTCAGCTGGCGCTGGGATGGAAGGGCCAGCCGCTTTTCCCAAAAGGGGCATTCACGGTGGATGAGATTGAGCATAGCGGTGCTCCTGACCACCTGACCATTCGCGCACGTAGTGCCGATTTTCGTGAAACCCTCAATACCCGGCGCGAAAAGTCATGGCACCAGACAACCGTTGGCGATGTGGTAACGGAAATCGCAGCACGGCATAACCTCAAAATGGCGTTGGGTAAAGACCTGACGGACAAGGCGCTGGATCACATGGACCAGACCAATGAAAGCGATGCCAGTTTCCTGATGAAGCTGGCGCGCCAGTATGGGGCGATTGCTTCCGTTAAGGATGGAAACCTGCTGTTTATCCGGCAGGGGCAGGGAAGAACGGCGAGCGGTAAGCCGTTGCCGGTTATCACCATTGAGCGTAAATCCGGTGACGGTCATCGTTTTACCCTGGCTGATCGTGGTGCCTATACCGGAGTAATTGCCAGCTGGCTGCATACCCGCGAACCCAAGAAAAAAGAAACAACCAGGGTTAAGCGCCGCCGGAAGAAAACCACCGCGCCCAAAGAGCCGGAAGCAAAACAGGGTGATTATCTGGTGGGAACGGATGAAAACGTGCTGGTTCTTAACCGTACTTACGCAAATCGCAGCAATGCTGAGCGTGCGGCAAAAATGCAGTGGGAGCGTCTGCAGCGTGGTGTTGCGTCTTTCTCCCTGCAGCTCGCAGAGGGGCGGGCAGATCTCTACACCGAAATGCCAGTAAAGGTGAGCGGCTTTAAGCAGCCTATCGACGATGCCGAATGGACCATTACAACGTTAACGCATACGGTCAGCCCGGATAATGGTTTTACTACCAGTCTGGAGCTGGAGGTTAAAATTGATGATTTAGAAATGGAATAAATAAGTTCTCAATATTGATTCTTTGTGTATCATTATTGATATTTTAATGGTGGCGGAGAATAAAAAATGATGAATTGCCCAAAGTGTGGACATGCGGCACACACCCGGAGCAGCTTTCAGGTTACTAATAGCACGAAGGAGCGTTACTGCCAGTGCCAGAACATTAATTGCGGCAGCACATTTGTCACCCATGAAACGGTAGTGAGGTTTATCGTTACGCCGACAATAATTAACAATGCCCCACCACACCCTACGCCGGGTGGTCAAGGGCACATGAATTTTTAAATCAAGAACCTGCTGCGGCAGGTTTTTTATGCGTCAGGAATTTCACCCGTTTCTATAAAATGCACAAAACTTTCCTCATCAATGACGATCGTTCCCTTCATACGTGCAGCATTTACTTTGGAAGGGCCAGCATTGTATCCACAACAGAGCATCTGCAGATTTTGAGTAACTGAACTTCTTACGGTCAGGCTGTGCGCCTCGGCAACTTCAATCAAACGCTCTTTATCTGCCTTTTTGAAACCTGTAAAGCAGACATCAAAAGTGAGGGTTTTGGGCTTAATTATTTTGGTTAAATGGAGGTAGTTCTCAGGGAGGAAAGATTGGCAGGACTGTTGAGCCTCATCTGCTGATGAGAATTCCTGAATGATTCTATCCTTACGAAATGTCCTAATCGAATGAGTTGATTGGCATATCCCCTGAATGTGGCTATCGCTGTGGCTAATATTACTTATCGAATGTGCACCAATGCGTGCATTAGCATTGATGTAAACAAAATGCATTTCTTCCATGTGAATCACCTTTATTACATAAACGGCTACAGTCGTTGATGAACGGTGGGAAAAGTGGCTGCCGCCATTTTGCCGCCACTACCAATTAAAAAGGGGCTACGTTTTCACGTAACCCCTTGTTTTATTTGGTGGAGCTGGGGGGATTTGAACCCCCGTCCGAAATTTCTACATCCTCGGTACTACATGCTTAGTTTGTCTTTACATTCGCACGCCAGCTGCGGACAGACACGCCACTAACGAACTAGCCTGATTAGTTTTAACGCTTCAACCCCAGGCAGGGCTTCCACGCGATCTCTTTTGGGTTTGACCTCTCTTTGATCCCCGTCTTAAGAGCGGAAGCTAGGGAGAGAGGGCTCAGAGCAGGTTATTAAGCTGCTAAAGCGTAGTTTTCGTCGTTTGCGACTATTTTTTTGCGGCTTTTAACGAGGCAAACCGCCCCTCGGCATGCACCTTGGGTTTCGCAAATCCCGTCGAATCCAGAATCAGCCCCAATAGTGTTGAACTGAGTATACCAGATTTCACTTCCTGGATACCAGCCCGGAACGCTAACTTATTGAATAGTACAATAAGTGTGCAGAATCAACGTCCTGCGTTTTTCATAATGCGCGCTTTGTCCAGCTGCCACTCGCGCTCTTTCAGGTCAGTACGTTTGTCGTGCTGTTTTTTACCCTTCGCGACGCCAACTTTCACTTTGCACCAGGCGTTTTTCCAGTACAGCGACAGGGCGACCACGGTGAAACCTTCGCGGTTGATGCGTCCGTAGAGGGATTCCAGCTCACGCTTGTTCAGCAGCAATTTGCGCGTGCGCGTAGGGTCACACACGTAGTGTGAAGAGGCGACGGTCAGCGGCGTAAAGTTCGCGCCGAACAGGAAGGCTTCGCCATCTTTCAGGATGACGTAGCTATCGCCGATGTTGGCTTTCCCGGCGCGCAGCGATTTTACTTCCCAGCCCTGCAACGCAAGGCCAGCTTCGAATTCTTCTTCAATGAAATACTCGTGGCGAGCACGCTTGTTGAGCGCAATGGTCGCCGAGCCTGGTTTATGTGCTTTTTTCTTCGTCATAAGTGTCGTAAAGCCGTCGGTAATCTGATTTCAAAAAGTCACCTCATTGCGTCCTGTGAGGTCTAACGCGCTATCTTAGCACGAGATGAGGCTTAGCGTTTTTTTAACAGGTGATAAATGTTATTATTTGTCCGTTGTGTGACCATGGGAAATGCTATGCCTCAGATTAGCCGTACTGCGCTTGTGCCTTACAGCGCGGAACAAATGTATCAGTTAGTGAACGATGTTCAGTCTTATCCAGAATTTATTCCGGGATGCACCGGGAGCCGCGTTCTGGAGTCTGGCCCGACGCAGATGACCGCGGCGGTGGATGTCTCCAAAGCGGGGATCAGCAAGACGTTCACCACCCGTAATACGCTGACAAACAATCAGAGTATTTTGATGCATCTGGTGGATGGTCCGTTCAAAACCCTGATGGGAGGCTGGAAGTTTACGCCGCTGAGCGCTGACGCCTGCCGCATTGAGTTCCATCTGGACTTCGAGTTCACCAATAAGCTGATTGAGCTGGCGTTTGGCCGCATCTTTAAAGAGCTGGCATCGAATATGGTTCAGGCGTTCACCACCCGCGCCAAAGAGGTTTACAGTGTCGCATAAGATTGCTGTAGAAGTGGTTTATGCGCTGCCGGAGAAGCAGTATCTGCAGCGCGTGACGCTGGAAGAGGGGGCGACCGTTGAGGCGGCCATCCGTGCTTCCGGCATCCTCGAGCTTCGCAGCGATATCGACCTGGCGAAGAACAAGGTCGGGATTTACAGCCGTCCGGTGAAGCTGGGCGATGTGCTGAAAGAGGGCGACCGGGTGGAGATTTATCGTCCACTGATTGCCGACCCGAAAGAGCTGCGTCGCCAACGCGCGGAGAAGGCCAGTAAGTAGCGCTTTCTTCCCCGGTGGCGCTGCGCTTACCGGGGCTACGATTCTTCGTAAGAACTCAGATACAAAAAAGGTGCTCAATGAGCACCTTTTTGCATTTCTGACACCGGATTATTTAGTCAGGGCAGGCTTGTTGTCGATGTTGGTCAACACACCGGCGCTGCTGAAGGTCAGCGTCAGGGTCTGCTGGGTCGCATCTTCATGGCCCGGCTTCTGGCGGAATACATAGAACCAGGTGTTAGTGCCGAACGGATCGGACATCATCGGGGTTCCCAGTGCATAAGCGACCTGCTGTTGTGTCATCCCCACGCGGATTTTGGACACATCGTTAGGGGTAAGGTAGTTCCCCTGGTTGATGTCAGGACGGTAAACCACTTTCTCCAGAGTGGAACAGCCTGCGGTCAACATCAGAAGAACCGCTGCGGCAGCGGTCAGCATTTTACAACGCATAGTGATTTGATTCCTTTTCGGGCCCGAGCAGAACGCGGCTCATATGTAATATGCCGATGATAATAGACCTTGCCCCACTTTGAAACCGGTCTGGCGGCGTTTTTGTTGTTCTGTATGACCCTGAGATCCCGAAAAAGTTTATGCCGCCAGCAGTTCTTTCGCGTTCGCGAGCGTGTTACGCGTGACTTCGCTGCCGCCGAGCAGGCGTGCCAGCTCCTGCAGACGCGCACGTTTATCCAGCGGCTTCATGTGCGTTTCGGTCATTTCGCCGTCGGTTTCTTTGCTGACAATAAAGTGATGATGACCGCAGCCCGCGACCTGCGGCAGGTGGGTGACACACATCACCTGCGTGGATTCGCCGAGCTGGCGCAGCAGTTTACCCACCACCGCCGCCGTCGGGCCGCTGATGCCGACATCCACTTCATCGAAAATCAGCGCCGGGGTGTCCATTTTACGCGCGGTGATCACCTGAATCGCCAGCGCAATACGTGACAGTTCACCGCCGGAGGCCACTTTGGAAATCGCCTGCAGCGGCTGCCCCGGGTTGGTGGTGACGCGGAATTCGATGCGATCCGCACCTTCCGCCGTCAGGTGATTCTCTTCAAAGCGAACGTCAATGGTGAAGACGCCATGCGGCATCGCCAGCGTGTGCATGCTGTCGGTAATGTGCTGGCTTAACTCCTGAGCATAGTGCTGACGAATTTCATGCAGCTTTTGCGCTGTCGCCAGCGCCTGTTCATGGTGCAGATTCACCGCCAGAGAGAGGGTCTCCTGCGAGTCAGCCTGATCGTCAAGCTGCTGCTGCTCGTCCAGCAGAGACTGATAGTAGCCCGGCAGCTCTTCCGGCGTAACGTGGAGCTTGCGCGCCAGCGAGATCTGACGGGAGATACGCTGCTCCAGCTCAAAAAGACGGTTCGGGTCGAGATCCAGACGCTCACAGTAGTGGCGAAGTTCGTCACCGGCTTCAGAGATCTGAATGGCCGCCTCTTCCAGCATATCCAGGACGCCAGACAGTTTGCTGTCCATGCCGACCAGTTCGGTAAGCAGCTGACGGACGTTATAAAGCTGGCTCTGCAGGTTCACGTCTTCGCCATCCGCGAGCAGGTTGAGCGCATTCTGGCTGGTTGAGAGCAGATGTCCGCTGTTCGCCAGGCGCTTGTACTCTTCGTCGATTTGCTCAAACTCACCCGCCTGCGGGTTAAATTCGTTCAGCTCTTTGAGCTGGTATTCCAGCAGCTCCGCACGGGCGGCGCGCTCCTGGCTTTGCTGCTGGTGCTGAGCGAGCTCGCGGCAGCTCTGATGCCACTGGCGATAGTGCTCCGCCATAAGCTGAGTAAGCGCGTACTCACCCGCATAGCCATCCAGCAGCGCTTTCTGCTGTTCGGGTTTAACGAGTTGCTGATGCGCGTGCTGACCGTGGATCTGGATAAGCAGCTGGCCGAGTTCACGAAGCTGGGAGAGCGGGACCGCCGTACCGTTGATAAAGCCGCGTGAGCGACCGTCGCTGCTGATCACACGGCGAAGTAAACACTCACGTCCATCTTCAAGCTGGTTCTGCTCCAGCCAGCGCTGAGCAGCAGGGGTGTCTTTCAGGGAGAAGCGGGCGCACAGGTCGGCACGGTTTGCGCCCATGCGCACCATGTCGCCCTCGGCGCGGCCGCCAAGGCACAAGCCGAGGGCATCAATGGCAATGGATTTACCCGCACCGGTTTCCCCGGTGATCGCCGTCATGCCGCTGTGGAAATCGATCTCAAGCTCACGAACAATGGCAAAGTTGCTGATGGTCAGTTGTGCCAGCATAATTGTTTTCCTGTATGAAAAACCATGACTGTGTTTTCATACAGTATAAACTGGTTTTTTATACAGTAAAGTACTGGATGCTAAATCAGAACAATTTTTTTGACCAGCCAAGCTTCGAACTTAATGTATTGAAATAGCTGTAATCTTTCGGGTGAATCAAATTCAGGTGGTAATCACACCGGCGAATAAGCACATCTTCACCTTCCTGGATCGGCAGCGCAATCTGGCTGTCGCAGCTGATCTCCAGGTCGTTACGACGGTGCGAGAAGCGCAGACGGATCGTGCTGTCGCCGTTGATCACCAGCGGGCGGGCGGAGAGCGTGTGCGGGAACATCGGTACCAGGGTAATGGCATCCAATGAGGGCGTCAGGATCGGGCCGCCGGCAGAAAGCGAGTAGGCGGTTGAGCCGGTCGGTGTCGAGATAATCAGCCCGTCGGAACGCTGGGAGAAGGCAAAGATCTCGTCGATATAAACTTCGAACTCAATCATGTGCGCCACTTTGCCAGGGTGAAGGACAACCTCGTTAATGGCGGTGCTGATGCGTTTCTGGCAGTCCTGCTGGCACACCTGCGCTTCCAGTAAAAAGCGTTTTTCACTGATATAGTGGCCTTCCAGCACGTCGGCCAGCTGCTGCTGCGCATTGTCCGGGTCCAAGTCGGTTAAAAAACCGAGATTGCCACGGTTGATACCGATGACCTTGATGTCATAACGCGCCAGCGTGCGGGCCGCGCCGAGCATGTTGCCGTCGCCGCCCACCACCACGGCGAGATCGGCCTGTTGGCCAATCTCTGCCAGCGTGCCGGTTTTGACGCTCTTCAGCTGCAGTTCCTGGGCAATCTGCTGCTCGACCATCACTTCATAGCCTTTGCTACACAACCAGCGATACAACATTTCATGTGTCGTTAGTGCGGTAGGGTGACGCGGATGCCCGACGATCCCAATACACCTGAAATGATTATTCATTTTCTGGAGGTCCTTGTGCCTGATGAATGATGACAATCTGTCTTGTTCCCTTGAATCCCGGAAACTGATCCCCATAATAAGCGAAGTTAGCGAGATGAATGCAGAAAAACGCGGAGAAATTCATGAGTAGTAAAGAACAGAAAACGCCTGAGGGGCAAGCCCCTGAAGAAATTATCACGGAACAGCACGATGAAGTTGAGGCTGTAGAGCCAGACGCATCTGCTGAGCAGGTGGACCCGCGCGATGAAAAAATTGCGAATCTGGAAGCCCAGCTGGTAGAAGCACAGAATCGCGAACGCGACAGTGTTCTGCGCATCAAGGCGGAAATGGAAAACCTGCGTCGTCGTACCGAGCAGGACGTTGAGAAGGCGCATAAATTTGCGCTGGAGAAATTCGTCAACGAACTGCTGCCGGTGATCGATAGCCTCGATCGTGCGCTGGAAGTGGCTGACAAAGCGAATCCGGACAACGCCGCAATGATCGAAGGTATCGAACTGACGCTGAAATCCATGCTCGACGTAGTGCGTAAGTTTGGCGTGGAAGTGATTGCCGATACCGACGTTCCGCTGGATCCAAACGTTCACCAGGCCATTGCGATGGTTGAATCTGAAGAGATTGAAGCCGGTAAAGTGCTGGGCGTGATGCAGAAAGGCTATACCCTGAACGGCCGTACCATCCGCGCTGCGATGGTGACCGTGGCGAAAGCGAAAGCGTAATTCGCTATCCATAGTGCCGGGTAGCGGCGTTCGCCTTACCCGGCCTACAACCTTACTCCGCGATACTTTCGCGCAGGGGTTTAACGGGCAGGACTTTCACCTGCTTGATCATATTGTCTTGCACGTCCAGGATATCAATATCGTACTGCTCGATGCGCACCCGCGTGCCCGCCGCCGGGATCTCTTCCAGCGCTTCCAGAATCATCCCGTTAATGGTGCGAGCCTCATCTTCCGGCAAATGCCAGTTAAAGGCTTTGTTGAGTTCACGAATGTTCGCGCTTCCGTCAATCAGCACTGAGCCGTCGTTTTGCGGGGTGACCTCTTCCGCGAGGGAAGGCGACATGGAGGTGGTAAAGTCCCCGACAATCTCTTCCAGAATATCTTCGACCGTCACCAGCCCCTGGATATCGCCGTACTCATTGACCACCAGGCCGACCTTCTTCTTGTTGCGCTGGAATTTCACCAGCTGCGTGCTGAGCGGTGTTCCTTCCGGCACGTAATAAATTTCGTCGGCGGCGCGCAGCATCACCTCTTTGGTGAACTCTTTTTTCTCGGTCATCAGACGGTAGGCTTCGCGCACGCGCAGCATGCTGATGGCGTCATCCAGCGAGTCGCGGTACAGCACAATGCGCCCGTGCGGAGAGTGCGTTAGCTGGCGAACGATGGCTTTCCAGTCGTCATTGATGTCGATACCGACGATTTCGTTACGCGGCACCATGATGTCGTTCACGCTCACCTTTTCCAGATCCAGCACCGACAGGAGCATGTCCTGATTGCGCCGGGAGATCTGCGAGCGGGATTCATTCACGATAGTGCGCAGCTCCTCTTTGCTGAGCGCGCTGCTGATGGTGACGTCGGCTTTGATTCCCACCATCCGCATCAGGACGCGCGTCACCATGTTCAGCAGCCAGACCAGCGGCATCATCAGGATCTGCAGTGGTGCCAGCAGGAAGCTGCTCGGATAGGCGACCTTTTCAGGGTAAAGCGCGGCGATGGTTTTTGGCAGCACTTCGGCAAACACCAGCACCACGAACGTCAGCACGCCGGTGGCAATTGCGACCCCGGCGTTGCCGTACAGGCGCATCCCGACGATGGTGCCGAGCGCAGAGGCCAGAATGTTGACGAGGTTGTTGCCGATGAGCACCAGGCTAATCAGGCGATCCGGCTTGCGGAGCAGTTTTTCAACGCGACGGGCGGCGCGGTTACCCTGTTTAGCACGATGACGTAACCGGTAGCGGTTCAGGGTCATCATGCCGGTTTCCGAGCCGGAGAAATAGGCGGAGATGACCACCATGACGATCAGGATAACGATCAGCGTGGTGGTTGAGATGTGTTCCAGGGGGAACTCCTTTGTTTCTTAGCCAGCAAATTGCTGTATGAAGCGGCTGCCAAAATAGGCAAGGGTGAGAATGCCCGCACCCGCGACGTTGAACCAGACCACGCGACGACCGCGCCAGCCTTCATGATAATGGCCCCATAACAGGACAATATAGACAAACCACGCGATGATGGAGAGCACCGCTTTATCGATATTCTCCACGCTGAACAGGTTCTTCATGTAAAACAGCCCGGTGCAGAGCGTGAGCGTCAGCAGCACCACTCCCACCTGGGTGATGTGGAACATCTTACGCTCAATCACCATCAGCGGCGGCATTTCATGGTTAAACGCCAGTTTTTTGTTTTTCAGCTGGTAGTCAATCCAGGCGAGCTGCATGGCATAAAGCGCGGCGATGATCAGCGTCGCGTAGGCAAAGAGCGACAGGCCGATATGCACCAGCATCCCCGGCGTCGCCTCCAGATGCGTAATGAACTCATTAGGCATAAAGGTGGCGAGGGCCAGATTGATCAGCGCGAAGGTGTAGACAATCGGCAGCAGCAGCCAGCCGCGATTTTTAGACGCGACGATGGTCATTACCGTACAGATCATCAGGCTGACCAGCGAGCCGACGTTCAGCACGCTCAGGTTTTGCACGCTGCCGTCGCCGGGGATAATGCGTGATTCCAGCGCAAAGGCGTGGCTAATCAGTGCGATCACCGCCGAAAGAATAGCCATGCGCCGCCAGCCGCTGTTTTTTTGCAGCAGTCCGGGAATAATCAGCGCGAGGCTGACAGAGTAGGCAACAAGGGCGATCAGTGCGAAAACAGGCATATAGGCATCGACAGTTGTCTTAATAAGAAAGAGAAGCAGTATAACGTTACGTGACGCCTGCTCCAACCGTTGCATAACAACAAAGGCGCCTTCATGTTATACTCCGGCAAAATTCTGTGTATGTGTCGCTCATGGCGGCCCAACGTTTCTACTCAGGCGAGAGACAATGTTTGATAATTTAACCGATCGTTTGTCGCGCACGCTGCGCAACATCAGCGGCCGCGGACGCCTTACTGAAGACAACATCAAGGAAACGCTGCGCGAAGTGCGCATGGCGCTGCTGGAAGCAGACGTGGCGTTGCCGGTTGTTCGTGATTTTATCAACCGCGTGAAAGAGAAGGCGGTTGGTCATGAAGTTAACAAGAGCCTGACCCCGGGTCAGGAGTTCGTCAAAATCGTTCGTAACGAACTGGTTTCGGCGATGGGCGAAGAGAACCAGGTGCTTAACCTGGCGGCTCAGCCACCGGCCGTGGTGCTGATGGCGGGCCTGCAGGGCGCGGGTAAAACCACCAGCGTCGGTAAGCTGGGTAAATTCCTGCGCGAAAAGCACAAGAAGAAAGTGCTGGTGGTCTCTGCGGACGTCTATCGCCCGGCGGCGATCAAGCAGCTGGAAACCCTGGCAGAGCAGGTTGGCGTGGATTTCTTCCCGTCCGACGTGGCGCAGAAGCCTGTCGACATCGTTAACGCCGCGCTGAAAGAGGCGAAGCTGAAATTCTACGACGTGCTGCTGGTGGATACCGCCGGTCGTCTGCATGTTGACGAAGCGATGATGGACGAGATCAAGCAGGTGCATGCCTCTATCAACCCGGTAGAGACCCTGTTTGTCGTCGACGCTATGACCGGTCAGGATGCGGCGAATACCGCGAAAGCGTTTAACGAAGCGCTGCCGTTAACCGGCGTGGTGCTGACCAAAGTGGACGGTGACGCCCGCGGCGGTGCGGCCCTCTCCATTCGCCACATCACCGGCAAGCCGATCAAATTCCTCGGCGTGGGCGAAAAAACCGAAGCGCTGGAGCCGTTCCACCCGGATCGTATTGCCTCCCGTATCCTCGGCATGGGCGACGTGCTGTCGCTGATCGAAGATATCGAAAGCAAGGTTGACCGCGCGCAGGCCGAGAAGCTGGCCAGCAAGCTGAAAAAAGGTGACGGTTTCGATCTGACTGACTTCCTTGAGCAGCTGCGTCAGATGAAAAACATGGGCGGCATGGCCAGCCTGATGGGCAAACTGCCGGGCATGGGCCAGATCCCTGACAACGTGAAAGCACAGATGGATGACAAGGTGCTGGTGCGTATGGAGGCGATCATCAACTCGATGACCCTTAAAGAACGCGCTAATCCGGACATCATCAAAGGTTCCCGTAAACGCCGTATTGCAGCCGGTTGCGGCATGCAGGTGCAGGACGTTAACCGCCTTCTGAAACAGTTCGACGACATGCAGCGCATGATGAAGAAAATGAAGAAAGGCGGCATGGCGAAGATGATGCGCGGCATGAAAGGGATGATGCCTCCCGGTTTTCCAGGGCGTTAATCGCTTTTGAGATTGCTTTTTGCCCGAAAATGAGTAAAATTTTCGGGCTTTTAATATGACACCCGGGCTCCGTTCCTCGATGGGGCCCGGTTGTTTTATTCACACAAGAGGATGTTATGGTAACTATTCGTTTAGCACGTCACGGCGCTAAAAAGCGTCCGTTCTACCAGGTTGTTGTGACTGACAGCCGTAATGCACGCAACGGTCGCTTCATCGAGCGCGTTGGTTTCTTCAACCCACTGGCCGCTGGCGCAGAAGAAGAAACTCGTCTGGATCTGGATCGTATCGCTCACTGGGTTGGCCAGGGCGCTACTGTTTCCGATCGCGTTGCTACGCTGATCAAAGCAGCAAACAAAGCAGCTTAATCTGTCACGGTGGTCATGATGAGCAATAAAGCACCTGTTGAACCGATCGTATTGGGAAAAATGGGTTCTTGCTACGGTATCCGTGGTTGGCTCAGAGTGTTTTCCTCCACTGAAGACGCTGATAGCATTTTTAATTACCAGCCCTGGTTTATCCAGAAAGGCGGTAAGTGGGAAGAGGTCGAGCTGGAAAGCTGGCGTCACCACAATCAGGACATCATCATCAAGCTGAAAGGCGTTGACGATCGTGATGCCGCGAATGCGCTGACTAATTGTGAAATTGTCGTGGATTCGTCGCAGTTGCCACAGCTGGAAGAGGGCGACTACTACTGGAAAGACCTTATGGGTTGCCAGGTAGTCACTACTGAAGGCTACAGCCTGGGGAAAGTCATCGATATGATGGAAACCGGGTCAAATGACGTTCTCGTCATTAAGGCAAACCTGAAAGATGCATTTGGCATCAAGGAGCGGTTGGTCCCGTTCCTCGATGGACAGGTTATCAAGAAAGTCGATCTCACTACTCAAACCATTGAAGTAGATTGGGATCCTGGTTTTTAAATTCTCCGGATAAACGGTAAAAGACGGCGCTATGTGGATTGGCATAATTAGCCTGTTTCCTGAAATGTTCCGCGCGATTACCGATTACGGGGTAACTGGCCGGGCAGTAAAGAATGGCCTGCTGAGCATCCAGAGCTGGAGTCCGCGTGACTTTACTCATGACCGGCACCGTACCGTGGACGATCGTCCTTACGGCGGCGGACCGGGGATGCTAATGATGGTGCAACCCTTACGGGACGCCATTCACACAGCAAAAGCCGCGGCAGGTGAAGGCGCAAAGGTGATTTATCTGTCACCTCAGGGACGCAAGCTTGATCAAGCGGGCGTCAGCGAACTGGCGACGAATCAAAAACTGATTCTGGTTTGTGGTCGCTACGAAGGGATAGATGAGCGCGTAATTCAAACCGAGATTGACGAAGAATGGTCTATCGGCGATTACGTTCTCAGCGGTGGTGAGTTACCCGCAATGACGCTGATTGACTCCGTCGCCCGGTTCATTCCGGGAGTACTGGGCCATGAAGCTTCGGCAACGGAAGATTCCTTTGCCGATGGATTGCTGGACTGTCCACACTATACCCGTCCTGAAGTGTTAGAAGGAATGGAAGTACCGGCAGTGTTACTGTCTGGAAACCATGCCGAGATACGTCGCTGGCGTTTGAAGCAGTCGCTGGGCCGAACCTGGCTTAGAAGACCTGAACTTCTGGAAAACCTGGCTCTGACTGAAGAGCAAGCAAAGTTGCTGGCCGAGTTCAAAACTGAACACGCGCAACAGCAGCATGAACATGATGGGAATGCGTAATACGCTCCCGAATATCAGTTTACCCAGGATAAGAGATTAAATTATGAGCAACATTATTAAGCAACTTGAACAAGAGCAGATGAAGCAGGACGTACCTTCCTTCCGTCCAGGTGACACCGTGGAAGTGAAAGTATGGGTTGTTGAAGGTTCCAAAAAACGTCTGCAGGCATTCGAGGGCGTGGTTATCGCTATTCGTAACCGCGGTCTGCACTCTGCATTCACTGTTCGTAAAATTTCCAACGGCGAAGGCGTTGAGCGTGTCTTCCAGACTCACTCTCCGGTAGTTGACAGCATTGCTGTTAAACGTCGTGGTGCTGTACGTAAAGCTAAACTGTACTACCTGCGTGAGCGTACTGGTAAGTCTGCTCGTATTAAAGAGCGTCTGAACTAAGATTCGCTTAAGCGACATCCTGTTAGAAAGGGCTGGCCGAAAGGCCGGCCCTTTTTTTATTCCATCGCACCTCTCGCGTTAACCCTTTCGTCATAAATCATTTACAATGCTTGCCTCTTGAATGGAGGGGAAGTGGATAACGTACTGCATCAGTATAGCTGGAAACGCGCAGCGGCATTGACCGCGCTGTTCGCGATCCTGCTGATCGTGGTAGCACCCCTTATCTCCGTCTCATTGCAGAAAGATCCCATGAGCGCCATGCCGGGCATGCATCATGACATGAGCATGATGTCGATGGACGAGCATCACGGCGATATGCCGCGCACGATGCCCGTCGACCATGCGGAAGCCTGTGGCTACTGCGTGCTGTTAGCGCATGTCCCTGGCGTGATGCTGGCGCTCATCGTCCTGCTCAGCGTGGTGCTGCAGAGGCTTCGCGTTAAGCCGCCGCGTCAGGCGGTCAAGCACTGGCACTTTTTCCCCTGGCTTTACCCTGATACCCGCGCGCCGCCGCGGCAGTCTGCTTTTTCCCCAATAAAAAAATATCGATAACTTTTTGCCTTAAAAAGGAAAAGTATGACTACCTGCACCTCGCGCGCGGCATGGGGAAACCTGCTGCGTCGCCTTCATTTCTACGTTGGGCTGTTTGTCGGCCCGTTTATCTTCTTCGCCGCGCTGACCGGGACGTTGTATGTGGCGACCCCACAGCTGGAAAACGCGCTCTACCGGCACGCGCTCCACACAGATTCCGTGGGCGAGCCACATCCTCTGGCGGAACAAATCGCCGTGGCGGAAAAAACCGTTGGATCAGATTTACGTTTGCACGCCGTTCGTCCGGGGCTGGTTGAGGGCGAAACCACCCGCGTGATGTTCGCTGACCCGAAACTTGGGCCATCGGAGAACCGGGCTATCTTTATCGATCCGGTAAGCCTGACGGTGCTGGGAGATCTGACGGTATACGGCACCAGCGGGATTTTACCCCTGCGTCAGACCATTGATTACCTGCATACTTCCCTGATGCAGGGCGACATTGGGCGCCTTTACAGCGAGCTTGCGGCCTCGTGGATGTGGGTCGCCGCGCTGGGCGGTATTGCCCTGTGGTGTTATACCCGGCCCAAACGGCGGATCAACAATCGCTTCCAGAACCGGCGTCGGGTACACGTGACGCTGGGCTGGAGCCTGCTGGGTGGAATGCTGCTGTTCTCCGCAACCGGCCTGACCTGGTCCCAGTGGGCTGGCGGAAACGTGGATAAGCTGCGTGCAGAGATGAACTGGCTCACCCCGCAGGTGAACACGACGCTATCCGGCCAACATGAGGTCATGGATGAACATGCCGAACACCGCAGTCATCACGGTGGAATGGTGATGCCGGAAATGGCGATGGATTTGACGCAGTTTGACGGCGTGTTAAGCGCGGCGCGTAACGCGGGTATTGATGCCGGCAAGCTGGAGATCCGCCCGGCGAAAACGATGGATCGCGCCTGGACCGTGACGGAAATCGATCGCAGCTGGCCGACCCAGGTGGACGCCGTGGCGGTTGATCCTCATACGATGCAGGTTCTGGACAGAACCCGATTCAAGGATTTCCCGCTAATGGCAAAACTGACCCGCTGGGGCGTGGATTTCCATATGGGGATCTTATTCGGCCTCGCAAATCAGCTGCTGCTGGTTGCGTTCGGCCTCGCCCTTTGCGTGCTCATTATCTGGGGATACCGGATGTGGTGGATGCGTCGTCCGGCGCAATCGGCTGTGAGTCCGGTACAGACGCTTTGCCAGAGCTGGCTTGCCTTGTCAGTGTGGGGAAGAGGCGTTACGGTGTTAATCAGCGTACTGTTGGGACTGGCATTGCCGGTCATGGGCGTGAGTCTGGCGCTGTTTGTTCTGGTGGACTGGCTGCGCTGGCGAGCGGCAACCAGGGTGACGCTCGCCGAATCCTCCGCTAAATAGCCTTATGGCGTGCTGATCACCACTGCGACGCGGCGGTTTTCAGCGCGCCCTTGTGAGGTACTGTTGCTCGCAACCGGATATTTTTGACCTAATCCCCGCGTGGTGAGATTGCTGCGCGGGATATTTGCCCCCTTCGCCCAGGCATCGGCCACGGCGTTGGCGCGTTTTAACGAGAGCGCTTCGTTGTAGCTCTCTTCCCCGTAGTTATCCGTGTGACCGTCCATTCGCGCGTGGGTCAGGCCGGTTTCCGCCAGGCGAGAGGCCATGGACTGGATCTGCGTTTCACTCTCCGATCGCAGCCTGGCATCATTTTTATCAAACAGGATGGTGTCCGACATCCCAAGCGACCAGTCACCGTTCAGTTCGTTAAAACCGTAAGACTTCATCGCCGCAATTTGCTCAGGAGTGAATTTGCCTTCCGGCGGCGACTGGCAGCCTGCCAGAACCAGTGAGGCCAGGACTAAGGGCGCGAAGTAACGTTTTAACATAGTGTATCCTTTCTAACTTATTGTTTTCGTACGCTGGTTTTTAACCTGGTACATGTTGCGGTCAGCCCTCTCCAGTAATGCTTCCACGGAAGTATTTTCCCAGGCCAGAGCAAAGCCAATGCTGAGTGACATCGATGCTTTTTGTCCGTTATGAAGATCAAACGGACGGATAAACTGCTGCGAAAGCGCAGCACAAATATGTTGAACCTCAAGCTCAGAGTGCACGCCGTACAGCACCATGGCAAATTCGTCACCGCCAAGACGGTAGGACTGATGACGTTTGTCGCCAAACTCCATCATTCTGCTGGCGACTTCGATCAGCACGCAGTCTCCTGCCGCGTGTCCCCAGGTGTCGTTAATAAACTTAAAATTATCACCGTCGAGGAAGAGCAGGGCCGAGTTGGTTCTGGCTGAAGGGTCATTCATTAATGCCGCAATGCTGTTACGAAACGCCGCGCGGTTGGCAAGACCGGTAAGCGGGTCGTGCATGGCGGTCCGCAACAGCTGGGCATTTTTCGCCTGAAGCTTCAGCTGCCACTCTTCCATTTCATCCAGAAGACTATTGAAGTCTTCGCCAAACTGGTGAAATTCTTCGATACGGCCGTCTTTCACCCGGCGGGAGAAATTTCGGTTCGTGCGCACGTCATGCACGACGTCGGTAATGTTCTGCAGCGCCGTGACCATTCCACGATGCAAAGACTGGGTAATGATGAGCGCGACGACGGCGGCAAAGAGAATGCAGCCAGTCAGTACGGCAAACGACGTCCAGATGAAATGGCTGATCAAACTGTCACGCGCGGTAAGGCGAATTTCGCCGATCGTTAAGCCGTTATGCATGATGGGCTGCGCAACCGGTACGGGGAAAAGCCAGCGGCTGACCAGCGCGCCCAGCGTGTCGTTGTTATCTTCCGGGTTCCAGGACCAGTAGGCGAACCGCTTTTTATGCGCATTAATCACCTCCGCCGCGGCAAACTGCCCCTGTTTGCCCAGGGCGGCAAGCGTTTCGTTGGCCGCCAGCGAGTCGTTGAAAACCAGCGAGGCTTCCAGGCTGTGGCTCATTGTGGCGCCGGTTAATTCGAGATTCTTTTGCGCGTATTGTTTTAACGTCACAACGGAAGCAAAACAGAGCAACAGCCATATTAACGTCATCGTGATAATGACGCTTATCATGCTGTTTCGCCTCAACGTTCTTTTAAACGTCGGACGTGGCGTTGAAGTGAAATCTTTATCCATGCTGCTTATTCCGTGCCAGCATTAATACATCCGGATTGACTCTTACGCCACTGCGCGTCAATGCATCCAGGTTGACGGAGAACCGGACCTGGCCACGATCGATCATCAGGCAAAAGGCACTGCCAATTACACATTCCGGATTTTGCTCTGAGATTAATAGCAATGCTCTGCCCTGATATTGGCTTATTAATTCAAGTTGTTTTGCCGGTGATTCAGACCCGAAATAAATCGCATCGCACGTCGCGGCCAGGGCTTCCCGATCGTTATGTACAATAGCGGGAGTATAGGGTAACTCGTTGTGCCCTTCGTCGCCGCTAAGCGCGTGCGTATAGTGAGAAGTGGCATAGATGCAGAGTTTAGGCTGCCCGGATAGTGACGGCCATCGCGTATAGCTCACAATGCCTGAGACTATCGAGCGTACCGATTTATCCGTTTCCGTGAGCGTGCCTGCCGTCGCTGGGCCCACCATAATGAACAGCATTAACACCAGAGTGAGTCGGAAAAAAGAGATCAAGAATAAATTTCTCACCAGAATCCGCCACATCGCTCCGGAAATAGATGTCCTTAAGAGTTGCGGGCAGAATACCATTGTTTGTCAGAGCCGTCATTATGTCAGAAATAGCCTCAGGTCAACCTAAGCTAAATCCTACTGTTGTTTATTTTCCGGTGATTTAAAACAGACTTAATTGAGTCTGCTGGAGCGCAAACTTTCATCCATCCCTTTTTGCCATGACGCACGCAGTTTTGCCGCGTTTTCAGCAGTATCGCAACTGGCAGGGAAAGATTTGCCCGCTAATCCCCAGGCGTGAATAAACCCTTCTTCGCAGACTCTCTTCTGACCATCGGCATAGCCGCGAAGATATTCACTACGATCAACGTGGGTGTCGTTAAAACTATCGGCCAGGGTCTGGTTATCTTTAACCGGCAGGCCATTCATGGCGTCTTCTCTACCGGCATCAAACCAGGATGGACTGGTCCAGTCGGGCTGGAAGGTATAAGGATTGATCTGGCAGCCCGTTAAAAACAGCGACAACAGCGTGAGAGCAATTGAACGCATAGCCATTCTCCTTTTTACTTCAGCATAGCCTGGCTTAAGAAAGTATGTCTGTAATTTAAACTTTACGTTTTTGACGGCTGATTTTTGCAATAAATTTGCTACTGTAAAGTAATGTGTACTTATTTTGGATTGAAATGTTTACTTTTTATGGTATCGTGGTTTCACCTCATTGAGGAAAACAACTATCGCAAACGAGCTTTACAGGATCGCCATCATGCAAAAAGACGCGCTGAACAACGTACATATCACTGACGAACAGGTTTTAATTACTCCGGATCAGCTGAAAGCAGAATTTCCGCTGAGCGTCGCGCAGGAGGCTCAGATTGAGCACTCGCGCCAGACCATTTCTGACATCATCGCCGGCCGCGATCCGCGCCTGCTGGTGGTGTGTGGTCCTTGCTCTATTCACGATCCTGAAACCGCCATTGAGTACGCTCGTCGATTTAAAGCATTAGCGGAGGAGGTCAGCGATAGCCTCTACCTGGTGATGCGCGTCTATTTTGAGAAGCCACGTACTACCGTTGGCTGGAAAGGGTTGATTAACGATCCGCACATGGATGGCTCGTTTGATGTGGAAGCAGGCCTGAAGATTGCGCGTCGCCTGCTGGTGGAGCTGGTCAGCATGGGACTGCCGCTGGCAACCGAAGCGCTGGATCCGAACAGCCCGCAATACCTTGGCGATCTGTTCAGCTGGTCCGCGATTGGCGCGCGTACCACGGAATCGCAAACCCACCGCGAGATGGCGTCTGGCCTGTCGATGCCGGTTGGTTTTAAAAACGGTACCGATGGCAGCCTGGCGACGGCGATCAACGCCATGCGCGCGGCTGCCATGCCGCACCGTTTCGTCGGTATCAACCAGGCGGGCCAGGTCTGCCTCCTGCAAACGCAGGGCAACCCGGACGGGCACGTGATCCTGCGCGGCGGGAAAGCCCCGAACTACAGCCCGGCGGACGTGGCGCAGTGTGAAAAAGAGATGGAGCAGGCGGGACTGCGCCCGGCACTGATGGTAGATTGCAGTCATGGTAATTCGAATAAAGATTACCGTCGTCAGCCTGCGGTTGCGGAATCCGTGGTCGCCCAGATCAAAGATGGCAACCGTTCGATTATCGGTCTGATGATTGAGAGCAATATTCATGAAGGCAATCAATCATCTGAACAACCGCGCAGTGCCATGAAGCACGGCGTCTCCGTGACGGATGCCTGCATCAGCTGGGAAACCACCGATGCACTGCTGCGTGAGATCCATAAAGATTTAAGCGGCCAGCTGGCGACGCGTCTGGCTTAAGAGGGTAGTTATGGTTGCTGAATTGACCGCACTGCGCGATCAAATTGATGAAGTGGATAAGGCGCTGCTGGATCTGCTGGCGCGCCGCATGGCGCTGGTTGCCGAAGTCGGTGAGGTGAAAAGCAAATACGGCCTGCCGATTTACGTCCCGGAGCGCGAAGCTTCTATGCTCGCCTCCCGTCGCAAAGAGGCGCAGGCGCTGGGCGTTTCGCCGGACTTGATTGAAGACGTCCTGCGTCGCGTGATGCGGGAATCCTATTCCAGCGAAAACGACAAGGGGTTCAAAACCCTTTGCCCGACCCTGCGGCCGGTGGTGATTGTCGGCGGGGCAGGACAGATGGGGCGTCTGTTTGAAAAAATGCTGACGCTTTCTGGCTATCAGGTGCGCATTCTGGAAAAAGAGGACTGGGCGCAGGCGCCGGAGCTCATGAAAGATGCCGGGATGGTTATCGTCAGCGTGCCGATCCACGTGACGGAGCAGATCGTCGGGAAGCTTCCTCCTTTACCGAAAGACTGTATCCTGGTGGATCTGGCCTCCGTCAAAAATGGTCCGCTGCAGGCCATGCTGGCTGCGCATACCGGGCCGGTGCTGGGTCTGCACCCGATGTTTGGTCCGGACAGCGGCAGCCTGGCTAAGCAGGTGGTGGTTTACTGCGACGGTCGTCAGCCGGAAGCCTATCAGTGGTTCCTGGAACAGATTCAGGTATGGGGCGCGCGACTGCACCGCATCAGCGCGGTTGAGCACGACCAGAACATGGCGTTCATTCAGGCGCTGCGCCACTTTGCGACGTTTGCCTACGGCCTGCATCTGGCGGAAGAGAACGTGCAGCTTGAACAGCTGCTGGCGCTCTCTTCACCTATCTATCGTCTGGAGCTGGCGATGGTTGGGCGTCTGTTCGCACAGGATCCGCAGCTGTACGCGGACATTATTATGTCCTCCGAAAACAACCTGGCACTGATCAAGCGCTACTATCAGCGCTTTGGAGAAGCCATTACGCTGCTTGAGCACGGAGACAAGCAGGCGTTTATCGACAGCTTCCGCAAGGTCGAGCACTGGTTTGGCGATTATGCGCAGCGTTTCCAGAATGAGAGCCGGACGTTGTTGCGCCAGGCAAATGACAGTCGCCAGTAATGCGATGATGTATATACTGAAAGCCAGCAATGCTGGCTTTTTTCATTTTGGGGAACTGTCATGGCTGAACCGCAGCTGCTGTTGAATTACACCGGGCATTTGCCTGAATGCCCGACGTGGAGCGCCGAAGAGCAGGCGCTCTACTGGGCCGATATTCTGGAAGGCGAGATCCACCGCTACCATCTGCCGACGGCGGAACACACCGTACTCTCTTTCCACGAGGAAGTGGGGTGTTTCGCGCTGCGTGAGCAGGGTGGTTTTATCGTTGCGATGCGAACGGGTATCTGGCTGACCGATAAACACGGCCTGCTGCGCCGCAAGGTGTGTGATAACCCCTCTAACCCGCAGCTGGCGCGTTTTAACGATGGAGGCACCGATCACCTGGGTCGCTTCTATGCGGGCACGTTCTGGGGGCCGGGAGATTACAACGGCGCCCTGCTGATGCGCATCGACAACGACCTGACGCCGAAGGTGATCCAGTGCGATATCCACGGGCACAACGGCTTAGCGTTTAGCCCGGATAAGCAATGGATGTTTACCTCAGATACGCCAAACGGTGTGATCTACCGTACCCCGCTTGATGAGCAGGGCGAACCGGGTAAGCGAGAGGTGTTTCGTCAGTTTAAAGAGGGCGAGGGGATACCGGACGGCGCGTCGATGGATGTGGAAGGCTGTTACTGGAGCGCGCTGTTTGACGGCTGGCGCATCGCGCGTTTTTCACCGCAAGGGGAGCAGCTGGAAGAGTATCGCATGCCGGTGCGTTGCCCGACGATGGTCTGCTTTGGCGGCGATGATATGAAAACGCTTTTTATTACCACCACGCGGGAAAATATGGATGCGGAGGAAGTGGCGAAATATCCGCTCTCCGGCGCCATCTTCACCCTGCCGATGAGCGTGGCAGGGATGAAGAAAAGCCGTTTTATCGAACGTTAGATTGGATCGACCGGGACGACGTTTTCGCTCGGGTAACAGCCCAGCACCTTCATGGAACGCGTGATCTCGCCCAGCTCGCGCAGGGCTTTCTGCATGGAAGCAGACTCCAGGTTGGCCTGGATATCAAGGTAGAACATCTCTTCCCACGGGTTACCGTGGATTGGGCGCGATTCCAGCCGGGTCATGATCAGGTTGTGATTACGCAGTACCAGCAGAGCTTCAACCAGCGCACCGGCCTGTTGGCCGGTGGCCATCAGCAGCGTGGTCTTGGCCGGTACCTGGTCAGACACATTGATTGCCTTGCGGGCCAGCACCACGAAGCGGGTAATATTTTGCGTCTGGTTCGCCAGGTTGCGTTCCAGCACCTGTAAACCATACAGCGCGCTGCCCGCTTCGCTGCCCAGCGCCGCAACGTTGGGGGAGTTCGCCTGGGCGACTTTTTCCATCGCCGCCGAGGTGCTTTCGGTGTACTCAATTTTCCAGTTCGGATAGCGGTTCAGGAACTGGCTGCACTGCTGGAACGGCTGCGGGTGGCTGTAGACCGTTTCGATCGTGTTCAGGTCCGTTGAGCCGGAGACCAGCACGCAGTGATCGATAGGGAGCGTCAGCTCGCCGACCAGCGACAGGCTGGTGTGCTGTAGCAAATCGTAGACGTCGTTGATGGCGCCGGAGCTGGTGTTTTCAATCGGCACCACGGCGTAATCCGCCTGGCCGGTCTCGACCTGGTTAAAAATGTCGGCAAACTTCGCGCAGCCGCTTTCAATAAATTCTTCGAAATGGCGAGCGGCATACTGACGTGCGGCCAGGTGAGAATAGGAGCCCTTTGGCCCGAGGAAAGCGATACGCGCAGAGTGCGGATTGGTTTTATTGAGGTGCTGCTGGAGTAGCGCTTGCTGGGTCAGAACGGAGTCTTCGATGATGAGCTGGAACAGCCGGGTGATGTAGTGGGCATCGAGATGATGCGCTTTGCCGAGCTGAATGAGACGTTCCAGCAGATCCCGCTCGCGGTCGATATCACGGACCGGACGATGGGAGTCCAGCTTGGCTTTACCCACTTCAACGGCAAGGGCGCGGCGTTCGGCCAGCAGCGCCAGCAGTTTCTCATCCAGCGCGCTGATTTTTTCGCGCAGATCCAGTAACGGGTTTTCCGGTGTCATAGTGTTGCCTGTCTCATCTTATCGTTATCAATAAAAAAGGCCCCCCGGTGTGGGAGGCCTTGTTGTTCGTCTTCGCATTCTTTATCACACGACGAAACGCCTCCCGTTCAGGGGAAGGTAAAAAAGAATGCGAAGAAGAACGGCGTAGGTTTCATAAAGTCATCCTGTGAGTGATACCGTTAAAGTACCCGTACTGTTTTCACCCTGTCAATAAAAAACAAAAAACGCGCCCGAAGGCGCGTTGGCGGTACACTCAATTTAAAGGATTACTCTTCTTCAACTTCTTCCGCGAAGCTGGCGTCTTTCACCGACGTTGTGGCGCGACGGGCTTCACCTTTGTGTTGCACTTTATTGAGCTGCCGTTCCAGCTTGTTGATCAAATCGTTAATTGCGGTGTACATATCCTCATGTTTTGCGCTGGCGACCAGGTGGCCGTTTGGAGTATTGATAGTTGCGTCAGCGATGAAACCCTGCGGCTCCTTGGACAGGATGATATGTGGATTAATCAAATGTGTTTGCCATTTATCCAGTTTGGCGAGACGGTCTGCGACGTGCTGGCGAATTGCCGGAGTAATTTCCATTTGTTTACTGGTAATGTTCATTGTCATAAATTTTACCTCTTGTCTTTCCGTCTTGGTGATTCCAGCATACCCGACCTAATGTCAAAATGTGTGATTTAGATCACGTTATTTTGTCGGTTTTTGTCAGGGAATCTTTTTTGTGAGGCAGGGCAGGAAGAGGTGAGATTTACCTTGTAGAAGGCAAAAATTGAGGCCATAGTTGACTGGATGTGTTGAGGCTAACGCGCTTCAGCGACGCTCAGAAACGAATAAAAAAACGGCAGCCTTCGGGCTGCCGTTTTGCATTGAGGCAAAATCAGGTGTTGCTGCTGTTCGCGGCGATGATTTTCGCCACTTTTTCAGCCTGAGCGGTCATCTGCATCTGACGGTAAGCATTTTCCATCAGCTTCAGGCCGTCGCGCGTAGCCTGAGTATCCGGGTAATCACGCAGCATACCTTCTACGCGGTTAACCACGGCAACCCATGCGCCACGGCGGGTATAGTAGTCCGCCACGGAGTATTCATATTTCGCCAGACGATCTTTCAGGAACACCAGACGTTTGGTGGCGTCGGTCACGTACTGGCTGTTTGGATAGCCGCGCACCAGTTTAGAGAAGTCATTGAAGGCGTCACGCGCATGCTGCGGGTCACGGTCGGAACGATCCACACCGAAGAAGCCCTGCAGCGCACTGTCATCCAGCGCCATGTTGGTGAGCCCGCGCATGTACATCACATAGTCGATGTTAGGATGAGTCGGGTTCAGACGCATGAAACGATCGATGGTTGCCTGAGCCAGCGGCAGATCGGCATTTTTATAGTATGCGTAGATGAGATCTAACTGTACCTGCTGCGAATACGGACCAAATGGATAGCGATTATCCAACGCTTCCAGTTGCGTTATCGCCTGTTTCCAGTTACCGTCCTGCAACTTTTGTTGTGCAGTCGCATAGATTTCATTCGGCGGATTGTCAGGGACCTGTTCATTTGAACCGGAGCAGCCCACCAAAGCCAGGCTCAACGTGGCCGCTGCCACCAGATATTTCATGCGCGTCATGACGTTTTGACTTTCCTCAAATGTTTGTCCGGGAGAAACTCTGTTCCTGCTCCCGATTAAGACCAGCTACAATAGCACACTATATTAAACGGCAAAGCCGTAAAACCCAACGTTAAACGAAGAAGCAGTTTATGGCACAACGAGTAGAACTCACCGCAACAGTCTCCGAAAATCAGCTCGGTCAACGCTTAGATCAGGCTTTGGCCGAATTGTTCCCTGATTATTCGCGTTCACGCATAAAAGAATGGATCCTTGACCAGCGCGTGATGGTAAACGGCAAGATCTGGGACAAACCAAAAGAGAAAGTGTTAGGTGGGGAAGCTGTCGCCATCAATGCTGAAATCGAAGAGGAAATCCGCTTCGAGCCGCAGGATATCCCACTGGACATCGTCTATGAAGATGATGACATTCTGGTGATCAACAAGCCGCGCGACCTGGTTGTTCATCCGGGCGCGGGAAACCCTGACGGTACGGTACTTAACGCACTTCTCCATTACTATCCGCCGATCGCGGATGTTCCGCGCGCGGGCATCGTGCACCGTCTGGATAAAGACACTACCGGTCTGATGGTGGTGGCGAAGACCGTTCCTGCTCAGACCCGTCTGGTGGAGTCGCTGCAGCTGCGCGAAATCACCCGTGAGTATGAAGCGGTAGCCATTGGACATATGACTTCTGGCGGGACGGTGGAAGAGCCCATTAGCCGTCACCCGACCAAGCGTACCCATATGTCGGTGCATCCGATGGGTAAACCGGCGGTGACGCATTACCGCATTATGGAGCACTTCCGTATTCATACGCGCCTGCGTCTGCGTCTGGAGACCGGACGTACTCACCAGATCCGCGTGCATATGGCCCACATTACCCATCCGCTGGTGGGGGATCAGGTCTACGGTGGTCGTCCGCGTCCGCCTAAAGGCGCGTCGGATGAGTTCATCAGCGTATTGCGTAAACTCGATCGTCAGGCGCTGCACGCGACCATGCTGCGTCTTTATCACCCTATCACCGGTATTCAGATGGAGTGGCATGCGCCTATCCCGCAGGATATGGTGGACCTTATTGACGCCATGCGTGCTGATTTCGAAGAACATAAGGATCAAGTGGACTGGTTATGACCAAACTGATTGTCCCGGAGTGGCCATTGCCTGCCGGCGTGGCTGCCTGCAGTTCAACCCGCACTGGCGGTGTGAGCCAGGGCGCGTGGGCGTCGTTGAACCTCGGCGCACACTGTGGCGATAACCTGGAACACGTGGAAGAGAACCGCAGGCGTCTGTTTGCAGCGGGGAACCTGCCGTCGAAACCGGTCTGGCTGGAACAGGTTCATGGCAAGGCGGTGCTGAAGTTGACGGGAGAGCCCTATGCTTCCAAACGCGCTGATGCCTCTTACAGCAATACGCCGGGAACCGTTTGTGCCGTAATGACCGCCGATTGTCTGCCAGTGCTGTTCTGCAACCGTGCAGGCACCGAGGTGGCTGCAGCGCACGCGGGCTGGCGTGGACTGTGTGAAGGCGTGCTGGAAGAAACCGTCGCCTGCTTTAAGGATGAGCCCGCCAATATTATGGCCTGGCTTGGCCCGGCCATTGGCCCTCGCGCTTTTGAAGTGGGGCCGGAAGTTCGCGAAGCCTTTATGGAAAAAGATCCGCAAGCGGTGGACGCCTTCCTGCCTTCGGGGGATAAATATCTGGCCGATATTTACCAGCTCGCCCGCCAGCGCCTGAACCGCGTCGGCGTGACGCAGATCTTCGGCGGCGATCGCTGCACCTTCACCGAAAAGGGTGATTTTTTCTCTTATCGCCGCGACAAGACGACGGGCCGTATGGCAAGTTTCATTTGGCTGATATAACCTAAAGAATCAAGACGATCCGGCACGTGCCGTTTTCTTTTCACATAATTCAGGTCATTAACCTTGAATAATTGAGGGATGACCTCATTTAATCTCCAGTAGCAAATTTGACCTGTTATGGGAGGAGTTATGCGTCTGGATCGTCTTACTAATAAATTCCAGCTTGCTCTCGCCGATGCCCAGTCCCTCGCACTGGGGCACGACAACCAATTTATCGAACCTCTTCATCTAATGAGCGCCTTGCTGAATCAGGAAGGGGGATCGGTACGTCCTTTATTAACGTCCGCTGGCATTAATGCTGGCCAGTTACGCACCGCTATCGATCAGGCGCTGAGCCGTTTACCGCAGGTCGAAGGGACCGGCGGCGACGTTCAGCCGTCGCAGGATCTGGTGCGCGTCCTGAACCTTTGCGACAAGCTGGCGCAAAAACGTGGGGACAATTTTATTTCGTCAGAGCTGTTTGTTCTGGCGGCGCTTGAATCACGCGGTACCTTGACCGACCTGCTGAAATCCGCCGGTGCGACCACCGCTAATGTGACTCAGGCGATTGAGAACATGCGCGGAGGTGAAAGCGTGAACGATCAGGGAGCCGAAGACCAACGTCAGGCTTTGAAGAAATTTACGGTCGATCTGACCGAACGCGCTGAGCAGGGCAAACTTGACCCGGTGATCGGCCGTGATGAAGAAATTCGCCGTACGATTCAGGTACTGCAGCGTCGTACCAAGAACAACCCGGTACTGATAGGTGAACCGGGTGTCGGTAAAACCGCGATTGTTGAAGGGCTGGCGCAGCGTATTGTGAACGGTGAAGTTCCGGAAGGCCTGAAAGGCCGCCGCGTACTGGCGCTGGACATGGGCGCGCTGGTGGCCGGTGCGAAATACCGCGGTGAGTTTGAAGAGCGTCTGAAAGGCGTGCTGAACGATCTGGCGAAACAGGAAGGTAACGTCATCCTGTTTATCGACGAGCTGCACACCATGGTCGGTGCCGGTAAGGCAGACGGCGCAATGGATGCCGGGAACATGCTGAAACCTGCACTGGCGCGCGGTGAACTTCACTGCGTCGGTGCCACCACGCTGGATGAGTACCGTCAGTACATTGAGAAAGATGCTGCGCTGGAACGTCGTTTCCAGAAAGTGTTTGTTGCCGAGCCAAGCGTTGAAGATACCATCGCGATCCTGCGTGGTCTGAAAGAGCGCTATGAACTGCACCACCATGTGCAGATCACTGACCCGGCCATCGTTGCGGCGGCGACGCTTTCGCATCGTTATATTGCTGACCGTCAGCTGCCGGATAAAGCGATCGACCTGATTGATGAAGCGGCGTCGAGTATTCGTATGCAGATTGACTCGAAGCCGGAAGAGCTGGATCGACTCGACCGACGCATCATTCAGCTCAAGCTGGAACAGCAGGCGCTGAAGAAAGAGTCTGATGAAGCCAGTAAGAAACGTCTCGATATGCTCAATGAAGAGCTGGACGATAAAGAGCGCCAGTATTCTGAGCTTGAAGAAGAGTGGAAAGCCGAGAAAGCCTCCCTTTCCGGTACGCAGACCATTAAAGCTGAACTCGAACAGGCAAAAATTGCCATTGAGCAGGCTCGACGCGTGGGCGACCTGGCGCGGATGTCAGAGCTGCAGTACGGCAAAATCCCTGAGCTGGAAAAACAGCTTGAGATAGCGACGCAGTCAGAAGGTAAAACGATGCGTCTGTTGCGTAATAAAGTGACGGATGCCGAGATTGCGGAAGTCCTGGCGCGCTGGACCGGTATTCCCGTGGCGCGCATGCTGGAAGGTGAGCGTGAAAAACTGCTGCGCATGGAGAACGATCTCCACAATCGTGTGATTGGTCAAAATGAAGCGGTTGAAGCGGTTTCGAATGCTATTCGTCGTAGTCGTGCAGGGCTGTCCGATCCGAACCGTCCGATTGGTTCATTCCTGTTCCTGGGGCCGACGGGTGTCGGTAAAACCGAGCTGTGCAAAGCGCTGGCTAACTTTATGTTCGACAGCGACGATGCGATGGTGCGTATCGACATGTCCGAGTTTATGGAGAAACACTCCGTCTCGCGTCTGGTCGGGGCGCCCCCTGGATATGTGGGTTATGAAGAAGGTGGGTACCTGACAGAAGCGGTGCGTCGTCGTCCTTATTCCGTCATCCTGCTGGATGAGGTGGAAAAAGCGCATCCGGATGTGTTCAACATTCTGCTTCAGGTGCTGGATGATGGGCGTCTGACCGATGGGCAGGGGAGAACGGTCGACTTCCGTAATACGGTTGTCATTATGACGTCGAACCTGGGTTCCGATTTGATTCAGGAACGTTTCGGTGAACTGGACTACAGCCACATGAAGGATCTGGTGCTGGGTGTGGTAAGCCATAACTTCCGTCCGGAGTTCATCAACCGTATTGATGAAGTGGTGGTATTCCATCCTCTGGGTGAGAAACACATTGCGTCGATTGCGCAGATCCAGCTGCAGCGTCTGTACAAACGTCTGGAAGAGCGTGGATATGAAATTCACATCTCCGACGATGCGCTGAAACTGCTGAGTAAGAATGGTTACGATCCGGTGTACGGTGCGCGTCCATTGAAACGTGCTATCCAGCAGCAGATCGAAAACCCGCTGGCGCAGCAGATCCTCTCCGGGGAACTGGTTCCTGGTAAAATTATCCGTCTGGAAGCCAACGACGATCGTATTGTGGCAGTGCAGTAAGTCACAAAACGCAAAAACGAGCCGCTTGCGGCTCGTTTTTGTTTAAAAACCAGGCGAAAATTGAGGTCTGGAGTGAGGTTTGCCTGGAAAGTGAGCAGTCAGTAAATAATTTTCACTTTATCCTTGCAGGTTCGGAATTACTCCCTATAATGCGCCTCCACTGACACGGAATAACGGCACACACGCCGCCGGGTCAGTAGAGAATAGCGAAAATAAACGCTTGACTCTGAAGCGGGAAAGCGTAATATGCACACCCCGCGCCGCAGCGAAAACGAAGCGGCACTGCTCTTTAACAATTTATCAGA
>NZ_JBMKGI010000018.1:0-81731 GCF_049238885.1 Enterobacter cloacae complex sp. BZL2005 | reverse complement strand
TCTGATAAATTGTTAAAGAGCAGTGCCGCTTCGTTTTCGCTGCGGCGCGGGGTGTGCATATTACGCTTTCCCGCTTCAGAGTCAAGCGTTTATTTTCGCTATTCTCTGCTGACCCGGCGGCGTGTGTGCCGTTGTTCCGTGTCAGTGGAGGCGCATTATAGGGAGTTATTCTGAAGTGACAAGCACAAAATACAAAAAACTTTTCGTTCGCTCACTTTTCAAACTTAACGCTTATTTAAGTCGCGAATCGCCCGTTAAATGTGCGATTTCCCGCGCAAAACTGGCTACCTGCGACCAGTCGGTATAAACCACTTCTTTACGGGTATCGGTTTCTCCCCCCGTCATCTTCATAATTAGACGGATCATAAAGCGGTCATACCAGCGGTAGCGAGGGTAGCGCAGCGCGCCGGCAAAAACGGCGCACAGGTCTGGCTGCCACGGCGAGCTGAGTAAAAACTTGCGCGTGTAGCTGTTGGTCTGTGGCGTGCGCTTCTCCGCTTTACGCGCAACCAGATTGACCGAGTAAAACGCGCCTGGCATTTTGTTGAGTACTGCCGTGTGCTTTTTCACAAAGCGATCCAGCGCCGGATGGAAATGCCCGTAACGAATAGATGCACCAATCACCACGCGGTCGTAATCCTGCCAGGCAATCTGTTCCGCACGGTTCAGGTTCACCACATCCGAGTAAATACCCAACTCTTTTAATTCCGATGCAAGGTATGC
The DNA here is from genome assembly GCF_049238885.1 of Enterobacter cloacae complex sp. BZL2005. NCBI lineage: Bacteria > Pseudomonadati > Pseudomonadota > Gammaproteobacteria > Enterobacterales > Enterobacteriaceae > Enterobacter > Enterobacter cloacae complex sp. BZL2005. Next base: position 81,008 of record NZ_JBMKGI010000018.1, on the reverse strand, counting down.
GGCAATCTCACGCGTTTGTCCGTCTCGCGTAGAAAAAAGAATCAGTGTTTTCATCAATGGCTCCTTACTCGCGCCAGAATGTAGGGGTGAACAGCACCAGCAGCGTAAAGACCTCAAGACGACCAAACAGCATATTGGCGATGAGGATCCATTTCGCGACCGGGTTCATACTGGCAAAGTTATCCGCCACCACGCCCAGGCCAGGCCCGAGGTTATTCAATGTTGCGACGACGGACGCAAAGGCGGAGAAATCATCCACTCCCGTCGCGATAATCGCCAGCATACTGACGATAAAGACCAGCGCATACGCCGAGAAGAATCCCCACACCGCTTCGAGGATACGTTCCGGCAGCGCGCGGTTCCCCAGCTTAATGCTGTAGACTGCATTGGGGTGGACCAGACGCTTCAGCTCACGGTTGCCCTGCTTGAACAGCAGCAGAATACGGATCACCTTCAGACCACCGCCCGTCGACCCCGCACAGCCGCCGATAAACGCGGAACAGAGCAGAAGCACCGGCAGGAACAGCGGCCAACGGGCGATGCTGTCCGTGGTAAACCCGGCGGTCGTCGCCATCGACACCACCTGGAAGAAGGCCTGGTTTAGCGTGGTCAACGCGGAGTTATAGACATCATGGAACCACAGCACCAGCGTACAAATGATCACCAGCGTCAGCTGGACCCCAATGAACATGCGGAACTCAGGGTCACGCCAGTACACCTTCAGGCTGCGCCCGCTCAGTAAAGAGAAGTGCAGGCCGTAGTTACAGCCGGAGATCAGCAGGAAAATGGCAATGATAGTGTTAATCGTTGGGCTGTCGAAATAGCCCACGCTGGCATCGTGGGTGGAGAACCCGCCGATGGCAATCGTCGCAAAACTGTGTCCGATAGCATCAAACGCAGGCATCCCGGCAAACCATAGCGCCAGCGCGCAGGCTACCGTCAGCAAGACATAAATCAGCCACAGGGTTTTCGCCGTCTCGGCAATACGCGGCCGCATCTTGTTATCTTTCAGCGGTCCCGGCATTTCGGCGCGATAGAGCTGCATCCCCCCGACGCCCAGAATCGGCAGGATGGCCACCGCCAGGACGATGATCCCCATACCGCCAAACCACTGCAGCATCTGGCGATAAAAGAGAATCGCGTGCGGCAGCGAATCCAGCCCCACCAGCGTCGTGGCCCCGGTCGTCGTTAAGCCAGAGAAGGATTCAAAAAAGGCATCCGTGATGCTCAGGTTAGGCTGTTCAGAGAAGATAAAGGGCAGCGAACCGACGCTCCCCAACACCGTCCAGAACAGGACCACAATCAGAAAGCCTTCGCGAGATTTCAGCTCACCTTTCTGACGACGGTTCGGCCACCACAGCAGGGAGCCGATCGCCAGCGCGACAAAGAAGGTCTGGGTAAATGCCCGCCCCGCCCCGTCCCGGTAGATAAGCGCCACCAGTCCAGGGATAATCATCGTCCCGGAAAAGAGTATGACCAGCAGTCCAACGATTCGGGTTATGGCACGAAAATGCATCTCTGCCGCTTCCTTTGGTATTCAAAAGTGAGGTGGGGATTATTCTTCAATCGGCAGCAATTGCAACGAACCACGACTAAAATCAGCCAGTTTTGCTGAAAAAGCAGCCAGTTCCGCCTGAGGAAGCGCCACGCGTAATTGCACCATCGCCTGATATTCACTGTGTGCGATGACACCGTTAAACTGCCTCAGCAGCGCTTCAATACCCGAGAGCTGGGCGTAATCGCATAACAAAGTATATTCGGTGAGAGGCGTTTTGCGGGTGGTCTTCAGGATATTCAGTGCCTGCTGAACGCCGCCGCCATACGCTTTTACCAGCCCACCCGTACCTAACAGGATGCCGCCGTAGTAGCGCACCACCACGGCGGTAATTTCACCCACGCCGCTACCCATCAGCTGCGAGAGCATGGGTTTACCGGCCGTGCCCGCCGGTTCACCGTCATCGGAAAACCCCAGCTGCTGCGAATCGTCCGGCGGCCCTGCTACCCACGCCACGCAGTGGTGACGGGCGTCAGGATGCTCAGCCCGGACGGACTCGACAAACGCTTTTGCCGCCTCTACGCCGTCGGTATGCGCCAGCAGGGTAATAAAGCGGCTTTTCTTGATTTCCTCAACAAAGGTGACCGGTTCAGCCGGTATCAGCCAGCTTTCCATCAGGCCAGCTTCAGGTCTCGCGTCATGTTCTCGATACCGTTTTCGTGAATCACCACGTTATCTTCGATACGAATGCCGCCAAACGGCTTCAGCGCGTCAATTTTTGCCCAGTTGAAGTGCTTGCTGAACTGGCCTTCACGCCACGGCGCCAGCAGGGATTCGATAAAGTAGATCCCCGGTTCAATCGTCAACACCATGCGCGGCTCCAGAATACGGGTGCAGCGCAGGTAAGGATATTTAGACGGTGCCGCCAGGTGCGTACCGGTATCATCCTGCATAAAGCCCGCAACGTCGTGCACCTGCAGGCCCAGCGGGTGGCCGATACCGTGCGGCATAAATGGCCCGGTCAGATCGTTCTCGACCATCGCCTCTTCGCTCATGTCTTTCACAATCTGATGCTTACGCAGCAGTTTAGCAATGCGCTGATGGAACTGGATGTGGTAGTCCACATAGCTGGTTCCCGCCTTCATGGTGCCAATCAGCGCCAGCTGTTCATCGTTCACGTCTTTGATCAGCTGTGCAAAATCGGTATCCGCATTTGCCGCCCAGGTACGGGTCAGATCGGCCGCGTAGCCGTTGTACTCGGCCCCTGCGTCCAGCAGGAAGCTGCGCATTTCTGAAGGAACCTGGTGATCCAGTTTGGTGTAGTGCAGGACGGACGCGTGCTCGTTGAGCGCGACAATGTTGCTGTACGGCACGTCGGTATCGCGATGACCGGTGGCGGTCAGGTACGCCTGGTTGATATCGAACTCGCTCATGCCGGACTGGAAGGCTTCATGCGCCGCACGGTGACCGTTTACCGCGGTCTTTTGCGCTTCACGCATGCAGTAAAGTTCGTAGTCAGTTTTATACGCGCGGTAATAGTGGAGGTAATCCAGCACCCCTTTCGGGTTGAGCTTGTCTGCCGCAATATCCAGGCTTAATGCACGCTCCGGAACAGGGCCAATATAAGCGATGTTGCCACGCGCGGCAGGCAGCTGGCCGCCAATGCCGTCCGCTTTTGGCAGCGCAATGACCTCAATTTCCTCCGTCCAGAAAGAGGTCGGCAGCGGCTCAACGTTGTGCCAGTAATCGACCGGCAGGTAGAACCACAGTTTCGGCTTGTTCACACCATCCACCAGCAGCCAGCAGTTGGGAACCTGCGTCACTGGTACCCAGGCCTTAAACTGTGGGTTCACCTTAAACGGATAAGCGTGGTCATCCAGAAAGGTATTCATCAGCTCGCCGGAGTGGATCAGCAGCGCATCCAGCTTAAAGCGGGCCAGTACATCGCGGGTACGTTCCTGTAGGGTAACGATATGATTTTTATAAAGCGAAGCCAGTGAGTCCATCATTATTCCTTTCGTTTTTTGACCTCAAGTCATCGCATCTTAGCACACCTCACTCCGCCTGCGTGATTTCCACCGACCGTGATCAATGCAGCAATTTCTTAATGAGTAATTTGCATTTTATTAACATAAATCCCACACTCCGACTCATCTGGTATGACCAGATCCACTTGCTGGATTCAGGAGACTGACATGCTCTACAAAGGCGACACCCTGTACCTCAACTGGCTGGAAGATGGCATTGCCGAACTCGTGTTCGATGCCCCCGGCTCAGTCAATAAGCTCGATACCGCGACGGTGGCCAGTCTTGGCCAGGCGCTGGATGTTCTGGAAAAACAAACTGAATTAAAAGGGCTGCTGCTGCGCTCGAACAAAGCGGCCTTTATCGTCGGTGCCGATATCACCGAATTCCTTTCGCTCTTCCTGGTGCCGGAAGAACAGCTGAGCCAGTGGCTGCACTTTGCCAATAGCGTCTTTAATCGTCTGGAAGATCTGCCTGTCCCGACCATTTCCGCCGTTAACGGCTACGCGCTGGGCGGCGGCTGTGAGTGCGTGCTGGCGACCGACTACCGCCTGGCGACGCCGGATCTGCGCATCGGCCTGCCGGAAACCAAGCTGGGCATTATGCCGGGCTTTGGCGGCTCCGTCCGTATGCCGCGCATGCTGGGCGCCGACAGCGCGCTGGAGATCATTGCCGCGGGTAAAGACGTCAGCGCAGAACAGGCGCAGAAAATTGGCCTGGTCGACGGCGTTGTAAAACATGAGAAGCTTGTTGAAGGCGCACTCGCCATTCTGCGTCAGGCCATTAACGGCGAGCTCGACTGGAAGGCCAAACGCCAGCCGAAGCTGGAGCCGTTAAAACTCAGCAAGATTGAAGCCACCATGAGCTTCACCATCGCCAAAGGCATGGTGATGCAGACGGCGGGTAAACACTACCCGGCGCCGATCGCGGCGGTGAAAACCATTGAAGCGGCTGCCCGTTTCGGGCGCGATGAAGCGCTGAAGCTCGAAAATCAGAGCTTTGTCCCGCTGGCGCACACCAATGAGGCTCGCGCGCTGGTCGGTATCTTCCTGAACGATCAGTTCGTGAAAGGCAAAGCCAAACAGCTGACCAAAAACGTTGAGACGCCAAAACATGCGGCGGTACTCGGCGCGGGCATTATGGGTGGCGGCATCGCCTACCAGTCTGCCTGGAAAGGCGTGCCGGTAGTGATGAAAGACATCAACGAGAAATCCCTGACGCTGGGCATGACCGAAGCGGCCAAGCTGCTGAATAAACAGCTTGAGCGCGGCAAAATTGACGGGCTGAAGCTCGCAGGCGTGATCTCCACCATTCAGCCCGTGCTGGAATACAGCGGTTTCGATCGTGTCGACGTGGTGGTCGAAGCCGTCGTCGAGAACCCGAAAGTGAAAAAAGCGGTGCTGGCGGAAACGGAAGACAAGGTTCGCCCGGGTACCGTTCTGGCCTCTAACACCTCCACCATTCCAATCAGCGAACTGGCGAGCGTGCTGAAGCGTCCGGAAAACTTCTGCGGTATGCACTTCTTCAACCCGGTACACCGTATGCCGCTGGTCGAAGTGATCCGCGGGGAAAAAACCTCAGACGACACCATCGCCAAAGTGGTGGCATGGGCCAGCAAGATGGGCAAAACGCCGATCGTCGTTAACGACTGCCCGGGCTTCTTCGTCAACCGCGTGCTGTTCCCTTACTTCGCCGGTTTTAGCCAGCTGCTGCGCGACGGCGCGGACTTCCGCAAAATCGACAAAGTGATGGAAAAACAGTTCGGCTGGCCGATGGGCCCGGCGTATCTGCTGGACGTTGTGGGCATTGATACCGCCCACCACGCCCAGGCGGTGATGGCGGCAGGTTTCCCGCAGCGCATGCAGAAAGACTATCGCGACGCCATTGACGCGCTGTTCGACGCTAACCGCTTCGGTCAGAAAAACGGCCTGGGCTTCTGGCGCTATAAAGAAGACAGCAAAGGCAAACCGAAGAAAGAAGAAGATCCGGCGGTGGATGGCCTGCTGGCCGACGTCAGTCAGCCAAAACGCGACTTCACCGACGATGAAATCATCGCCCGGATGATGATCCCGATGATTAACGAAGTGGTGCGTTGCCTCGAAGAAGGCATTATCGCCAGCCCGGCAGAAGCCGACATGGCGCTGGTGTATGGCCTCGGCTTCCCTCCGTTCCACGGCGGTGCGTTCCGCTGGCTGGACACGCTCGGCAGCGCCCGCTATCTCGATATGGCTCAGCAGTATCAGCACCTCGGCCCGCTGTACGAAGTGCCGGAAGGGCTGCGTAACAAAGCGCGCCATAACGAACCCTACTATCCCGCAGTTGAGCCAGCCCGTCCGGTTGGCGAGCTGAAAACGGCTTAAGGAGTCACAATGGAAAAGGTTGTCATTGTTGATGCGATTCGCACCCCGATGGGCCGTTCAAAAGGCGGCGCGTTCCGTAACGTGCGTGCGGAAGACCTCTCCGCGCACCTGATGCGTAGCCTGCTGGCGCGTAACCCGGCGCTGGATCCGGCTGCGCTGGACGATATCTACTGGGGCTGCGTGCAGCAGACCCTGGAGCAGGGCTTCAACATCGCCCGCAACGCGTCGCTGCTGGCGGAGATCCCGCATTCGGTTCCGGCCGTCACCGTCAACCGCCTGTGCGGTTCGTCAATGCAGGCGCTGCACGACGCGGCCCGCATGATCATGACCGGCGATGCGCAGGCTTGCCTGGTGGGCGGCGTCGAGCACATGGGTCACGTCCCGATGAGTCACGGGGTCGATTTCCACCCTGGGATGAGCCGCAACGTGGCGAAAGCTGCGGGGATGATGGGCCTGACCGCCGAGATGCTCTCCCGCCTGCACGGCATCAGCCGCGAAATGCAGGATGCCTTTGCCGCGCGCTCTCACGCTCGCGCCTGGGCCGCCACGCAGTCCGGTGCCTTTAAGAACGAGATCATCCCGACCGGCGGCCACGATGCAGACGGCGTTCTGAAGCAGTTCAGCTACGATGAAGTCATTCGCCCGGAAACCACCGTCGAAGCGCTTTCCACCCTGCGTCCGGCGTTTGACCCCGTCACCGGTACGGTCACGGCAGGGACCTCGTCGGCGCTGTCCGACGGCGCCGCCGCGATGCTGGTGATGAGCGAAAGTCGCGCCCGCGAGCTGGGGTTAACGCCTCGCGCCCGCGTGCGTTCGATGGCGGTCGTGGGCTGCGATCCGTCGATCATGGGCTACGGCCCGGTTCCGGCTTCAAAGCTGGCGCTGAAAAAAGCGGGCTTAACCGCCAGCGACATCGATCTGTTTGAGATGAACGAAGCGTTCGCCGCGCAGATCCTGCCGTGCATTAAAGATCTGGGGCTGATGGAGCAGATCGACGAGAAGATTAACCTCAACGGCGGCGCGATCGCCCTCGGACACCCGCTGGGCTGTTCCGGGGCGCGTATCAGCACGACGCTGATCAACCTGATGGAACGCAAAGATGCCCAGTTTGGTCTGGCAACGATGTGTATCGGTCTGGGTCAGGGTATCGCGACGGTGTTTGAGAGAGTGTAAGGCTATAACGTAGGCCCGATAAGCATCGCGCCATCGGGCTTTTGCCGGGAGGCGCTGCGCTTTCCCGGCCTACGAGAGGTACCTCGCCGCCAGTCGTGTCACTGGCGAAGAGAGACAGTTTAGTTGCCGTTCTTCCCGCCTGTCAGGGGCGGGTTTTTTATTTAAATGAAGGCAAACGCATCGCCAAAGAGGCGGTCTTCACGCGCATCACGTTCGTTACAGAACAGATCGAGGGCGATTTTCGCCATCTCGAAACGCCCTGCAATATAGATGTCATGTCCTGCCAGCGTACCGTGATCCTGCAGCACTGCCGTCAGTACCGTACCGCTACGCCCGCGCCAGCCCTCTTCCGGCTGCTCAACCACCGGCTCAATGCGCAGGTTAGGATGGGTGACGCTCAGCGCTTCGAGTTCGGACAGGTCATACAGGTGTTTCTCTTCACGGCCACCCCAGTAGATGGTGATATCACGGTCGGGATTACGCGCCAGGGCGGTCAGCAGAATGGAGCGCACGTAGGAGAAACCTGTACCACCGGCAATCAGGATCAGCGGACGGTCTTCATCATCGCGCAGCCACGCATCACCGTGCGGAATATCCACCACGATCTCGCGCTCTTTCAGAATGCGGTCCATGACGGCCATCGCATACAGGTTAAGCTCTGACGCACCAATATGAAGCTCAATAAATTCCTGCTCCGCTGGCGTTGAGGCCATAGAGAAAGGACGCTTATCACGCTCATCCATCACGACCATCAGATACTGACCCGCGCGGAAAGAGAATGGCGCTTCTGGCACTAAACGGACGCGATATACGGTGTCGGTGATGGCATCTACCGAGGTCACTTTACAGCTTAAGGTTGTCATTCGCTCTCTCTGTCGGGAAGTCTATAGGGCTTAACGGTCAGCTCAGGGTTTACCGTTATTCATTATGGCCAGTTCGTCCCAGATCGCATCAATGCGCGCGGTCACAGCAGGATCTTTTTTGATCGGGCGACCCCATTCACGATCGGTTTCGCCAGGCCATTTATTTGTGGCATCCAGTCCCATTTTTGAGCCAAGGCCGGAAACCGGCGAGGCAAAATCCAGGTAATCTATCGGCGTGTTTTCGACTAACACCGTATCGCGCGCCGGGTCCATTCGCGTGGTAATAGCCCAGATTACGTCATTCCAGTCGCGGGCGTTAACGTCATCATCGCAGACAATAACAAATTTGGTATACATAAACTGGCGCAGGAAAGACCACACGCCCATCATCACGCGTTTCGCGTGACCAGGATACTGCTTCTTCATCGTGACCACTGCCAGGCGATACGAGCATCCTTCAGGCGGCAGATAAAAATCAACAATTTCCGGGAACTGCTTTTGCAGGATCGGCACAAACACTTCATTCAGCGCCACGCCCAGTACTGCCGGTTCATCCGGTGGACGCCCGGTATACGTGGAGTGATAAATCGCATCTTCACGCTGCGTAATGTGCGTCACGGTAAACACCGGGAAGTTATCCACTTCGTTGTAATAGCCGGTGTGGTCGCCGTAAGGGCCTTCTGGCGCCAGTTCACCCTGCTCAATGTAACCTTCCAGCACAATTTCTGCACTGGCCGGGACTTCGAGATCGTTTGAGATACACTTCACGACTTCCGTTTTCGTTCCGCGCAGCAGGCCTGCAAAGGCATATTCCGAGAGCGTATCCGGTACGGGCGTGACGGCTCCCAGAATGGTGGCCGGATCGGCGCCGAGCGCGACAGACACCGGGAAACGTTCACCCGGACGCGCAGCACACCACTCCTGAAAATCGAGCGCGCCGCCGCGATGCGACAGCCAGCGCATGATGAGCTTATTCTTGCCAATCAACTGCTGGCGGTAAATACCAAGATTCTGGCGCTCTTTGTGCGGACCGCGCGTGACGGTCAGTCCCCAGGTGATCAGCGGCGCGGCATCTTCCGGCCAGCACTGCATGATAGGGATTTTAGTCAAATCAACCGCATCGCCTTCCAGCACCTTCTGCTGGCAGGGCGCGCCGCGCAGGCGTTTGGTGGGCATGTTCAGCACCTGCTTAAACTGCGGCAGCTTGTCGAACAGATCGCGGAAGCCTTTCGGCGGCTCCGGCTCTTTCAGGAAGGCCAGCAGCTTACCGACTTCGCGCAGGGCCGTGACGTCTTCCTGCCCCATCCCCAGTGCGACGCGACGCGGTGTGCCAAACAGGTTGCACAGCACCGGCATGGCGTACCCTTTCGGATTTTCAAACAGTAATGCGGGGCCACCGGCACGCAGGGTGCGGTCAGCAATTTCTGTCATCTCCAGATAAGGATCGACAGGAAGTGTTATACGTTTGAGTTCACCCTGCTTTTCCAGCAGCGTCAGGAAGTCGCGGAGATCGTGGTATTTCATGCAGTTAATCATGGCCTCTCTGTAAGCGCTTCATTATACGGCGTAAGACTGCTTGATGCTGTAATTTTGTTAAATTAGCGTGAAGTTATGCGTTCTGTCCCATTTTCGCCCATTATAATCAACTTAGCGATCCCGCCAGGGTTTTGATATGCTTGCGCCCCGAACTAAGGGAAAGAGTGATTATGCAGGCCTGGTATTTACTGTATTGCAAACGCGGGCAACTTCAGCGCGCGCAGGAACATCTTGAACGTCAGTCAGTTAATTGCCTGACGCCCGTGATCACGCTTGAAAAAATGCAGCGCGGGAAGCGCACAACCGTTAGCGAGCCGTTGTTCCCGAACTACCTGTTCGTGGAGTTCGATCCGGAGGTGATCCACACCACCACCATCAGCGCCACGCGCGGCGTCAGCCATTTTGTTCGCTTCGGCGCTCACCCCGCGACGGTTCCCTCATCGGTCATCCACCAGCTGTCGATTTATCAGCAGCCCGAAGACCTTACCGACCCGGAAACGCCCTACACGGGCGATAGCGTCGTGATTACCGAAGGGGCTTTCGAAGGCCTGCAGGCGATTTTTGCCGAGCCGGACGGGGAAGCGCGCTCTATGCTGTTGCTTAATCTGCTGAACAAGCAGGTGCTGCAGAGCGTTAAAAACACCGACTTCCGCAAACTTTAAACGTTTATCCCAAACAGATTACGCACGTTGTCATCCGTCTGTGCGGAAAGCCAGTGCGGATCCTCTCCGCGCCACGTCGCGACGCGCTCAACTATGTGCCCCAGATAAGCGGGCTCATTGCGTCGCGATGCCGGTTTGGGTTTCAAATCGCGCGGCAGAAGATAAGGTGCATCCGTTTCAAGGAGCAAGCGGTTAGCTGGGATCGTCGGTAGCAGCTCCCGAAGCTCAAGCCCGCGGCGCTCGTCGCAAACCCAGCCGGTAATCCCCAGATAAAGCCCGCGCTCCAGGCACTCCAGCGCCTCCTGCCGTGAGCCGGTGAAGCAGTGCAGCACCGCGCCGGGCAGTTTCTCGACCCACGGATCCAGAAGCGTCAGGAAACGCTCATGCGCGTCGCGGCAGTGCATAAATACGGGCATTTCAAGCTCTGCCGCCAGCGCAAGCTGGGCAGTGAACGCCTTTTCCTGCTCTTCAGGCGTGGAAAAGTTACGGTTGAAATCGAGGCCGCATTCGCCAATCGCCACCACTTCTGGTGTCTTCGCCAGCCTGCGCAGGGTTTCCCCACTTTCCGGGGTCCACTGGCTGCTGTCGTGAGGATGCACGCCAGCGGTAGACCAACAGCGTTCGTAGCGTTGCGCCAGCTGCTGCGCCTGCTCGCTCTCATGCAGGTTGGTGCCCGTCAGCAGCAGCCCTTTCACCCCAGCGGCAAACGCGCGCGCAACCACATCATCTCGATCTTTCGCAAACTGCGAGCTGGTCAGGTTGAGTCCGATATCAAACATGCGAATCCCCATATAACAACCGCCCTGACGGGCGGCTGGTTTTACTCTTCAGTGGTCTTGTCGGAGGTATCGTCTTCGTCATCCGACCGACGCCCTTTACCCACGTAGAAACGTGAGAAGAAGACACCGACCTCAAACAGGCAGTACATCGGTATGGCCAGCAGCGTCTGGGAGAATACATCCGGCGGGGTCAACAGCATGCCGACCACGAAGGCGCCGACCAGGATATACGGACGCTTCTTACGCAGGTCATCCGGTGTGGTTACCCCTACCCAGCAGAGCAGCACAATGGCCACCGGCACTTCGAATGCCACGCCAAACGCCATAAACAGCGCCATCACAAAGCTAAGATAGCTGGCGATATCCGTCGACACCTGGACGCCTTCCGGCGCGGTATGCGTCAGGAAGCCGAAGGCCAGCGGGAAGACAACGAAATAGGCAAACGCCATGCCGATATAGAACAGCAGCGAACTGGATACCAGCAGCGGAATGACCAGCTTGCGTTCGTGCTTATACAGTGCTGGCGCCACAAAGGCCCACACCTGGTACAGAATCACGGGCGCAGAGGCAATCAACGACACCCAAAAGGTCAACTTGATAGGGGTAAAGAACGGAGAAGCAACGTCTGTTGCAATCATCGTTGCGCCCAGCGGCATTTGCTTGATCAGCGGCGCAGAAACCACCTGGTAGATATCGTTGGCGAAATAGACCAGGCATAGAAAAATAACGAGAACCGCAATAATGCAGTTTAACAGACGCTTACGCAGCTCTATGAGGTGCGTAATCAGCGGTTGAGTATCATCTACAGCCATGTTTACGCTTTATCACTCGACGAGGGGGATGATTCGGAAACGGGCGCGGCGGGCTTTGCCTCGGCAGCGTTAACCACGGGCTTATCCGGCTGCACCTGTTTTTTCACTTCGGTTTCCTGCGGCGTCTGTTCAGGCGCAGCAGCCTGATGTTCAGCGCTGGCAGGCGTGACGCCCTCACGCTGTTCTTCGCTGCCCTTCACCACCGGGTTATGGATGGTGTTCGCTTCATCGCTCGCTTTTTCAGGATCGTTGATGCTATAGGAGCGCTTCATGGATTCCGCCGCTTCGCGCAGCTCATCCATTGACGCTTTCAGTTCCGGCGTCAGGTTATCCATGCTCGCCTTCTCAACCTTTTTCAGGCTTTCCTGAAATTCCTGCAGCTTAAGCTCCTGGGCCAGTTCATTCTGAACGGTCGATGCCAGCGATCTCAGCGCACGAACCCAGCCCGCAACGGTTTTCACTGCCACCGGCAGACGCTGAGGCCCCAGCACGATCAGGCCAATCACAAAGACCAGCAGGAGCTCACTAAAACCAATGTCGAACACGACTTACACCTGCTCTTTATCGTGGCGTTTAGCGTCTTCCTTTTTGGCTTCTTCTTGCTTGTCGGTGATGGATTTAGCAGTAAAGTCAGCGTCCTGGCTGGTTTTATCCTGCTTGCTCTCATCATCGCTCATCGCTTTTTTGAAGCCTTTGATAGACGCGCCCAGATCGGAACCAATAGAACCGAGCTTTTTGGTGCCAAACAGCAGCACGACGATGACGGCAATGATCAACAATTGCCAGATACTGATACCACCCATACATGTTCCTCAGGGATAGATGATTAATAAGTCAGGTCGCATTATACGTATGCGACCTGTCGATAGCGACGCAAACTCAGCGCGTTTTTCGCCATCCGGCAAGCCAGACAACCACCCCGGCGGCCATCAGCCAGGCGGGCATCATCTGCCACTCCGGGCGGTTGATCAGCAGCAGCGTGCCGCTCAGCAGCAGCGTTGCGCCAATACCAAAGAGATAGCGTGACTGGCCCTGGCGAACACGGCTGGACTGAAGTTCGCGAGCGATTTTATCCATGCTGTGCTGAAGGTTCTTGCTCTGACGCAAACTGTCATAAACCAGTTCAGGAATTTCAGGCATTTTTTCTATCCAGAACGGGCCTTTCTCTTTCAGCGAGCGCACCAGCGCCGGAATGCCAACCTGATCCTTAATCCAGGATTCCAGGAAGGGTTTCGCGGTCTTCCACAAGTCTAACTGAGGATAGAGCTGTCGGCCTACACCCTCAACGTAAAGTAGTGTTTTCTGAAGTAAAACTAGCTGTGGCTGAACTTCCATATTAAAGCGGCGAGCCGTGTTGAACAGGTTCAACAGCACATGTCCGAAGGAGATTTCCGCCAGCGGTTTTTCAAAAATCGGTTCGCAAACGGTCCGGATCGCAAACTCGAACTCTTCGACGTTGGTGTCCGGCGGCACCCAGCCGGAATCGACGTGCAGCTCGGCCACCTTACGGTAGTCGCGGTTGAAGAACGCGATGAAGTTCTCGGCCAGATACCGTTTATCTTCTTTATTCAGCGACCCCACAATCCCGCAGTCGATACCGATATACTTCGGATCCTCAGGGTGCTCGTAGCTCACGAAGATATTGCCCGGGTGCATGTCCGCATGGAAAAAGCTGTCGCGGAACACCTGGGTGAAGAAGACCTGCACGCCACGCTCGGCCAACAGCTTCATGTTCGTTCCCTGTTTCTCCAGGGCCACCACATCCGAAACCGGAATACCGTAGATACGCTCCATCACCATCATGTTCTGGCTGCAGTAGTCAGAATAGACTTCAGGGACATAAAGCATCGGGCTGTTTTCAAAGTTGCGACGCAACTGAATAGCGTTTGCCGATTCGCGCAGCAGGTTAAGCTCATCAATCAGCGTTTTTTCATATTCCCGCACCACTTCCATCGGGCGCAGTCGGCGGCCATCAGGTAATAAACGCGGAACCCAACGGGCCAGACGGTAAATCAGCTTCATGTCGGCTTTGATGATCGGCAGAATATCCGGGCGGATCACCTTAATTACCACCTCTTTGCCGTTTTCTTTCAGACGCGCAGTGTGCACCTGAGCAATAGAAGCCGACGCCAGCGGTTCTATTTCGAAATCGTCAAACCAGGTTTCAACGGGAAGATTACCCATCGCCTCTTCGATCTGTTTCTTCGCCCTCACCCCGTCAAACGGGGCAACACGGTCCTGCAGCATCGCCAGTTCATCGGCAATGTGCGGCGGAAAGAGATCGCGGCGGGTCGACAGCATCTGCCCGAACTTAATCCATACCGGGCCAAGCTCCTGCAGCGCCAGGCGCAGGCGTTCGCCAAGCGGCTGACCTTTATGGCGGTTAGGCATCCAGAACAGCATCCGCCGCCAGATACGAAGCGGCAGCGTGATACGCATTTTAGGGATAAGCTCGTCGAGCCCGTAGCTCAAAAAGGTACGAATAATGAAGTAGAGGCGCCGAATTTCACCAGGCGTCATTTGCCCTCCAGTTTTTCCAGCCGTTTGGTTAACGCATCAACCGCACGTTCAACAGCCGCGGTTTCTTCCGCAAACCATGCCACTTCCAGCGGTCCGGGGGCCATTCGCCACTCTTCAGTCAGTACTTCCGCCGCATAGCGTTGCTGACGTAGCAGGCTTTTACGCGCAAAGGACGCGCCACCATGAAGAACCTTCCCGATTCCTTCCGCGGCAATGTCACCGATAAACGGCGCGAGCAGCTCTGCCGGATCAAACTCCGCCAGATCGGTAAGCGCAACGAAGTTCTGCACGACCTGAATGTCGCCTTCCACTTCCAGCTCACCGCTGCGGATAAGTGCCGTTAATTGCTGGCGATCGCGCAGTTTTGGCAGCACGCTCATGTGCGTGATGACCGAGCAGTCGGCGTCACCTTCCCACGCCCCCAGAACGTCAAGCTGGCGTTCGCTGAAGACCAGCACCAGCGGCGTCGAGAACTCTTTTAAAACAATGCGTAATACCTTCCCGTTTAGCCGCTGACGCGCAGCTTTCAGCGCTGGTGCACGATAGAGAAAGGCATTCAGTACGTTTTCGATACCTGCGGAGACTAAGGGTTTAAAGGGCACGGGACACCTCCACTCAGAACTTGTAACCGCGATGCAGCGCGACGACACCCGCCGTCAGGTTGAAATATTCAACGTTCTCGAATTCAGCATCCTGCATCATGGCTTTTAAGGTGTCTTGATCCGGGTGCATACGGATAGATTCCGCCAGATAGCGATAGCTTTCCGCGTCGTTAGCCACCAGCTCACCGATGCGCGGCAGCACGTGGAAGGAATAGGCGTCGTAAGCTTTGCTCAGCGGCTCGATAATCGGTTTGGAGAATTCGAGCACCAGCAGGCGTCCACCCGGCTTCAGCACGCGATACATGGAGCGCAGCGCTTTTTCTTTATCGGTCACGTTACGCAGACCGAAGGAGATCGTGATGCAGTCAAAGGTATTATCCGGGAACGGCAGCGCTTCGGCATTTGCCTGCACATATTCCACATTCCCCACCACGCCGATGTTACGCAGCTTTTCGCGGCCCATTTTGAGCATGGAGTCATTAATATCGGCGAGGACAACGCGCCCGGTTTCGCCCACCAGACGAGAGAATTTCGCGGTTAAATCGCCCGTACCACCGGCTAAATCCAGCACTGTTTGTCCACGACGCACGCCGCTACAGTCGATAGTGAAGCGCTTCCACAAGCGATGAATGCCGAACGACATCAGGTCATTCATCACATCGTACTTCGCCGCCACGGAATGAAATACGTGGGCCACCATGTCAGCTTTCTGCGCTTTGGCGACAGTCTGAAAGCCAAAGTGCGTTGTGTCTTGTGAATCGTCAACCATCTCAGAGCCTGCTTATCAGTAAAATGTTCGTGAAGTGTAACAGATTGGGCGCAATTGCCCTACGTTTCAACCACCGCGAAAGAAACGCGCCGGAGTCTCGTCTGGTGATAAATCCACCGCTAACGTGTTGTCTTCACTGTTTGTCTTTTGTTCGTCCGCCCCTTCACGCAGGCGAAACTCGTCGTCCTGGGCGGTAGCCTGTTCAACCAATTCCGGATTAATCTCGCGTTTCACCTCAACCCCCAGGCTGCGGAATGATTCGGCCTGCGCCAGAAGATTGCCACGTCCTGAGGCGAGTTTTTTCATCGCCTGACGGTAATTATCCTGCGCGCGGTCCAGGCTCTGCCCGACTGAGGACATGTCGTCCACGAAGAGGCGCATTTTGTCGTACAGCTTGCTGGCGCGGTCGGCAATCTGCTGCGCGTTGCGGCTCTGGTGCTCGTAGCGCCACAGGTTCGCAATCGTGCGTAAGGCCACCAGCAGCGTGGTGGGGCTGACCAGCATAATATTATTTTTGAGCGCTTCGGTGATGAGTTCAGGCTGCCTGTCGAGTGCCAGCAGAAACGCGGGTTCGACCGGAATAAACATCAGGACATAGTCCAGCGAGCGCAGCCCCGGTAGCTGCTGATAGTCTTTCCTTCCGAGCAGGCGAATATGATTGCGTACGGAGGCAATGTGCTCCTGCAGCGCCGATTCTCGGGTGTAGTCATCCTCCGCATTGAAGTAACGCTCATACGCCACCAGCGTCATTTTGGCGTCAATCACCACATCTTTGCCCTGCGGCAGCCGCACAATCACATCCGGCTGCATTCGCGAGCGGGCATCGTTTTCGATACTCACCTGCGTTTCGTATTCATACCCTTCCCGCAGGCCAGAGGCTTCCAGGACGCGGGTCAGCACCACTTCTCCCCAGTTGCCCTGGGTTTTGTTATCCCCTTTAAGCGCGCGGGTGAGGTTGACCGCCTCCTGCGCCATCTGGGCATTCAGCTGCTGGAGATTGCGGATTTCATGCGCCAGGGTGTGCCGCTCTCGGGCTTCCTGACCAAAGCTGTCCTGTACCTGGCGGCGGAAGCCGTCCAGCTGTTCACGCAGGGGCGTCAGCAGGCTGTTCAGGCTCTGGCGGTTCTGCTCGTCAACGCGGCGGTTGCTGTGCTCAAAAATACGGTTCGCGAGGTTTTCAAACTGTTCGCTGAGGCGCTGCTCGCTGTTGATCATCTGGCGGATTTTATCTTCCGCATGCAGTTGAGTGGATTCCAGACGGGTGGTCACTTCGCGGAGATCGGCCTCCAGCGAGGTGTTGATATCTCTCAGGTTGCGCAGCTCGTTGTTGAGTAACTCGCACTCCTCTCGCCAGTGATCACTCAGCACAAGCTGCTGCTTTGCCGCGCTTAATTCGGCGACGATCTCTTCGCGTTCAGCCAGCTGATCGGCCTTCTGCTGTGCATGCTGATAGCTGGAAATGAGCCAGCCTATCGCCACGCCCGCCAGCGCAATCACCGCATAAATCAGGACTGAGATATCCACAATGCCCCCTGCATCAACGTATTACCCGCACAAAATAAGATTGTGCTGTATAAACGTCCAGTTTGAAAGGGTTTTCCTGCGAGGCGCTACGCAAAAAATAAAGGCCGAACGTGTCGGCCTTTGATTTCGAAAGGAGAGGATTAGATCAGGCGACGCGCGGCTTCAACCACGATTTTCACCGCATGACTTTCGGTCTGCTTCATGGTTTCAGCGTTCGGGATTTCCTGCTGAGTACGGTTGACGATAACGCCCGCCACCATACCGGCACGCAGGCCCTGGCTTGCGCACATGGTCAACAGCGTGGCGGATTCCATTTCGTAGTTCATCACGCCCATGGACTGCCACTCTTCCATAGAGCCTTTGAAGCGGCTTACCACGCGGCCAGAGAAGGTGTCGTAACGCTCCTGACCGGGATAGAAGGTATCGGACGAAGCGGTTACGCCCACGTGAGTGGTCGCGCCAACGGATTTCGCGGCTTCAACCAGCGCGGTGGTACATTCAAAGTCTGCTACTGCCGGGAATTCCATCGGCGCAAAGTGCAGGCTTGCGCCATCCAGACGCACGGACGCGGTCGTGACCAGCACGTCGCCCACGTTGATGTGCGGCTGAATAGCACCGGTCGTACCGATACGCAGGAAAGTACGAATGCCCAGCTGTGCCAGCTCTTCAACAGCAATAGACGTAGACGGGCCACCGATACCGGTAGAACACACGATCACGGCTTTACCATCCAGCTCTGCGCGCCAGGTGGTGAATTCACGATGGGCTGCCAGCTTAACCGGCTTATCCATCAGCGCGGCGATCTTTTCCACACGCTCCGGATCGCCAGGGACGATAGCGAGCGTAGCCCCTTGTAAATCGTTTTTAGTGAGGCCGAGATGAAAAACATCAGACTTAGACATAGGTGACTCCTCTGTGGGTCGGTTAGTCAGAAGAAGTAAAACGGTACTTTACAGAAGCGGAAAGCATAATTTCGTGACACATCTCACCATGAATGAAAATGATTGCATTGAATTTCCATAAAAAGGTGATTTACATCACATTAACAAGTTATATCGTCAGGTGCTGCACAAAAGATAGACCGTTTAAGGCACTGTGAGTTGTTAACCTGGTGACTATATTTACCTTTGCGCTAACTCATTGGTACGGAGAATGCCATGACTGAAAAAACCGGTTTTGCACCTGCTGCGGCCCCGCATGCCTCAACCATCGTCTCAACGTCTGAAGAGGCCATCACGGCGGGTGAGACCTCTATTCCCTCGCAGGGAGAGAATATGCCTGCTTACCACGCCCGACCAAAATCGGCAGACGGTCCGCTGCCCATCGTAATCGTAGTCCAGGAAATTTTCGGCGTTCACGAACACATTCGCGACCTCTGCCGCCGGCTGGCGCTGGAAGGCTATCTGGCCGTTGCGCCAGAGCTCTACTTTCGCCAGGGCGATCCGAACGATTACAGCGATATTCCCACCTTGCTCAGCAACCTGGTCAGCAAAGTCCCGGATGCGCAGGTGCTGGCCGATCTCGACCACGTCGCCAGCTGGGCGGCGCGCAACGGGGGCGATCCCCATCGTCTGCTGGTCACCGGTTTCTGCTGGGGCGGACGCATCAGCTGGCTGTATGCCGCGCATAACCCGCAGCTTAAAGCCGCTGTGGCCTGGTACGGTAAACTGGTAGGTGAAAAAACACTCAATTCACCGAAACATCCCGTGGATATCGCCACGGAGCTGAATGCCCCCGTATTAGGGCTGTATGGCGGTCAGGACACCGGTATTTCGCTGGATTCGGTAGAGACCATGCGCCATGCGCTCCGTGCGGCCAATGCGAAGGCGGAGATCGTGGTGTATCCGGATGCCGGGCACGCGTTTAACGCGGATTATCGTCCGAGCTATCACGCGGAATCAGCCAAAGACGGCTGGCAGAGAATGCTGGCGTGGTTCAGCCAGTACGGCGGTAAAAAAGCGTAAAAAAAAGCCCGGTGGCGTCTACGCCTTACCGGGCCTACGCATCATCAAGCCTGACGCAAGTTTTGCGCCGCCTTCACCATGTTCGCCAGCGCGGCACGCGTCTCCGGCCAGCCGCGAGTTTTCAGACCGCAGTCCGGGTTAACCCACAGACGCTCTGCCGGAATGCGCTGGGCCGCTTTTTTCAGCAGCGACTCAATCCACTCCACGCTCGGCACGTTCGGAGAGTGGATGTCGTACACCCCCGGACCGATTTCGTTCGGGTAGTCGAATTCTTCAAACGACTCCAGCAGCTCCATGTCTGAACGCGAGGTCTCGATGGTGATCACGTCAGCGTCCAGCGCGGCAATCGAATCCATGATGTCGTTGAATTCGCAGTAACACATGTGGGTGTGGATCTGGGTGTCGTCCTTCGCCACCGCGGCATTGATGCGAAACGCCTCCACGCCCCACTTCAGGTAGGCATCCCAGTCGCTGCGGCGCAGCGGCAGACCTTCGCGCAGGGCCGGTTCGTCAATCTGGATGATGCCTATGCCTGCAGCTTCCAGATCCGCCACTTCATCACGCAGCGCCAGCGCGATTTGCTTCGCGATGGTCTCGCGGGTCACGTCCTCACGCGGGAAGGACCAGCAAAGGATGGTCACCGGACCGGTGAGCATGCCTTTTACCGGCTTGTCGGTCAGGGACTGGGCGTACTTCGCCCACTCAACCGTGATCGGCTCCGGGCGGCTGACGTCACCGATGACCACCGGCGGCTTGACGCAGCGGGAGCCATAGCTTTGCACCCAGCCGTTCTGGGTAAAGACGAACCCGTCCAGGTGTTCACCGAAGTATTCCACCATGTCGTTACGCTCGGCCTCGCCGTGCACCAGCACGTCCAGCCCCAGCCGCTCCTGCTCGATAATCGCCTGCTTGATGTGTTCGGCAATCCCGGTGCGGTAGTGATTCGCATCCAGATTCCCCTTTTTGAAGTCCAGACGCAGGCCGCGGATTTCGGTGGTCTGCGGGAAGGAACCGATAGTGGTGGTTGGCCACGCGGGCAGGTTGAAGCGGGTGCGCTGGACTTCGGCGCGGACTTCATACGGGCTATGGCGCTGGCTGTCCCGGGCGGTGATGGCCGCCAGGCGTTTTTCTACCGCCGGGTTGTGCACGCGAGCCGAGTGGCGGCGCGCCTGGATTGGTGCACTCCATTCGCGAATCGCCGCCGTGTCGCCGCTGTTCAGCGCATCGCGCAGCAGCGCCAGCTCTTCACATTTTTGCAGGGCGAAGGCAAACCAGCTTTTTACTTCAGGGTCGAGACGGGTTTCCACGCTCAGATCGATCGGACTGTGCAGCAGCGAGCAGGACGAGGCCACCCACAGCTCACGTTTGCCAACGATATCTTTAATTTGCGCGTATTTCTCGGTCAGATCGGCGCGCCAGACGTTACGGCCGTTGACCAGACCGGCGGAGAGCAGCCAGTCTGCTGGCAGGCGCTTGTGCAGTTCTGCGACGTCATCTTTGCCGTGCACCAGGTCAACGTGCAGACCCTGCACCGGCAATCTGGTGATGGTGCTGAGGTTCGGCGTCACACCTTCAAAGTAGGTGGTAAGCAACAGCTTCACCTGCCCGTTGAGTGCATCGTAAGCCGGTTTGAAAGCATCAAGCCAAACCTGCGGCAGCTCAAGCACCAGCGCGGGCTCGTCGATTTGCACCCACTGAATGCCGCGTTTGCCCAGTTCAATCAGCACCTGTTTGTAGACCGGCAGAATGTCCTTCAGCAGGCTCAGACGATCGAACTGCTCGCCTTTGACTTTCCCCAACCACAGATAGGTCACTGGCCCCAACAGTACGGGTTTCACCTGGTGGCCCAGCGCCAGCGCTTCGTCCACTTCATCCAGAAGCTGCGTCCAGGTCAGCCTGAACTGCTGCCCTTTTACGAACTCCGGCACCATATAGTGATAGTTAGTGTTAAACCATTTGGTCATTTCCGCCGCTGCCGCTGGCTCACCCGTTGGCGCACGGCCACGGCCGATGCGGAACAGGGTATCGATATCTACCGATCCATCGTTGTTCTGATGACGAGCCGGCACGTTGCCAAGCAGCAGGCTGGTCGTCAGAACATGGTCGTACCAGGCGAAATCGCCCACCGGCAGCAGGTCAATCCCCGCCTGCTTCTGCTGCGCCCAGTGCCGGGCGCGCAGCTCGCGCCCCACCGCCAGCAGTTCTTCACGGGTGGCGTTCCCCGCCCAGTAGCTTTCTTGCGCTTTTTTCAGCTCGCGACGCAGGCCAACGCGAGGGAAACCGAGAGTGTGATTGCGGATTGTCATGGTATGCCCCTTGTGAAATTCGTTATTTAGACGTCCAGATGTTTACACTTCTATAATTGGCAGGTACTGTATATTCCTCAAGCGCAAAATGTTCATGGCGAAGTGAAGGACTTTCATGATCGAGATAAAACACCTGAAAACGCTGCAAGCGTTGCGGAACTGCGGATCGCTCGCGGCAGCGGCGGCCACGCTGCACCAGACCCAGTCCGCCCTTTCTCACCAGTTCAGCGATCTGGAACAACGCCTCGGCTTCCGTCTTTTTGTGCGTAAGAGCCAGCCGCTGCGCTTTACGCCGCAGGGCGAAATTTTGCTTCAGCTGGCGAATCAGGTTCTGCCGCAGATCGCCAGCGCGCTGCAGGCGTGTAACGAACCGCAGCAGACCACGCTGCGTATCGCCATTGAGTGCCACAGCTGTATTCAGTGGCTGACCCCCGCGCTTGAGAACTTCCGCCAGAAGTGGCCGCAGGTGGAGATGGACTTTAAATCCGGCGTGACGTTCGACCCGCAGCCCTCGCTGCAGCAGGGCGAGCTGGATCTGGTGATGACGTCCGATATTCTGCCGCGCAGCGGCCTGCACTATTCGCCGATGTTTGATTATGAGGTGCGCCTGGTGCTGGCACCGGACCATCCGCTGGCGACCAAAACGCGCATCACGCCGGAAGACCTGGCAACGGAAACGCTGCTGATTTACCCGGTGCAGCGCAGTCGTCTGGATATATGGCGTCACTTCCTGCAGCCCGCAGGCATTAGCCCGCAGCTGAAAAGCGTGGATAACACCTTGCTGTTGATTCAGATGGTGGCGGCCAGCATGGGTATCGCGGCGCTGCCGCACTGGGTGGTGGAGAGTTTTGAACGCCAGGGCCTGGTGGTCACCAAAACCCTGGGTGAAGGACTGTGGAGCCGGCTGTACGCCGCCGTGCGCGATGGCGAGCAGCGTCAGCCGATTACGGAGGCGTTTATTCGCTCAGCGCGGAACCACGCGTGCGACCATCTTCCGTTTGTGCGGAGCGCGGAGCGACCCAGCGTCGATGGACCCACAGCGAAGCCAGGATCACCGCTCCCCCAATAAGGAAGCTTGGCCAGTGTGGCTGTTGCTGCCAGATGGCAAGATTGACCAGCAGCCCTGCAGGAACATGTACGTTGTTCATGATCCCGAGCGTACCGGCGTCGACCTGCGTCGCGCCGTAGTTCCACATGAAGTACCCCAACCCGGAAGCCACGACGCCCAGCCAGACCAGAACACCCCACTGTACGGTGGTGGTAGGCAGCTTTTGCGGGTTACCCAGCATAAACCACGCCGCCACCGCGACGATCGCGGCCCCCATGTAGAACCACGCAAACGCGTTATGCTGCGGCATCGGACGGGTTTCCATCAGGCGTTTGTAGCCCACCATGCCGATGGCGAAGCTGATGTTGGCGAGCTGGACGAACATCAGCCCGGTCCAGAAGTGATCGCTCACTTTGTCGTAGCGAATAATTGCCGCGCCAATCACCGCCAGCGCCGCACTCAGCAGATATCCCCAACGCAGGCGGCGCTTGCTAAGCAAATCGTAGATCAGCGTGATATAGAGCGGTGTTAGCACGGTGAACAGCAGGAATTCCGAGACGGACAGGTAGACGTAAGCCCGGAAGCTAAACAGGTACATGATGCCGAGCTGCATCGCCCCCACCAGCATATACAGCACAATCGTTTTCAGCGACTGCCCGCGCGTGCGCAGAAACGGCAGGAACACCAGCGCCGCCAGCCCCACGCGCATCAGCACCGAGAAGTAGCTGTCGACCGAACCGGCAAGGTATTCGCCAATCAGGCTAAAGGAGAAGGCCCACAGGATAGTGGTGATAATGAGTAGCGCCACAATGCTTGTCTCTCAGAAAGAAGGACAGGCATTGTAGCGAACTCTTTAGTTGACAACTGAGCAATAAACAACCAAATGAAGATTATTCAAGGAACAGCTTGCGCAGGTATTTCGGTACCGCGTTGTCAGCGTTAGAACCAATCACCTCCAGCTCCGGGTGCAGATCTTTCAGACGCTGATGCGCGTTCTGCATGATGCAGCCCTTACCCGCCATCGACAGCATTTCAGCATCGTTCATGCCGTCGCCAAAGGCGATACAGTCTTTCAGCTCGAAGCCCAGACGTTTCGCGACCGCTTCCAGCGCGTGCCCTTTGGAGACGCCTCCCGCCATCACTTCCAGACAGGTCAGGGTTGAGAAGCTGACGTTGACGCGATCGCCCCAGCGGGCGTTGATCGCCTGTTCCAGCGGGAGTAGCTCTTCGTGGCTGTCGCAGGTGAAGAACACCTTGCTGATCCCTTCCGGCTCCAGCAGGCCTGGCTCGTACAGGGAGTAGTTGAATACGGCTTCCTTGAAGAAACGCATCTCATCCGGGCGGTGGCGGTTCATGAACCAGTCGTCGTCGCGGTAAACGTTCGTAACGATAGCCGGGTTGTTGTGCACCACGCCGAACAGATCGGCGGCAATATCGCGATCCAGGTTGTGGGTAAAGATCAGGTTGCCGTCGGTATCGTGCACACGCGCACCGTTGGAGGTGATCATGTACGATTTGATCTCAAGATTATCGCGGATCTGCCCCACGTCGACGTGGTGGCGGCCGGTGGCAAATACGAAGTTCACGCCACGGGCGGTCAGAAGCTTCAGGGTCTCTTTCGCGTAAGGCGACAGCGTGTGGTCAGGGGAAAGCAGCGTGCCATCTAAATCAGATGCAACAACCTGGTACATAGGGATTTCAACCTCTGGTGGAAAACAAAAATCAATTATGCCTGTTGAAAAATTCAACAATGGCGTTGAGCGCGACTGAGCGCATAGCGTCCTTTTCAAAAAGGATCTCATGGTACGCGCCGTTAATGACCAGCGGTTTTCCCCCTTCACAAGGGTGACCGGCGGCAGCGCGCAGTTCACAATAGCGGTCATGCATGCGGTTATCCACCACACGCTCTTCTTCCGCCTGAATCAGGAGTGTTGGCGTGTCGTCGTTGTCGACACCAGCCAGCACCTGCTCACCGGCAAGGATACCTTCCCGTACCCAGTGATATGTCGGGCCACCCACGCGCAGGCGGGGCTCATCGGCATAAAAACGCAGGTTACGACGATAGCGCTGGCGACTGTGCGTCAGCACGTTCATCGCAAACGGCAGCGCCCGCCAGCGTCCCGTCCCGATGGCATAGCCTTCCCGAATGCGCTGATGGCCCTCAGCCCAGTCGAGAATATGGCGTACCATCCAGTCAGGAAAGCGCATGACGATGCCATACATCGGCGCGGTGAGCGCAATGGCGTCGCACTGGTGAGCGTGGCGCTGTAAAAACAGCGTTGAAATCGCACCGCCCATTGAGTGCGCCAGAATATAGCGCTTCCGCCAGGGGCCTGGCTCGACCTCCTGCTGCCAGAACGCGGCGAGATCGTCGACGTAATCGCTGAAGTTATCCACGTGGCCGCGATGGGTATCCGATAACAGGCGCCCTGACAGCCCCTGCCCGCGGTGATCGATAATCAGCACATCGAAGCCCAGATGGAACAGGTCATAGGCCAGTTCGGCGTATTTGATGTAGCTCTCAATACGTCCGGGGCAGACCACAATGACCCGGTCATTTTTCTTGTCGTGAAAACGCACAAAGCGTACTGGAATATCGCCGACGCCCGTAAACTCATCTTCCTCACGCTGGCGCCAGAAATCGGTCAGCGGCCCCATGGAGAAAGCAGCAAATGCGTTTTCTCGTGTTTCCCAGTCCTTTTTCTGCTGAAACATTGGGTTTCTACTCACCTAAGCCAAGGAATATCGTTTTTTCGTAACCGGTCACAAAATGACTCAACAATAGCGTATTGTGGCATAAAAACAGACAATTCGGGAGTTTCAAATGACCTTCGAGTGGTGGTTCGCTTACCTGCTGACATCCATCATCCTTAGCCTTTCACCGGGCTCGGGCGCCATTAACACCATGACCACCTCCATCAACCACGGCTATCGCGGCGCGGCGGCGTCCATTGCCGGTTTGCAGACCGGGCTGGGCATTCATATCGTGCTGGTCGGGATTGGTCTGGGCACCCTGTTCTCCCGCTCCGTACTGGCCTTTGAAGTGCTGAAATGGGCCGGGGCGGCCTATCTGATTTGGCTCGGCATCCAGCAGTGGCGCGCGGCAGGCTCCATTAACCTGAATACGCTCGCTCAGACGCAAAACCGCGGTCATCTGTTTAAGCGTGCGGTTTTCGTCAACCTGACCAACCCGAAGAGCATCGTTTTCCTCGCCGCGCTGTTCCCGCAGTTTATCGTGCCGCATCAGCCGCAGGTGATGCAGTACGTAGTGCTGGGCGCGACCACCATTATCGTCGATATTATCGTCATGATTGGTTACGCGACGCTGGCGCAGCGGATTGCGGCGTGGATTAAAGGGCCTAAGCAGATGAAGGCCCTGAATAAAGTCTTTGGTTCGCTGTTTATGCTGGTTGGCGCGCTGCTTGCGTCAGCGCGTCATGCTTAGCGAGAAATGATGAGATGAATGCCGAAGCCGGCGAACAGCGCGCCGGCGAAGCCGTCGATCCACTTCGCAATACGCTGGTAGCCGCGGCGCATCGCCGGTAAGGCGAACAGACTGGCCACGATGGTAAACCAGGCAAAGGTTTCAACGACGATCAGCAGGAAGATGCCCCAGCGTGCGCCCGCACCGACGCTATCTCCCACAAACAGTGAGAACACGGAGCCGAAATAGATAATCGCTTTCGGGTTCGCCAGGTTGGTCAGCAGCCCTTTTACAAAGCTGCGGCCGCCCGTTGCCAGCTCGACCTTTGGCTCTTCCGGTTTTTTCTCTTCTTTTTTCAGCGCCCCGCGCAGCATCTGGTAGCCCATCCAGCACAGGTACAGCCCGCCGCCGACCATAATGATGTTATGCAGCCAGGCCATCTTCTCCAGGATCAGGTTCAGACCGAGCAGCGCAACCGCCGCCCAGACCATTACGCCCATGGTGATACCGAGCACACCCATCATCGCCTCCTTGCGGGAGCGGCTGACGGCCGTTTGCGACACGAAGAAAAAGTCAGGTCCCGGGCTCATCAGCGCAACGATGTGCACTAACGCCACGGTGAGAAATAGCATTAACATAATTAGCTCGCGGGGAAATAATTCAGTAAGTCATCATCCTGGCACTTTTTCGCCCGGCTGACTACTCCTCATCATCACCATCAACGTGGGAACGGATGAGCGCCATAAACTCTTTACCGAAGCGCTCCAGCTTGCGCGTACCGACGCCGTTGACGCTGAGCATTTCGCTGGCGCTGAGCGGCATCTGCTCGGCCATCTCAATGAGCGTCGCGTCGTTGAACACCACGTAAGGCGGGATGTTCTCTTCATCAGCGATGGCCTTACGCAGCTTGCGCAGTTTGGCGAACAGCTTGCGGTCGTAGTTGCCGCCGTAGGATTTCTGCATCACGCGCGGCTTGAGGGCGACCACGCGCGGCACGGCGAGCTTCAGTTCAACGTCACCGCGCAGCACCGGACGCGCCGCTTCGGTCAGCTGTAGCGCGGAGTGCTGAGCAATGTTCTGCGTAGCAAAGCCGAGATGAATCAGCTGGCGAATAATGCTGACCCAGTGCTCGTGGCTCTGATCCTTGCCAATACCGTAGACAGGCAGCTTGTCGTGGCCCATGTCGCGGATACGCTGGTTGTTGGCACCGCGCAGCACTTCCACCACGTAGCCCATCCCGAAGCGCTGGTTTACGCGGTAAATGGTCGAGAGCGCCTTACGCGCGTCCATCAGGCCATCGTACTGTTTTGGGGGATCCAGGCAGATATCGCAGTTACCGCACGGCTCCTGCCGCCCTTCACCAAAGTAGTTGAGCAGCACCAGACGACGGCAGGTTTGCGCTTCGGCAAACGCGCCCATCGCGTTGAGCTTGTGGCGCTCGATATCCTGCAGCTGGCCCTGCGGCTTCTCTTCCAGACAGCGGCGCAGCCACGCCATATCGGCCGGATCGTAAAACAGCATCGCTTCCGCAGGCAGGCCGTCACGTCCGGCGCGGCCGGTCTCCTGATAGTAGGATTCGATATTGCGCGGAATGTCGAAGTGCACCACAAAGCGCACGTTCGGCTTGTTGATCCCCATCCCGAACGCCACCGTCGCGACGACGATTTGCAGGTCGTCGCGCTGGAATTTTTCCTGCACGTCGGCGCGGATGTGGTTCTCTAACCCGGCATGGTATGCCGCCGCGCTAAAGCCACGGTTTTGCAGACGCGCAGCGGTGTCTTCCACCTTTGCGCGGCTGTTGCAGTAGATGATGCCGGACTTGCCGCGCTGCTCCTGGACGTAGCGCAGGAGCTGATCCAGCGGCTTGAATTTTTCCATCAGCATGTAGCGGATGTTCGGACGGTCGAAGCTGCTGACCTGAATATACGGGTCGTTCAGCCCCAGCAGGCGAACGATATCCTGGCGCGTGGTGTCATCCGCCGTGGCGGTAAGTGCCATAAACGGCAGCTCGGGGAAGCGCTGACGCAGCTGGCCGAGGGCGGCGTATTCCGGGCGGAAATCGTGTCCCCACTGGGAGATACAGTGCGCTTCATCCACCGCCAGCAGAACCGGATTCCAGTGCGCGAGATGGTCGAGGAAGTTATCCAGCATCAGGCGTTCCGGCGCGATATACAGCAGGCGGATCTGCCCGGTGCGGCACCCGGCCATCACCTCTTGCTGCTGCTCCCGGGTTTGCGTCGAGTTCAGACAGGCCGCCGCGACGCCGTTGGCGAGCAGCTGGTCAACCTGGTCTTTCATTAGCGAAATGAGCGGGGATACCACGACCGTCAGGCCGTTAAGCACCAGCGCGGGCACCTGATAACAGAGGGACTTACCGCCGCCGGTCGGCATCACCACCAGACAGTCACGGCCTTGCAGCACCGTTTCAATGATGGTTTCCTGGCCAGGGCGGAACTGCTGGTAGCCAAAGGTTTCATGCAAAACCTGTTTAGCCAGCGACTCCTGATTCAATACTTCCGCCTGCGCCACATTAACCCCATATGCGAAAAATAAAACAGGCGCTATTTTCAGCGCCTGAGAGAGAAACTTCAACGTTTAACGCAAAAACATTCGAGCAACCTAGAGAATATCGTTCAGCATCACGCCCACGCCGACGCGGGTCTGGTTGAAGTTGTAATCGATAAGCGACTCGCCGTAACCGCTGTAGACCTGCGTATAGATGCGAACGTGCTTCGTCATAGGATAGCTTAAGCCCACTTCCGCGCCGCCGTAACCTGTATTCCAGTTATACTGCCCCTTCGCGCTCAGTACGGCATCGCCCAGCTGATAGCCGACTTTGAGCTGGTAGTAGCCCATGTATTTGGTGATGTCCGGGTTGTCATCAGTGCTGCCGACCACATACCACGGCTTCACCTCCACCATCCAGTTACCGTTCTGCGCCATCAGGCGCGTATAGGCGCGGTTCCAGCTACGGGATGTCGGATCGGAACGTCCGTTAGAATCATGGTTAAAGCCCACTTCGACGTCACGCAGCGTCCAGCCGGCGAATTCATAATCCGTTGCGAACCCGAGGAACAGCTGCGGCTCGTAGTTGGTTTCGCGGAACGGCGAGGATTCCCCGCTGTTAGAGAGCTGCCACCAGGACTTCTGCGTGTAAGACGCACCAAGCACCGAGTTCGGCCCCAGAATGCCGCGCCAGAACGGGAACGCGAGGCTGAGCTGGAACTTCACCTCATCTTTACGCGCATTATCAGACCAGTTATAGGAGCTTATCGCCTCTTTGTTGAGGTCGCTGGTCTGGGTGTAAATCACGTAGTTGGTGTCGTACGGATAGAGCGTGAACGGATTGTCATGCTCCTGAAGAAGGTTCGCGATAATGCTACCGTGCACGGCAGGCTTATCATGCACCTCTTTAATTGTCGCTTCCTGCGCATAGGCTGTGAGGGGCAGCGAAATCGCCGCCAGTAACCAGGCCAGATACGTCCGCATCGGTGGTGTTCTCCTGCAAAAGAGTAAAATTACCTGAATAGTTATGTGGCGAACATTCTACAGACTTCTGCGACAACTGCTGCATCCTCGTTTCTGAAAGTAGCATTCCTAGTTGCTGAGGCATAAAATCAACATTTCGTTAACAATAAGGATGTGATGCCTCATGTCAGCCATGCTTACCGCCGAAGAAGTGTTAAAACTCGTGGGCGAGATATTTGTTTACCATATGCCGTTTAACCGCGCGCTGGGACTGGAGCTGGAGCGTTACGAGAAAGACTTTGCCCAGCTGAGTTTCAATAACCAGCCGATGATGGTCGGGAACTGGGCGCAAAGTATTTTACACGGCGGCGTGATTGCCTCCGCGCTGGACGTGGCGGCAGGACTGGTCTGCGTGGGCAGTACGTTGACGCGCCATGACACCATCAACGAAGACGAACTTCGCCAGCGTCTGGCGCGCATGGGCACCATTGATTTGCGCGTCGACTATCTTCGCCCGGGGCGCGGAAACCGCTTCACCTGTACCAGCAGCCTGCTGCGCGCCGGGAATAAAGTTGCCGTGGCGCGCGTGGAATTACACAACGAAGAACAGGTTTATATCGCCAGCGCAACCGCCACTTATATGGTGGGTTGAGGCGGCAAAATCGGGTAAAATTGATTCACTTTTTTGTAACGGATTTTCCCGATGGATGCTAAACAGACGCGGCAGGGCGTTTTACTCGCCCTTGCCGCTTATTTTATTTGGGGTATCGCCCCGGCGTACTTCAAGCTAATCGCCTACGTTCCGGCTGATGAGATCCTCACTCACCGCGTCATCTGGTCTTTCTTCTTTATGATTGCGCTGATGAGCCTCAGCCGTCAGTGGTCGGGCGTCAAAACGCTGCTGCAGACCCCGAAGAAGATCTTCCTGCTGGCGCTCTCTGCCGTGCTGATTGGCGGTAACTGGCTGCTGTTTATCTGGGCAGTGAATAACCATCACATGCTCGAAGCGAGCCTGGGGTACTTCATTAACCCGCTGGTGAACATCGTGCTGGGGATGATTTTCCTCGGTGAGCGCTTCCGCCGGATGCAGTGGGTGGCGGTGATTCTGGCCTTCTGCGGCGTGCTGGTGCAGCTGTGGACGTTCGGCTCGCTGCCAATTATCGCCCTCGGTCTTGCGTTCAGCTTTGCCTTCTACGGCCTGGTGCGTAAGAAGATTGCGGTGGAAGCGCAGACGGGGATGCTGTTTGAAACCCTGTGGCTGCTGCCGGTGGCGGCGATTTATCTCTTCGGCATCGCCGACAGCCCAACCAGCCACATGGGCAGCAATCCGTGGTCGCTGAACCTGATGCTGATGGCGGCGGGCGTGGTAACCACCATTCCACTGCTGTGCTTCACCGGTGCAGCGACGCGCCTGCGTCTCTCCACGCTGGGCTTCTTCCAGTACATTGGCCCGACGCTGATGTTCCTGCTGGCAGTGGTGTTTTACGGCGAAGTGCCGGGTGCGGATAAGATGGTGACGTTCGCCTTTATCTGGGTGGCATTGGCGATCTTTGTTGCGGATGCGATTTATACCCAGCGCAGGGGGCGCAAAGGGCTGTAGGCCTTTTTGCCGGATGGCGGCTGCGCCTTATCCGGCCTACAAGATCTGTAGGCCCGGTAAGCGTAGCGCCACCGGGCGGATTCTCAAAGCCAGTTACGACGCTTAAAGTACAGATACGGCGCCAGCCCGGCGAGGATCATGAAGATAATCGCCCCCGGGTAGCCAAAGCTCCACTTCAGCTCCGGCATAAACTCGAAGTTCATCCCGTAGCTGGACGCCACCAGCGTCGGCGGCAGGAACACCACGGACACCACCGAGAAGATCTTAATGATGCGGTTCTGCTCGATGTTGATAAAGCCCATCGCCGCCTGCATCAGGAAGTTGACCTTCTGGAACAGGGATTCGTTGTGCGGCAGCAGGGATTCGATATCGCGCAGGATCTCACGCGCCTGCTCCAGCTGACCGCCCGGCAGACGCGCCTTGCGCACCAGGAAGTTCAGCGCGCGCTGGGTATCCATCAGACACAAACGCACCTTCCAGCCGATATCTTCCAGCTCCGCCAGGGTGGAGAGCGCTTCGTCGTACTCATCGCCCTGATGGCCTTCCATGATCACGCGACTCAGCTTTTCCAGATCGCTGTAGATGTTTTCAATTTCATCCGCCAGCTGTTCAATTTTGGTCTCGAACAGATCGAGCAGCAGCTCATAGGCGTTGCCGTCCACCATCGCCTGGCTGCGGGCGCGCATGCGGTAAAGGCGGAATGCCGGTAGCTCACGCTCGCGCAGGGTAAACAGACGACCGTCGCGAATGGTAAACGCCACGGTGGAGTTGCCCGCGTGGTCTTCGGCATCTTCGAAGAAGAAGAAGGAGTGAATGTGCAGGCCGTCTTCGTCTTCAAAAAAACGGGCGGATGCTTCGATGTCTTCCAGTTCCGGGCGCGTTGCCAGGCTTTGCCCCAGCTCAGATTGTACGCGAAGGCGCTCATCGTCGTCCGGCTCGACCAGATCCACCCATACGGCATCAATGAGGGGCTGTGACTCTTCGGCTTCAAGCCGAGTCAGTCGGTTATTTTCGAGTTGAAATGCGCTCAACATGACCGGGACTCCCAATGCAAAAAATATCGGACAGTTCGGTGGGCACACAGAAACAAATTGGGTTTCAGACCATTAAACAGCCTGACTCAGCGCGACGGGAATAATGCAGTCGCTGACAACCACTAAGGCCATCAGCAAGAGGAGATAGCCTTAGGAGTTGTTCCTGGATGACAGGGAATTGAGCCAGTATCTACTGGGTGTGTCCAAGGCGAATGTCCTCTTAGCGTAATCGTGCGCGCATGTTACGCCAGCTATAACTGTGGCGTCAACACGCAACGAAACGCTGAAAGGCATTAATTGACCTTCAACGTATAAGGCTAGCAGATTATTACAAAATAATGATATTTTTCTGAAAGTTAGACTGTTTCCAGCTTCGCGTAGGCGGCCACCAGCCATTTAATCCCCTGCCCCTGGAACGCCACCTGCAGGCGGCTGTGCTCGCCGCTGCCTTCCAGATTCACAATGGTGCCTTCGCCAAACTTCGAATGGCGCACGCGCTGGCCCAGCTTGTAGCCGGTGTCGGTTTCCGCAATCGGCGAGCCCATGCGCTGATGGCTGACCGGACGGCTGATGCTCGCCCGCAGACGTACCTCTTCGACACACTCTTCCGGCAGTTCACCGATAAAGCGCGACGGACGGTGATAGACCTCTTTGCCATACAAACGGCGGGTTTCAGCGTAGGTCAGCGTCAGCTTTTGCATCGCTCGCGTCACGCCCACGTAGGCCAGACGGCGTTCCTCTTCCAGACGTCCGCCTTCATCCAGCGACATCTGGCTCGGGAACATCCCCTCTTCCATGCCAACAATAAACACCTGCGGGAACTCCAGACCTTTGGCGGAGTGCAGGGTCATGAGCTGAACCGCATCCTGCCAGGTGTCCGCCTGCCCTTCCCCCGCTTCCAGCGCGGCGTGGGAGAGGAATGCCTGCAGCGGCATCAGGTCCTCGTCTTCTTCGTTGTAGCTGAACTGGCGCGTTGCCGTGACCAGTTCCTCTAAGTTCTCAATACGGGTCTGGCCCTTCTCGCCTTTTTCCTGCTCGTACATGGTGCGCAGGCCGGAGTCTTTAATCACCCGGTCGGTCTGCACGTGCAGCGGCATGTCGGCGGTTTCCTGCGCCAGGGCGTCAATCAGTTCAAGGAAGCGCTGCAGGGCGCTGGCCGCGCGTCCGGCAAGGGCCTTTTCCTGCAGCAGCTCGCGGCACGCCTGCCACAGCGTCAGCTGACGGTCGCGCGAGGCCTGACGCACCACGTCCAGCGTACGGTCGCCAATCCCGCGGGTCGGCGTGTTGACCACGCGTTCAAACGCCGCGTCGTCGTTACGGTTGGCAATCAGACGCAGATACGAGAGCGCATCTTTGATTTCCTGACGTTCGAAGAAGCGCATACCGCCGTAAATGCGGTACGGCATCCCCACCTGCAGCAGCGCCTCTTCCAGCACGCGCGACTGGGCGTTGCTGCGATAGAGAATGGCGCACTGCTCCAGCGCGCCGCCGTTGTCCTGCCAGGTTTTGATGCGGTTGACCACGAAGCGCGCTTCGTCGAGCTCGTTGAAGGCGCAGTAAATCGAAATCGGTTCGCCGTCGACGCCGTCGGTCCACAGCTTTTTACCCAGACGCCCGTTGTTATTCTCAATCAGGGCGTTGGCCGCGCTCAGAATGTTGCTGGTTGAGCGGTAGTTCTGCTCCAGACGGATGGTTTGCGCGCCGGGGAAATCGTTGAGGAAGCGCTGAATGTTCTCCACCTGCGCCCCGCGCCAGCCGTAGATCGACTGGTCGTCATCGCCCACGATCATCACCTTGCCGGTATCGCAGGCCAGCAGGCGGATCCATGCGTACTGGATGTTGTTGGTATCCTGGAATTCGTCCACCAGAATGTTGGTGAAGCGTTCGCGGTAGTGCTGCAGGATGTGCGGCTTGTTGAGCCACAGCTCGTGAGCGCGCAGCAGCAGCTCGGCGAAATCCACTAGGCCGGCGCGATCGCACGCTTCCTGATAGGCCTTGTAGACGTTCTGCCAGGTCTGCTCGACCGGGTTGCCGAAGCTCTGAATGTGGTGCGGGCGCAGCCCCTCGTCTTTCTGACCGTTGATGTACCACATCGCCTGACGCGGCGGCCACTGCTTCTCGTCGAGGTTCATCGCCTTGATCAGGCGCTTCAGCAAACGGAGCTGATCTTCGCTGTCGAGGATCTGGAAATCCTGCGGCAGGTTGGCGTCCATGTGGTGCGCCCGCAGCAGACGGTGCGCCAGACCGTGGAAGGTACCGACCCACATCCCGCCCTGGCTGGTGCCCATCAGCTGGGCGATGCGGTGGCGCATCTCCGCCGCCGCCTTGTTGGTGAACGTGACCGCCATGATGGAGTACGGCGAGCAGTTTTCCACGCTCTGCAGCCAGGCGATACGGTGAACCAGCACGCGCGTCTTACCACTGCCCGCTCCAGCCAGCACCAGCAGGTTGGTGCGCGAGGCGGCAACCGCGTCACGCTGTTTGTCATTAAGGCTGTCGAGCAGGTAAGAAACGTCCATTGGCACCGTCACATAGTATTCAGGAACAGAGCAAAACGCCCGGTGGCGCTTCGCTTACCGGGCCTACAACAGCAAAACCCTGGTAATTTATACAATATTACTGGTGATTATATCAGCGTCGTGAGGGATGCCAACCGCGAAATTTCCACGTGCGGCAGAAGACGGCTATCGGAGGCGATCATCAGGTCAGCGTTTTCCGGCTTGATCCAGCAGGCCTGCATGCCGCAGCGGATGGCGCCCGCCACGTCTGTGGTCAGGTCATCCCCCACGTGCAGGATCTTACCCAGCGGCAGGTTAAGCTTATCCGCCGCCAGATGGTACATGTCGCTGAACGGCTTCGCGCGCCCGTGAGGACCCGCACGCAGCACGAATTCAAAGTAATCGCTGAGGCCGAACAGCTCCGGCTGGGCATTGCCGTTGGTGATGGCCACCAGCGGCCACTTTTCGGCAAGCGTCGCCAGCGTGTCGTGGGTTTCCTGCGGCACGTCGATACGGCTGCGCCATTTGGCGAAGTTTTCCATGGCCGCTTCCGCCCCAATGGCGGCATCCTGCGCACTCAGGCCTACATTCAGCATCGCCTGCTCAACCGCGCGACGACGCCATTCGGTCACGTCGTGGTAAATGTCCGGCTCGGTCTCCCGCAGGGACTGACGCAGCTTCTGGAAGTCCTTGTTCTGCATCGTCTTCAGCGCGGGATGGTAGTTCTGCACAAACGCCAGCGACTCCTGCTCGGTACGCAGGATCACCTCGCGGTTGTCATAAAGAGTGTCATCAAGGTCAAACGTCAGGGCTGAGATCTGACCGAGTGGGCGGTAAAAACGCATTATTTCCCCCGTTTGGCGCGTGGATGCGCCGCGTCATACACCGAGGCAAGGTGTTGGAAGTCTAAGTGGGTATAAA
Organism: Enterobacter cloacae complex sp. BZL2005; assembly: GCF_049238885.1. NCBI lineage: Bacteria > Pseudomonadati > Pseudomonadota > Gammaproteobacteria > Enterobacterales > Enterobacteriaceae > Enterobacter > Enterobacter cloacae complex sp. BZL2005. The sequence goes on along the minus strand of NZ_JBMKGI010000018.1, from coordinate 45,625 downwards.
TTTGAGTCGTCGACAGGTTCGCGTGGCCAAGCAGTTCCTGCACGCCGCGCAGATCGCCGCTCGACTCAAGCATGTGTGTTGCAAAAGAGTGGCGCAGCTTGTGGGGATGCACGTGGCTGTTCAGCCCCTGCTTAATGCCCCACTCCGCAAAGCGCTTCTGCACGTTACGCGCCGAGATCCGCTTGCCGAGTTTCGACAGGAACAGCGCATCTTCGTCGGTGCCAAACAGCCCGCGCAGGTCAAGCCAGTGCTCAATCCAGGAAACCGCATTGCGGCCAATCGGCAGGCGGCGCTCTTTGCTGCCCTTCCCCATTACCCACACTTCGCCCGATTCCAGGTCGAGATGCTTGAGATCAAGGTTGACGAGTTCAGATAAACGCAGCCCGGCACCGTACATCACCTCCAGCATCGCGCGATCGCGGACGGCCAGCGGATCGTTCAGATCGATATCCAGCAGGCGGTTTACGTCGTCAACGTCAATATTTTTAGGCAGATGGCGCGGCGCTTTCGGCGTGGCGATCCCTTTTGCCGGGTTGGCTTTTATGCCGCCCTGGCTGACCAGCCAGTCGAAGAAGCTGCGCAGCGCAGAGAGCCTGAGCGCCAGGCTTGCCGGGCTGAGATTTTTTTTGCGGCTACGCACAACGAACGCGCGTACCGTCGCAGCATCACATTGTTGCCAGCTTTTCAGGCCGATCTCGTCGGCGATCTGCATGATGGCATCAAGCTGACGCTGATAGTTAAGGAGCGTAATGGGGCTAAGCTGGCGTTCCACGCCGAGATAGCGCAGAAAGCGCGAGACGTCAGTGGCGAGCAGTCCGTCCGTCATACGCGCTCAATCCAGCGCTCCAGCAGCTCGGGCAGCATCAGGGCGATCTCCTGCAGCAGGTGCGTGGCTTGCCCCTGCTCATAGTGATGCGCGTCGCGGCTGGTAAATAAGATGACGCCCAGATCGCCATCGCGCCCCATCAGCGACATCGCCACCGAGCCAATCGCTTTGGCCTCCGGTAACACGACCAGCAGCTCAGGTCCGTTAAGCGGCCCCAGATAGTGGTGCTCATGGCCCAGACGCTGAATGCGCAGCGGTTCAAACGCCTGACGGCTCAGTGCCAGATGGGTAAATCCCGACGGTGCGCCGATGCGCCAGCGGTCAGGGAAAAGACGAATCGTTGCACCCGCCAGCCCCAGCTCGCGGGCCCAGCGGTGGAAGCGGCTGAGGAACTCGTCAAGACTGTGCGCCGACGCCAGACGCGCCTGCAGATGCAGCAGACGATAGAACAGGCTTTCATTGGTGCTGGCCTGCTCCATCAGCAGCGTCATGTTCTCTTCAAGCTGGCTGATGTGGTTGCGCGCGCGCGCCATGTGCCATTCTACCAGCGACACGGTTCCGCGAACCGGATGCGGCACGCGCATCTCTTCGACGACGCGTGCATTGCGAATAAAAAACTCAGGATTGCGCAGCAGATAATCAACAACAGCTCTGTCGTCCAGTTCCGTCACTGTTTCCTGCAGTTCTTCCCCTGGTTGTTTCATAGATGGATAAACCCGTCATAGACATGTGCCGCCGGGCCCGTCATATACAGTGGATGACCCGGTCCTTTCCAGGCGATATCAAGCCGACCGCCCGGTAATTCCACGCGAACCTCTTCAGCCAGTAACCCCTGGGAGATGCCCACGGCCACTGCCGCACAGGCTCCGCTTCCGCAGGCCTGCGTCTCGCCCGCACCGCGCTCGTAAACCCGCAGACGAATGTGCTCGCGCTTCACCACCTGCATAAAACCGATGTTCGCGCGCTCCGGGAAACGTTCGTGGCTTTCCAGCACCGGGCCGAGCGTTTCGACCGCGGCAGTTTCCACATCATCAACCTGAATCACGCAGTGTGGGTTACCCATAGAGACGACGCCGCACAATACTGTCTGCTCGGCCGCCCGCATAATATAGGTCTTTTCCGCTTTGTTTGCGCGAAACGGCACGACGGAAGGCTCGAAGTTAGGCTCGCCCATGTTCACGCGCACCAGCTCATCATCGGTGACGCTGAGCACCATGCGACCATTGGCTGTACTGACGCGAATATCACGCTTGTTAGTCAGCCCTTTCAGGCGGACAAAGCGGGCGAAACAGCGCGCGCCGTTGCCGCACTGGTTCACTTCGCTGCCGTCCGCGTTAAAAATACGGTAGTGGAAATCGAGGTCGGGATCGTACGGCGGCTCAACCACCAGCAGCTGATCGAACCCCACGCCCAGATGCCGATCCGCCAGACGACGGATCAGTTCCGGTGAGAAAAACACATTCTGCGTTACCGCGTCGACGACCATAAAATCGTTGCCAAGGCCATGCATTTTAGAGAACTGCATCATTTGCTCCATTGCGCGGGTACAGAACGTTGTCGTCAGAGATTAACCTGAGTCGGGCCGCCGTTGTCGCCACGGTCGTTAGTATCTGGCGTGGAAGACTCAATGCCGCTGTTAACCGGTTTCGTCGGCGGCGGTGCGGTTTTATCCGCAGGCGGAAAGTACAGTGGTCCCTTCAGCCCGCAGCCAGTCAAGCTAAACAGCGTGATGAGAACGGCAAGCGTTCGGAAAGCGTTTTTCATTATAAAGTTGCCCGTAAGTTCAAATCTGTTTCTATCATCGCAGGAGAAGACACAAAAGCAAGAGTTTGCCGCTTTCCTGCAACGGGAATTATTTAGGGTTATACTGCCGGCATCACGAAAAACAGGAACAAAACCATGAACGACAGTGAATTCCATCGCCTTGCCGACAACCTGTGGATGACCATCGAAGAGCGTCTTGACGACTGGGACGGCGACAGCGATATCGATTGTGAAATCAACGGCGGTATTCTGACCCTGAGCTTCGAAAATGGCAGCAAAATTATTATTAACCGTCAGGAGCCGCTTCACCAGGTGTGGCTGGCGGCCAAACAGGGCGGCTATCACTTCGATCTGAAGGGTGATGAGTGGGTGTGCGACCGTAGCGGCGTACCGTTCTGGGATCTGCTGGAACAGGCCGCGACCGCGCAGGCGGGTGAGGAAGTGCGTTTCAGGTAGTTTTGTTGCCCGGTGGCGGCTGCGCCTAACCGGGCCTACAACGGCTCGAACCGTAGGCCGGGTAAGCATTAGCCACCCGGCGAAAAGGCTCAGGAGAAATACTGCTGCAACAGCGGCGCGGTGTCCTGATTGGCAGGCGCGGCAGGCGTGACGGCCTGAGTGCGGAACGGGATCACCTGCGCACGGCCATCGACGTTCACAATCTGGTAGAACTGCGGCAGGTTAAAGTTGATAAAGCTTGAGCCGTAGGTAAAGCGGTCATGCGAAGAGGAGTAGAAGCGGCTGACGTCGCGCACCAGCTCCTCTTTACTGCCTTCACAATGGTGATACACCTCGGCGCGGTTGGTCTCATCCAGAATGTAGATGTTGAACCCGGCATCGTCGCCCGACTCTTCAAAGAAGAACTGAATAATCCCTTCACTGGCAAAGCCGTCCACCACCTGCGGGAGCTTAACGTGGTTGGTTTCCACCTGCACCGACAGGCCATGCAGCTTGTTATGCGAAATCGCGCCGTAGAATTCAATGGCGTTTTCCAGCTTCTGTACCGACACGTTGAGACGTTCAAAGAACAGACCCCAGGTCTGGCCGGAGACGCGCAGCGCCTTAAAGCGCCCGGTTTCCTGACGGGTACTGGAGAGACGCAGCTCGATACACTCGGAGACCAGCTGCTGCACGCGGGTACGAATCAACCCGCGCAGGTGCTGGCTGTAGCAGAACACTTCCACGCTGTCCGGCGGCGCGGCATCCTGGTGCATCTTGCCGAGAATGGTTTTCAGCGCTTCGATCATCGCCTGCTCGCCGTTGAAGTGCAGGGTACGCACTTCGTTCCACGAGTTGCGGTACAGCAGGTCCACGCTGCCCACCAGGCAGTTTTGCTGCTCGCCAAAGCTAAAGACGTCCAGCTTGCGGAAGTCAAAATGGACCACCTGATTGCGGAAGGCCGCCGTCGGGTCGTATTCCAGGTTGACGATGATCGCCAGATGGCGAATCTCGCACGGGCTGTAGAGCGCTTTTGGCGTCGGCGCAGGCAGACGCAGCGGGAAGTGGTGCGACACATCCGCGACCATCTCCTGCAGCTTAGCGAGATCGACCACCTCGTTGCCTTTGATAAACAGGCGCGTGCGCGAGGTCAGCAGGCCGTTAAACCAGGCCCAGGCCACCAGCTTGTTCAGATAGCGGTTATATTCCAGCGGCTGATGGCTGATGATGGAATCCATGCTTGGCGCACGGTTGTACAGATACCACCCGGTGCGGTTCGCGCGGCCCGGCGGCACGTAGATAAAGGTCAGGTTCGGTTCTGACAGGTCAGGCGAAATCTGCGGGTTAACCAGCGTGACTTTACCCGGCAGCGCTTCAAACGCGGCGTACAGCTTACGGGTCAATACCCCGATATCCTGCGGACTGGCGGAAACGCTGAGGTTGTTGCGGCGCGCAAAGCGGATCAGATTACGGTAGCTTTGCATCATTGCATCGAGCAGTTCGTTGTGCGCTTCACGCACCTGATCGATTTTCCAGTTGGCCCGGTTGTCGAGCATGGACAGACGCGCGTCGTCCCATCCCCACTCTTTTACTAACTGGCTGACCACTTCACGACGCCAGCCCACGCAGGCGCGTTCGCGGCTCAACTTCTCACAGACTTTGAGATAGAAACATCGACGTACCAGGTCCAGACGCGTGGTGTCATCAATGGCTTTCAGGTATTCGGTTACGCGCTCCAGCATCATGCAGTAAGCGTCCAGCCCGAAGGAGACGATCTCCCCGTCGTGCAGGCGCTGCTTGATGTCTTTCGCCAGCAGGCGCGGCGTCGGGTATTCCCAGGAGTAGGCTTCAAGCAGCAGCGTTTTCAGCACCGCTTTGTACGGTGAGTCGATACTCTTATAGAGCTGCCAGAGGCTTGCGCCGAAATACTCTTCCGCAGACAGTGAGCTGAGACCGCCGAGGTCCAGCCATTCGTTTGGCGTCAGTACGCCCTGCGCATAAAGCGACATGACGTAATCGTCGTAATGCTCTTCTTCTTCGCACGGGACCATATTCCACAGAATACGTTTCCCGGCCAGGCGAACGGCAGTACGGTAGAATTCATCCAGCAATAAGATGTGCTGGGTCGAGCCGCAGTCCTCACCACCCAGACTGCCGCTTTCGTTATGGCGGAAACGGTTTTCATCAATCAGGAAGAAGCTCACTTCCACGCCGAGCGAGGCCGCCCAGCTCTCCAGCAGGCTGCATTTACGCTGCAGCAGCTGACGCTCTTCGTTATCGAGCCAGGACTGATGACATACCCAGATGTCCAGGTCAGAAGAACAGCTTTGCCCTACTGATGAGGTGCTCCCCATAGAGTAAACGCCGGTAATCGGCAGTTCACCTTTCGGGGACTCCTGTGGCGGCATGCCCCGGTAGAGTTCCAGCTCGTTCAAATAATGCTGTTGGGTTTCATCAGGCGTGAAAAGGCAAATGCCCTGGGGAACGTTACCATCAAGGTAGCCAGGCATCAGCGGGTGGTGATAGTGCAATAATGTCGGCAGCAGACTGTATACCTGCTGGAAAGCAGGGCCCATAGCAGCAAGCGCGCGATCCACACGCAGTTGATTTATGGCATCCAGTCTCTGTTTCAGAGTCTCAATATAGAGGTACAAGACGTATCGCCTGATGTTTCCGGGTGTCGCAGCTATTCAAAACACGAGTAACAGCGGACCCGCAGTATTTCAAAAAGATAACCGTTACCCTTTTTCGCCCTTATCATTTTTGGTGGTACCGACGAAAAAATGGTCTAAAACGTGATCAATTTAACACCTTGCCGATTGACCGTAAAGAAAGATGCGCTACATACAAGTGTAGCACCGTTCTGTACGTGTAAATTCCTGAATACGGCTCTGGCTGACGAATACGCCGCCTTGTCCCTCTCACTCTTCATCAACCGTAAAACTGCCATCCCAGAGTCAACAATGTTAGGATGGTTAGCGATTGATAATGACGGTAACAAGCATGTTAGACAATGTTTTGAGAATTGCCACACGCCAAAGCCCTCTCGCGCTCTGGCAGGCACATTATGTGAAGCAGCGCCTGGAAGCCTGCCACAGTGGATTGCGCGTCGAGCTGGTGCCGATGGTCACGCGCGGTGACGTGATCCTCGATACGCCGCTGGCGAAAGTGGGCGGCAAGGGCCTGTTTGTCAAAGAACTGGAACTGGCATTGCTTGAGAACCGCGCCGATATCGCCGTACATTCGATGAAAGATGTGCCCGTCGAGTTCCCGGAAGGGCTGGGGCTAGTGACCATCTGCGAGCGCGAAGACCCGCGCGATGCGTTTGTCTCTAACCGCTATGACTCGCTCGACGCGCTGCCAGCGGGTAGCGTGGTTGGCACGTCGAGTTTACGCCGTCAGTGTCAGCTGGCGGAGCGTCGTCCTGACCTGATCATCCGCTCGCTGCGCGGTAACGTCGGCACGCGTCTGGGCAAGCTGGATAACGGCGATTACGATGCCATTATCCTCGCCGTTGCCGGCCTGAAGCGTCTGGGGCTGGAAGAACGTATTCGCGTAGCGCTGCCGCCAGAGCTCTCACTGCCCGCTGTTGGCCAGGGTGCCGTCGGCATCGAGTGCCGTCTGGACGATGCGCGTACCCGCGAGCTGCTTGCCCCACTGAATCATGACGAAACCGCTACGCGCGTAAAAGCGGAGCGGGCGATGAATACCCGCCTCGAAGGCGGGTGCCAGGTGCCAATTGGCAGCTATGCTGAATTGACGAATGGCGAACTGTGGCTGCGCGCGCTGGTAGGCGCCCCGGACGGTTCGCAGATGGTGCGCGGCGAACGTCGCGGTAACGCGCAAGATGCCGAAAAGCTTGGCGTGTCGCTGGCGGAAGAGTTACTGGATAACGGCGCCCGCGAGATCCTGGCTGACGTATATAATGGAGAGCCCCCTGCATGAGTATTCTCGTCACCCGCCCTTCTCCCGCAGGAGAGCAGTTAGTGAGCCGTCTGCGCGCACTGGGGCAGGTGGCCTGGAGTTTTCCGCTCATTGAATTCTCCCCCGGTCGCGAGCTCTCTGCGCTCGCCGACCAGATGAATACCCTTCAGGACGGTGACCTGCTGTTTGCGCTGTCGCAGCATGCCGTGGAATTTGCCCACGCACAGCTGCAGCAGCAGGACATGGCCTGGCCAACCGCCCCCGGCTATTTCGCGATTGGCCGCACAACGGCACTGGCGCTGCATACCGTAAGCGGCGCGGACGTTCGTTACCCGTTAGATCGGGAAATCACTGAAGTCTTGCTACAATTACCTGAATTACAAACTGTTGCCGGAAAGCGTGCGCTCATTTTGCGCGGCAATGGGGGGCGCGAGCTGCTGGGCGAAACGCTGCGTGAACGTGGTGCGAACGTGACGTTCGTTGAGTGCTATCAGCGCTGTGCAAAACACTACGACGGTGCGGAAGAGGCGATGCGCTGGCACGCGCGAGGCATCAATACGCTGGTGGTCACCAGCGGTGAAATGTTACAACAGCTTTGGACGCTGATACCGCTTTGGTATCGCGAAAACTGGTTACTCCGCTGTCGGCTTCTGGTCGTCAGTGAGCGTCTGGCGAACCAGGCCCGGGAACTGGGCTGGCAGGATATTCGGATCGCTGATAACGCCGACAACGATGCGCTGCTGCGCGCATTACAATAACTCTCAAATGGGAAGCCATAATGACGGAACACGACAAATCCTCCGCCGTGGTTGAAGAGACCAGGGAGACTGTGGAGACGACGCCACAGCCAGAGACGACTGAGAAAACCGCTGAGAAGAAAAACGGCAGCAACAAAACAAGCCTCACGCTGAGCGCGATTGCCATCGCCATTGCGCTGGCAGCGGGGGCTGGCCTCTACGGGCTGGTGAAGCAACAGAGCGCTAACCAGACGTCCACCAGCGATGCGCTGGTGAATCAGCTCACTGCCCTGCAAAAAGAGCAGGAGACGCAGAAAACCGAGCTGGAAGCCGTGATTAAGCAGCAGGCCGCCGCGCTTGCCGAAGCGAACAGCAAACAGGAAGAGCTGACCAAACAGCTGGGTGAAGTACAGCAGAAAGTCGCCACGATTTCCGGCACCGATGCCAAAACCTGGCTGCTCTCGCAGGCTGACTTCCTGGTGAAGCTCGCCGGACGTAAGCTCTGGAGCGATCAGGACGTCACCACTGCCGCCGCGCTGCTGAAAAGCGCCGATGCAAGCCTGGCGGACATGAACGACCCGAGCCTCATTACCGCCCGTCGCGCGATTACCGAAGACATCGCCAGCCTATCCGCCGTTTCGCAGGTGGATTACGACGGCATTATCCTTAAAGTGAATCAGCTGTCGAATCAAATTGATAACCTGCAGCTGGCGGATAACAACGACGACGACTCCCCGATGGATTCCGACGGTACCGAACTTTCCAGCTCCCTGAGCGAATGGCGCATAAACCTGCAGAAAAGCTGGCAGAACTTTATGGACAGCTTTATCACTATCCGCCGTCGCGACGAAACTGCCGTACCGCTGCTCGCGCCGAACCAGGACATCTATCTGCGCGAGAACATTCGTTCCCGCCTGCTGGTGGCGGCCCAGGCCGTGCCGCGTCATCAGGAAGAGACCTATAAACAGGCGCTGGATAACGTCTCAACGTGGGTACGCGCTTACTACAACACCGATGATGCGACGACCACCGCCTTCCTCGAAGACATTGATAAGCTGAGTCAGCAGAACATCACCATGAACGTGCCGGACAAGCTGACCAGCCAGCCGATTCTGGAGAAACTGATGCAGACGCGCGTGCGTAACCTGCTGGCGCAGCCGGGCGTGCCGGCTGAGCAAACGGGCGGAGCGGCACCTGCTCCGGCTCCTGCGCCTGAAAGCGCACCGCAGGGAGAGTAACGATGCTAAAAGTCCTCTTACTCTTTATCCTGCTGATCGCCGGGATCGTCCTGGGACCTATGCTTGCGGGTCATCAGGGTTATGTCCTGATCCAGACCGATAACTACAACATTGAAACCAGCGTAACGGGTCTGACGATCATTCTGATCCTCGGCGTGGTGGTGCTGTTTGCGATCGAGTGGATCCTGCGCCGTATTTTCCGTACCGGTGCCCATACCCGCTGCTGGTTCATTGGCCGTAAGCGCCGCCGCGCCCGTAAACAGACCGAGCAGGCGCTGCTTAAGCTCGCAGAGGGTGACTATCAGCAGGTTGAAAAGCTGATGTCGAAAAACGCCGACCATGCCGAACAGCCGGTGGTGAACTATCTGCTGGCGGCCGAAGCGGCGCAGCAGCGCGGTGATGAAGCCCGCGCGAATCAGCACCTGGAGCGAGCGGCTGAGCTGGCTCACGGCGACCCGATTCCGGTGGAAATCACGCGCGTTCGTCTGCAGCTGGCACGCAATGAGAATCACGCGGCTCGCCACGGCATCGACCGTCTGCTGGAAGTCGCGCCGCGTCATCCGGAAGTGCTGCGTCTTGCCGAGCAGGCCTATATTCGTACCGGCGCCTGGGGCTCACTGCTGGACATCATTCCGTCGATGGCGAAGGCCGAGGTGGGCGACGATGAACATCGTGATGAGCTTCAGCGTCTGGCGTGGATTGGCCTGATGGATCAGGCGCGCGCAGACCTGGGCAGCGACGGCCTGAAAACGTGGTGGAAGAATCAGAGCCGTAAAACGCGTCAGCAGGTTCCTCTGCAGGTGGCGATGGCGGAACACCTCATCGAGTGTGACGATCACGACACGGCTCAGGCGATCCTCCTCGACGGTCTGAAGCGTCAGTACGACGATCGTCTGGTGATGGTGATTCCGCGCCTGAAAACCAACAATCCTGAGCAAATCGAAAAAGTGCTGCGTCAGCAGATTAAAACCGTCGGCGATCGACCGCTGCTGTGGAGCACGCTCGGCCAGTCGTTGATGAAGCACGGCGAATGGCAGGAGGCGAGCCTCGCCTTCCGTGCAGCGCTGAAGCAGCGTCCGGACGCCTTCGACTACGCCTGGCTTGCCGATACGCTGGACAAGCAGCATAAGCCGGAAGAGGCCGCCGCCATGCGCCGTGACGGGCTGTTGCTGACCCTGCAAAACAACGGTACCCAGCAATAATCAAAAAGGAGGCCAAACGGCCTCCTTTTTTTATCGCCTTTCTGCTGCTACATTCTTTACACCTGCATCCGCAAACGAGCCCGCCAATGTAACGATCTCTTTTCATTAACTTTTTCTCACACACGCGCACATTCTGCAGCGTGGACTAAATCGTTTTTGAAAGGAAATCGTCATGAACTCGCTTCTGTATGCGCTGATTGAAGCGCTGCGCTGCCACCGCTGGCTGCGCCTCCTTGCTTGTGCTTTTATCTTTTCTTCGCTGGGGAATGGCTTAACCCAGGTCGTGGTCTTCGGCTTGCTGTTAGCATGGTCAGCCCCGCCCGCACTGCTCACCCTCGCTTTTCTTTTCGCTACGGTGCCGGGGTTTATCGGGAGTACGATCGGCGAAAAGCTGTGCTCCCGATGTTCTCCGATCGCCCTGCTGATACTGACCGAGGCACTGGGATTGCTCGCCCTGCTCTTTCCCCTCCTTGGTGTGGGTTATCACAGCGTTACCGCGTTACTCGCCGTGCAATCCACCGAAGCGCTGCTCAGCGGGATGAGCTGGCCCGCGCTGACGTTGCTCTTCAAGCGCGGTCTCAGCGAAGCGGAGCTGCCTGCTGCGACCTGTCTGGAAAATGTGATTTTTGCTTCTCAGGTTTTGCTGGGGACCGGCCTGGGCGTGATGCTGTTTCAGAAGATATCCGTATTTACCCTTCTGGCCATTGATGCCGCCAGCTTTCTCGTGTCACTGCTCATGCTATGGCTGGCTGGACGCCGGTTTTCTGCGCCATCACTCCCGTCCCTCGAGGAAGAGGAAGCCCCTGCGGCATTACGCTGGCGGACGTTGACCGTTCGGCAGAAACGCAGTCTGCTCATCCTGCCAGCGCTGGCGGCCGTCGGCTCGCCGGCCATGGCACTGCTTCCGGCACTGGCACAGCAAATCCATCCTCAGGATGCGGCGGGCCTTGCTCTGCCGCTGCTTTTCGCCAGGAGCCTGGGACAGCTTTGCGGCCCCATGTTGCTAAAAAAAGAGAGCCTGACGCGCTTTGCCGCTCGCACGCCACGCATCATCGTTTGTCTCGGCATCTTTCTGGCCGCTTATGGAATGCTGCCGTTGTTGTCCGGGTGGATGGCATGTGCGCTGGGGATGATCTTTATCGCGCATCTGGCTTCGAATGTTCTGTTCGCGGCCGGGACGTTTGGCGTTCTCAGTAGTTTTCATATTACGCAAACCGCTTCGGCCAGTGGTAAAGCCTGGCGCTGGCAAACGCTCAGCGCCTCTCTCTTCACCGGCATCGCAGCGGCAGTGGCTGCCGGGTTTGGCTCAGTAGCCGCGCTGTATGCTGTCTCGTCAGCGGCCCTTGTGATGGTTGCCCTGATCGTGCGCCGGTATCGGGAATAAGGCATAAAAAAACGCCTGCTATAAAAGCAGGCGTTAAAACAGGTCTGTAAGACAACATATTTGGTGCTTCACTCAACGTTATGTCCATGGTGTCTGATGAGGCCGAAGCGACATCTGTCAGTGGACGATAAGCACCGTAAATGGCTCTGCGTCATTCCGGAGTTTATGAGGCACGAAGGCGAACATAAGAGATGGAATGAGCATCTACACGCATATTATTGCACGTAACGTGCCAACATGACACTCTGAACTTTTACATGACGCAACATTTTAAGATAAAAGGAAATTATGCTGTTAAGCGTCGTCTTAATCGCTACAACATATCGGTCAACGCAGAAATATGTCGCCAGGAGGAGACAGCAAAACCTATGGATAGTAAATATGTTTATTTTCAATGCATTATATGTCGCTGAATCGCGACAATGAAACAGGGCGCTGTCGGGGAATCACTACAGGGGTGAAAAGTGGCACAAAACAAAAAACCCCGCCGAAGCGGGGTTCAAAATTGGTCGGCGAGAGAGGATTCGAACCTCCGACCCACTGGTCCCAAACCAGTTGCGCTACCAAGCTGCGCTACTCGCCGATGTACTGCTTTTTGAATTTTTAGTTCAATTCATTTAAAAAGTCGTGGTGCGAGGGGGGGGACTCGAACCCCCACATCCTAAGGACACTAACACCTGAAGCTAGCGCGTCTACCAATTCCGCCACCTTCGCAATTCACAACTCTTTCAATAATGGGGTGGCTAATGGGATTCGAACCCACGACAACTGGAATCACAATCCAGGGCTCTACCAACTGAGCTATAGCCACCACTGTATTCTTTCACGCGGTACTGACTACTTCTCAGACCACCGCAGCTCTAGCGCCGGGACTAAAATGGCGCGCCCGACAGGATTCGAACCTGAGACCTCTGCCTCCGGAGGGCAGCGCTCTATCCAGCTGAGCTACGGGCGCTTAGCGCCGTTGCGGGGCTGGATATTACGTACCTCCGTCCCCGCTGTCTAGTGCTTTTTTGAAAAAAATGCGCGTTTGGTTATCGTTTGCACATTTTGCCGCTTATTCCTCCACTTTCTGCGTGGTGGCACGGCGACCGAGACCAAAAAGCTTATAGGCAGCCGTTACAGCGGCCAGGAAGATCATCCCGACAAACAGCGACATGCGGGTATCTTCATTAAAGTACATTCCGATTAATACGCAAATCAGGAACGCCATCGTTAAATAGTTCGCATACGGGAACAGAATTGAACGGAACGGATGGCTTTCAATCGCCTTTTTATGCGCATGACGGAAACGCAGCTGGCTGATGAGGATAACAAACCACGGCACCATGCCCGGCAGGACGCTGGCGCTGTAGACGTAAACGAACACCCGCTGCGGATTGGGAATGATGTAATTCAGGCAAGAACCAATCAGCAGGATCGCAATCGAAACCGCCACGCCCGCCACCGGCACGCCAGCACGTGACACTTTGCTCATCGCCGCAGGCAGCTGGTTATTCTTCGAGAGCGCATAGAGCATACGCCCACAGCTGTACATCCCGCTGTTACAGCCTGACAGCGCGGCCGTCAGGACCACAAAGTTAATGATGCCCGCCGCCGCCGTGATACCAATTTTGGCAAAGGTTAAAACAAACGGGCTACCCGTCGTGCCAATTTCGTTCCACGGGAAGATGGTTACGATAACGAAGATCGCGCCCACATAGAAAATCAGGATGCGCCACAGCACTTTGCCCACCGCGCTACGCAGCGTGACCTGAGGATTTTTCGCTTCACCGGCAGTAATACCGATCAGCTCCACGCCCTGATACGAAGCCACAACGATACACAGCGCCGTCAGGAAACCCTTCCAGCCGCCGGCAAAGAAGCCGCCGTTTTCGGTCAGGTTACCGAAACCGATAGCGTGTCCACCGTTGCCAAAGCCGAAGAAAATCACGCCCAGGCCGACAACAATCATCACGATGATGGTGGTGACTTTAATCATCGCGAACCAGAACTCGATCTCACCATATAGACGCACGGCGGCCAGGTTTGCCAGCGCCACCAGCCCCACGGCAATAAGCGCGGGTATCCACTGGGCCATGTCCGGGAACCAGAACTGGACGTAGACCCCTATCGCGGTGATCTCGGAGATGCCCACCGCCATCCACATGAACCAGTATGACCAGGCTGTCAGGTAGCCGAAAAAGGGGCTCATATACCGGTGCGCGTAAACGGCGAAGGAGCCGGTTACCGGCTCCAGGAAGAGCATTTCGCCCATGGAACGCATGATGAAGAAAACAAACAGCCCGGCAATAATGTACGCCAGTAATACGGAAGGGCCTGCCCACTTGAGCGTGCTTGCGGAGCCCATAAACAGGCCCACGCCGATAGTGCCGCCCAGCGCTATCAGTTCAATATGACGAGCTTCCAGCCCACGCTGTAGCTCCTGTTTTTTCTCTGCCATAGATCCTCGATTGTGTTTGCTGTTTCCCGACTTAAGACCGGGTATTGTTTTTTAGGGGGACTAAAATACGGAGCAAATGGTTTCTTAAAATGTGCCAAATGGCAAACGATGCATAAAAAAAATGAATGCATTGCACAGATTATCAGCAGTTTTGCAGGGGAGTTGCAGCGCGAATAGCATATCGCGCTACATTTTGATTACATTTTCCCGGTGTAATGCCAGGTGAGGTAGCGAAGCAGACGGATCTGTCGTTTAATGCGTGTCGGCTGCGATAGCAGGCGATACAGCCACTCCAGCCCCAGATGTTGCCAGACCGCTGGCGCACGCTTGACGTGGCCGGTAAAGACGTCATATGTGCCGCCAACGCCCATGTAGAGGGCATCCGGGCAGACCAGACGACAGTCACGCATCAGGATCTCCTGGCGCGGGGACCCCATCGCCACGGTGACAATCTTCGCCCCGCTGTCACGAACGCGCTCAAACAGCGCCTGCCGATCTTCCGGTTTGAAGTAACCATCCTGGCTGCCGACAATATTAACATTCCATTGACGACGCAGTTTCTCTTCCGTCTGGGCCAGTATCTCCGGCTTCCCGCCAATCAGGAACACGGGCGTTCCCTGCGCGCCTGCACGGGCCATAAGCTGCTCCCAGAGATCGGCACCCGCCACGCGGGAAACATTAGCGTCAGGATACTTTTTACGGATAGAGCGAACCACGCTGATCCCGTCCGCGTATTTAAATTCGGCCGCGTCTATCAGGCTTTTGACTTCCGCGTTATCCTCAACCGCCAGCATCTTTTCCGCGTTGATGGCCACCAGCGTACCGGATTTCATCTGGCCGTCGGCGAACAGAAAATCCAGCGCGTGCTGCATGTCGCGCCAGCCAATCAGCTGCAGACCACGTAGCGCATAGCGCGGTGCAGAAATTCTATCAGTCATTACTATCCTTACTCAGACTTGCGACAGCGTTGTGCTGCCCTGCCGCTCGCGCCTGTGCACAAGCCCGGCGCTGTCAAACAGCCAGTACAACAGTTTGGCCAGTAACAGGCAGATGCCGAAAACGACCATGAAGAACACCACGCGCGAAACGAACGAGTCCAGACCTTCGCGCGCCAGAACGATCATATTGAAAATGGCACCAAAGCAGAAACTGTGCAAAATGGCCGCTTTATAGCGGTTGGTCTCTTCATTGCCACGCAGGTAAAGCCAGTCGAACCACTTGATAATCAGCCCCACGGCAACCGCTCCGGGGAGAATGAACCATGCCCCGCCCATCACCACCAGGGAACCGAGCAGCGTGGGTGAAATTGCCAGACCGGAATGGTTGTTCAGCACTTCCCAGGTGAAGTAATTCGCCGTATTCAGCACCACGCCAGGACGGTCCGGCCATAGCCAGGAAGGGATAAAGACGTAGAAGTCGCGAACAATCGGCGCCAGCCCCTGGAAATCAATCTTGTCGTAATTTTGCAGCAGCAGTGCCAGGTTTTCCCATGGCGAGAAGGTATCACGCGTGAGGTAAAGAAACGTGTAAAACGCCTCATCACCCGCCACGTTCATCCCGTAGCGCTTTAGCGCCAGCCAGAACATCCCCACAATGCCAAACACGCCTGCTGCAACCAGCATCCAGAGCGAGATCCAGCCGCGGATAATGCCGATAAACAGGAAGATCGCGAAGGCGATGATGATGTTCGCGCGCGTACCGCCCACAATCATGTAGGTCAGGATGCCAAATGCGACGGTACTGACCAGGAAGAACAGCCACGCTTTGCTGTCCTGGCGCAGGAAGAAGATCACCAGCATCGCCGGAATGAAGAAGTAGAAGAAACGCTTAAGCGCCACGCCCGAGACTTCTGCCGAAAAAATCTGGCTGTAGGAGTGGAGTTTAAAAAGCAGGAAGCCGTTATGCATGAAGAAGATGCCAACGCTGACCAGGGCGATAGTCATCAGCATCACCCATGTCAGGTGGGTTTCCACCCGATTCATGGTAAAGAGCGCCCGGCGTGGGGCTGCAGCCTGCGCTGAACGCAGACGCGTTTTATAGGTGACGTAGTAGACCGCATAGAAGCAGGTCGCCGCCAGAAGCGCCTGGAGCAGAATGTCCGGCGGCGCGACGCTCACGTCAAAACGGAAGACCAGTATGCTGGTCAACGGGAAGCCGAAAAAGAACGTCAGCAGAAACAGTAACGAGAAGAAGACGTTAAAGTTGAAGCGCACGCGCCGGAATTCAAACCAGGTGAGCGTGGCGATGAACAGGCTGCTCAGAAGCCAGACAACCAGTAAGCCGCTGAATTGCAACTGACTCATGCTTTGTCTCCTGCAGCGATACGCAGCGCGCGGTGCCACGGCGTGAGATAATTCGGGCTGAAAAAATCGATGCTGTTTTTATCCACCAGCGTGAGCTGACGTTGAGCTTCACGTACCACCTCGACATTCAGCGTGTCTGAGGTAAACAACACCGGAATATGCTGCTCGGCCATGTCCTGCCAGAACGGGTTGTCGCGGTTGAGCACGCACGGTACACCTGCCTGAATCAGCAGGCACAGCGTGCCAATCCCCTGCTGCCGGGCAAAGATGAAATAACCGAGATCGCATTTTCTCAGCAGCGCAAGATAGTCATCAAATTCCAGCTTATCGCTGAGGATGTGCAGATTTTCAGCGCTAAACAGCGCCAGCCCCTGCTGACGAACCTCGTCGATATAGGCGCTGTTGTTGGCGGGATAGCCCATCGGCACCACCACGTTCACTGTGTCGCCAAACTGCTGATGCACCGCCCTGAGCGCCGCGACATGTTCGTTACTGCGATCGCCGGAATTCCCCACCAGAATCGTCAGCTTGCCTTCTCGCACCGCGTCATTCGCCATGGCGTTCAGCGCCGGATCCATGCGGGTGGGGAAATAGAGCAACTCGCCGCGCACGTTCGGGTGCTGTTTAGCAAAATAGTTGAGATCGCCGCGGGTAGCAAAAACGCAGCCTACGCGCCCCTGAGCCATGCGGCGCAGGGGATAAAAAAGACGGAATTTCCAGCCGCGGGAGACTTCATAAAGATCGGCTCCCCAGATATGCCAGCTGCACTGGGAGGGTTTAATCCCTCCGCTGAGAAGCGCCAGCCACAGGCCGGTATTGAACTGCCCGTGGAAAAAGAAACGTTGCTTACGATCCGCTTTGGCTTTGGCAACCACCGCCTTCGCCAGTGAGGCCTTATCCGGCCAGAAGCGAATCGTCAGTGCCGGAAACGCCTCGCTCAGGCCCTTATCCTGACCTGCAACCATAAACTCACGCGCATCAGGATCGCCCGATGCCAGCTCGTCGTTGAAGAACCGCAAAACGGTCTGGTTATGGTGTGGGATATCCGATCCCAGGATGTGAATCAGTGCAGTCATGCGCGTTTACGCCACAATAAAAATACACCGCAACAGGCGGCGAAATAAACGATATAGGTTGCCATGTAGGCCTGGGCCGCCCCCAGCGCACCGTGCGTGGGTATCAGCCAGTGTGAAAATGCCGTCAGTAAAACAAACTGGCTAATTTCCGCCAGGATATAGAGCCGCAGGGACGCTTTCGCGATCACCAGATAGCCGAAAACGTAAGCCCCCACTTTCAGTACATCACCCACCAGCTGCCAGGCAAAGAGATCGCGCATGGCGGTGAACTTCGCCGAGAACAGCAGCCAGATGGCGACATCGCGCAATAACCAGACGGTAAAGCTGGCAGCCGCGACGGCCGGCAATACAAAGCGCAGCGATCGGGAAATCTCGCGCGTTATGTCCTGTCTGGACGTCAGACGCGACAGGGTTGGCAGCAGGTAAACGCTAAAGGAAGCCGTAATAAACTGAAGATAGGCATCGGAAATACTGCTTACGCCCTGCCAGATCCCGACCTCATCCCAGCTATAGTGCGCCGCCAGCAGGTTTCGCATCATCACGTAGGCCACCGGCAGCGTGACGGAGGTGATGAGCGCCATCAGAGTAAATTTACCCAGTTGGCTGGCAAGCATCGAGTCCCATTGCGGTTTCAGGTAGCTCAGCGGAATAACGCCCCGACGCATCAGCATAAATGCCGCAGGCACAATCACCAGCGCCGGAACCAGCGCCAGCCCCAGCAGCGCGCCTTCATAGCCACCCAGGCGATAGCAGAAATAATAGGCAATCACGCCGATGACGCTGCCCAGGATCAACGCAAGCGCGTTCCCGGCAGCATCACGAAACCCTTTCATCAGCGCCAGCAGCAGGTTAGCCCAGGCAATCCCCATCTGAACCAATGCGACCAGACGCACCAGCCCCTGATAGTGGGTGTGACCGAATAATCCCTGGCTGATGGGCGCCGCCGCCAGCAGAAAGATGATCGCCATCAGGGTCGAAAAACCCGTGACCATCGCCGACGAGGTGCCCACCACCCTGCGGAGCTGGGCCGCATCATCATGATACTGCGCAACGTATTTGGTGACGCCGTTGAAGATACCGGCACCAGCCAGCACTCCAAGGACGGTGACAAGCTGACGGAAATTACCCGCCTGCCCCACTCCTGACGGGCCAAATGAGACGGCCAGGAGCTTGACGACCAACAGCCCGGCCCCAATTTTTACAAGCGTGGACGCGGCGGTCCACACCGATGCTTTTGCCAGAGACATATCAGCCGAAATAACTCAGGAGGGTATTAATCACCGTACGCTGGTTAACTGGCGCGAGGTTGTAGAACAGTGGCAGACGAAGCAACCGCTCACTTTCTTTGGTGGTGTAACGGTCTTCACCCGCGAACGTTCCAAACGCTTCGCCCGCCGGGCTGGAGTGCAGCGGGATATAGTGGAACACCGCCATAATTTCGGCTTCTTTCAGCCAGGCGATGAGCTCGCTGCGGTCGTCGTTATCGCGCAGCTTGATGTAGAACATGTGCGCGTTGTGGACGCAATCCGCCGGAATCGTTGGCAGCGCAATACGCCCGGCTTTTGCCAGAGGTTCCAGCGCATCGTAATAGGTTTGCCACAGGGAGAGACGCTGCAGGTTGATGCGATCCGCGGCTTCCAGCTGCGCCCAGAGGTACGCGGCCTGCAGATCCGCCATCAGATAGCTGGAGCCAATATCGCGCCAGGTGTATTTGTCTACCTGGCCGCGGAAGAACTGGCTGCGGTTGGTGCCTTTTTCGCGGATCACTTCCGCACGCTCCACGAGCGCCCGGTCGTTAATCAGCGTCGCGCCACCCTCTCCGCCTGCCGTGTAGTTTTTGGTTTCGTGGAAGCTAAAGCAGCCGATGTGGCCGATGGTGCCCAGCGCGCGTCCCTTGTAGGTCGACATCACGCCCTGCGCGGCATCTTCCACCACAAACAGGTTATGTTTTTTGGCGATGGCCATGATGGTATCCATTTCACAGGCCACACCTGCGTAGTGAACCGGCACGATCGCGCGCGTTTTGTCGGTGATCGCCGCTTCAATCAGCGTCTCATCAATGTTCATGGTATCCGGGCGGATATCCACAAAGACGATTTTCGCCCCGCGCAGGACAAACGCATTCGCCGTGGAAACGAAGGTGTAGCTCGGCATGATCACTTCATCGCCGGGCTGGATATCCAGCAGCAGTGCGGCCATTTCCAGCGATGCCGTACAGGACGGGGTCAGCAGTACTTTGGCGCTGCGAAAACGCTGTTCCATCCACTGCTGACAGCGACGGGTGAAACCGCCGTCACCGCAGAGTTTGCCGCTGCCCATGGCAGACTGCATATAGTCGAGTTCCGTTCCGACGACGGGTGGTGCGTTAAATGGAATCATCTTGTCACCTGTATAACCAGTAGGCGGTGGCGTCGATGTTGGCACCACTCGCAATATAACGTTTAAGCGCGGCGGTGTTGCCCACCTGGGTCGCCACCCGCAGCGTCTCAACCTGCTGCTGCTGCGCCCAGTGCAGCGCCGCCTGCATAAGTTTCTCACCCATGCCGCGCCCGGCTAATAAGCCAATACGCGCCTCGCGCACGTTGAGCTTGCGAAGCGAGACGAACCCCTGGAGTTGACCGTCCCCTGCGCGGAAAACCAGGCAGACGTGGTCAAAGGTGCCTTTAACCGCATTCTCTATCCACTGGGCATAGAAACGGCCGCTATCGTCAGGTGCGTACCAGGGCGCACGAAAGCGGCTCTGCGCAAACGCCTGAGCCGCCATCTGACGCAGCACGGGAATATCCTGTTCGGTTGCGATTTCAGCGCCGGGTGCATCATGCCGGGTGAGGGTTATGGAAAGGTCTGCCTCACCTTCCACCAGCTGGAAGCCGCGTTGCTGGAGCGCATCAAGCAGGTCGGTACGGTCCGCCGGGATCTTCGCCTGAATCCGTTGCCAGGTGATGAAATCCGATTCAGCCAGTACCGGCGCATCATCGCGCAGACGCACAATGGCCGACGGCAGGCCGAAAAAGGCACTCTCCCACTGCAGGGGCTCAAGTACCCCGTTCAGGCTGTTCAACGCCAGACACCTTTGGTATCAACCACATACTTCTGACGCACCGCATCACCGGACGTCGCTTTAAACGCTTTATGATCCACCAGCAGCACCAGCACGTCCGCCGTCGCCAGCGCCTCATCCAGCGCAGCCAGCGTGCAGTGCCCCGCCAGTTTTGCCGGCAACTCATCGATATTCGGCTCAACCACCAGCGTTTCACCCTTGTGCCATTCGGCAATCATCTGAGCAATTTCCATTGCCGGGCTTTCGCGCAGGTCGTCAATGTTGGGTTTGAATGCCAGACCAAAGCAGGCAATTTTCAGCTCGCTGGCGCGCTTTCCGCTCTCTGCCAGACAATCCGCTACCGTGGTTTTGACCTGATTGAGCACCCAGTGAGGTTTGCTGTCGTTCACTTCACGCGCGGTGCGAATCAGGCGCGCCTGCGCCGGATTCTGAGCCACAATAAACCACGGATCGACGGCGATGCAGTGTCCACCCACGCCCGGGCCTGGCTGGAGAATGTTTACACGCGGATGGCGATTCGCCAGGCTAATCAACTCCCAGACGTTAATCCCCTGATCGGCGCAAATCAGCGACAGTTCGTTCGCAAAGGCGATATTAACGTCACGGAAGCTGTTTTCCGTCAGCTTGCACATCTCGGCGGTGCGGGAGTTTGTCACCATACACTCGCCTTCCAGGAAAATCTTGTACAGCGCGCTGGCGCGCTCGGAACAGACGGGCGTCATACCGCCAATGACGCGGTCGTTTTTTATCAGTTCGACCATGACCTGGCCCGGGAGGACGCGCTCCGGACAGTAGGCGATGTTGATATCCGCCTGCTCCCCCGCCTGTTGCGGGAAGCTTAAATCAGGGCGCGCGTCGGCCAGCCACTGCGCCATCTGCTCGGTAGCACCGACCGGAGAGGTTGATTCCAGAATCACCAGCGCCCCTTTCTTCAGCACAGGGGCAATGGACTTTGCCGCCGCCTCGACGTAGACCATGTCGGGCTCGTGGTCACCTTTAAAGGGCGTTGGAACGGCAATCAGGTAAGCATCCGCTTCAACGGGCGTGGTACTGGCGCGCAGGAAGCCGCCCTCCACCGCCTCTTTCACCACGCGGTCAAGATCGGGCTCGACAATATGAATCTCGCCACGGTTAATGGTTTCCACCGCACGGGCGTTGATATCCACACCGACAACCTGTTTCTGACGAGAGGCAAACGCCGCCGCGGTGGGCAAGCCAATGTAGCCAAGACCAATGACAGAGAGGGTAGTAAAACTCATAGCGATACCTGATTGTGTTTAAGTGCATGCAAAATACGGCCACAAGCCTGCCCGTCTCCATACGGATTATGGGCCCGGCTCATCGCCTGATACGTTTCGTCGTCATGCAGAAGGCGCGTGACCTCTTCGACGATGAGTTCCGCGTTGGTGCCGACCAGACGCACCGTACCGGCTTTGACCGCTTCCGGACGCTCGGTGGTTTCACGCATCACCAGCACCGGTTTGCCAAGAGAAGGCGCTTCTTCCTGAATGCCGCCGGAATCGGTAAGGATCAGCCAGGCATGGTTCATCAGCCAGACAAACGGCAGATAGTCCTGAGGTTCAATCAGAAGGACATTTTCGATATGACCCAGGATGCGGTTAACCGGCTCGCTGACGTTAGGATTGAGATGGACCGGATAGACAATCTGCACGTCGTCGTTCTGCGCCGCGATTTCAGCCAGCGCGTGACAGATTTGCTCAAAACCCCGGCCAAAGCTTTCGCGACGGTGGCCGGTGACCAGAATGGTTTTTTTGCCGTTGTGCAGGAATGGATAGCGAGCAGCGAGTTCGTTCTTAAGCTCGTGGTTTGCCAGGACCCGGTCACGTACCCAAATTAACGCATCGATGACCGTATTGCCGGTCACAAAGATTTTGTTATCGGCGATATTTTCACGCAGCAGGTTCTGACGCGAGTTTTCTGTAGGCGCAAAGTGATACATCGCCAGGTGGCCCGTTAGCGTGCGGTTGGCCTCCTCCGGCCACGGCGAATAAAGATTGCCGGTACGCAGACCCGCCTCAACATGCCCCACGGGAATTCGCTGGTAAAACGCGGCCAGGCTGGTCGCCACGGTCGTGGTAGTGTCGCCGTGTACCAGCACCACGTCAGGCTTGAATGACTCCAGGATAGGCTTCAGCTCTTGCAGAATGCGACAGGTTATCTCCGTCAATCCTTGCCCCGGTTTCATAATATTGAGGTCGTAATCCGGGACGATGGAAAAGAGCGTTAACACCTGATCGAGCATCTCACGGTGCTGGGCCGTGACGCACACTTTCGCTTCAATATCAGGATCGCTGGCCAGCGCATGAACCAGAGGTGCCATCTTAATGGCCTCCGGCCTGGTGCCAAATACGGTTAGTACTTTCACATCGATTCTCTTCGATTAGGCGATGAAGGCCGCAGCCTTCATCGTAGACGGCATTCTTAGTTTGTGCGACGACGCGTTAACGCCACGCCAGCGCCCGTCAGTGCGCCTACAATCCCCCACATGATCATCAGGAATGCACGACGCGGACTATCGCGTTTTACAGGTTCTTCAGGCGTTCGCAAATAACGATAGGTCTGAAAACGCGGGTCCAGAGAGGGACCGACATTAAGCGTATTGAGCATCGCGCGATTTTGATCGTAATCGAGGTCAAAATCAGGACCGACGGCCTGAAGGTTTTCCAGACGTGCCTGCAACATGGGGCGGCCAAGGAGGAACATCTCTGAATCAGGCAGTTCATCAGCCGGCACGTCCGTCTCAGTACGGGAAATATTGTGCTGTTCCGCAATTTTCAGCGCCTGCTCAATATTGTGTACACGGCGAGCGAAAATCGCTTTAGCCACCTCTTCCTGACGTTTCACTTGCGCTTTCATCTGGATGGTGCGAGCCGACCAGGCGCCTTTAAGCTCTTCGTTAAGATGGCTTGCGGCACGCTGGCTGGCAAACGCGACATACTGACGCAGCAGGTTGTTGGCGTCCGGCGCGGTTTCTGCAATCAGCTTGACGCTGTCATTCACGTTACGCAGGGCGTCGCCCGGCATAAATTGTATATTGTTAATCAGATCGTCCAGCAGAGCGGCATCGGCTTTGGTGTTATCAACTCGACGCTGCTTGTAGTAATCCGTCTGGGACCAGAAGTCGCGGCGCGTATCCCACGAAGCCAGTTGCATCACAAACTCTTTATAGGCCTCATCCATAACGGAGACCTGATCTGGCGTGGCGAGGTTAGCTTTGATATCCAGGTTTCGCAGGAATTGCTGTTGGGAATAGAACCCCCCAAGCATGTTAACCGTTGGTTTGTCAGTGATTGCCGTGGCGCTCCACTCTTGTTTTGCAAAGAACGTATAGGCCAGCGCTAACAGTGCAAACCCCAGCGCGATCCCCGCAATCCAAAGTTTGCCTGCCCATAACACGCGAAACAAACCCCGAATATCCAGTTCATTCTCAGTTACCACTGATTTCGCTCCCGCCAACGGTTGAGTCATCATAGTCCCGGTTTTACTTAGTTAATGTTGTGTTTTTGCCACTGTTACGACGCATCCTGCGTTTAATACGTTTAATGAACCGCGCTACTTTCCATGCGCGCTTAATGCAGTAGCCGTAAAGGAAAAACGCTAGCAAAAATAATGCCAACATAACCCATTCTGGCACAAAATGAGCATACTCCGCGGCAACACCCACTCCCGCAAGGATGGCGGCCGCCACGGTTATCAAAACAAATGCCTGCCGGGAGGTGAATCCAGCGCGCATGATCAAATGATGAATATGCTGTCGGTCGGCTGAGAAGGGACTCATTCCTTTGCGCAAGCGGCGATACATAATCGCAACCATATCCATTAACGGGATTGCGATAATCCACAACGCGGTGACAGGGCTGATAGGATGGACTTGCCCCTGAGTCGTTTCCAGCAAAATCCAGATGACGGTAAACCCAATGAGTGTGCTGCCCGCATCACCCATAAAGACTTTATAGCGACGCCCCAGCGCACCGAGGTTTAACAGGATATAAGGCAGGATGGCGGCAATCATGGCGAAGCACCACATAGCAAGACTATATTGACCGTCAAACCACAAAATAAAACCGATCGCGGCAAACGAGACGCAGGAGAGTCCCCCCAGCAAGCCATCAATACCATCGACCATGTTGAAGGCATTTATAGCAACCCATACGGCGAAAAGCGTCAGAAAATAGCCGAACGGGCCGAGCACCATCTCCCACGAGCCAAAAATATAGCCCAGGCTACTCAAGTAGAGTTTTGCTGAGACCATCATGGCAATGCCAACTGCCGCCTGCACAAAGGCGCGGATTTTAACGCTGATGTCATAACGATCGTCAAGCGCGCCGACGATGACCAGTACCGTTGAACACATCAGATATAATTTGACATGTGGGACATAGTAGTTAGCAATTGCGAAGGCATAGCAAATGCCGGCAAAAACGGAAATACCACCCACCAGGGGGATCATGCCCTGATGACGCTTCCGGAAGTTGGGTTTATCCACTAACCCCACGTATTTCGCCACCTTACGCGCAATAAACAGAAAACAGGTGGTGAATAAAAAAATACTGGTTAGATCAGTAAACGTATCGAATAGGTTCACAATGGATTCTCAACAAATGTTAGTCTCGGAAGTATAACCACGAAGGCTCATAGCCCGAAGGTAAAAGTAAACCTCTTGTGACCTCATTTGTATATTATTCAAGCTATTAATGTTTTTACTCTACGAATCGTCTTATTGTCGCACCTACACATCAAAATTGGGAGTAGGTGGTACTAGCGTATAGTCCATAAAAGAAAAACGCCACGTAAAAACGTGGCGTTCGCTGGCTTTATTTGCGTTACGAGCGTTTCATCATGTCGAAGAAATCGTCGTTGGTTTTGGTCATTGCCAGTTTGTTAATGAGGAACTCCATCGCGTCGATTTCACCCATTGGATGAATGATTTTGCGCAGGATCCACATTTTCTGCAGCTCTTCCTGGGTGGTGAGCAGCTCTTCTTTACGGGTACCGGAACGGTTGTAGTCGATAGCCGGGAAGACGCGTTTTTCAGCGATCTTACGAGAGAGGTGCAGTTCCATGTTGCCTGTCCCTTTAAACTCTTCGTAGATAACTTCGTCCATCTTAGAGCCGGTATCGATCAGCGCGGTCGCGATGATGGTCAGGCTGCCGCCCTCTTCGACGTTACGTGCAGCACCGAAGAAACGTTTTGGACGATGCAGGGCGTTAGCATCCACACCACCGGTCAGGACTTTACCAGACGCCGGGACCACGGTGTTGTAGGCACGCGCCAGACGGGTGATGGAGTCGAGCAGGATGATCACGTCTTTCTTGTGCTCAACCAGGCGTTTTGCCTTCTCGATAACCATTTCCGCAACCTGAACGTGGCGAGATGCTGGCTCGTCGAAGGTAGAAGCAACCACTTCACCTTTAACCAGACGCTGCATCTCGGTCACTTCTTCCGGACGTTCGTCAATCAGCAGCACCATCAGCACACAGTCAGGGTGGTTGTAAGCAATGCTCTGCGCGATGTTCTGCAGCAGCATGGTTTTACCCGCTTTTGGCGGCGCCACAATCAGACCACGCTGACCACGACCGATTGGTGAGGCCAGATCCAGAACGCGCGCGGTTAAGTCTTCGGTAGAACCGTTACCACGCTCCATGCGCAGGCGAGAGTTCGCGTGCAGCGGCGTTAAGTTCTCAAAGAGGATCTTATTGCGCGAGTTTTCTGGCTTATCGAAGTTAACTTCATTGACTTTCAACAGCGCAAAGTAGCGTTCACCCTCTTTAGGAGGACGAATCTTACCTGAAATGGTGTCACCAGTGCGGAGGTTGAAACGGCGGATTTGGCTGGGGGATACGTAGATGTCGTCAGGGCCGGCGAGGTAGGAGCTGTCTGCAGAGCGGAGGAAACCAAATCCGTCTTGCAATATCTCCAGCACACCGTCGCCAAAGATATCTTCGCCACTCTTAGCGTGCTGCTTCAGGATGGCGAAAATGATGTCCTGCTTGCGCATACGAGCCTGGTTTTCCAGCCCCATATTTTCGCCGAGAGTGATCAGCTCAGAAACCGGCGTATTCTTTAATTCGGTAAGATTCATAATGGTGTGGGTTCTTAAACTCGGGGTGATTCTCGAACTTAATGTTGTGAATGGTATGGCAGGGTCATCCATGCCTGTTTAGCGGCCATCAACTCATGTCTGTTCGCTGTCTGGTCACAGGGAAAGAACGCAGAACTGAAACGACAAGACGGATTGAGTGACAAGCCCGGAATTTAGCCACTTCACGCACTGTTCATGTTAACAACGGGAAGTATCGGGTAAAACAAGATTCAAACAACAAGATATGTTTAAAACGAAGTCATAGCTAACTTAGCACGACTTCAGCCGGGCGTCCAGAGTTCCGAATCATTTAGCCGGGGGCTCTGAACGCACAGCGGAGAAACCTTACGCCAGGTTAGCGTCGAGGAACTCTTTCAGTTGACCTTTGGACAGCGCGCCCACTTTGGTCGCCGCCACTTCGCCGTTTTTGAACAGCAGCAGGGTCGGAATACCACGGATACCGTATTTTGGTGCGGTGCCCGGGTTCTGGTCGATGTTCAGCTTGGCAACGGTCAGTTTGCCCTGATATTCGTCGGCGATCTCATCCAGAATCGGGGCGATCATTTTGCAAGGACCACACCATTCAGCCCAGAAATCGACGAGGATCAGCCCGTCAGCCTTAAGTACGTCCGTGTCAAAACTGTCGTCAGTCAGGTGAATAATTTTATCGCTCATATATAACTCCACAGGAATAAGCCTGGTACGTTGGTTTTGTCTCCACCAACGACGCGTTGATGTCGCATTAACCAACTAAAGGTTGACTTTATTTCACCGGATACGCTTTCGTAAAGCAATAGTAAGCTGATATTCTACCACACTATGAGCAAAACACATTTAACAGAACAGAAGTTTTCCGACTTCGCGCTGCACCCGAAGGTGATTGAAGCCCTTGAAAATAAAGGGTTTCATAACTGCACGCCCATTCAGGCCCTCGCGCTGCCGCTGACGCTGGCCGGTCGCGATGTTGCCGGGCAGGCGCAAACCGGTACCGGCAAAACGATGGCGTTTTTAACGTCAACGTTTCATTATTTACTTTCTCACCCAGCGATTGCAGACCGCAAAGTTAACCAGCCGCGCGCGCTAATTATGGCCCCGACGCGAGAACTGGCGGTACAGATCCACGCAGACGCTGAACCCCTGGCGCAGGCTACCGGCCTGAAGCTGGGCCTGGCCTATGGCGGCGACGGCTACGATAAGCAGCTGAAAGTGCTGGAAAGCGGTGTGGATATCCTGATCGGTACCACCGGCCGTCTTATTGATTACGCCAAACAGAACCACATTAACCTCGGTGCCATCCAGGTTGTGGTGCTCGATGAAGCTGACCGCATGTACGATCTGGGCTTCATTAAAGACATCCGCTGGCTGTTCCGCCGTATGCCTCCGGCCAACCAGCGCCTGAATATGCTGTTCTCTGCAACCCTCTCCTACCGCGTTCGCGAGCTGGCGTTCGAACAGATGAACAACGCTGAATACGTAGAAGTGGAACCGGAGCAGAAAACGGGTCACCGCATTAAAGAAGAGCTCTTCTATCCTTCTAATGAAGAGAAAATGCGCCTGCTGCAAACGCTGATTGAAGAAGAATGGCCAGATCGCGCCATCATCTTTGCGAACACCAAACACCGTTGTGAAGAAATCTGGGGCCACCTGGCTGCCGATGGTCACCGTGTTGGCCTGTTGACCGGCGACGTGGCGCAGAAAAAACGCCTGCGAATTCTCGAAGAGTTTACCCGCGGCGATCTCGATATTCTGGTCGCCACCGACGTGGCTGCACGTGGTTTACACATTCCGGCCGTAACGCACGTCTTTAACTACGATCTGCCAGACGACTGTGAAGACTACGTACACCGTATCGGTCGTACCGGTCGCGCGGGCGCAAGCGGTCACTCTATTAGCCTTGCGTGTGAAGAGTATGCGCTGAACCTTCCGGCCATTGAGACCTACATCGGTCACTCTATTCCGCAGAGCAAATACAATCCGGAAGCGCTGTTAAGCGAACTGCCGCCGCCTAAGCGTCTTACCCGCCCACGCTCCGGCAATGGTCCGCGTCGTTCAGGCGGCGCACCGCGTAATCGTCGTCGTTCAGGTTAAGAAAATATGCTCAGCTCCACCTCGCTTTATGCGGCAATTGATCTCGGTTCGAATAGTTTTCATATGCTGGTTGTGCGCGAGGTGGCGGGAAGCATACAAACGCTGACGCGCATTAAGCGCAAGGTCCGCCTCGCGGCGGGCCTGAGCAGCGACAATCACCTCTCGCCTGAAGCCATGGAACGTGGCTGGCAGTGCCTGCGACTCTTTGCCGAGCGTCTGCAGGATATCCCGCACGCCCAAATCACCGTTGTCGCCACTGCGACACTCCGCCTGGCGGTTAACGCCGTGGATTTTATTGCCAGAGCGCAGGAGATTCTCGGTTGCCCGGTTCAGGTTATCAGCGGTGAAGAAGAAGCTCGCTTGATTTATCAGGGTGTTGCACACACCACGGGGGGTGACGATCGCCGCCTGGTGGTGGATATCGGCGGAGCCAGTACCGAGCTGGTGACCGGCACCGGCGCGCAGGCTACGTCGCTGTTCAGCCTGTCGATGGGCTGCGTGACCTGGCTTGAGCGCTATTTTACCGATCGTAATCTGGGTAAAGAGAACTTCGACGAGGCAGAAAATGCCGCGCGCGAGGTATTACGTCCCGTGATGGACGAATTGCGCTATCACGGCTGGAAAGTGTGCGTGGGTGCGTCGGGAACCGTGCAGGCCCTGCAGGAAATCATGATGGCGCAGGGAATGGACGAGCGGATTACGCTTGCCAAACTTCAGCAGCTAAAACAGCGCGCCATCCAGTGCGGACGCCTGGAAGAACTGGAAATTGAAGGCCTGACGCTGGAACGCGCGCTGGTCTTCCCGAGCGGGCTGGCCATTCTGATCGCCATTTTCACCGAGCTCAACATCCAGTGTATGACCCTTGCCGGCGGCGCGCTGCGCGAAGGCCTGGTCTACGGGATGCTGCATCTGTCGGTCGATCAGGATATCCGCAGCCGAACCCTGCGCAACGTACAGCGTCGTTTTCTGGTTGATATCGATCAGGCAGGACGCGTATCGCAGCTGGCATCACGCTTTGCCGACCAGGTCGCTAACGCCTGGGATCTTGATCATCTGAGCCGCGATTTATTGCTGAGCGCCTGTGCGCTGCATGAAGTGGGGCTGAGCATTGATTTTAAGCAGGCCCCCGCTCACGCAGCGTATCTGGTTCGCAACCTGGATTTACCGGGCTACACGCCCGCACAGAAAAAGCTGCTGGCAACGCTGCTGCTGAACCAGACCAACGCCGTTGACCTCTCATCTTTGCATCAGCAAAACGCCGTACCGCCGCGCGTGGCCGAACATCTGTGCCGCCTGCTGCGTCTGGCGATTCTCTTTGCCAGCCGCCGTCGCGATGATTTGCTGCCTGCAATCAATCTGGTGGCCGATGACGAAAAACTGTCGCTGACGTTACCGGAAAACTGGATTGAGCGTCACCCGCTTGGGGCAGAGATGATCGAGCAGGAGTGCCAGTGGCAGAGCTATGTGCACTGGATGCTGGAAGTGAAGTAATACGCTGAACATTGCCGGGTGGCGGCTTCGCCTTACCCGGCCTACTCATCATTATCCTTTCTCTTTGGCTTTTGCCAGCATGGCGCGAATGTTCGCCACGTTAGCCTGCCCCTTATGCATCCGCTCTTCTGCGGTAATCACTTTGCGTTCCTGTTCCCAGATCAGGTCGTCCTGCGGCAGCTCCAGCAGGAAACGGCTCGGCTCCGGGCGGACGAGTTCGCCATACTGACGGCGCTCTTTACACAGTGTGAACGTCAGCTCTTTCTGCGCGCGAGTAATCCCCACGTAGGCCAGGCGGCGTTCCTCGTCGACGTTATCTTCGTCAATGCTGCTCTGGTGCGGTAACAACCCCTCTTCCATACCAACCAGATAGACATACGGGAACTCAAGCCCTTTGGACGCATGCAGCGTCATCAGCTGAACCTGATCGGCCTCTTCTTCGCTCTCGCCGCGCTCCATCATGTCGCGCAGGGTAAAGCGGGTGACGACCTGCGTCAGGGTCATCGGCTCGTCGATTTCAGAGCCTTCCAGCATTTCGGTCATCCAGCTGAACAGCTGGTTAACGTTTTTCATCCGCATCTCAGCGGCTTTCGGGCTGGCCGAGGTTTCGTACAGCCAGGACTCATAGTCGATGCCGTGAATGAGATCGCGCACCGCCGCCACCGGCTCGCGCTCCGCGAGACGCTGCACTTCGCCGAGCCAGTGGGTGAATCGCGTTAGCGAATCATAGCCGCGACCGGTTAACGTCTGGCTCAGCCCCATGTCGAAGCTGGCGGTAAACAGGCTTTTATTACGCGTCATCGCCCACTCGCCCAGCTTTTGCAGCGTCGCAGGGCCAATCTCGCGCTTCGGCGTATTCACGATGCGCAGAAACGCGCTGTCGTCATCCGGGTTCGTGAGGACGCGCAGATAGGCCAGCAGATCTTTAATCTCTGGCCGTGAGAAGAACGACGTACCGCCCGAAATTTTGTACGGGATGCGGTTCTGCATCAGCATCTTTTCAAAGACGCGCGACTGGTGATTGCCGCGATAGAGGATCGCGTAATCCTTATATTCGGTTTTATTGACGAAGTGGTGGGCGATCAGTTCGCCCGTCACGCGCTCCGCCTCATGCTCTTCATTATTGGCGCTGAGCACCTTCAATTCAGTACCGTAACCCAGCTCGGAGAAGAGACGCTTCTCAAACACGTGCGGGTTATTGGCAATCAGGATATTTGCTGCCTTCAGGATACGCCCGGAGGAGCGGTAGTTCTGTTCCAGCTTTATCACCTGCAGCGCCGGAAAATCTTTGCTCAGCAGCACCAGGTTTTGCGGACGCGCGCCGCGCCAGGAGTAAATTGACTGGTCGTCGTCGCCGACCACGGTGAAACGCGCGCGCTGCCCCACCAGCAGCTTCACCAGCTCGTACTGGCTGGTGTTGGTGTCCTGATACTCATCCACCAGCAGGTAACGGATTTTGTTCTGCCAGCGCTCGCGAACCTCTTCGTTCCGCTGCAGCAGCAGCGTGGGCAGCAGAATCAGGTCGTCAAAGTCCAGCACGTTGCACGCTTTCATGTGCGCATCGTACAGACCGTAGCAGTGGGCGAAGATCCGATCCCGTTCGCCTTTGGCGATCGCCGCGGCCTGGGCCGGGGTCATCAGATCGTTTTTCCAGTTTGAGATCGTCGAGATCAGCTGCTGCAGTAGCACCTTATCATCTTCGATCAGCCCCTCGGTGAGCTCTTTGAGCAACGCCACCTGGTCGGTGTCATCAAAGAGGGAGAAGTTGGACTTCATTCCCAGCGCAGCATACTCGCGTTTGATGATATCCAACCCCAGCGTGTGGAAGGTGGAGATCATCAGGCCGCGCGCCTCTTTTCGTCCCAGCGTCTGGCCGACACGCTCTTTCATCTCACGCGCCGCTTTATTGGTAAACGTCACCGCCGCAATGTGCCGGGCCTGGTAGCCACAGCCGCGGATCAGGTGCGCAATCTTATTGGTGATAACGCGCGTTTTGCCGGATCCTGCACCCGCCAGCACCAGACACGGTCCGGTGACAAATTCGACGGCTTGTTGTTGTCCGGGGTTTAAACGCATAAATGATCACTCAATGAAAGTCAGGAGGGGAGAATAACAGCGTGGTAGTATAGCGAGCCTAATCCATACCACTCAAGGCACGATCATGGCAAAAACAGCAGCAGCACTGCATATTCTTGTTAAAGAAGAGAAACTGGCTCTGGATCTTCTGGAGCAGATCAAAAACGGCGCCGACTTCGGCAAGCTGGCGAAGAAGCACTCTATCTGTCCGTCAGGCAAACGCGGCGGCGATCTGGGTGAATTCCGCCAGGGTCAGATGGTACCGGCATTCGATAAAGTGGTCTTCTCCTGCCCGGTGCTGGAGCCAACCGGCCCGCTGCACACGCAGTTCGGCTACCACGTGATTAAAGTGCTGTACCGCAAATAAACAAGCCGGGTGGCGGCTGCGCCTTACCCGGCCTACATCTTACGGTTTTGTAGGTCGGATAAGCGAAGCGCCACCCGACAAGGTTGTTAACCCGCTACCGCGATACGCTTCATGTCGGTCATGTAGCCACGCAGTTTGTGACCCACTTTCTCGATCTGGTGGCTGCGAATGGCTTCGTTCACGTCGCGCAGCTGCGCGTTATCCACGGCACCTTCTGCAATCGCTTTACCCAGATCGCCCGGCTGCAGAGTGGTCATAAACTCTTTCAGCAGCGGTACGCAGGCGTAAGAGAACAGGTAGTTACCGTATTCTGCGGTATCCGAGATAACCACGTTCATTTCGTACAGACGCTTACGGGCGATGGTGTTCGCGATCAGCGGCAGCTCGTGCAGTGATTCGTAGTACGCAGACTCTTCAATGATGCCGGAATCCACCATGGTTTCGAACGCCAGCTCAACGCCTGCTTTCACCATCGCAATCATCAGGACGCCTTTATCGAAGTACTCCTGCTCGCCGATTTTACCTTCGTACTGTGGCGCGGTTTCGAACGCGGTCTTACCGGTCTCTTCACGCCAGGTCAGCAGTTTCTTATCGTCGTTCGCCCAGTCAGCCATCATGCCGGAAGAGAACTCGCCGGAGATGATGTCGTCCATATGTTTCTGGAACAGCGGCGCCATGATGGTTTTCAGCTGTTCAGACAGCGCGTAAGCACGCAGTTTTGCCGGGTTGGACAGACGGTCCATCATCAGCGTAATACCGCCCTGCTTCAGCGCTTCGGTGATGGTTTCCCAGCCGAACTGAATCAGTTTTTCCGCGTATGCCGGGTCGGTGCCCTCTTCCACCAGCTTATCGAAGCACAGCAGAGAACCGGCCTGCAGCATGCCGCACAGAATGGTCTGCTCGCCCATCAGGTCGGATTTCACTTCGGCAACGAAGGACGATTCCAGCACGCCCGCACGGTGGCCGCCGGTCGCCGCAGCCCATGCTTTGGCAATCGCCATGCCTTCGCCTTTCGGATCGTTTTCCGGGTGAACCGCGATTAGCGTCGGCACGCCGAAGCCACGTTTGTACTCTTCACGGACTTCGGTACCCGGGCACTTCGGTGCCACCATCACTACGGTGATGTCTTTACGGATCTGCTCGCCCACTTCAACGATGTTGAAGCCGTGGGAGTAACCCAGCGCCGCGCCGTCTTTCATCAGCGGCTGTACGGAACGCACAACGTCAGAGTGCTGCTTGTCCGGCGTCAGGTTAACCACCAGATCCGCCTGCGGGATCAGCTCTTCGTAGGTACCCACTTTGAAGCCGTTTTCGGTCGCTTTACGCCATGAAGCGCGCTTCTCGGCAATCGCTTCTTTGCGCAGTGCGTAGGAGATATCCAGACCGGAGTCACGCATGTTCAGGCCCTGGTTCAGACCCTGTGCGCCACAGCCGACGATGACCACTTTTTTACCCTGAAGGTAGCTCGCGCCATCGGCAAATTCATCGCGCGCCATGAAGCGGCATTTGCCCAGCTGCGCCAGCTGCTGGCGCAAGTTCAGTGTATTAAAGTAGTTAGCCATGGGTGATACCTCGTGATGTTGTGTGTCTTATTGTTCGGTTCGCGTTTCAGCGAGAATGTACCCACATTACAACAGGAAATTTATTGCGGAAATTGATATATTCACAACGTCACATTGCAATTTATGCAATGTAAAAAGAGGGAGTGGAATCGGTGGATTTACGCGATCTGAAAATGTTCCTGCACCTGGCGGAAAGCCGTCACTTTGGCCGCAGCGCCCGGGCGATGCACGTCAGCCCCTCCACGCTGTCGCGCCAGATCCAGCGCCTTGAGGAAGACCTCGGCCAGCCGCTGTTCGTGCGCGATAACCGCACCGTCACCCTCACGGAAGCGGGCGAAGAGCTGCGTATTTTTGCCCAGCAGACGCTGTTGCAGTACCAGCAGCTGCGGCACTCTATCGATCAGCAGGGGCCGTCACTCTCCGGTGAGCTGCATATTTTCTGCTCCGTGACCGCCGCCTACAGCCATCTGCCGCCCATCCTTGACCGCTTTCGCGCGGCGCATCCGTCGGTTGAAATTAAGCTCACTACCGGCGACGCTGCCGACGCGATGGAAAAAGTGGTGACAGGCGAAGCGGATCTCGCCATTGCCGGGAAGCCGGAAACCCTGCCGGGCGCGGTAGCGTTCTCGATGCTGGAAAATCTGGCGGTGGTGTTGATTGCCCCGGCGCTGCCCTGCCCGGTGCGTAACCAGGTATCGGTGGAAAAACCGGACTGGTCCACGGTGCCGTTTATCATGGCCGATCAGGGCCCGGTTCGCCGCCGCATTGAGCTGTGGTTCCGCCGTCAGAAAATCAGCAACCCGTCGATTTACGCCACCGTCAGCGGCCATGAGGCGATGGTGTCGATGGTGGCGCTGGGCTGCGGCGTGGCGCTGCTGCCGGAAGTGGTGCTGGACAACAGCCCGGAGCCGGTGCGCAATCGCGTGATGATTTTAGAGCGCAGCGACGAGAAAACGCCGTTTGAGCTTGGCGTGTGCGCACAAAAAAAGCGGCTGCATGAGCCGCTTATTGATGCGTTCTGGACGATACTGCCGAACCACTAAAGCCGGGTGGCGCTGCGCTTACCCGGCCTGCATGCCGCTCAGCCCTTAGCCTGCCAGGAAGAAGCGGAACGCCGGGTTGTGGGTTTCGTCATGGCACTCGTAGCCCAGCTCGTTCAGCCGCGTTTCGAAATCCGGCTCGTGCTCGCCCAGTTCGAACGCCGCCAGCACGCGGCCGTAGTCGGTACCGTGGCTGCGGTAGTGGAACAGAGAGATGTTCCAGTGCGTGCCCAGCGTGTGCAGGAACTTGAGCAACGCGCCCGGCGATTCCGGGAACTCAAAGCTGAACAGGCGTTCCCTGAGCGGCTTCGAAGGACGGCCGCCGACCATGTAACGCACGTGCAGCTTCGCCATCTCGTCGTCGGAGAGATCGACCACGCTATAGCCGCCCTCATGCAGCAGGTTGAGGATCTCTTTGCGCTCCTCCACGCCGCGGCTCAGACGCACGCCGACAAAAATACAGGCGTCTTTAGCATCGGCAAAACGGTAGTTAAACTCCGTCACCGAACGACCGCCCAGCAGCTGACAGAACTTCAGGAAGCTGCCCTTCTCTTCCGGAATGGTCACCGCCAGCAGCGCTTCACGCTGTTCGCCCAGCTCGCAGCGCTCGGACACGTAGCGAAGACCGTGGAAGTTCACGTTGGCCCCGGAAAGCACGTGCGCCAGACGCTCGCCGCGGATGTTGTGCTGCGCGATGTATTTTTTCATGCCCGCCAGCGCCAGCGCGCCGGACGGTTCCGCCACCGCACGCACGTCTTCGAACAGATCTTTCATCGCCGCGCAGATGGCATCGCTGTCCACCGTGACGATATCGTCGAGATATTCCCGGCACAGGCGGAAGGTTTCGTCGCCAATGCGCTTCACCGCCACGCCCTCGGCAAACAGCCCGACGCGCGGCAGGTCTACCGGATGCCCGGCCTCCAGCGCCGCTTTCAGGCAGGCGGAGTCTTCCGCTTCCACGGCAATGACTTTGATCTGCGGCATCAGCTGTTTGATCAGCACCGCCACGCCTGCGGCTAAACCGCCGCCGCCCACCGGGACAAAGACGCGGTCAAGATGGGCATCCTGCTGCAGCAGCTCCAGCGCCAGCGTGCCCTGCCCGGCAATCACCATCGGGTGGTCGAACGGCGGCACCCAGGTGAACCCCTGCTGCTGAGCCAGCTCAATCGCTTTGGCTTTTGCTTCGTCAAAGTTGGCCCCGTGGAGCAAGACTTCGCCGCCGAAACCGCGCACCGCGTCGACCTTGATATCGGCGGTAGCAACCGGCATCACGATCAGCGCTTTCAGCCCCAGACGGGCAGACGAGAACGCCACGCCCTGCGCGTGGTTGCCCGCCGATGCGGTAATCACCCCGCGCGCTTTCTGCTCGTCGGTCAGCCCGGCCATCATCGCGTAGGCACCGCGCAGCTTGAAGCTGTGCACCGGCTGACGATCTTCGCGCTTCACCAGAATGACGTTGTCGAGGCGCGAAGAGAGTTTTTCCATTTTCTGCAGGGGCGTGACCTGAACGGCTTCATAGACCGGTGCGCGCAGCACCGCCCTGAGATATTCCGCCCCCTCAGGGGCGGCGGATAAGGGTTGTGACTCGGCCATCGTTAGCCCCCAAGTTTCGATTTATCGCGCACCGCGCCTTTATCTGCACTGGTGGCAAGGCTCGCGTAGGCGCGCAGGGCAAAGGAGACTTCGCGCTGGCGGTCTTTCGGCGTCCAGGCTTTGTCGCCGCGCGCTTCCTGCGCTTCACGACGGGCCGCAATTTCCTGGTCGCTCAGCTTGAGCTGAATGCCGCGATTCGGAATGTCGATTTCGATCAGATCGCCGTCTTCGATGATGGCAATGTTGCCGCCGCTTGCCGCTTCCGGGGAAACGTGGCCGATAGAGAGGCCGGAAGTGCCACCGGAGAAACGCCCGTCGGTGATCAGCGCACAGGCTTTACCGAGGCCCATGGATTTCAGGAAGGTGGTCGGGTAGAGCATCTCCTGCATGCCCGGCCCGCCTTTTGGACCTTCGTAGCGAATGACAACCACGTCGCCTTCCACCACTTTGCCGCCGAGGATGGCGTCTACCGCTTCATCCTGGCTTTCGTACACCTTCGCCGGACCGGTGAATTTCAGGATGCTGTCGTCCACGCCAGCGGTTTTCACGATGCAGCCATTTTCCGCAAAGTTACCGTACAGCACGGCCAGGCCGCCGTCTTTGCTATAGGCATGCTCCAGCGAGCGGATGCAGCCTTCAGCGCGGTCATCGTCCAGGGTATCCCAGCGGCAGTCCTGCGAGAACGCCTGGGTAGTACGAATACCAGCAGGGCCCGCGCGGAACATCTTTTTCACCGCGTCGTCTTTGGTCAGCATCACGTCGTACTGGTTCAGCGACTCAGGCAGCGACAGGCCAAGCACGTTTTTCACGTCACGGTTCAGCAGCCCGGCGCGATCCAGCTCGCCGAGGATACCGATGACGCCACCCGCGCGATGCACGTCTTCCATATGGTACTTCTGGGTACTCGGTGCGACCTTACACAGCTGCGGCACTTTACGGGAGAGCCTGTCGATGTCGCTCATGGTGAAGTCGATTTCGGCTTCCTGCGCGGCGGCCAGCAGGTGCAGAACGGTGTTGGTGGAACCGCCCATGGCGATATCCAGGGTCATGGCGTTCTCGAATGCCGCTTTGCTGGCGATGCTGCGCGGCAGCGCGCTGGCGTCGTCCTGCTCGTAGTAGCGCTTAGTCAGTTCAACGATGCGTTTACCGGCGTTGAGGAACAGCTGCTTACGGTCGGCATGGGTCGCCAGCAGCGAGCCGTTGCCCGGCTGAGACAGACCCAGCGCTTCGGTCAGGCAGTTCATGGAGTTCGCCGTGAACATACCGGAACAGGAGCCGCAGGTCGGGCACGCGGAGCGCTCCACCTGGTCACTCTGCTCGTCAGAGACTTTCGGGTCCGCGCCCTGAATCATCGCATCGACCAGGTCGAGCTTGATGATTTTGTCGGAGAGCTTGGTTTTCCCCGCTTCCATCGGGCCACCGGAGACGAAGATCACCGGAATGTTCAGGCGCAGGGAGGCCATCAGCATCCCCGGGGTGATTTTGTCGCAGTTGGAGATACAGACCATCGCATCGGCGCAGTGGGCGTTAACCATGTACTCTACCGAGTCGGCGATCAGCTCGCGCGACGGGAGTGAATAGAGCATGCCCCCGTGGCCCATCGCGATACCGTCATCCACCGCAATGGTGTTGAACTCTTTCGCCACGCCGCCGGAGGCTTCGATTTGCTCGGCAACCAGCTTACCGAGATCGCGCAGGTGCACGTGGCCCGGTACGAACTGGGTGAAGGAGTTCACCACGGCGATAATTGGCTTGCCGAAATCGGCGTCGGTCATTCCGGTGGCGCGCCACAGTGCGCGGGCACCGGCCATGTTACGGCCGTGGGTGGTGGTGGCTGAACGATACTTAGGCATGCTTTATTTACTCCCGTCTGACTATGTAATGGGACGGTGCGTGCCG
This sequence comes from Enterobacter cloacae complex sp. BZL2005, assembly GCF_049238885.1. Lineage (NCBI taxonomy): Bacteria > Pseudomonadati > Pseudomonadota > Gammaproteobacteria > Enterobacterales > Enterobacteriaceae > Enterobacter > Enterobacter cloacae complex sp. BZL2005. The sequence continues at coordinate 7,012 of NZ_JBMKGI010000018.1, read as the reverse complement.
TCCCAAATTTATATTTAGTGATTAACCTGATCCAACCAGCCGTATTTATCTTCTGTCTCGCCGGTGAAGAGGCCAAAGAACGCTTGCTGAATGCGTTTGGTCACCGGGCCACAGCGGCCTTCGCCCACCTGGATACCGTCTACGCTGCGCACCGGGGTGATTTCAGCCGCGGTACCGGACATAAATACTTCATCGGCCAGATAGAGGGATTCGCGGGACAGCACCTGCTCGCGCACTTCGATACCGAGGTCTTTCGCCAGCTTGATGATGGCGTCACGGGTGATGCCCGGCAGCGCGGACGAGGTGAATGGCGGCGTAAACAGAATGCCGTCTTTCACTTCAAACAGGTTTTCACCTGCGCCTTCGGAGATGTAGCCATTCACGTCGAGCGCGATACCTTCCTGGTAGCCGTGACGGCGCGCTTCGCTGCCGACCAGCAGGGAAGAAAGGTAGTTACCGCCCGCTTTAGCCGCGGTCGGGATGGTGTTTGGTGCAACGCGGTTCCAGGAAGAGACCATTGCGTCGATCCCCTGCTCCAGGGCTTCAGCACCCAGGTAGGCACCCCATGGGAACGCGGCAATGATCACATCGGTGTTGTAACCGGCTGGCGGGTTCACGCCCATGCCGACGTCGCCCACGAAGACCAGCGGACGAATATAGGCGCTGGTCAGGTTGTTCTTACGGATCACGTCGCGGCAGGCTTCCATCAGCTCATCCACGCTCTGAGAAACCGGGAAACGATAAATTTTGGCTGAGTCATGCAGACGCTGCATGTGTTCGCGATGGCGGAACACCACTGGCCCTTTGTGAGAATCGTAGCAGCGGATGCCTTCAAACACGGAGGTACCGTAATGCAGCGCGTGGGACATCACGTGGACCTTCGCGTCCTCCCAGCGAACCATCTCACCGTTGAACCAAATGTAATCAGCTTTTTTTGTCGTCATTTTTTCGTCCTGTCACGCTTAAGCGCGGATTTGTTGTGATGTGGTTGTGCTCTGGCAGATGGCAACATGGGCAACGTCTACCAGCTTTGATAACTGACTAAACAGTAAGTCGACCGGCCGCGGGCTGGCAACGGTTAATTCGATACTGATGTTTTGCGCGTCGGTGGCCGTCTCCATATTCATAGAGCAAATCTGAAAACCACGATGACGCACCACGCGCAAAACGCGTTCTAATGTTTCCGGGTTGAAGCGAGCCTGCACGGCGACCTGATGTTGCATCATGATAATTTCTCCAGCATTTGTGAGTTACTGGCACCGGGCGGTACCAACGGCCAGACGTTCTCAAGCTCGTCGATTGAGACATGAAGCAGGTATGGCCCTTCGCTTGAAAGCATGGTGTCGAGTGCCGCTTCAACCTGGTCTTTACGGGTGATGTGCTGACCAGGAATGCCGAAGGCGCTGGCCAGGGTGAGGAAATCGGGGTTATCGGTCAGGGTGGTTTCACTGTAACGTTCCTGGAAGAACAGCTGTTGCCACTGGCGAACCATCCCTAAACGCTGGTTATCGAGCAACACGATCTTCAGCGGTAACTGCTTGCGCTTCACGGTGCCGAGCTCCTGAACGTTCATCATGAAGGAGCCGTCACCGGAGATACAGATAACGGTATCGTTCGGGCGGGCAACCTGTGCGCCAACCGCGGCTGGCAGACCGAAGCCCATCGTCCCTAACCCGCTGGAAGTGATGAAGTTTTCCGGACGGGTGTAGGTCATGTGCTGGGCGGACCACATCTGATGCTGGCCGACATCGGTCGTCACCACGCTGTCGGCGGGCTTACGGTCGGACAACTGCTTCAACAGCAGCGGCGCGTAGATGGCCTCGCCGGGATGGTCGTAACGCCAGGCGTGCTCGGCGCGCATGTCGGCGGTATGCTGACGCCATGCGTTGATATCCAGCGGCTGCTGCAATGCCGGTAACAGCGCGTTGAGATCGCCCTGCAGCGCGACGTGCGCCTGACGCAGCTTGTTCATCTCCGCCGGGTCGATATCCATATGGATAACTTTGGCGTTCGGCGCAAAGGTATTCAGCTTACCGGTGACGCGGTCGTCAAAACGGGCACCGACGGCGATGAGCAGATCGCACGCCTGCACCGCCAGGTTTGCCGCTTTGGTGCCGTGCATCCCCAGCATGCCCAGATAGTAGGGGTAATCGGCATCTACCGCACCCAACCCTTTCAGCGTGCAGGTGGCAGGCATTTGCGTTGCCGCGATAAATTCGCGCAGGGCAGGAACCGCCTGCGCCATACCTACGCCACCACCAACGTACAGCATCGGCTGTTTCGCCTGCGCCAGCATCTGACGGGCCTCTTCGACTTCCGCATGCGGAAACGCGTCGTCGTTTCCAACGGTGGAGAAGTGCGGCTCCAGTTCGCCGTGTGCGACCTGGATATCTTTCGGGATATCGACCAGAACCGGACCAGGGCGGCCGGAGCTGGCAACCTCGAATGCTTCTGCCATTACGCGCGGCAGCTCTTCCAGAGACTGAACGAGAAAACTGTGTTTGGTGCAGGCCAGCGATAAACCGAGTACATCGACTTCCTGGAACGCGTCGGTGCCGATGAACGGAGAGGCAACCTGTCCAGTGATGGCAACAACGGGAACGGAATCCAGCAGCGCGTCTGCCAGACCGGTGATGAGGTTCGTTGCGCCCGGACCTGAGGTCGCCATACAGACACCGGTTTTACCGGTGGCACGGGCATAACCGATGGCGGCCATCGCTGCGCCCTGCTCGTGTCGGCACAACAGGTGCTCCACGCCGCCGTCATACAGTGCATCGTAAATCGGCATAATTGCGCCACCCGGATAACCGAATACTGTCTCGACTCCCTGCGCGCGCAACGCATGTACTACCCACTGTGCCCCATTCATAGTTAGTTCCCCGTCATAAATCGGGAGAAACAGAATTTTGTGCTACTTGTCATTCTCTGCTCCTCATTTACGTTTTTTAGTCATAAAAAAACCCCCGGACCTTTCGGTGCGGGGGTCTTAGTTCGTTAAGGCTTGATTTCTAAGCCTTTCCTCGTCCAAGTGCAGCCCCGCACGGTGGGATAATAATCACCACCACGCTAATCACGACCAGGCTAATCACTCGTAGAAGGGCTGTCATTTTCAGTTCTTTTTGCATCTTGTTCGAAGGAATACCTAAAGAGTTATCACAGTTTTTAAATCAAACACAAGATTTATTTATGACGGATTTGGTTAGCCCGCGAATCATATTTCTTAAAAGCGTTGTTTTATATACGGAAATTAGAAAATGAATATTTTTCACTTTTTTACTCCTCCGCTAACCGTCAAACCAGGTTTTTTTCGCTCTGCGAGGAGGGTTCCACGATTGTGCAATAGTTTCATTGTGCTTTTAAAATCCCTGAACAGGCAGCGTAAATTCGCTAAATAGCACTAAACAGGCATAACGCGTACTGGCATAGTCACACCAGGAGGTAGTGCAAATGTCACTGTCAGTTGTTTATACGCGTGCGGCTCTCGGGGTAAAGGCACCGCTTGTTTCCGTAGAGGTTCATTTGAGTAATGGGCTGCCCGGACTCACGCTTGTCGGGTTACCTGAAACGACGGTTAAAGAGGCCAGGGATCGCGTTCGCAGCGCAATAATAAATAGCGGTTATACCTTCCCCGCGAAGAAGATCACCATCAACCTTGCCCCCGCCGATCTGCCCAAAGAGGGCGGGCGATACGATTTACCTATCGCAATTGCGCTTCTCGCGGCTTCTGAGCAGCTTACTACGACCAGGCTAGGCTCGTACGAATTCGTGGGTGAACTCGCGCTCACAGGCGCATTGAGAGGCGTTCCCGGTGCGATATCGGGAGCGCTGGAAGCCATTCGTGCAGGGCGGCAAATCATTGTCGCCAATGAAAACGCATCAGAAGTGAGTCTTATTGCCGAAAAGGGGTGCCTTATCGCCGGGCATCTTCAGGAAGTGTGTGCCTGGCTGGAAGGCCGACATGAACTGTCCGAGCCGGAAGAGTGCGACGAGGCTGTAGCAGATGCGCCAGAAGATCTCAGTGAGATCATGGGACAGGAGCAAGGTAAACGGGCGCTGGAGATTACGGCTGCAGGCGGACACAATCTCCTGCTGATTGGCCCGCCTGGTACAGGTAAAACGATGCTGGCGAGCAGGCTGAGCGGGTTGCTCCCGCCGCTCAATAATCATGAAGCGCTGGAAAGCGCTGCCATATATAGCCTCATCAGTTCGGCATCGTTGCAAAAACAGTGGCGCCGTCGCCCTTTTCGTTCCCCACATCATAGCGCTTCACTGACGGCAATGGTCGGCGGTGGGTCTATCCCCGGACCGGGTGAGATTTCACTGGCACACAATGGCATTCTGTTTCTTGATGAGTTGCCTGAGTTTGAGCGTCGCGTGCTGGATGCACTGAGAGAACCAATTGAATCTGGTGAGATACATATCTCGCGCACGAGGGCCAAAATAAGCTATCCCGCGCAATTTCAACTGGTCGCTGCGATGAACCCCAGCCCCACGGGGCATTATCAGGGCAACCATAACCGCTGTACGCCAGAGCAGACGCTGCGCTATCTGGGAAAGCTTTCCGGCCCATTCCTCGACCGTTTCGATTTATCCCTCGAAATCCCCCTCCCGCCGCCGGGCCTGCTCAGGCAGACGGGCATAACGGGTGAGAGCTCAGTAAAAGTGCGCGAGCGGGTGATCGCTGCCCAGGCACGACAATACGCCCGTCAAAACAGGCTGAATGCTCGGCTTGATAATGCCGGGATCCGGCAGTTTTGTTCGCTTAATAGTGAAGATGCAGGATGGCTTGAGGAGACATTGACGCGCTTTGGGCTGTCTATACGTGCGTGGCAACGTTTGCTAAAAGTGGCCAGAACCATTGCTGACGTGGAGGGATGTACTGACATTGAGAGGAAACACTTGCAGGAGGCACTGAGTTACCGCGCTATCGATCGTTTGCTGCTGCACCTGCAGAAGTTGCTGGCATAAAAAAAGGGGCCGTAGCCCCTTCTTATCATCTTAGTCATCAGACTCGGTGTAGTCTTCTGCACCTTCCATCTGCGGCTTACCGCCAGACAGCGTATGGAAGCGCTTTGGACGCTTAATGCGTGCCATATACTTGATCCATACACGTTCCGCTTCAGACTGCGGCTCACGCTCACCACGGCAAACGGAAACAAACTGTTTTTCGTCTTCGGTAGCAGGCTCACGCTTGCCCAGATCCAGCTCGTTAAAGGCATAACCATGGCGCTCAAGCAGTTGAGCTTCTTTGATGGTGAAATCGCCGTGACGAGAAAACCCGCGCGGATAATGTTTATTGTCGAAAAAACGATTAGTCGTCGTAAAGCTTTCCGCCATCCTACACGCTCCTAATTCTTTGGCCGAGCTATTTATGGCGCGGAGTATTAGTTACGCTTGACAGAGTGTAAAACAAAATATTTAAATCATAACGACAAATAATTTTGCGGAGAAAGATGTGGATACGGAATTGCTTAAAACTTTCCTTGAAGTGAGCAGAACACGCCACTTTGGGCGAGCAGCTGAAGCCCTTTACCTGACGCAGTCAGCAGTCAGTTTTCGTATTCGACAGCTGGAAAATCAACTGGGTGTGAATCTTTTTACCCGCCATCGCAACAATATCCGCCTCACGCCCGCCGGCGAAAAACTACTGCCGTACGCAGAAACGCTGATGAATACCTGGCAGGCGGCACGCAAAGAGGTTGCACATACTTCGAGGCATAATGAGTTCTCGATAGGGGCCAGCGCTTCCCTGTGGGAATGTATGCTAAGTCAGTGGCTTACCCGGCTTTATCAATCTCATAGCCACTTGCAATTTGAAGCCAGGATTGCGCAACGGCAGTCGCTAGTTAAGCAACTTCATGAGCGCCAGCTTGATCTTCTTATCACAACCGAAGCCCCCAAGATGGACGAATTTAGCAGCCAGATTGTGGGCCAGTTTGGCCTGGCGCTTTATGCCTCTGAACCTTCGATGATGAAGGCAGACCTGACCTATTTGCGCCTGGAATGGGGGCCTGATTTTCAGCAGCATGAGACGGGCTTGATTGCACCTGATGACGTCCCACAGTTAACGACCAGCTCTGCAGAGATCGCCTGTCAGCAACTGCCCTTGCTGAGAGGTTGTACCTGGTTACCTGTTCGCTGGGCAGACACTAAAGCTGGGCTGCATACCGTAATGGATTCCACCACGCTTACCAGACCGCTGTATGCGATTTGGCTGCAAAACAGTGATAAGCAGTCGCAGATAAAAGATCTGTTAAAAATCAATGTAATGGATTGATACATCAGCCAGCAGGAATGCTGGCTGAATAGTAAGAAGAGGCGTTTTTACAGTCTTTCAGGCAAAAAAAAAATCCTTTGCCGAAGCAAAGGATTCTATATGGCAGGGGCGGAGAGACTCGAACTCGCGACACCCGGTTTTGGAGACCGGTGCTCTACCAACTGAGCTACGCCCCTAAAGTTTTTTGCCATTAAGCCTGCCAGTAAGGCAGGCTTAATGTCTTAATAAGTGGCGGAACGGACGGGACTCGAACCCGCGACCCCCTGCGTGACAGGCAGGTATTCTAACCGACTGAACTACCGCTCCACCGAAGACTGCTTGTAACCACCGGATTAATGCACCGGCTTACTACTAAATTTGATGCCTGGCAGTTCCCTACTCTCACATGGGGAGACCCCACACTACCATCGGCGCTACGGCGTTTCACTTCTGAGTTCGGCATGGGGTCAGGTGGGACCACCGCGCTAAAGCCGCCAGGCAAATTCTGTTAATCTGTATCAGGCTGAAAATCTGTCTCGTCGCCAAAACATCTTCGGCGTTGTAAGGTTAAGCCTCACGGTTCATTAGTATCGGTTAGCTCAACGCATCGCTGCGCTTACACACCCGACCTATCAACGTCATCGTCTTTAACGTTCCTTCAGGAGACTTAAAGTCTCAGGGAGAACTCATCTCGGGGCAAGTTTCGTGCTTAGATGCTTTCAGCACTTATCTTTTCCGCATTTAGCTACCGGGCAG
>NZ_JBMKGI010000017.1:0-90931 GCF_049238885.1 Enterobacter cloacae complex sp. BZL2005 | reverse complement strand
TCAGACACCGTCTGAATTTGCAGCGGGCTGGAGAAAGGGTCATTCTGAGAATGAAGATTCCGACGTTACTAACTGAGTGTTGTATCTAATCGTGGGGGCAGGTCAGGGCAGCAAATACTGTTATCAAGTCCGTTTTTAACACAAAAGCTCTTTCTTGATTCGGTAAAAGGTGGCGCGGCTGATACCTGCCGCTTTCATGATGTGGGCTGGTTTAACATTCTGCGCCAGCATTTCGCGAACAGTTTCACGGGCTTCCATATCTTTTTCTTTCCCCGTATACAAACCTGCCAGTTTTGCTCTCTCGATCCCCTGTGCCTGGCGTTTACGGCGGGTTTCATAATCTTGTCGTGCCATTGTCGCAAGGATATCGATCAGCATAGCATTGACTGCCCGAAGAATGCCGCTAGTAAGGTCGTTACCAGACATTTCAACCATCTGCCAGCTTGTTGGCAAATCCATCGAAACAATAACCAGTCCTTTACTGTTCAGCGTAGCTTTGAGTTCAGCCCATTCTTCATGTTGAAGACGACTGAGACGGTCAATCGCTTCAATTAGAAGCAAATCGCCAGGCCGTGCTTCGGCAAGTAGGTGCATCAGTTCCACACGTTCCAGCTTCGCACCGCTGGCATTCTCAATGTATTCTCCGGCTACTTGCCAGTTTTTGCTTTGCGCAAATTCGCGCAGGCTAACTAATGCACGATCAGCATGTTGGCCTTCGGTAGATGCACGGCAATAGATACGGACATTCATTATGCATTCTCTTTTGAGTATTAAATTGATACCCATATGATACAGTGCGTGTTTTTATTGTCAATAGAGTCAAATTTAACCCTATTGATACTTTGTGTCATGGTCTTTATCAGGTATACCTAAAAGAGATATTGTTCGGATGGTATTCAGATCTTGCTTGGGGTATACGATTTGGTCAGTTTCTGTAGCTGAAGCACTCCGGTTTCATTTCAGCAGGTCTTAATCAAATTCAGTGTGCCATACATGCGGCACGAAAAAGTCTGGCATCAATGTGACCAGTTCTATCACCCACCACAGTCACTACAGTGGCCACACAGTTGGGGACCCAAAGGATGTTGTTTACCATTTTGCAATGGTTGACAGCTACCCGAAAGCAACTCCTCTTCGAGAGCGCTCAATTCCTCAGTTAATCGGGTTTGCAATTTTAGTTTGTTGAACCCATCCACACTGGGTGTAAGTGTATAGTTGTGATCACTGTCAACTTTTCTTCTCTCTTCTGTTCAGAATAAATTAATGTTCAGGCGTTATGATAAATAGATGTTATCGCCACCATGGCGCGGTCTTTACAGGAATAAATCTCACCATTTTTATATTTTCACCACAGTACCTCAAAATTTCATATACCAAAACTGAACTTGGCCGGGTAGTATTGGCTGCTTAGTATTAACTGTAGATGCTGTTATTAGGAGTTTCAGGTGCAGGTAAACAAACTTACGGATGATATTGATATTAGTTCTCATGAGCGTTTCCTCGCGGCCCGTAAAAGCACATGGGTTAGTGTGCTTGTTAATTGTTTTCTGACATCCGGGCAAGTGATTACTGGCGTATTTTCCGGATCTCAGGGGCTTATTGCGGATGGTATCCATTCTCTGTCTGATTTAGTTTCAGACTTTGTGGTGCTTATTGCTAATCATAAAAGTAAAAAAAATCCCGATGATGACCATCACTACGGGCATCATCGTTATGAAAATGGTGCATCATTAATTCTGGGGACAATTTTATTCATTGTTGGCATCGGGATGTTATGGTCAGCAGCAAATAAAATGCAACAACCAGATGATATTCCTCAGGTACATATTGTTGCTCTGTGGGTGGCCTTAGCCGCACTGGTTATCAAAGAGCTTCTTTTTCGCTATATGCTGGCAGTAGCAACCCGAGTAAAATCCACTATGCTGGTTGCCAATGCCTGGCATGCCCGCTCTGATGCCGCCTCATCTTTGGTGGTGGCTATTGGTATTATTGGTAGTTTATCAGGGTTTAAATTGCTTGATCCGGTAGCTGCACTGGTTGTGGGACTGATTGTGACCAGAATGGGATATTCATTTATGTCAGATTCGCTTCATGACTTGATGGACAGGGCCGTGGATATTGAAACTGAAAATAGTATAAAAACAACATTATTGTCCACGCCTGGGGTCGAAGGCATCCATGACCTCAAGACCAGAAAAATGGGGGACCTTGTTGTGGTTGATGTTCATCTGGAAATTGATGGTGATTTATCAGTGAAAGTAGGACATGACATTGCTGTTTTGGCCAGGAAATCAGTTTTAGATAATCATCATGTTTTAAATGTTATGACACATGTTGACCCTTATTTTAAAGGTGATAATAGTCCTGGTTGCGGGGGCAAATAATCCTGAAAAATAATATGAATGCTGCTGTTTTTTGAGAAGATTGGGAAGGGATTATTTTTTTGCGCAATATTACCCCTTCTGACTGTGAAAACGAGAGTAAACAATATGGAGGCTATTATGAGAAAAATTATGCGTACTGTTGTGATAGGAGCCACCCTTCTTTTATCCCCCTGTGTAATGGCTGGTTCTGACGGTGTTGAACATGCCATGAAGATGATGAATAAAAGCTACCGCGCAGCACTTAAGGAGGAGGACGTTACATCCTTCAGGAAAGATATGCGGGAACTGAAAGCAACAGCAGAGTCCATCCTGAACAGCCCTGTAGAAGGGTATGACAGGGAAACGTATGTTGCAGGCATGTCACTTCTAATTGATGAGGTAACTGCCGTTGAAAGTACCGCTGAGAAGGAAGGTCTTGACGCCGGGAAAATTGCAGCACAGAAACTAGGCAGTCTGATGAGAAAATACCACAATAAACTAGGTGTTGACTGAGACCGGGAATTATTCGGTGAAGGTAGATATGCTGGAAAGATATCCCTGAACTGACATGATACACGTGCCTGTAATCAAGCAGATAGCTATGCACTGGTGAGGAAATTTCACAACGTTATCTTATCTGCAAAATACATATAAAAATGTTGGGGTAACAAACATGCATTATCAATGCTACATATTTTAGTTTGTTGCCTCAACATAAGTTAAGTACCTATTGGTGTTGCGCGGGGTGGATTCAGGGGGCCAAATTATATTTGGTGGTCACGCGTCAGTCTGTGTTTTGTTTGTTGGTCATGATGACCTGCTCCCCGTTGATTAACACACTGATGCCCGTAATGTCTTCATCATCGGTATGAGACCCTCATTAAGATGCTTTTTTCCGGCAAATAAATCATCAGTATCCTCTTCGAGGCTGGAACAGGGATTCTAAGCCATGTGCTTTGCCGTAAGAAGATCATTTCCGACGTCACCTAATGTGGCTTGGTGAATGGATTTTGTCATGGCTGCACTCTTCATCGGTCGTCGGATTAAGTGCCGTACGATCCACGTCGCTTTTGGAATTTCAAGCGTTCAGATATAAGCATTCTGTACAGCATTGCGTTGTTTCGTGGCTATCTGGCGACGATAAGAACCACTCAGGAACCTGAATTTACCTGTCGAGTACTGGGCCTTTGAACATGGTTTGGATATTACTGAGTGCATCTTGGTTTTGAGAAGTTAAGGTTATCATTAATAAAAAGGCATAATATTGAGTGGTCAACCAACCTTAAAAAAGTGGCTAAATTATGAACGAAAATTTACGTAATGCTCTTCCTCACAAAAACACACCATTTCTACGTGTGCTGCATATCATCGTAGCTGTATTGATTTTATTGCAGATTATTAATTCAAACCTTACCGAAAGCGATGCGCTTAGTGACTATACTCTCACTGGGTTCGTAACATGGTTCCATGTTATCACTGGGTTATCACTGATTGTCCTTGGGTTTGTCATGCTTGCATGGATGCTGACACAACGAGGATTTCGTTACTATTTTGCCTGGGTGGTCCTTGATTTTCGAGGTGTGGTTGAAGATATCAAAATGCTGATATCATTCCGTCTTCCTGAAGCTCATGCTGGTGGGATTGCTGCTCTGGTTCAGGGGCTTGGTGTACTTGCACTATTGGGCGTTGCATTATGTGGTGGATTCTGGTTTGCTCTCAATACTGCTCTTGGCACGTCACCTGTGCTGACAGAAACCGTCCTGCATGTGCATAAGTTTCTGACTGTATTTATTGAAACCTATTTCTGGGCACATGGTGCGATGGGGTTGCTGCATATCTTCCTCACCGTTCGTAGCCAAAGGAAAAATCCCGTTACCGAATAGTGCTGTAGGTTTATGATGGATAAGATGCCCTGTAATGGTTGGCTAAAACAGACTATAACCGCGCATTTATCCGTCAATGCATTTTCTATTTATCCGTAATTCCGATGAGTATGCGTATTTGAAGGAAAAAATATATGCATCTTGAACGACATAGTATCGAAAAAGTGGGATGGCTGAGGGCAGCTGTACTGGGGGCAAATGACGGAATTGTTTCGACAGCGAGCCTTGTTCTTGGGGTTGCATCTGCAAATAGCAGTCCTTCCGGTGTTTTACTTGCAGGTGTTGCAGGACTGGTTGCCGGAGCTATGTCAATGGCTACAGGGGAATATGTTTCCGTCTCATCTCAGGCGGATACCGAAAACGCAGCACTTGCCCAGGAAAAAAGGGAGCTGGAAACTGATTATCAGGGAGAGGTGCGGGAACTGACTTCACTTTATATGCAACGTGGACTGGAGCCAGAGCTTGCCCGGCAGGTTGCGGAGCAACTTATGGTCAAAGATGCCCTGGATGCTCATGCCCGTGAAGAACTGGGGTTGACGGATATAAATTCTGCACAGCCCCTACAGGCAGCTGTCTTTTCTGCCCTGAGTTTTTCCGCTGGTGCGGTGTTACCCTTAATCGTGGCATGGCTCTCCCCTCTGAAACTGGCTTTTTTGTTGATAATCCTTTCCACCCTTTTTTCACTGGCGGTCCTTGGCTATATATCTTCGGTTTTGAGTAAAGCCTCTCCTGTCAGGGCGATCATAAGAATTACGTTCTGGAGTACCATGGCTATGCTTTTGTCTATGGGGATTGGTCATTTTGCAGGGCAGGCCCTGCTTTAATGTTATGAAGCACAATTCGAGTACCATCTTACTGGCGATGCTTCGCAAAACAATTTGCAATGCAGCTCCCTTCAAACTCGATTCCTGCTTGCGCCAATACCTGTTGAAGGGGTGATGGAGGGGATTCTCCCCCTCCATTTCAAGGGCAAGGACAACGCTACTTCTGGCAAATTTCCCGGTCGTAAACGCCACCATTGACAACCAAAATTTGTCGTTTCTTCTTTGAAATCATATCAGTCATTATCTTCGAGTCATCAAGAAAGATACCACCAAAGGTTCCAGGTCGTGCATTCTTCCCGGCGATTATAATCAGATCCCCAATATTCAATGCAGCAACTTTATCGTTATTGTAATTCGTATCTTCAAATATGAACTTCAGGCCTTCATCTGAACCGGGAATACCCAATGTTACTACAGGATTTTTTCTGAAAGTAACAGTACCGATACCAGTTATTTTTCCTGTTACCATTAACTGACATTTTTTGAAGTCATTTGTTGCCCTGAATTCATGTTGTTCAAACCGCGCATAAACTTCCCCTGTTGTATACATTCGCGGAAGTATATCGATTATCGATGGTTTGGATGGTTGCTCAGGTTGTTGCTGAGTTACGGTATCAGCATTTACCTTGGCCTTCACTTCGGGGGTTTTAGGCTGATATGGGGGGGGCGTCAGCCCGTAAAGGAGATTGATGCCGTAGGCTATTGCGACGGTTATGACTGCTATTTTAATATAACGTTCATAGGGTGATTTCATTTCGTTCTTCCATAACTTCTATCTTAACAATACGCTCTCCATTACGATATATTTTCAGCTTGTCAGGCGGGGACTTCACTGCATTACGGATTTCGTTCATTGTATCTTTCGATAACATATCACAGCCTTCCATATACATAACCCTACGGGTATCGGTATCTGGTATGTTAGTGAAACTGCTACTGACCCATAAATCGGGTATTTCAATTCCATGTATCAGCTTCATATACACAACGATGAACGCATCTGTCAGGTGAAACCGTCCAACTGTGTATTTTCCGGTATAGGTATTACCAGAAGACGATGCTACCCAATCGTTTTTTAAAACCAAAGTCAGTGCATTATTTTCCATATTCAGACTCCAGTTCACGAATGCGATTGTTCGTCATGTCGGTAAGACATTTCTGTTCATTATTGCAGCCGGATTTGTGCTTTATCCATTCTCTTTGAGAAGGAAGCAATCGTTTTCGGGTTTCAGGGCTAAGGCTTTTCCAGACCGAATTAAGTTTCTCATCGCTTGCTTTATAACTGTGTGTATCGACGTTTGAGGTTACTGCATTGTTTTTGGGAGCTTCGCTACCGCTGCTATAGAAAACGGGTGCACGTACTCCCTGAGCGTAGTCTTTAGCTGCTTTTTCCCCCACGGCTTGCCCATTCGCAGTCAATACCTTTCCGAACTCTGTAGTGTCGAAACTGTAATTGCGGATCTCGCCATTGAAGTCCAGCTTCACGTTAACGGTTGTTGACTTCGAAATGGCAGTCAAGAAATCACCAGCTTCGGACCCGAAGGAACAAGCGACTTCTTTAGAATCACTGACATTAGGGCGTAACCCGTGCATCGTGAATCTGCCGTTATCAGTTGTAGCAGTGATATCTACCAGCGGAACGATTGATGATGATTGCTTTGTCATCGCGAAGCATATTCCCTTCAGATTTACATCCCTGTCCATCCCGAGAAACATCAGTGCGTTTTTGTCGCTGCTGGCGACACCCATTGATTTTGCCTCTGGCAAGAAATACACGGTACTGGAGGCGGTGGTTAAACCTGAAACGAAAACAACACCTGACGCCATGATTTTTAACGTTTTAATAAGAATTGTCATTCTGGATACCTTCTTTCTTTCGCACTCCATCGTGGACAGAGTATTCATTCCGTGAGTCTTGTTTACGAGAAACACTAACCGAAGAATCATGATCTTACATTGATCTATGAAATCTATCAATATCGTATAATTGATCTGTAAAAACGATCGATTAACATGGGGAGAAGAGGGGGAAGATGCGAAGGGTATTGTTTTTAAAGGGTTTTAAAATGGTTCATATGCTTGGTGTTAACGTCGGGCGGCGGGCAGCGGTTAGTCTTGAATACTGCGATTGAAAGACATAACAATCTACTTTGTGCGGGGTTTCCGGCAACCATAGAGGTGTTTCGATAAGGAGCGGTGCAATAAGTACAGTTCGTAGACAGAATGAATACGATGTAATTTTGAACCCTTGCTCTACAACGCTCTGTATCAAGTTTTACGGGGGTTTTATATTGAACGATGCCTGAAGTCTGCTTTAATCGCTCTGACAAGATACAGAGCGATTCATGGCTATATAGCGATGGATTACGCTAACATTTCTGTGGGGCAATTTTACAATGGCACTAACACTTACCTTTATTCCGTCAGTTCATCGATCAGTGTTCGGGGATGATCTAGTCGTTTTTTCGCTTCCGTCATGAACTTGTCTCGGTTGATCAATATGTCAATATGGTCATGCAGTATCAAACCTTCAGATTCAAGAATTTGAATATCGTTGATAGTCTGCGCTTCAACATAAATCTTACCCTTCTTCCAGCCTGAGTTGTTTTCGATAACGATACGCTGTTTATGCTGATCGCGGTATGTGATGGTAAACAAGTTGTGTTTCTTATCTATTCTGGAGCAATCTACGCGCATAATAACGGTCTTAATGTTTGCTCTTATTTTTGTGCGTAAAGGGTTAAGTGCGTCATCAATGTCAAACTTCCTGAACTTGTCCCAACCTTCAGTGTTCATTTGCACGATTGATTCATCGTATAGTCTTTTTTCCACTATCAGACTTTGTTTTTCTTGTTCTAGTTGATCAATTTGCGAAGTGAGGCTATTAATGATCTCAGGGCTTTTAGCTGAACCTATAGCCAATACATAGTTCTCAATTTGCGATTGTATGTCCGCTATTTTCCCTTCTAAACCAGATGGTTGATATTTCGTCTGTAAGAATATTCTATCGGCTATTAGTTGTAAAATCGTCCTTTCAAGGGTGCTTGCCCTGAATCCCCACTTATTACAATCTTGATGTAAATCTCTGGATGCACATTGGTAACGGTAAGCATGTGGATGGTTTTTAAGGGTTGATTTAGCCTTAACCATGTAACATGAGCAGTGCGCACAGTGCAAAATACCAATACCGGAAAGTAATGGTATTTCTGGATTACTCTCGCGATTCGGGGCAAATCCTTTGTTTCCAACTTGGAGCTTTAACGCTTCATATTCATCTTTGCTGATGATCGCAGGGTAATAATCATCCAGAACGTATTCTGCATTGTTTACAGTGATTACTTTTCGTCCATAAATGGCAGGTTCAAGGATTCTGGAACAATGCTGCATATTCCATATACCTTTTGATTTTTTGTTGCCAATAACCGGTCCATCGTAGTTGTTTTTCAGATGTTGAAGGATCATCCGATTTGACCAACCGTCTTGTTTTAACTGGATAATTTTTTTTGCTATGGGGAACAGGACTGGATGCGGATTGACATATCCAGTACTTGAATCTGTCCACCATTTATCCGAGCCTAACTCTTTAATTGCGACTACAGGATCACCTGGTTTCCGTTCCTGGTGACGTCTGATCTTGGACAGAGCACTTGCAATGGTGCGGTGTGATTTGGTTGAACTTTCTTCGTTTGCACGGCTGAACAACATCACGCTAAACATCAGTTGCTGCAATGTCTCGGTGTTTACTTCAGTCTGTCTGTAAACCTGTTTATCAATCCCGGTAATTACCGTGATGCCATTAAGTAATAAGCTGGTGAAAAGGTTAACCGCTTGCATGGCGTTCTGGCGTGAGAAGCGATCAAGGGATTCAATCAAGAGGAAAGACCCCTTTGGGATCAAACCGGATTCAACTTGGTCTATGAAATCCGATAAAGCTCCTTCCTGAACGTTTTTACCCTTGTACGCGGATACCCCTAAATCTTGGTATTCCTCGAAAATCTCCAGATCGTACTCAGTAGCAATCTGTTTTGCCATTTCAGCAATGTAGCTCTTCTGACGCTCAATCGAACTACCTTTACCTTGTCGTTCGCTGGAGTAACGGATATATGAATATAAGCGTGGACGATTCATGGTATTGAATTTCACTGGAAGTACTGTATTTCTTAAGATTGTAACATGTGCAGACATTGGTCATCACCTCCTTGGTAATCCATTGGGGCGACAGGTATAGCTGTTTTTACGCCTCAATTCTTAATGAGGTGTATTTTACTTTAGTGTTGCCGATGGTGACGCCCAGCACCGCCATCACGGTGAAGCCCAGACCGGTCAGCAGCGCATGGATGAGGTACAGCACCGGTGCGACGAACAGGAACAGGAACTCGATAGGCTCGGTGGTACCGCCCACGACGCAGGCGATCACGCCGGAAATCAGCAGGCCTTTAATTTTATGGCGGTTTTCCGGGCGCGCGCAGTGGTACATTGCCAGCGCAGCACCCGGCAGGCCGCCGAGGAAGGCAGGCATTTTACCCTGAGACAGGAAGCGGGTTGCGCTTTCGGAGAAGCCGTGTGTCGTCGGGCAGCTCAGCTGCGCCTGGAAGATAGTCAGCGCGCCGCTCACGTCGTGACCGCACACCTCCATGGTGCCGCCCGCTTCGGTGAAGCGAATCAGGGCCACCAGGATATGCTGCAGGCCAAACGGCAGCAGCAGACGCTCGCCGGTGCCGAAGATCATCGGACCAAAATCTCCCGCGCCGTTAATGATGCGGCCAATGCCGTTGATGCCCATAGCGAAAACTGGCCAAATCAGCGGAATAATCAGACCAAACAGACCCATAACGACCAGGGTCACGATCGGGACAAAGCGGGTGCCGCCGAAGAAAGCCAGGGCATCCGGCAGGCGGATATTGTGGAAGCGCTCGTGCAGCATCCAGATAATTACCCCGGCGATCACCGCCCCGAGGATCCCGGTGTCGATGGACTGAATACCAATCACGCTCTGAATGTTGTTGGCCTTCAGAACGGCGGCGTCGGTGGTCGGCAGTATGCCTTTTGCGGTCAGCCAGAAGTTAACCGCCAGGTTCATCACCGCGTAGCCCACAAAACCGGCAAACGCCGCGACGCCTTTGTTCTCGCGGGCCAGGCCCAGCGGGATTGCAATACAGAACATCACGGGCAGGAAACTGAAGGCAAAGGAGCCGACTTTACTCATCCAGATAAAGATCGCCTGCAGCACGGGCGCGCCGAGGAAGGGGATCAGCGTGATGACGTCTTTACTGCTGAGCGAACTGCCGATCCCGAGCATGATCCCGCAGAACGAGAGAAGCGCCACGGGCAGCATAAAGGTTTTACCCAGTTGCTGGAAAAATTCCCACAGCGATATTTTTTGTGCTGCTTTCGCCGTCATAAAACGACTCCTTTATTGTTAAAATCAGTTTGTCTGCTTCAATGCTGCGAGAAGATAAAACGTTTTATCAAAGTTTAGTGCGCGCTAAATCACATTCTCAGGCTTTGACTGGTAGTATAAAGACAACGTATTGATAAAACGTTTTACCGATCTCATTTTTCAGGGAGTCACGCCAACACATGGCTGTAGCGAAAAAAGTCACCATCAACGACGTCGCGCTGGCGGCGGGGGTTTCCGTCAGCACCGTTTCTCTGGTACTGAGCGGAAAAGGACGCATCTCTCCCGCGACCGGTCAGCGGGTAAACGAGGCGGTTGAGCAGTTGGGCTTTGTGCGAAACCGTCAGGCGTCGGCGCTGCGCGGCGGGCAAAGCGGGGTGATTGGCCTGATTGTCCGTGACCTGACGTCACCGTTCTATGCGGAGCTGACCGCCGGTTTAACCGAAGCGCTTGAAGCGCAGGGGCGGATGGTCTTTCTGCTTCACGGCGGTCGCGAGGCCGATCAGCTGCTTTCCCGGCTCGATATGCTGCTGAATCAGGGGGTGGACGGGGTGATCGTCGCCGGGGCGTCGGGCGTGGGCAGCGAGCTGTGCGAGCGTGCCGCTGAAAAAGGCGTGCCGCTGGTGTTTGCTTCACGCGCCAGCTACCTCGATGAAGCCGATACGCTGCGCCCGGATAACATGCAGGCTGCGCAAATGCTGACCGAGCATCTTATTCGTCGCGGCCATCAGCGCATTGCCTGGCTGGGCGGCAAAAGCTCATCCCTGACCCGCGCCGAACGGGTCGGCGGCTACTGCGCGACGCTGATTAAATACGGCCTGCCGTTCCACAGCGAGTGGGTTGTTGAGTGTGAGTCCAGCCAGAAGATGGCGGCGGAAGCGATAGGCGCGCTGCTGCGCAGCAGCCCGACCATCAGCGCCGTCATTTGCTATAACGATGTGATCGCCATGGGCGCCTGGTTTGGCCTGATCCGCGCCGGGCGTCAGAGCGGCGAGGGGGGCGTTGAAACCTTCTTCGGCCACCAGGTGGCGCTGGGGGCGTTCGCCGACGTCGGTGAAAACGCGCTCGACGATCTGCCGATCGTCTGGGCCACGACCCCAGCGCGGGAGATGGGCTACACCCTGGCGGATAGGATCATGCAGCGCATCGACAATACGGACGTTCAGGCCGGGCACCAGATTGTGGCGGCGCGGCTGGTGACGGTGAAATAATCTCCGCTGCACATCGCCCGGCGGCGCTGCGCTTGCACGGGCCTGCAACGGCTCGGGATCGTAGGCCGGGTAAGCGTCAGCGCCACCCGGCAATAAAAAACCCCTCATGCGAGGGGTTTTGACGTTTACTGCTGCGGTGCCGCCGGTTCGGCTGGCGCTGCCGGTTCAGCCGGTTCCGGCATCCCCAGAGCAGGCATGCCAAACATGCCGACAAAATCCTCCAGCGGCATTTTGTCGCCGTTGAGCGTGACCTGGCCGTTGGCGTACTGCAGGCTGGTGGAAATCGTGTTGTTGTCCACCTTCGTGATGCGGAACATCTGGCCCATGGCCGCCAGACCTTTCACCTGCTGGTTCGCCAGCTTGCCGGCGTCTTCATCGCCGTAGCCTTCCAGCTTCGCAATCTGGGTCATAAACTCGGTCGCCATATCCATCGGGATGGTCAGCTTGCTGTCGAGCGACTTCACGCTGCGATCCACTTCCTGCGCCAGCGTCTGCGGTTCACCCGTGGCGGTGGCCGGATCTTTCAGGAACAGCGACAGGTTAAAGCTGGTTTCGCCTTTGCTGTTTTTCCAGCTCAGCGGCGCAACGGTGATCACCGGCTCGCCTTTCAGCAGGATCGGCAGGTTGTTGAACAGCACCGCCATCGCCTGCTGCTGGTAGACTTCCGGGTTCTGCTGCAGCGCGGCGTCGGTCAGCAGCGCCTGGCTCTCTTTGCTGTATTTCTGGCTAAATTCGTGCCACGCCTGGCCGTCGATATTGCCGATCTTCAGCGACAGTTTGCCGGTGCCCAGATCCTGATTCTGCACTTTCAGGCTCTTCAGCGTGTAATCCAGCTGGGTATTGATGCTCTTACCGTCTTTGGACACGTCGGATTTGCCGTTGACGTCCATGCCTTCCAGCACGGCCATCTCTTTGCCTTCAACCGCAATGGCGACTTTATCGAGAGACAGTTTCTGATCGCCGATACGCTCTTTAAAATCGGTCATGCGGCTGTTGCCGTCGGCCTTCAGGTTGTTGAAGGTGAGCTGAACTTTTTGATTGTATTCGTTCACGGCGTTGACCAGGCCACTTTCCGCTTCACCCGTCAGGGAGAACACGTTCCCGTCGCGGTCCGCGTCAAGTTTGAAGTGACCACCGCTAAAGGCGACTTTCTCATTCTCTTTCTCGTAGTTCAGCGCTTTCAGGGCAATATCAGAACTCGTGTCACCGGCATAGCTGATGCGGGTGTCGATCTCGAAAGGTGAGGTATTTTTTGCCAGGTCGAACAGCGGTTTGGTGACGTCGTTATTCACCAGGACCGTGTGAACGGACGCCATTGACGGGATCAGGTTAAACGACTTTAGCTGCGCCAGCGGGAATGGACCGTGGCTGACCACTTCATCCAGCACCACGCTCTTACCTGGTTTCAGCCAGCCGTTTTCCATACCGGCAACCGGCTTCACCACTACCTGCATACGGCTGGTAAACACGCCGCGCTCATAATTTTGATAGCTCAGCTCAAGGCCCGCTTCCGGCGCGCTGCGCTTAATCTCTCCGTTAGCCTGCGCCACCATCTCAGCCAGGCGTCCTTCCAGCTGTTTCCCGGTAAACCAGGAGGCACCCGTCCAGACCACGCCTAACGCTACAATCACTCCTACCGCTACGACCGATTTTTTCATTGCGACTATCCCTAAAATGAAACCAGGCGGTAAAAACCGCCTGGAGATATTAAGCCTGCAACTAGCTTAGCAAGAGTTGTTAAAAAATTCAGTAAGTGCTTAAAGCTTATTGAAAACGCGCGCCAGTCGACCGGTGCCGCTTACGCTAACCGGAGACTCATTGGCTGCAACGAATGCTGATTCACCGGGCTTAAGCACCAGACGCTGTTCGCCTTTGTGCAGCGTCGCTTCGCCTTCCACGCAGAACAGGATCGCCGCACTTTCCTGTGCGATGGTCGTTTCTGTCTGGCTCAGGTCGTGCAGGGAGAAAGCAAAATCCTCAACCGGAATCGGGAAGTCCAGCTCTGCGCCGTTTTTCACCGGCTGAGTCAGCAGCTCCGCGGCAGGTTTCGCCACGAACTTGACGTTGGCAACCAGCTCGGGGATGTCGATGTATTTCGGCGTCAGGCCCGCGCGCAGCACGTTGTCAGAGTTGGCCATTACCTCCAGCGCCACGCCCTGCAGGTAGGCGTGCGGGGTTTCCGCGAACAGGAACATTGCTTCACCCGGATTCAGCTTCACCACGTTCAGCAGCAGAGGGGAGAACAGGCCGCTGTCGTCCGGATAGAACTGCGCAATAAGACGGATGGTCTCCCACGGTTCACCTTGCTGGCTCTCCAGGGCGGCTTTCAGTACCGCCAGGGCGTGGGATTTCTCTTCACCCTGCATGTTCAGCAGGCTGGCAAACAGCTGGCTTAGCGCCTCGGCATTCGGGTTTTCAAGGAAATGCGCGATAGCGTTATTGGCACCCGAGACCGGCTGCAGCAGGGAGATAATCTCTGAAAATTCGCGGAACGCGTTCATCGCCAGGAACGGCGTCAGCGCGAACACCAGCTCCGGCTTGTGGTTAGGATCTTTGTAGTTACGCTCGGCGGCGTCTAACGGAATACCCGCCGCGTTCTCTTTCGCAAAGCCGATTTCAGACGCTTGCTTGTTCGGATGAACCTGGATGGAGAGCGGCTGGTCAGCGCACAGCACTTTAAACAGGAACGGCAGTTCGCCAAAGCGCTGAGCCACCTTGTCGCCCAGCAGCGCGGCTTTATCGCCGTCAATCACGTCGCGCAGGCTGCGTGCCTGGCCGCTGGCGTCTTCAATTTTTGAGCTGCTCTTCGGGTGCGCCCCCATCCACAGTTCTGCCATCGGCAGGTTGTTTGGGTTCGCGATACCGTAGAGATCCGTTAACGCAGTTTTACTTCCCCAGGCGTAGTTTTGCACTGAGTTGATGAGTTTTTGCATTATCAAGCCCTGATTCAAATGTGGAATAAACTCCGGGTATTAAAGCAATAAACCACCTGGAAGTAACCTGTGGATGTAAAAAGTCGTACTAGTCTCAGTTTTTGTTAAAAAATTGTGTAGGATAAGCTGACTCGCTTTTAAGCCGGGCAGCGGAACATCTGCCCTGAATAAACAGACCGAAGCAGTAAGTGAGAGACCAATGTCGAATAAACCCTTCCATTATCAGGATCCTTTCCCCCTCAGTAAGGATCAGACCGAGTATTACCTGTTAACCCGCGATCACGTCTCCGTCTCTGAGTTTGAAGGACAAGAGATCCTCAAGGTGGATCCGCAGGCGCTGACGCTGCTGGCGCAGCATGCTTTCCACGACGCCTCGTTTATGCTCCGTCCTGCGCACCAGCAGCAGGTGGCCGATATTCTGAGCGACCCGGAAGCCAGCGAAAACGACAAGTACGTTGCCCTGCAGTTCCTGCGTAACTCCGATATCGCGGCGAAAGGCATTCTGCCTACCTGCCAGGATACCGGCACGGCGATCATCGTCGGTAAAAAAGGCCAGCGCGTCTGGACCGGCGGCGGCGATGAAGCGGCGCTGGCGCACGGCGTCTACAACACCTACACCGAAGACAACCTGCGCTATTCGCAAAACGCGGCGCTGGACATGTACAAAGAGGTCAACACCGGCACTAACCTGCCTGCACAGATTGACCTCTACAGCGTCGACGGGGATGAGTACAAATTCCTCTGCATCGCCAAAGGCGGCGGTTCGGCCAACAAAACCTATCTCTATCAGGAAACCAAAGCGCTGCTCACCCCGGGCAAGCTGAAGAATTATCTGGTTGAGAAGATGCGCACCCTCGGCACCGCGGCGTGCCCGCCGTACCATATCGCGTTTGTGATTGGCGGTACCTCGGCGGAAAGCACGCTGAAGACCGTGAAGCTGGCCTCAACCAAATACTACGATGGCCTGCCAACCGAAGGTAACGAGCACGGCCAGGCGTTCCGCGACGTGCAGCTTGAGCAGGAGCTGCTGGAAGAAGCGCGCAATCTGGGCCTCGGCGCGCAGTTTGGCGGTAAATACTTCGCCCACGACGTGCGCGTGATCCGTCTGCCGCGTCACGGTGCATCCTGTCCAGTCGGGATGGGCGTGTCCTGCTCTGCGGATCGCAACATCAAGGCCAAGATCAACCGCGAAGGCGTGTGGATCGAAAAACTGGAAAACAACCCGGGCAAATACATCCCGGAAGAACTGCGTAAAGCGGGCGAGGGGGAAGCGGTTCGCGTTGACCTGAACCGTCCGATGAAAGAGATCCTGGCGCAGCTGTCTCAGTATCCGGTTTCGACCCGTCTCTCCCTGAACGGCACGATTATCGTGGGCCGCGACATTGCGCACGCGAAGCTGAAAGAGCGTCTGGACAACGGCGAAGGGCTGCCGCAGTACATTAAAGATCACCCGATCTACTACGCGGGCCCGGCGAAAACGCCTGAAGGTTATGCCTCTGGCTCATTAGGCCCAACCACGGCGGGCCGTATGGACTCGTACGTCGACCAGCTGCAGGCTAACGGCGGCAGCATGATCATGCTGGCGAAAGGCAACCGCAGCCAGCAGGTAACGGACGCCTGCCACAAGCACGGCGGCTTCTACCTCGGCAGCATCGGCGGCCCGGCTGCGGTGCTGGCGCAGGGCAGCATCAAGAGCCTGGAGTGCGTGGAATACCCGGAACTGGGCATGGAAGCGATCTGGAAAATTGAGGTGGAAGACTTCCCGGCGTTTATCCTCGTGGATGACAAAGGTAACGACTTCTTCAAGCAGATCCAGTCCTCTCAGTGTTCGGCGTGTGTGAAGTAGTCTGAAGAAAATGCCGGGTGGCGCTGACGCTTACCCGGCCTACATTCTCGTAGGTCGGGTAAGGCGAAGCCGCCACCCGACACCAAAAAGAGCGCACAAAGCGCCATACCGTTTCTCAGAAGTCATCAATACTTATCCCTTAAGCATGTGAGCAATCCCGACAGTGTTATCAAGGAGAAAGTAATGACCACGGTACGCCATGAGAAAGACTCGATGGGCGCCATCGACGTCCCGGCCGACAAGCTATGGGGCGCGCAAACCCAGCGTTCGCTGGAGCATTTCCGTATCTCGACTGAAAAAATGCCCGTTTCGCTGATTCAGGCGCTGGCGCTCACCAAACGCGCAGCCGCGAAGGTAAACCAGGATTTAGGCCTGCTGGCGGCAGACAAGGCCACCGCCATCATAAATGCCGCCGACGAAGTGCTGGCGGGCAAGCATCCCGACGAATTTCCGCTCGCCATCTGGCAGACCGGTTCCGGCACCCAGAGCAACATGAACATGAACGAAGTGCTGGCGAACCGGGCCAGCGAACTGCTGGGCGGCGTGCGCGGCATGGAGCGCAAGGTTCACCCGAACGATGACGTCAACAAAAGCCAGAGCTCTAACGATGTCTTCCCGACGGCGATGCACGTGGCGGCGGTAATCGCCATTCGCGAGCAGCTGATCCCCCAGCTCAACGTGCTCAAATCCACGCTTAACAAGAAAGCGCAGGCCTTCCGCGATATCGTCAAGATTGGCCGTACGCACCTGCAGGACGCCACGCCTTTGACGCTCGGCCAGGAGATTTCCGGCTGGGTGGCGATGCTGGAACACAACCTGAAGCATATTGAAAACAGCCTGCCGCACCTGGCGGAGCTGGCGCTAGGCGGCACGGCGGTCGGCACCGGGTTAAACACCCATCCGGAGTATGCGGTGCGCGTGGCGGAGGAGCTTGCGGCCATAACCGGACAGCCGTTCGTCACGGCGCCCAACAAATTCGAAGCGCTGGCGACCTGCGATGCGCTGGTCCACACCCACGGCGCGCTGAAAGGGCTGGCGGCGTCGCTAATGAAAATCGCCAACGACGTGCGCTGGCTGGCCTCGGGCCCGCGCTGCGGTATCGGTGAAATCAGCATTCCGGAAAACGAGCCGGGCAGCTCCATCATGCCGGGTAAAGTCAACCCGACCCAGTGCGAAGCCATGACTATGCTCTGCTGTCAGGTACTGGGCAACGACGTGGCCGTCAACCTGGGCGGTGCATCCGGCAACTTCGAACTCAACGTCTATCGCCCGATGGTGATCCACAACGTTCTGCAATCGATTCGTCTGCTGGCGGACGGCATGGAGAGCTTTAACGAGCACTGCGCGGTGGGGATCGAGCCAAACCGCGAGCGCATCAGCCAGCTGCTGAACGAGTCGCTGATGTTGGTGACCGCGCTCAATACCCACATTGGCTACGACAAAGCCGCCGAAATCGCCAAAAAAGCGCATAAGGAGGGGCTGACGCTGAAAGCCTCCGCCCTGGCGCTGGGCTATCTGACGGAGGCGGAGTTTGATACCTGGGTGCGCCCTGAGGCGATGGTTGGCAGTCTGAAATAATCAACTCGCCACGTACAGGTGCAGTCGCGGAATAATGAGCTGAAGCGGCTGCGCCTGAGGTCGGTAGCGGTGCTGGACATTTTCAGCATCGTAATTCAGTAACTCACCAATATCCGGCACGATAGCCCCCTGATCGGCATCATAAAGCGCAATCAGCGGCGTCGGACAGGCGTACTGCACCTGTTTTTGCTGACCGGAGTACCAGACGCGAGCGATAGGCTGCACCTTCACCGGGCGCTTAATTTTGAGGCGCGTATCAGCTGGCAGCGAGGCGATGCTGTGGTACTCCTGCTCCAGGCGCTCGATCCACTGCTCACGCGACCACGGCGCGACGGTGCGCGGCGTCTTCAGGCTCTTTTCCAGCTGAGCCAGAATTTCATCCCGGGTGAAGTTTTTAATGATGTGCTTATTCGCCCAGCCGAAGCGCAGCGTGGCGGGATGGCGCAGAACCGTCAGCGTGCGATAGGCATTCAGGGTAATTAACCCCGGAAGCTGACGGTGCACCCACTCAAACCGGGCGGCGGGGGCCAGGCCCGACTCTTCGGTAACGATTTTCTCAAATGCCGCTTTCAGACTGTTGATATGGGCAATCTGGCTTTCCAGCGCCTCGCGCGCTACTGCATCGGTTTGCAGACAGATCACGCCCGGCAGCCGCACGGCCGCCTTGCTGCTGCGCTGTTCAGACTGCTGCTGGATAAAAAGATGGCGATAGTGCTTCATCGCCAGCTCCAGTGCGGCCTTGCCGATGTGCTGCTTCACGTCGATGGTGTCCAGCGGATCGTGCTCGGCCCCTTTGGCCACCTCGGGCAGGGTAAAGACGCGCGCGGCCAGCAGGCGGCAGGTCTGCAAACGTTCTGTCAGGGTCAGCAGCTCGTGTTCTATTTCCCGAAACGTGCTGTTCAGCCGTTCAATAAGATCGTAGGTCGCCATAAGCCCCTCATTAGTTACAACATACTTATCATATAGCACAGCACGCCGGGTCAGGCCAGCGTGCGGTTGAAGTCAGGCAGGGACGGGAAGGGCGATGTTATGGTACACCGGCCAGCTAAAGCAGAAGCGCGCGCCGCCGAGCTCGCTCTCCTCGCAATGTACCGTGCCGCCCATCGCCTGCGCGATAGAGTGGACGATTGCCAGCCCCAGACCGCATCCGCCGGTGGCGCGATCGCGGCTGGGATCGAGGCGGACAAACGGTTCAAACACGGTTTCGCGTGCCTCCGGCGCAATCCCCGGCCCGTCATCCTCTACCGTCAGGCTGGCCTGATTGCCCTGCAAATCCAGCCCAATCTGTAGCGTACTTTCGCTGTAGCGCATGGCGTTGTTCATCAGATTGTCCAGCACGCGCTCCATCAGGCGCATATCGAGTGCGCCGTAGTCACCCGGCGTGACGCGCGTCAACAGCGTGCGCTGCGGGTTCACGCTCTGAACGTCGTCAATGTGGGTTTGCAGCCAGGCGGGCAGATCGGGCGTGCTGAGGTTTAGCTCGTTTTGCGGGCGATCGAGGCGCGCGTAGGTCAGCAGCTCCTCAATCAGCGCTTCAAGCTGGCCAATGTCGCGGTTAAGCGCCTGAGACTCCGCTTCCGTCAGGTTCTCGCTCATCTCCAGACGATAGCGCAGGCGCACCAGCGGCGTGCGCAGCTCGTGCGCGATCCCGTCGATCAGCTGCTTCTTGCTGGCGATAAGGGCATTGATGTTATCGGCCATCTGGTTAAAGGCCACCCCCAGACGTTCAAAGCTGGAACCGCTGTCGAAGTGAATACGCTCTGTAAAATGCCCCTCGCCAAAACGCTGCGCGGCGGATTCGAGTTTCAGCATGTCCTGCCAGTGCGGGCGCATCCAGATAAAAACCGGAAACGCGAGTGAAATGGCGATAAAGGCCATCAGCGCCATGTCCAGCAGGCGCATCTGATGCAGATAATAGAGATAGGGCACCGGCCCGACGGCCAGCACGTAATGGCTGCGCGGAATTCGCTGGATAAAGGTGTATTTCTCATCCAGCGCGACGATGTCCCCGTCGCGCAGACGCTGCATGGCGGGCGGGTCCAGATCGAAATCTTTCAACGGCTCGATGCGTAAATCGAATGACAGATTGAGATCCAGCTCTTTCAGGGTTTTCGCCCAGTCGTGTGGCGGGATCTCTCTCAGCTCGCTGCGCATCAGATAGAGCGAGCTTTTCATCAGGTCGTCCAGAGACTGCCTGCCCGCGCGTTCGGCGGTAAATTTATACACCAGGCCGACCAGCATAGTCATCACCAGGAAGCAGACAAACAGTAAAAGATAAAACTGCACAAACAGCTTTTTCATTGGATCTCACCGCAAAAACGCTATGTGCAGAATATACATGAAAACCCTTCGAGTTTTTCACGTCTGTCGAGCGTGTTAGACGGCTTTCGCGCTGTTTTTTACCTTGGCGATGAATTTTTCCGTCACGGCCAGGCCTTCTGCAATGTGCGTATCAATCACATCCGTTCCGTATTCGCTGATGAGATCCAGCAGTATTTCGTAAGACTGGATGAGTTCCAGCAGGTCAAAGAGCGCTTTTTGATCGGTGCGTGAGGGGGAGGCGTGGTTCAGGGTTGCCTGATTAACAATCCACTCAAGATTGGTTTTTATCGCTTCTACCTGACCGTAGCTATACATAATTCATGAGCTTAAATCCTCATTTCAAGATTTATTGGAGAGATGTCGTGAAAGCTTCACGGCGAAAATGAGTAAAACAATCGCAAGAGCGGGGCGAGCTGAAGAAAGGAGAGTCGAGAAGGTAATTATGGAATAGTTTGCGTGCTTAGCAAGTTAATTGTTGCGCAAACGTAAAAATAAACGCGCGAAAGAAGGGCATTCTCGCGTAATGCCTTTATTTCGCGCAGGTTATCCTGTCCGGCGATCAGGTTTCCCACGCATGTGGGGCAAACAGATAGCCCTTGTTACGCACGGTTTTAATGCGGTAGGGCTCGGTGGCGTTATCCTGCAGTTTTTTGCGCAGACGCGAAATCGCCACGTCCACGCTGCGGTCCATTCCGTCATAGCTTACGCCACGCAGGTTTTTCAGCAGCGCGTCACGGTCCATGATCTGCCCGGCATGCGTTGCCAGCTCCCACAGCAGGTCAAAATCTGCGGTGGAAAGGGCGATAAGCTCGCCAGAGAGCAGCACCTGACGGTTAATCGGATCAATAGACAGCGTACCGAAGCGCATCGCTTTGTGCGGCGTCAGAGACGGCGCCGGTGCTTCGCGTTCGATGCTGGCGTGCTGGCGTAAATGGAGGCGCAGGCGAGCGAGCAGGACGGCAGGCGGTGTGGTTTTCAGAATGTAATCATTGGCACCCATCTCCAGCGACAAAATATGGTTCATATCGCTGTCCAGTGAGGTGAGCAGGACGATAGGGCCCTCCCACCGGGCGCGCAGGTCGCGGCAGAGCGTCATGCCGTCTTTGCCCGGCAACATGATATCCAGCAGCACCAGATCAGGGTTTTCACGGACGACCACCTCTTCGGCACGATCGCCACGAGGTTCAACAATGACGTCCATATCATGTTTACCCAGATAGGCGGCGATCAGCTGCCCGACTTCGGGTTCGTCTTCAACATAAACAATCTTATTCATACAACGTCTGTTTTCGTGAAAAAAGCCAACATACACCGCGAAACCTTAACCTTCCATTAATCTTTCAAAATTAACGCCGGTTCCGTTATTCTGGCCCATAGGGTGAGTTGATTATTATAAGGAAAACGATGGCTCTGGTGATCAAAGCCGCGCTGGGTGCGCTGGTGGTGTTGCTGATTGGCATTCTGGCAAAAACGAAAAACTACTATATTGCCGGGCTGATCCCTCTCTTCCCGACCTTTGCACTCATTGCCCACTATATTGTGGCGTCTGAACGCGGCACGGAAGCGTTACGCACGACCATCGTGTTTGGCATGTGGTCAATCATCCCGTATTTTCTCTACCTGCTTTCGCTGTGGTATTTCACCGGTTTTCTGCGTCTTCCCCTGGCGCTGAGCGGGGCGGTGGTCTGCTGGGGGCTCAGCGCCTGGGTGTTAATTTTCTTCTGGAGCCGCTTTCACTAGCGCAGCGGTCGGCCGCCGTCCACGGCAAAGGTTCTGCCGGTGACGTAGCAACTGGTGAGCAGGTAATCCACGAGGTCGATGACCTCTTTCTCGCCCGGGGCAATTTTCATCAGCGATTTATTCAGCGCCTGCTGGCGATACTCCGCATCATCGTTTTCGTTGAATAAGATCATTGCCGGGGCGATGGCGTTCACCTTCACCTCGGGGGCGAGCTTGCGGGCAAACGAGCGGGTCATATTATCCAGCGCGGCTTTACTGGCCGCATAGGCAATGTGCTTGTCGCTGCCGCGCTCCACCACATAATCCGTGAAGTGAATGATGTCGCCCGCAGCATGTCCGTGGCCGCGGAGCAGATCCTGCAGAGCGTGGTTAAGCAGATAAGGGGCATTGACGTGGATCTGCAGCATGGCGGAGAGCGTTTCGCTGAGTGACGTACCCGGCCTTTCGGCCTGCCATGCGCTGGCGTTATGGAGCACGGCGCGCAGACCCGTTGTGGTGGATTTCACCTTTTCCGCAAAGGCCAGAATGCCTTCATCGGTTGAAAAATCAGCCTGAATGCAAACCGCCCCGGCTTTGCGCAGCCCTTCAATCGACGGGTATTCCGTGCGGTAGCTGACAATGACCGGATGGCGAAGGTTGAGAAAATGATGGGCGAGGGCGAGGCCGATACGGCGGCCTCCGCCGGTGATCAGTATGGGGCGAAGCGGTGCATTTCCCATCGTATTCTCCTTTACAGTTCAACAATGGGAAAGGCGATGCTATCCCACTAACATCCAGGTTGCCGGCACGGCAGCAACCAGTAACAGTCCAATTAAGGCCATCTCACGGCGTTTCAGCGCGTTCTCCAGCTGATGCGTGCGGCGGGCGTAGATGAACACCAGCAGACCCGGTGCGTACAGCACCACCGACAACAGCAGATGCATAGGTCCGGAAGCATACAACAACCACAGGCCGTAAATACAGGCTCCGACACCCACGACATAATGCGCCGGGCGTGTGGCAATTTTTAACAGATACGCACCCACTAAGAAATAGGGTACCAGAATCATCTCCGAGGCGATGGTCAGCAGCGTGTTATAGTCTGAACCTGTGAGCCAGATCAGCACCAGACAGATCTGAACGCTGATGTTGGTCAGCCAGAGTGAGGCAGACGGCGCGCTGTTTTGGTTTTGACGCGCAAACAGGCGTGGAAACGCCTTGTGCGTCGCGGCCAGGAAAGGCACTTCAGCCGCCATGATGGTCCAGCTCAGGTAGGCTCCGCAGACGGAGATGATAAGGCCAGCGGCAATCACCACATCGCCCCAGGGGCCGAGCATTTTCACCATCAGGCCCGCCATTGACGGGTTACGCATTTCAGCCAGCTCAGGACGCGCCACCACGCCCAGCGACAGCAGCGTCACCAGCAGATAGACCCCGAGCGCAGCCAGTACCGCCAGCAGCGTGGCGCGGCCCACATCGCGTTTATTTCGGGCCCGGGCGGAAACCACAACCGCGCCTTCAACACCGATGAACACCCACAGGGTAATCAGCATCGTGTTTTTCACCTGCTCCCAGACGGGGACGCCCAGCGCAACGCCGCTGAAATCGAGCGTGAACACGTCCATACGGAACGCAATGAAGGCCAGAACGATAAACAGGCCGAGCGGAACCAGTTTCGCGAGCGTCGCCACCAGGTTAATGCTGGCGGCCGTTTGTACGCCACGCAGCACCAGCCAGTGGACGAACCACAGTAACACCGAGGCGCCCACAATAGACTGCCAGGTATTCCCGTCGCCAAAGAGTCGCAGCTCAGGCGTATCGGTAAAGAAACTGAGGGCCGAGAAAACGATCACCAGATAGGAGACGTTGGCGATCACCGCACACAGCCAGTATCCCCAGGCGGAGCAGAAGCCAATCAGCTCGCCGAAACCTTCCCGGGCATAGGTGAAAATGCCGCCGTCCAGATCCGGGCGAATGCGCGTCAGCAGCAGCATGGCGAAGGCCAGCAGCAATATTCCGACACCCGTAATGCCCCAGCCAATGATGAGGGCAGACGGGCTGGCGACGGCCGCCATATTTTGCGGCAAACTGAATACGCCCGCACCCAGCATTGAGCTTAAAACGAGTGCAGTCAGAGCACTCAGGCCAAGTTTCTTTTCCATTGGCTTCCTGTTATGAAAGGTCAAAATCCAGAATAATTATTTCGCTCAGGCGCATAAAAATGGTGGATCACACTAAGGCGCGGGATTTTACGGAGTGTAACGAAAGCATGCAATGACGTGTGGCAGAAATTCAAAAAAAGTAACAAAAAAGGCGGCATTGCGCCGCCTTTTTTAAACGATTTTGTTACTTGTACAGATCGGCGCTGATGGTCACGTTGTTACCACGTTCCTGCCACTGGCGGGTGATGTGGTAGAACTTCGCCCCTTTCTTCGCCGCACGCTTCGCGACCTGGTAAGAGACTTCCGTCATGTTGCCGTAGTTGCCGGTAAATTTGATGCTGTCGAACGGCACCATCTGCGCGGCAGTGGCGTTGTTCAGCTCTTCAACTTTGGTACCGTCTGGCAGCGTAACCGAATAACGGCCACCTTTCGTGGACTGCGTTTCAAAGAAACGGCCCACTTCAGCGCTTGGCGTAGCCGTCGTTGCGACGCCTGGGATTTCCACTTTCTTCGCTTCTTCGCCGCCTTTCGCTATCGCCGCGCGACCGGCTTCTGAGTTTGCCGGAATCGCATCCGGGCTCTGCAGAACACGTTTCTTCGCATCTTCTTTATAGATGAACGCGGTAATACGCTGGTTGCCGCCCTGGTTAGCATCGACCTGACGCACGATGTAGAAAGCGTAGGCCCCTTTCTCTTTCGCGGCTTTGGTGATGGCATCGTTCACTTCAGGCTGGCTGCGGTAAAAGCCCTGAACGGTGACGGTGTCGTACGGTTCCAGCGCAATTGCCTGATCTTTCGGCAGTTCAACAACACCGTTAATCACGCGGTTTTTCGGTGCGTCAGCTTTTGGCGCGTTGTCCTTATACAGCGCAATGGTTACGCGCTGGTTACCGCTGTTACCGTTATCAGACTGGTCAACAACATAAAACGAGGCTGCCCCGTTTTTATCAGCGGCCTTTGATGCAGCGGCGACGGCGTCGCCAATAGAATTATAACGACCCACAATGACCTTATGGTCAAAAGGTTTTAACGCTGCCGCTTGCTCCGGCGTTAACTCTGTTGCGGCATTCGCAGACAGGGCGGTCGCGGAGAGAAGTGCGGACGCCAGGAGTGTGTTCTTAAGCTTCATAAAAATGATCCTTCGCCTTGCGCAAACCATGTACTGGTATTGTTGTTAATTTGAGACGGTCCCGATTATGGCATTTAAAACCCGTCGCTGTCTGCGCCATTTTTCACTGCCTGTGCTCACTGAATCACCTTATTCGATAACATTTAGTGATATGTTGAAAAAACACGCGTTTGACAAGTAAAACTGATAAAGCTTATGACTTTTACAAGTTAATTTAATGTTAATAAGTTGTTCTCTTATGGCGCTATATCATGTTTTTACCGCTTCGCTTGCGCGAATTATCGGTTCTGGCGATGAATTTAAGGTAAATATCACTGTCAGTGACGCCGATCGCTTATTTTTCACAGATAAAGTAAGAAATAGTGTTTTCTGGCGGTAGATCACGGCCGCTATTTTCAGTAGGTTATAGACAGTTTGTTACTGTTTTATTTTCCGGGGTGAATTGTGTCTCATTGCTTGCGTGATGGCGAAAAATGATACAAACCGCGGGCACTTATCGTTAAACCATCATCAAAAACCGATGGAAGGGAAAACTATGCGTATTGGGGTACCAAAAGAACGGTTAGCCAATGAAACCCGCGTAGCGGCAACACCGAAAACGGTGGAGCAACTGCTTAAGCTGGGTTTTACCGTCGCAGTTGAAAGCGGCGCGGGCAAACTGGCGAGTTTCGATGACGAGGCCTTTATTCAGGCTGGCGCGGAAGTGGTGGACAGTGCCGACGTGTGGCAGTCGCCGGTTATTCTGAAGGTCAACGCACCGGAAGAGAGTGAGATTGCGCTGCTGAATCCAGGCACCACGCTGGTGAGCTTTATCTGGCCTGCGCAAAATCCTGAGCTGATGGAAAAACTGGCCGCGCGCGGCGTCACCGTGATGGCGATGGACTCTGTGCCGCGTATTTCGCGCGCCCAGTCGCTGGACGCCTTAAGTTCGATGGCAAACATTGCGGGCTACCGCGCCATTGTTGAAGCGGCCCACGAATTTGGTCGCTTCTTTACCGGTCAGATCACCGCGGCGGGTAAAGTCCCTCCGGCGAAGGTGATGGTGATTGGCGCGGGCGTGGCGGGACTTGCTGCCATCGGTGCGGCAAACAGCCTGGGCGCTATCGTTCGCGCGTTTGATACCCGTCCTGAGGTGAAGGAACAGGTCCAGAGTATGGGGGCCGAATTCCTTGAGCTGGACTTCAAGGAAGAAGCGGGCAGCGGTGATGGTTATGCGAAGGTGATGTCTGAAGCCTTTATCAAAGCCGAAATGGAACTCTTCGCCGTGCAGGCGAAAGATGTCGACATCATTGTGACCACCGCGCTTATCCCGGGTAAACCGGCGCCGAAGCTGATTACCCGTGAGATGGTGGACTCCATGAAGCCGGGCAGCGTGATTGTCGACCTGGCCGCGCAAAACGGCGGCAACTGCGAATATACCGTAGCGAATCAGGTGACCACGACCGCAAACGGCGTGAAGGTGATCGGCTATACCGATCTGCCGGGTCGCCTGCCGACACAATCGTCTCAGCTGTACGGCACCAACCTCGTTAACCTGCTGAAGCTGCTTTGCAAAGAAAAAGACGGCAACATCACCGTCGATTTTGACGACGTGGTGGTGCGCGGTGTGACCGTGGTGCGTGAAGGTCAAATTACCTGGCCTGCGCCACCGATTCAGGTTTCGGCCCAGCCTCAGGCAGCGCCTAAAGCGGCGCCTGAACCAAAAGAACCTGCCAAACCGGCTTCCCCGTGGCGCAAATACGCGATCATGGCGCTGGTGATTATTCTGTTCGGCTGGCTGGCTGACGTCGCGCCGAAAGAGTTCCTCGGCCACTTTACCGTCTTCGCGCTCTCCTGCGTCGTGGGCTACTACGTGGTGTGGAACGTCTCCCATGCGCTGCATACGCCGCTGATGTCGGTGACCAACGCCATCTCCGGGATCATCGTGGTGGGGGCGTTACTGCAGATTGGCCACGGCGGCTGGATCAGCTTCCTGAGCTTTATCGCGGTGCTGATCGCCAGTATCAATATTTTCGGTGGTTTCACCGTGACTCAGCGCATGCTGAAAATGTTTCGTAAAGGCTAAGGGGTAGCATATGTCTGGAGGATTAGTGACAGCCGCATACATTGTTGCTGCAATCCTGTTTATTTTCAGTCTGGCGGGGCTTTCCAAACACGAAACGTCTCAGCAGGGGAATAACTTTGGTATCGCCGGGATGGCGATTGCGCTGATTGCCACCATCTTCGGGCCGGACACCGGCAACGTGGCGTGGATCCTGGTGGCGATGATCATCGGCGGTGCGATTGGTATTCGCCTGGCGAAACGCGTTGAAATGACCGAGATGCCGGAGCTGGTGGCGATTCTGCACAGCTTTGTGGGTCTGGCCGCAGTGCTGGTGGGCTTCAACAGCTACCTGTACCACACGCCAGGTCTGGAACCGATTCTGGTGAATATTCACCTGACGGAAGTGTTCCTCGGTATCTTCATCGGTGCGGTCACCTTCACCGGTTCCATTGTCGCGTTCGGCAAGCTGCGCGGGAAGATTTCCTCTAAGCCGCTGATGCTGCCAAACCGTCATAAGCTGAACCTGGCGGCGCTGGTGGTATCGTTTGTGCTGCTGGTGGTCTTCGTGCGTACCGAAAGCGTCGGTCTGCAGGTGCTGGCGTTGCTGGTGATGACCATTATTGCACTGGCGTTTGGCTGGCACCTGGTGGCGTCCATCGGTGGTGCGGATATGCCGGTGGTGGTCTCCATGCTGAACTCCTATTCCGGTTGGGCGGCAGCGGCGGCGGGCTTTATGCTGAGCAACGACCTGCTGATCGTCACCGGTGCGCTGGTGGGTTCTTCCGGTGCGATCCTGTCTTACATCATGTGTAAGGCGATGAACCGCTCGTTCATCAGCGTCATCGCCGGTGGCTTTGGTTCTGACGGCTCGTCTACCGGCTCCGATGAGGAAGTGGGGGAGCACCGTGAGATCAGCGCGGAAGATACCGCCGAGATGCTCAAAAACTCGCACTCGGTCATTATCACCCCGGGCTACGGCATGGCGGTGGCACAGGCGCAGTATCCGGTCGCGGAAATCACCGAGAAGCTGCGCGCGCGCGGCATCAAGGTGCGTTTTGGTATTCATCCGGTGGCGGGGCGTCTGCCAGGCCACATGAACGTGCTGCTGGCGGAAGCGAAAGTGCCTTACGACATCGTGCTGGAGATGGACGAGATCAACGATGATTTCGCCGACACCGATACCGTGCTGGTCATTGGGGCTAACGACACCGTTAACCCGGCGGCGCAGGACGATCCGCGTAGCCCAATCGCCGGGATGCCGGTTCTGGAAGTGTGGAAGGCGCAGAACGTGATCGTGTTTAAGCGCTCAATGAATACCGGCTATGCCGGGGTGCAGAACCCGCTGTTCTTCAAAGAGAACACCCACATGCTGTTTGGCGATGCCAAAGCCAGCGTGGATGCGATTCTGAAAGCGCTCTGACAGGGTAAAGCCCGGTGGCGCAAGCTTACCGGGCCTACCAAACCCGTAGGCCGGTTAAGGCGTAGCCGCTACCCGGCAAAAAAAACCGCCGGTTCGCCGACGGTTTTTTTTCATCTTGCGGGTCAATCGTCTTCAGGATCGTCAAGCTCAACCGGCGTCTGGTACTCATCCGGCTTGATAACCAGCAGGTCGCAGCGCAGATGGTCGATCACCTGCTCGGCGGTGTTGCCGAGGAAGGCGGCAGAAATACCGGTACGTCCAATGGTACCCAGCACGACAATCCCCGCCTGCAGGTGTTCAGCCAGGTCCGGGATCACCTCTTCAGGCAGCCCTTTTTCCACGTGGGTCATTTTCTCATCGATGCTGAATTTCTGGCGTAGCGCTTTCATGGCCAGCAGGTGCTGACCGCGGATGGCGTCGTTATACACGCTCGGGTCAAATTCCGGCAGCTCAATGGCGATGTTAATCGGGGTAACCGGATAGGCACCTACCAGATGCACTTCGGTGTGGTTGACCTGGTCGGCAAGCTGGAGGGTCTCCTTCACCAGCTTCTCGTTCAGCGAGTTATGGTAATCCTCTTCGCTGGCGAGGTTTACCGCCACAACGGCTTTCCCGCCTTCAGGCCACGGCTGGTCTTTCACCATCCAGACCGGGCAAGGGCATTTACGCAGCAGGTGCCAGTCGGTCGGGGTGAAGATCACGGATTCCAGCTTGTCGTGCTGGTGCGCCATCTTCAGCAGCAGATCGTGCCCACCGGCAACGACTTCCTGAATGATGGCTTCGAAAGGTCGGTTGTGCCAGACCACTTTGATATCAATGGGCACGCCCGCTTCCAGGTAATACTTCGCCTGTTCGCGGATCCACGCGGTACGCTGGCTGATGACGCCCTGACGCATAGCGGTGCGCTCGTCAGGCGACAGAAGGGTGGTCATCTCATACGAGAAGTCATAGATCGGCAAAAACGCTTTGATTTTGCCACCAATCCGTTGATGTAAATACACAGCACGTCGTAATGCCGGCTGATCGTCCTGATTCGGATCGATTGCTACCAGCATGTTTTGATACTTGGCCATACAGGTCTCCTTACTACTGTCACCACAGTCTGTAATTAAAAGAGTAACCTATATATCCTGAATGAAACAGAGGAGAGCTTTTGCCAGATCAATAATTCATGAAAATTTATCAGAGGAAAAGCACCGTGGTCGTTACCGCGATAAATGCAATAAACAGCAGCACCATCACCGCTATCGCAAAGGTCGTGGAGTCCTGAACGTAGGTTTTTTCCTCCCCCTTCATTGGGCCGACAAGCATGATCCAGATGAAGATAAAGGTCACTGAGGCAATCACGACTGAAACGAAAAACAAACTTTCTCTCAATTCATAACCTCAACGAGACCCTTTCGGGTGCTGTGTGGGGACGTGCTACGGTGAAAAGGGCAGATAAAAGACGGGGTGACAGGCCAGACCCATAAATCAGGAAAATTTATCGGTCTGGCTGTATACGTATGGCGTTTACGCCACGTTGCGGGCGTGCCCGGCAAGAACGGCCAGCGCTTCACCGTTTTCGATAGTGATGTATTTACCCTTAACGGCCAGCATCCCGCTTTTCTGGAAACGACCCAGCAGACGGCTGATGGTTTCCACGGTCAGACCCAGGTAGTTACCGATATCGCCACGCGTCATCGTCAGACGGAATTCACGCGGCGAGAAGCCACGCTCGGCGAAGCGGCGGGAGAGGTTGTAGATAAACGCGGCCAGGCGCTCTTCTGCGTTCTTTTTAGAAAGCAGCAGAATCATGTCCTGATCGCCTTTGATCTCACCGCTCATCAGACGCATCATCTGCTGACGCAGGTTAGGCATCTTGCCGGACAGATCGTCCAGGGTTTCAAACGGAATTTCGCAAACCATCGAGGTTTCGAGTGCCTGAGCAAAGCTCGGGTGGTGGCCCGTACCGATGGCATCAAAGCCTACCAGGTCACCCGCCAGATGGAAGCCGGTGATCTGCTCATCGCCCTGTTCGGTGATGGTGTAGCTCTTGATGGTGCCAGAACGGATAGCATAGAGCGATTTCAGTTCGTCTCCCGCTTTAAACAGCGTCTGCCCTTTCTGAATAGGCTTTTTACGCTCGATAATATTATCAAGCTGATCGAGTTCATGCTCATTCAGGGTAAACGGGATACAGAGCTGGCTGATGCTGCAATCCTGGCAATGGATAGCACAACCGCCAGACTGAATGCGTCGTATAATTCGCTTTTCCGGGATCATAGGTTTGCTCAAGCCTTAATTGATATTGGTCAATTTTAACATCTTTTTGGTAAGTACGTAAGCCTGACAAACCCTCAATAAGGACAAGAGACGGCAATGTGCCGCCATCTTCTTGAAATTCCACAGCTTGATTATGGATTTTTAGCCTAACCGGAAGAAAATTAAGCACAAAAAGCCTGGGAACTAGAGTAAGAGATACCCTTCGTGACGCAGCAACCACTCTTTTCGCTGCACGCCACCGGCATAGCCGGTCAGGGTGCCGTTGCGGCCAATAACGCGATGGCAGGGCACCACGATGCTGACCGGATTAGAGCCGTTCGCGGCACCTACGGCACGTGCGGCCCCAGCGCGACCTAACTGCTCCGCGAGCTGGCCGTAATGCATCACCTGCCCGCAGGGAATGGCCCGCAGCGCCTGCCACACTTCGCGCTGAAAAGGGGTGCCCGCCGTGGCGGTGGGCAGCGTGTCGATGATGCTGAGATCGCCTTCGAAGTACGCCGCAAGCTTGTCGCTCAGTCCACCCGGATTGGTAGCGCGGATACGTTCATACCCCTGGGCGCGGTAGTGAATCGCAAGCAGTTCTTCCATGCGGTCGCTGTGCTCTTCCCACTCAACGGCGCGCAGGCAAAACTGCTCGTCCGCGATCACCCACAGCGGCCCAAGCGGCGTCGCAATCTTGTCTTCGAGTAATCTCAGCATCCTCATTCCCTTAGTTCAGCCTCGGGTAGATCCCCGGCCCAATCGGCAGGCCGACAAGATACCACGCCACCAGCATCACCAGCCATACCCCTAAAAAGATAAGCGGGTAGGGTAAAACCAGAGAATAGTAGGTACCCAGTTTGGCCTCGGGTTTATAGCGCTGCAGGAAGCCTAAAAACAGCGGAACAAACGGCGAAACCGGCGCCAGCGGGATAACCGAAGAGTCCGCGATGCGGAACAGGATCTGCGCGAAAGCCGGGTGGAACCCCAGCATCATAAACATCGGCACGAAGATCGGGGCCAGAATCGACCAGATGGCGGAGCCGCTCGCGATAAACATGCACAGCAGGGATGACAGCAGCGCCAGACCGACAAACGCCGGTACGCCGCTTAGCCCGGCAGCCTCCAGCGCGTCGGTGAGGCCCACGGCCATAAACTTGCCCATGTTGCTCCAGTTAAACATCGCCACAAACTGCGCCAGCGGGAACACCATCACGATAAAGCCCGCCATCTCTTTCATCGGCTCGATCATCAGCTGCGGTAGGTCACCCTGGCGGCGGATTTTGCCGGTGGCGATACCGTAGGCGAGCGAAACAACAAAGAAGAAGAGGATAATCAGCGGCACGATGCCCTGAATAAACGGCGAGGGCAGGACCGTATGTTTAACCGGATCGCGCAATATGCCGTTTTCCGGCACCACCATCAGCGCCACCGCGGCGATAAACGCCAGCGAGACAATCCCCGCCACGCGCAGGCCGAAGCGCTGCGCTTCGCTCAGCGTCTCCAGCTTTTCATCGCTACGGCCTTCCCATTTGCCCAGGCGCGGCTCGACGATCTTATCGGTAATCAGCCCGCCGACAATCGTCAGGACAATGACCGAGCTTGCCATAAAGTACCAGTTGTCGATCACGCTGACGTGCATGGCCGCATCAATGGTTTTCGCCGCCTCCGTACTGATGCCCGAGAGCAACACGTCGGTGGTGACGATCAGCAGGTTAGCAGTAAAGCCGCAGCCCACCCCCGCAATCGCGGACAGCAGGCCCGCCACGGGGTGGCGCCCGACGGCGAGGAAGATCAGCGCCCCCATCGGCGGCATGATCACCAGCGCGGCGTCGGAGGAGATATGGCTGAAGAAGGCGATAAACAGCACCATGTAGCTCGCGTAGCGCGCGCTGACGTGAGAAGCCATCTTCACCATCAATGCGGGCAACAGGCCGACGCGTTCAGCCAGCCCGGCGCCCAGCACCAGCGCCAGAATGGCGCCGAGCGGGGCGAAGCCGCTGAAGTTTTTAATCACGTTGGGTAAAAACCAGTGCAGCCCTTCAATGCTCAGCAGATTTTTCACCGCCACCAGGCTGCCGTCGGCCGGACTGCGCACGCTGACGTCAAAGGCGGAGAGCACGGCGGTGGCGACCATCAAAATCACAATCAGATAGATAAAAAGCAGGAAAGGGTGCGGCACTTTATTGCCGATCCTTTCAACCCAGCCATAGAGCTTACCGGATGGGGAATGCGAAGGTATGGATGACATACTCATGGGCGTTCCTCGGGAGTGTTGTGTTGTTGTGTTGTGTTTTTTATTTTAAAGGTGACGGTGTCACGCCCGGTGGGATCGGACACGCGTACGGTTTTTCTTCTAGTTGTTGTTCGAACTCTTCACGGCATTTTTTCAGCAGCGCCGCGTCCTGCAGCAGATTGAGCGCGGTCGCGCCCATCACTTTCCCGGCCAGCAGCATGCCCTTGTGGGCAATAGAGGTTCGCCCCTGAGATACCAGCTGCCAGGTGTGCAGCGGCGTGCCGACGGTAAAGCAGGGGCTGAAGCACTGAGCGACCGGCATTTTCCAGCTGACGTCACCCACGTCGGTTGAACCTGCCAGCACGTTGTCGGTGACGGCATAAGGCGCGACTTCATCCACCAGCAGCGTCGCCTGATGACGACGGGCAAAGGCTTTACCCGCTTCACCACCCGTGGCGGCAATATTTTTCAGGCTATTTTGCAGATCGTTGGGCGTCAGCGTGGCGCGGATCTCGCGGGCAAACTCTCGCTCTTCGTCGGTCCACTCCGGCGTGCCGTAGTGCTGCAGGGCGCGATACATCGCGGCCTCAAGCGTGCGGTTCGGCAGGTAGCTGGAGCAGGCTTTATCAAAGCGGCACTCGACGGTCGTTTCGGTCATCATCGCCGCGCCCTGGGCGATTTTCTCGATGCGCTCGTAGATCTGCTGCGCATCCGCCATCTCCGGGGCGCGGATCAGGTACAGCACCTCGGCCTGCGCCTGCACCACGTTGGGCGAAATCCCGCCGGTGTCGGTAATGGCGTAATGGACGCGCGCTTTCTCGATGATGTGTTCGTTAAGGAAGTTGGTGCCGGTGGTCATCAGCGTCACGGCGTCCAGGGCGCTGCGTCCCAGGTGAGGGGAGTTGGCCGCGTGCGCCGCCACGCCGTGAAAACGCCAGGCGGCCTGAATATTCGCCAGCGTGCTGACGTTAAACATCCCGGCAAAGGCTTCCGGGTGCCAGGTGACGGCGGCATCGACGTCATCAAACAGCCCTTCGCGCACCATAAAGGTTTTCCCGGAGCCGCCTTCTTCACCGGGACAGCCGTAAAAACGCACCGTTCCGCTGCCGCCGTGCTGCTCCAGCCAGCTTTTCACCGCCACCGCGCCCGCAAGCGCTGCGGTGCCTAAGAGATTATGTCCGCAGCCGTGGCCGTTAGCCCCCGGCGTGGCGGTTTGCGCCGTCGCGCAGTGTGCCTGCTGGCTTAACCCGGCCAGCGCGTCGTACTCGCCCAGCAGGGCGATAACCGGTTTCCCGCTGCCGAAGCTGGCGATAAAGGCATTGGGAATACCGCCTGCCTCGCGGGTCAGCGTGAAGCCTTCTGCTTCCAGCTCGCTGGCCAGCCGTTCGGCGGACCAGAACTCTTCAAAGCGGGTTTCGGGACGATCCCAGATCGCGTCGGCAATATCGGTTAACGTCCGACATCGCGTGTCGATCGCATCGGCAATAAAAGCGTAGTTCTCCTGCATCACACACCTCGCGTCCACGGGAAATTGAGCGCTGTTCGCGCCAGCGTTTCGATGGCGATAGTCATGACCTGCTCATCGAAGTCGAATTTTTCGTTGTGATGTCCGGCGCTCAAATCCGTGCCAAACACCATATAGGACGCCATGCCGCCGTTCTGCTGCACGCGGGCCATCATCAGCGTGGCGTCTTCGGAACCCGCTGGCGCTTTCACCTTATCGATGGCATGAACAACCCCGGAAACCTGGCTCGCCTGTTCGCGCAGATAATCCACCCACGCCGGTGTCGGCGCGCTGGAGGTGGCAGCCCCCATCAGGCGCATCTCGGCGCTCACGCCGTAGAGCGCCGCCGCGCCGGTAATGACGGCCTGCGCGCGTTCAAAGACATACTGATTAATCGCTTCGCTTTCGCCGCGGGTTTCAACCTTAATCAGAGCATTCGCGGGGACCACGTTGCGCCCGCTGCCCGCCTGCATCACGCCGACGTTCACCCGGGATGCGCCGTCGCTGTGCGGGGCGATGCTGTGCAGGGCGAGGGCGGCCTGCGCGGCGGCGAGCAGGGCGTTACGCCCGTCCTCCGGCTTACCGCCCGCGTGTGCGGCCACGCCGGTGAAGCTCACGTCGAACTTGGTGGTGGCCATAAAGTTATCGCTGCCGCAGATCACCGTACCGGCAGGGACGCCGGTACCAATATGAATGGCCGTGAAATAGTCCACGTCATCCAGCGCCCCGGCGGCAACCATGGCGCGCGCGCCGCGCGTGCCTTCTTCAGCAGGCTGGAAGATCAGCTTAATGGTGCCGTTGAGCCGGGCTGCATTCTGCTTAAGCACCTGTGCCAGTCCCAGACCAATGGTGGTGTGGCCGTCGTGCGCGCAGGCGTGCATCATGCCCGGATTGCAGGAGGCAAACCCGTCGCGGAACGGGCGATGGCTGTCGTCGAGCGCTTCGCTTAAATCAAGGGCGTCCATGTCCACGCGAAACGCCAGGGTTGGGCCCGGGCGGCCGGTATTCAGGGTGGCGACAATGCCGGTAAAGCCGCCTTCAAACGGCGCCAGCCATTTCTCAGGCGCGCCTTGCGCCCGCGCGCGGGCAAACTCTCGCGCCAGGGTTGCCTCGTCGGGCAGCCCCATCCGGCTTTCGGCATCGACCACGTCGCGCCCCATCGCCAGTTCGTAACCCAGCGAGTCCAGGGTCTCCGCAACTTTCGCGGCGGTACGAAACTCTACCCAGCCGGATTCCGCAAAATGGTGAAAATCGCGACGCCACGCGCTCAGCTGCGGGGTTAACGTCTGGATGTACTGCGCCAGTGTGTCCATATCTGTTCCTGTCATCATGAAAATATGTGAACTGCTTCACGCTGTGATAGTTTTTACTTATCACTAACCGATTTTTCACAGTTTTAACCGTTCAGGAATTACCCTCGCACATCCCTTTCCAGTAAAGTAGATGACAGTTTCTTTACTCTGATAAACAACGGTTATCGGTCGGGCTATGTCATTTCAGGTTAAATTCCATCATCTCCGGGCGTTTGTTGAAGTCGCTCGTCAGGGCAGCATTCGCGGTGCCAGCAGGACGCTGAATCTTTCGCAGCCGGCGCTGACCAAATCCATCAAAGAGCTGGAGGAGGGCATGGCGGCGCAGCTTTTCGTGCGCAGGAGTAAGGGCGTGGCGTTGACCGAATGCGGTGAGGGCTTTTACCAGCGCGCCCGGTTAATTCTGGAAGAGCTGCGCGCGGCGCAGGATGACATTCGTCAGCGGCAGGGGGAACAGGCCGGGCAGATCAACATCGGGATGGGGGCCAGCGTTTCGCGCAGCCTGATGCCCGCCGTTATTACCCGCTTTCATGCCCAACATCCGCAGGTCAAAGTGCGGATAATGGAAGGGCAGCTGGTGTCGATGATCAACGAATTACGGCAGGGAGAGCTGGATTTCACCATCAATACTTATTATCAGGGACCTTACGACCAGGAATTTACGTTTGAAAAACTCTTTGAGAAGCCATTTGCGGTATTTTGTCGCGAAGGGCATCCGGCAACGGGGGCAACGTCGATTAACGAACTCCTGCATTATAACTGGACAATGCCGACGCCGCGGGGAAGTTATTATAAGCAGTTAGAAGAGGTATTTAGCCATCGCTCGCAAATACCGCGAATTGGTGTGGTCTGCGAAACTTTTTCTTCCTGCATAAGCCTGGTTGCGCAAAGTGATTTTCTAAGCATATTGCCGCAGGAGTTGGGCTGTGACCCGCTGCTGGCGCACCGTCTGGTCATGCTGCCGGTTGTCGAATCGCTTCCAAAAGCAGCATATTATTTAATTCAGCGCCGTGATTCACGTCAGACGCCCCTGGCTGAATCATTAATTACGCAGTTCAGACGGGAAGCGAGAAAAATAATCGCGGCGTGAAAGTGAGATAATAAAAAAACAGGATCTGCCCGACATCAGACAGATCCTCCAGTACACACAGCAGTGCGTCCTTTCGCCAATCCTGAATATTATATCCATGAAGCAGGTATATTTAGGTATAACACCTTTTCCGCAAAAAGAAAGGATGTCGAGTGTTTGATTTTACGAAAATTTAACACAAATCACTTATTTCATCTTTGCTGA
Organism: Enterobacter cloacae complex sp. BZL2005; assembly: GCF_049238885.1. Taxonomy (NCBI): domain Bacteria; kingdom Pseudomonadati; phylum Pseudomonadota; class Gammaproteobacteria; order Enterobacterales; family Enterobacteriaceae; genus Enterobacter; species Enterobacter cloacae complex sp. BZL2005. Next base: position 53,511 of record NZ_JBMKGI010000017.1, on the reverse strand, counting down.
AATTTTAGTTAAGTCGTATTTAAATCCATTTTATAAATACTATATATATTCATCAGGTTAATATTTGCGGCGCATGAGGGCCTGTAATGGTGATTGAGGCCAGTCTCAGGCGCAGGTATAGTACCGTCCTCAGTTGTAGCCGGAGGATATCCATGAACCCTGACGACAAATCCTTTTTTCTTGACGCCATGGAAGATGTCCAGCCGCTGAAGCGTGGCCCGGATATTCACTGGCAGCCCAGCCGCAATACGCGGGCGCGCCAGGAGGTGGATAGTGAACAGCTGGATAACTTCCTGACGCTGGATTTTCTTGACCTTCTGCCCCTTGAAGAGCCGCTGGCGTTCCGGCGCGAAGGGGTGCAGCAGGGCGTTATCGAGAAGCTGCGATCGGGTAAATATGCCCGCCAGGCCAGCTTAAACCTCCTGCGTCAGCCCGCCGAACGCTGCCGTCAGATGCTCTATTCTTTTATTCGCCAGGCCGGACGTGACGGGTTACGCAATCTGATTATCATTCACGGAAAAGGGCGCGAGCAGAACTCGCATCCTAATGTGGTGCGCAGCTATCTGGCGCGCTGGTTAACCGAGTTCGAGGAAGTGCAGGCCTTCTGCGTGGCGCTGCCGCATCACGGCGGCAGCGGGGCATGCTACGTTTCACTGCGTAAATCCGATGAAGCAAAACAGGAGAACTGGGAGCGGCACGCCAAGCGCAGCCGCTAGCGGGCGATTTCCTCGCCTGCCGGTGATTCAGAAGGTTTCCCAGTTACTGTCGGTGGCGGCGTTTGCGGTTGCCGGGCGCAACAGCTGAGGCGTTTTCACGCTGGCCGGACGTGGAGCTACCGCTTTTTCTTTGCCGTTCAGACGAAACGCGGCCACCGCCTGGCGCAGCTGTTCGGACTGATCTTCCAGCGCCGCTGCCGCCGTGGCGGACTCCTGCACCAGCGCGGCGTTTTGCTGCGTCACGCTGTCCATCTGCGAAACGGCCAGGCTCACCTGTTCAATGCCGCGGCTCTGCTCGTCAGAGGCAGAGGAAATCTCGCCCATGATATCGGTCACGCGGGTCACGGCGGCGACGATTTCCTTCATGGTGGTGCCTGCCTCGCTAACCTGCTCAGAACCGGTATTCACGCGGCTGACGGAGTTCTCGATAAGCCCTTTGATCTCTTTCGCCGCCTGCGCGCTGCGGCTCGCCAGGGTCCGGACCTCCCCTGCGACAACCGCAAAACCACGCCCCTGTTCCCCGGCGCGTGCCGCTTCCACCGCGGCGTTAAGCGCCAGAATGTTCGTCTGGAACGCGATGCTGTCAATCACGCCGGTAATATGCGCAATTTGCTGCGAACTGTCGGCGATCTCGTTCATGGTGCGAACCACGTTATCCACGACGTGACCGCCGCGCGCGGCCGTTTCAGAGGCGTTTTTCGCCAGCAGCGTGGCCTGACGGGCGTTATCGGAGTTCTGTTTAACCGTCGCGGTCAGCTCTTCCATGCTGGCGGCGGTCTCTTCGAGCGAGGCGGCCTGCTGCTCGGTGCGGGCGGAAAGATCGTTGCTTCCTGCGGCAATTTCGCCTGCGCCGGTGTAGATGGAATCGGTACTTCCGCGTACGGCGCTGACGGTGGTCACCAGCGACTGCTGCATCTCATGCAGGCCCGCGGCCAGCTGACCCATCTCATTGCGGCCCGAGATAGCGATCTCCTGCGTCAGGTCGCCCCCTGCAATGGCGCGAATATGGTCCATAATGGAGTGGAGTGGTTTTAACAGCAGGTGCTGTAAACCCTGCCAGATGACCACCAGAACCGCGATAACGGCCAGCAGAATTGCCGCCAGCGTCCACTGCATCTGCGTGAAGCTGCTCTGGTTCTCTTCGGTTGCGGCCTTCAGCAGGGTGTTATTTTCGGCGCGCCAGCGGTTATAGACCGCTTCCATATCGTCCTGCGCCTGCTGCGCATCCAGATCGCCATAGGCCTGATAGTTGTCGGCGCGCAGATACTCAATCGATAAACGCATGACTTCGTGCATCTGGTTCCAGGATTTCTGCATCTCGTCGGTCAATGCCGCCTCCTGGCCCTTAACCTGCGGCAGTTTCTGCCACTCTTTGTTATAGGCCTCGGCTTTTGCCAGCGAGTCGCCTGCGGTGCCCAGCAGTTTATTGATCGCCGCCAGGGAAGCCGGGTCACGCTGGTTTTTCAGGTAGCGGATCGCCACGCGGGTGACGGTGACGCGCGTTTTCACCAGCGTGTTCACGCTGTCGCTCAGGCTTTCCTGCTGGGCATTGAGCACGCCGGAGTTCTGGAAGTTATGGCGATCGTTACTGACGGCAGAGTAGAACAACCCTCCCGTGACAACTTGCAGCAGGCAGAATATGGTGAGGGCAAAGATAATACCGGTAATCACGTGCAGATTTTTCAGCATAGCGGTCGTCCGTTAGAGAAGATGCAGGGTTACTTCATTACTATCGTCGTAGAGAATGTAAACTTTAATTAACTCGCGCTTAACTAAGGGGCCCTTTTGGGAACCTGTTGTAAATCCGGATCATTTTTATGAGGAAGGTCAACATGAGCAGCATTGATAAAAGCGGGACATACGCGCTCGGGACGCGGACGGTGAAACGGCTGGGCTACGGCGCGATGCAGCTCGCCGGGCCGGGCGTCTTTGGGCCGCCGAAGGATAAGCAGGCCGCGCTGGACGTGTTACGCGAGGCCGTGGCGGCGGGGGTGAACCACATTGATACCAGTGATTTTTATGGCCCTCATGTCACCAACCAGCTGATCCGCGAGGCGCTTCATCCTTACCGGGACGATCTGACGATCGTCACCAAGATTGGCGCCTGTCGCAACGACAAAGGCGCCTGGCTGCCGGCCTTTTCCGCGCAGGAGCTGACGCAGGCGGTGCATTACAACCTGCGTAATCTGCAGCTGGACGTGCTGGACGTGGTGAATCTGCGAATTATGTTTAGCGCGCACGGGCCAGCGGAAGGGTCGATTGCTGAACCGCTCTCCACCCTGGCAGAATTACAGCAGCAGGGGCTGGTGCGGCATATTGGTTTGAGCAACGTCACGGCCACCCAGGTCGCGGAAGCGCAGAAGATGGTGCCGGTGGTGTGTGTGCAGAACATGTACAACATTGTGAACCGGGGTGACGATGCGCTGGTGGATCTGCTCGCGCAGCAGGGGATTGCGTATGTGCCGTTCTTCCCACTGGGCGGCTTTACGCCGCTGCAATCTTCCGGGCTGAAGGCTGTCGCGGATTCACTGGGCGTCACGGCAATGCAGGTTGCGCTGGCATGGCTGCTGCAGCGTTCTCCGAATATCCTGCTGATCCCGGGCACCTCTTCCGTGGCGCATCTGCGGCAAAACCTCGCGGCGGGAGAACTGCAGCTGCCGCCTGACGCGCTGGAAACATTGAATACGCTGATGGACTGATCGTCACAGGCGCAAAGCCCGACATGTGCTTCCGGGCTTTGCGCGTTTTAAATCTTCTGACACTTCAACGCGTTTGGGTTCGCTTCCGGAAATGACCTTGATCCCTGACCATAATCCGTAATACTGTATTTATATACAGTATATGGCGAGAAAGGCATCATGGACACTCTCTTTTCTTATCAACCAAAACAAATCATTGAACTACCTTTGTTTTTAGAACGTGTTGCCTGTGGGTTTCCCAGCCCGGCGCAGGATTATGTGGAGGATCGTCTCGATCTTAACCGGCTGGCAGTGAGGCACCCCAGTGCGACCTATTTTATCAAGGTGAGTGGAGACTCCATGATTGGCGCGGGGATTGGCGACGGCGATCTGCTGGTGGTTGACCGCTCGTTAAATGCCGAACATGGGGATATCGTCGTGGCGTCGGTCGCCGGTGAGTTTACGGTGAAAGAGCTACAGACGCGCCCGGTTCTGAGGCTGTTGCCACATAACGCCCGCTATCAGCCGATTACCTTTCATTCCGAAGAGGAACTGCAGATCTTCGGCGTCGTCACCCACACGCTTAAAACGCATAAACATGTTCGCGCTGGTTGATGTGAACAGCTTCTATGCCTCCTGCGAGAAGGTATTCCGCCCCGATCTGGAGGGGAAGCCCATCGTGGTGGTGTCCAACAACGACGGCTGCATCATTTCACTCTCGCGGGAGGCAAAGCAGTTCGGCATAAAAATGGGTGAGCCCTATTTTAAATTCAAAGAGAAGCTTTTTCCGGCGAGGGTTTACGTCTTCAGTTCGAACTATGCGCTGTATGCCGACCTCAGCAGTCGGGTGATGCAGACGCTGACGGATCTGGCTCCGGCCATAGAAATTTACTCGATTGACGAGGCGTTCGTGAACGTTTCAGGGATCGGTAACTGCATGTCGCTGGACGCGTTCGGACACCAGATGCGCACGCAGGTCTTTAAAAACACGGGCTTAACCGTTGGCGTCGGCATTGCCCCGACAAAAACGCTGGCGAAGCTGGCCAACTATGCGGCGAAACGCTGGGCCAGTACCGGCGGCGTGGTCGATCTGTCAGGCCGGGAGCGGCAGCGTAAACTGCTGGCAAAGGTTCCGGTAGAGGAGGTATGGGGCGTAGGGCGGCGCATCACGAAAAAACTGAACGCGATGGGGATTACCACGGCGCTGGAGCTGGCGGAGGCCTCCTCGTGGGTCATTCGCAAACATTTTAACGTGGTGCTGGAGCGTACGGCGCGCGAGCTTCGCGGCGAGCCCTGTCTTGACCTGGAAGAGTACACCCCCACGAAGCAGCAAATCATCTGTAGCCGTTCGTTTGGTCATCGCATTACGCAATATGAAGAGATGCACCAGGCGATTTGCGCCTACGCGGAACGCGCCGCGGAGAAACTGCGCGGCGAGCATCAATACTGTCGTTTTATCAGCGTGTTTGTGCGCACCAGCCCGCATGCGGACAACGAAATTTATTACGGTAATCAGGCTTCGGTCACCCTGATGACGCCCACCAATGACTCGCGGGATATCATCCGTGCCGCCACGGAGGCGCTGGGGCGGATATGGCTCGACGGGTATCGCTACATGAAGGCCGGGGTCATGCTGGCGGACTTTTTCAGCAGCGGCGTCGCTCAGCTTAATCTGTTTGACGACAATCGCCTGCGCGCCAACAGCGCGGCGCTGATGGAGATGATCGACAGCGTCAATCACTCCGGCAAAGGGAAGATATGGTTCGCCGGGCAGGGGATTGAGAAACCGTGGGCGATGAAGCGAGAGATGTTGTCACCGGCCTATACGACGCGGTACGCGGATTTACCGGTGGCGAGGTAGATGGTGGCTATGTGTGAAAAAGAACCGCAGACGGTTTGCGGACGCTGCTCCTGTGCAGCGCCCATAGCATCAGGGTTAAGGGCTTACTCAACCGTTAACGCATCGACAACCTCGGCCACGCTTTTCACGCTTCGGATATTCCCGATCCCCGTGCCGAGCGCGATATAGCCTTCATCGGTGTTACCTTCCAGCATGCCCAGGCGCAGGCCCCGTAATCCGCCCATCGCCTTGCCCAGCGCTTCGTTGCTTGCGCCCGCTTTATCCATCGCCGCCAGTTTTTCCGCCAGCTTGCCGGGAAGAGAACGATAGTAGTGGGGGACGGTGCGGAAAAGCAGCAGGTCCAGGCCGTTGGCGGCAACAATTTTCTCTTTGACCCCCTGCGGCACGCGGCTTTCTTCGGTACTGATAAACACCGAGCCGGCAAACACGCCTTCCGCCCCTAACGCATGCGCCGCTCTGGCGGTGCGATTATCGGTTATACCGCCCGCCGCCATCACCGGGACGTGCTTCACGGCGTCGGCAATCAGCGGCACGATGGAAAAGGTACCCAGCGCCGTCGCGGGTAACGTCCCACCCTCATCAAAACCGGTGGCGACGATGATGTCTGCCCCCATCTCTTCAGCCAGAAGGGTGTTTTCCGGCGTGGGATTGATGTCGCGGTAGATAATGGCGATACCTGCCTCTTTTAACTCATTGAACAGCGCGGGAATAATGCTGCCTTCCCCGTAGCCCGTATACACCACGGCCCTGACGCCTTCCTCTTTTACCACCTTAAGAATTGGCCCGGTCCAGACGTCATTAACGGCGGTGGGGATCAGGTTCACGCCGAAGGGTTTTTCGGTCAGCCGTTTGGTTTTCCGAATTTCCTCCCGCATTTTTTCGGCGGTCTCTTCCGGCGTGGAGACCGCGGTATCGGCGGTTAAACCGGCGTTGGGGCCCAGCACGCCGAGTCCTCCGGCATTGCTGACCGCGGCCACTAAACGGGCATCAGTAAGCCAGGATAACGGTCCCTGAATAACGGGCTTTTCGATACCCAGGATCTGACAGATGCGGTTATTTTTCATAGCAGACTCTCCCATACGTTTGAATGAGGGAGAGTGTAGAGAGGAAGATTGTTAGGAAAAATAGCCAAAAACATTCATCACTGTTATAAAATTAATAACAATCATTTTCTCCCGCTCGCGGCAAGACATCCCTTATGCAAATAAACCTCTTTGAATCTATTCGGATTTTTATTGAAATTGTCGACTCGGGGAGCCTTACCCAGGCGGCGGAAAATCTGCAGGTCCATCGCCCGGCAGTGACCAAAGCGCTGCAGCTTCTGGAACAACACAGCGGCACGCGGCTCCTGCAGCGCACCACGCGTCGGATTAGCCTGACGCCGGATGGGGAAGCCTTTTATCGCCGCAGTAAACCCCTGCTGGCGCAGGCGGACGAATTACTGGAGTCGTTTGGCGCCGATCGACCGATACACGGCCAGCTGCGTGTGGATATGCCCATCTCTTTTGCGGCACTGCGGGTGATACCCAACCTGCCTGATTTTTATCGTCAGCATCCTGAGATCGACATCATCCTGAGCAGCTCTGACCGCCGTCGGGATATGCTGCGGGACGGTCTGGACTGCGTGCTGCGGGTGGGCGAGCTGGACGACGGCGACTATATCGCGCGTAAAATCGGAAACATTAAAATCACGACCTGCGCCAGCCCGGCCTGGCTGGCTGAACACGGTACGCCAGAAACGCTGGAGGATTTACGCAAGCATCAGGCGATTAACTGGATTAACAACAGCAGCAGGCACGTTCAGCCGTGGACGTTTACCACGCCAGAGGGCGTTGCGGAGATCGCGCTACCCGGTAAGCTCGTGGTGGATAACTCCGAGGCCTACATCGCGGCAGGCCTGGCCGGGCTGGGGATAATGCAGGGAATGAATCTCTTTCTCCAGCCTTACATTGACCGCGGCCTGCTGGTTGAGGTCCTGCCTGAATATCGCTCGCCGGACCGCAAACTGTCACTGCTCTACCCACACCGTCATCTCTCCCGCAAAGTGCGGGTATTTACCGAGTGGCTGGAGAGTCTGGTGTGAAAGCGGCCAGCTCATGGCATAGCGCACCAATCTGCTCCACGGCATTGAGCAGGCGGGGCGTCGGTTCGTTTGCACAGTTTAGCCGCAGAAAGTGCGTGAGTTCTGCGCCAGGGGAAAACAGGGGGCCGGGGCTGACGCCAATACCCCGCGCCAGCGCGCGGCGATGCACCTCCAGCGCGTTGACCTGCGGAGGAAGTTCGACCCACAGCAGAAAGCCAGCTGCGGGGACGTTTACGCGGGTACCGGGGGGAAAACTGGCCTTGACCCGCGCCACGACGGCGGCGATTCCCTCTGCGATCCGCCGCTTTAGCCGCCGCAGGTGACGGTCGTAGTCGCCGTTTGCCAGCATCTCGCTCGTCGCGGCTTCCAGCAGCGGCGCGCCGGCCCAGTCTCCGGCCATGCGGGCCTGCAAGACCTGCGGGTAATAGCGTCCGGCGGCAATCCAGCCGATTCGCCACCCCGGCGCAAGCGTTTTAGACAGGGAGCTGCAGTAAATCACATTCCCGTTCTGGTCGAAGGCTTTGCAGGCTGGAGGACGTTGCCCGTCACCGACCAGGTCACCGTAAACGTCGTCCTCAATCAGAGGAATACCGGCTTCTTCAAGCAGAGCAACCAGTTCCTGCTTGCGCGCGACGGGCATGCTGGCACCCAATGGGTTTTGCACGGTGGGCGAGGCCAGGACGGCCGCGGGACGGTGGCAGCGGATGGCGTCAGCCAGCGGTTCCAGTAACAGACCTTCAGCAGGATCGGTGGGGATTTCTAACGCCTTCAGGCCTAAATCCTCCAGCAGCAGGAGCGTGCCAAAGTAGGCGGGCTGCTCCACCGCCACCACATCACCTGGCTGACACACGGCCCGCAGGGCCAGGCGCAGCGCCTGCGTCGCGCCTGCGGTAATAATCAGATCGTCCGCGCCGAAGCGGGCTCCCCACTGCGCAGCACGCGCCGCAATCTTGCTTCGTAAATCACGCCTTCCCGGCGGCAGGCTGTAGCTCTGCCCATGCGCGTCCAGACGACGGCCCACGGAGTGTAACGCCCGCTGTAGCGCCTCCCCGGGCAGCCACGCGGGATCGGGCAGGGCGGCGCCCAGCGGGATCAGCCGGGCTTCTGCACTGCTGAACAGCGACCGGGCCACGGCGGACATAGTCACGGGCACCGGGCCCGGCGTGGAACGCGCGGGCTCCGCGCGCGGAGGGAGGCCGATCTGGCGGATGTAATAACCTGAACGCGGTCGCGCAACGATCAGCCCTTCAGCCTCAAGGCAGCGAAGGGCCTCCAGCGCCGTCGGAAGGCTCACGTGCTCGCGTTCGGCCAGTTTACGCGCGGAGATCATCCGGTCACCGACTCGCAATGCGCCTGAAGAAAGCGTGAGGCGCAGACGCTCAGCAATCCGGCGATAGTGTGGGGAGGGGGCAGACATGGGTATCTGTTCAGGCTAATTTTCGATAAAACTGACTATACAGCCAATGATGTGCGCCATCTATAGTGTCCGGCATGTTCAGGACAAGGAGGCATTATGCACAGCGATAATTTCGACATTTCCTCGTATTTCAAACGCATAAACTACACCGGACCGGCGGCGGCCGATACGTCCACCCTGCATGCGCTGATGCGTCATCAGATCTTTTCCGTTCCCTTTGAAAATCTGGACGTGCAGGCGGGGAAAATTGTCTCGCTGGCACCAGACGACATTGCCGAGAAGGTGCTAAAGAAAGGGCGCGGCGGGTACTGCTATGAGGTGAACGGGCTTTTTGCCATGGCGCTGGAAGCGTTAGGGATACCTTACCGTTTCGTGGCGGCGCGCCCGATGTTCTACCCCGCGCGGCGGCCAAAAACCCATATGGCGCTCATCGCCGCGGTGGAGAGCCGTCAGTGGCTTTGCGATCTCGGCTTCGGCAGCTACGGCATCCGCGCGCCAATGGCGCTGGACACGCTTGACGTGGAAATCACCCAGGATTTCGACACGTTTCGCCTGAGCCGCAGCGCGGAGGGCGAGTATTTGCTTGAGGCGAAGGTTGAAGGCGAATGGGCCCGACAATACGGCTTCGATCTCACGCCCCAGGAGTGGATTGATTTCGTTCCGGCCAACTACCTGAACTCCACGCATCCTGATGCTATTTTTGTGCAGAAGCGGGTGGTGGTGCAGCACAGCCCGGAAGGACGCCAGATTTTGCTGGGCGATATGCTGAAAACCATCACGGCGAACGGCACTGAAACGCGGCAGCTGGCGGAGGAGGACATCCGCCATGTCCTGAAAGACCGTTTTGCGCTGACCGCCGCGTAATCGGAGAACGATGGGGACTCAGCCCGGCCCGTCGGCTGCGGCTTTGCGCTGAGCCCCCCACTGTAACAGCAGGCTAAACGACGCGGGTAACACGGTCAGCGTCACCAGCGTCGCAGCCAGCAGCCCGCCGATGATGGCATAGGCCATTGGGCCCCAGAAGACCTGGTGAGAGATGGGGATCATCCCCAGAATGGCGGCACAGGCGGTCAGACAGATGGGTCTGGCCCGGTGCTCCGCGGCCGCCATAATCGCGGCATCATTTGCCATCCCCTGAGCTAGATTGCTGTCAACCTCGCTAATCAATATTACCGCGTTACGTACGATCATCCCCGCCAGGGCGATGACGCCCAGCAGCGCAACAAACCCCATCGGCGTTCCGCCGGGCAGCATAGCCAGCACGATCCCTGGTAAACCAAACGGGGCCATCAGGAGCGCCAGCAGCATCCGGGAATATCGCCGCAGCTGAAGCATCAGCAGCAACAGCATGATGACCAGCGTCACCGGAAGAACGGTAAAGACGGAGCTGTTCCCCTTATCCGATTCGGCAACCGCGCCGCCCTCTTCAATGCTGTAACCTGTGGGCAGGCTCGCGCGCAGTTTATCGACCGCCGGACGCAGCGCGGCGGATACCGCTTCAGCCCTCAGCCCCGGGGCGAGGTCGGTTTGCACCGTGATAAAGGGCACGCGCTGGCGGCGCCAGATGACCGGATCGTCCACGCCCCAGACCGGCGTTGCGACGGCGCTGAGCGGAATTTTTTTACCGTCATTCCCCTGAATCGTGAGTGAGGAGAAAGTGGCGGTGCTCTGGCGCGCGCTGTCCTCGGCCCTGAGCACCACGTCGACAAGGCGGTCATTATCTCTGATGGACGTGACAACGCTGCCGGACCAGACGGTATTCAGCGTGCGGGCAAGGCTTTCTGACGATATTCCCGCCGCTCTGGCCGCCGTCTGATTCACCTTAAGGGTGATGACCCTCTCCGGCTCTCCGGCCGTCTGGTTAACGTCGCGTGAGAACGGGGAGCGGCCAATCGCGTCCGTGAGACGGTTCGCAAGCGCCCGGACCTGCAGATAATCCGGCCCGCTCACCCGGTATTTGATGGGCCAGCCGACGGGAGGCCCCAGCTCAAGGGGCGACACGCGGGTGATGATGTCGCTAAATTGCGTCGCCAGGATCGTGTTGAGCTGTGCGTGCAGACGATCCCGCGCCGCAAGATCCTTCGCGACCACAACCATCTGGACGATAATTTCATTTTCCAGCAGCACGTCCATCGGCAGGTAAAAACGGACGGCGCCTGAGCCAACGTACGTCGAAAAGCGATCGATATTGCTGTTGTCGGCCAGCGCTTTTTCCAGCTTTTCCACCTCTCTGAGCGTTTCCGGCTGCGACGCGTTGGCCGGAAGCGTCAGGCTGACCAGCAACTCGGGCCGGTCCGAGGCGGGGAAAAACTCGCCCTGCATAAACGTCGTGCCGTACGCTGACAGCCCCAGCGCGGCAAGCGCAATCAGTACGGTAGCGAGCCGGTGGCGGAGCGCCAGGCGTAAAAGCCGTCCATACCCGCGCGCGATCCGTCCCGGTCCTGCCGCGTGATGTCTGACTTTTTCCGGCAGCAGCCACGTGCCCGTTAGCGGCGAAAACAGGATCGCGACGGCCCAGGAGCAGAGCAGGGCGATGAGCACCACCGCAAACAGGGAGAAGCAGTATTCACCGGCGCTGGAGGCCGCAAAACCAACGGGAATAAAACCGGCAATCATGACCAGAGTACCGGTGAGCATCGGGAAGGCCGTCGTTTTGAATGCATAGGTGGCCGCGAGTCGGCGGGAATCCCCCGCTTCCAGTCGGGAGACCATCGTTTCGACGGCGATCATGGCGTCATCCACCAGCAGGCCCAGGGCAATGATCAGCGCCCCGAGCGAGATACGCTGAAGGCCGATGCCGGCGAGCATCATGCCGACAAACGTCATGGCAAGCACCAGCGGAATGGCCGTCGCCACCACCAGTCCGGCCCGCAAACCCAGCGAGACAAATGAAACCGCCAGCACGATAACAACGGCTTCGATAAGTACCCGGATAAACCCGCTTACCGCTTCACTGACCACCGCTGACTGATCGGCGACTTTCACCATCTCGATACCGTGCGGCAGCCCGGCGCTGAGAGCCGCCATTTTTGCGTTCAGCGCAGCACCGAAACGCAGCATGTTGCCTGTCGGCGCCATCGACACCGCCAGCCCGATAGCCGGTTTGCCGTTCACCCGGTAGGCCGGGGCCGGTGGCTCGGCGATTTCCCGGGTGACGGTGGCAATGTCGGTCAGCGGAATATAGCGATTGTTAACGTGCAGCGTGACGGCGCGTAAACTCTCTTCGGTGGTGAGCGCTCCGCTGACCTTTATCGCCATGTTCTCCTGCCCGGTACGCATCGTTCCTGCCGGGACAACGGCGTTTTGCGCCCGGAGGGCGTCGGTAACCTCCTGAATATCCAGCCCCATACCGGCCAGGCGCGCCGGAGAAAAGGCGAGAACCCACTGCTCCTGCTGTTCGCCCAGAAGGGTGGTTTTACCCATATCCGGCAGAGACATGAGCTCGCGCCGTATTGTCTCTGCGCGATTCCGCACCTCCCGCAGCGTAAAACCTTCGGGAATAAAGGCGTAAATTGTGCCGAACGTGTCGTCAAACTCGTCATCCACGGCAGGACCCTGCACCCCTTCGGGCAGGGACGGCGCGATGTCCTGCATTTTTTTGCGAACCTGATACCAGATATCGGGCACGCTTTGCGGGGGCGTATCATCACGGAGGTTGACGTGAATAACGGTGCGTCCGGCACGGGTTTCACTTTCGAGATAGTCCAGCCAGGGCGTTTCCTGCAGCTTTTTTTCAAGCGTATCGGTCAGCAGGCGGGTGGTATCCGTCACGGAGGCTCCCGGCCACTGTGCGGAGACGACGGCCGTTTTAATGGTGAATGCCGGATCTTCGTTACGCGGCAGCTTTTCATAGCAGAACACGCCCATCGCAATCACCAGCAGCATGAAAAAGCTGACCATCTGCTGGTTCTTCAGCGCCCAGGCGGAGAGGTTAAATTGGGCTTCCGATCCTGTATTCATGGCTGAACCTCTCCGGCCATCACCGGCTCGCCGGATCGTAATGTGCTCACGCCCGCCGTAATCACCCTGTCGCCGGGCTCAAGGCCGGAGGCAATCATGACGGAGGTGGCCGTATAGCCGACGGGCACCACCACGCGCAGCTGCGCCCGCGACTGCGGGGTAATCACAAAAACCGCAGGTTTGTCGCCGGCTCGGGTCAGCGCCGACGCGGGAAGCGCGTACCCGTGCGGGGCGGCGGAGGGCAACGTCACGGTGACGCTGGCGCCCAGCGCCATGGCCTCCGGCGGGTTTTGCAGGGTGGCTCTGACGCGCCACGTGCGGGTCTGAGGATCGGCCTGCGGGGTGATATCCCGCAGTGCGGCAGACGCCTGCACCGACGGGTCGCCGAGCAGGGAAACCTGCAAAACCGCCTTATCCAGAGGCGGGATCGCATCGGGCGCGGCAATATCAAACGCCACGTCGCGGGCTTCCCCGGTCGCCAGCGTCAGCACGGACTGGCCGTCGCTGACAACCTGTCCCGCAGAGGCGCTCACGGCCGTGATGACGCCCGCTTGTGGAGCGATAAGTCGCGTCCAGCCCAGGCTTTCCCGCGCGTTACGCCATGCGGCCTCGCTGCTTTTTAAGCGCGCGCGGGCGACAAGCCAGTCAGCCCGGGCGTTGTCGAGCTGCGTGCGGGCTATCGCGCCCGTTGGCATAAGCTTTTGCATGCGACTGACGTTAAGCGCGGCGACCTGGGCAGAGGCTTTGGCGCCTTCATAGTCGGCCGCGGCGCTGTCCAACTGGTTTTGCCCGGTCGTATTATCAAGCGTGGCCAGCAGCTGTCCGGCAGTGACCCGGTCGCCAATATCAACGCTACGCGTTAGTATCCGGCCTCCGGTGCGAAAGCTCAGGGTCGTTTCATCGTGGGCATGGATCTCACCGGTTCTTTCCAGCGCGGGAAGGGATTGGGCGGAGCCAACGACGACGTAGCGTACCTTACGCACTGGGTCAGGTTTGTTTTCGTGTTTATCACCGCAGCCGGCCAGCGGAAAAATCGCCAGCGCAAGCAGGGCCAGGGGAAGAAAATGCAGCCAGGAAAGGGTGCGCGCCACGCCGTACAAATGATGCAGGCAGTGGCGGAGGGAGAGAAAAAATTCGTCTGACATAACGCCGCTCCATAAAGGGAATGGCGTTATTAAATGCGCGCTACGTCGAGAAAGATTCGATGTTCTGTCAAGGCTTTATCAAGAGGGGAGATTTTCATTATCGGACGGATGCCAGGGCAACAAAATGCGCACCGCAAGGCCGCCGGTTTCCGGTAATGACGCGCTAATCTCACCCCCATGCGCCTCGCAAATCGCCCGGGCGATGGACAAACCGAGGCCGCTGCCGCCGGAATGCCGCGCGCGGGACTGCTCCTCGCGGCTAAAGCGTTTAAACATTTCCGGCAAGAACTGGGGCGACACGCCCGGCCCGTCATCGGTGAATTCGAGGATGTAATGCCCGCTGACGTAATGCAGCGCCACCTCAAGGTGGCCGCCTTCGCGTCCGTAACGTAGCGCATTTTCCATGAGGATGGTAACGACCTGCCCCATACGGAACGCATCGCCCCGGAAGGGGCTGGTGTGCGGGTTACGCAGCGTTATCCTGAAATGATGCGCATCCGCCTGGGGCATGATCCAGGCAGCCCGCTCGTGAATCAGCTCATCCAGACAGAACGGCTGGTCCTCCAGCACAAGGTTACCCGCGTCGGCCAAAGAGAGAAGGTGGAGCTCATCGGTGAGGCGGTTGAGGTGCTGGAGCTGTTTCATCACCATGCCCAGCTGCGCCGGGCTGGCATCAAACACGCCGTCTAGCATACCCTGCAGACGCCCGATGGCGGCCGTCAGGGGCGAGCGCAGCTCGTGCGCCATCGCGACGTGCGAGGCGCGGAGCTCTTTCTCATAGCGGGCCAGTTGCCCCGTCATGGAGTTAAAGTCGGTCGCAAAGCTGACCATTTCTGCCGGTGCATCCTTGATCAGCTCTGCCTGACGGCCAAACTGCCCTTCGGCGACATCCTTTGCCGCATCGCGAAGGCGGCTGAACTGCAGCGCCAGCGGGCGGGCGTGTTTGAGCCCCATCACCACAATAAACGGGATCATCACCAGCACCAGCAGGGCCACCGTGACCCAGTCCGCTGAGGCGATGGACGGCGTGGAATAGCTCAGGCCCCACCAGGTATCCACAATCGTGTGGAAGCGGGCCGGATTGGCCTGCGGGTTCTGGCTAAGCGTCAGAAACTCCTGCCGGACTGCCGGCGGCATCCTGCCCATGATCCAGTAGTTCTGTACCGCATAGCGCAGCCACATGCAGGTGGCAATGACGATCACGCTGCCGATAGCCAGCGCCAGGATGCGAGCGCAAATCCAGCGCCACAGAGAGGCGTGCCGGTTTTTTATCATGGCTGTCTGAACCTGTAACCCACGCCGCGCACGTTGATCAGCACGCCGGAAATACCCACGGCCTCAAGTTTTTTACGCAGGTTATAAATATGGGTGTCGACAACGCGCTCCAGCGCCTCGCTTTCCGGCAAACAGTGTTCCAGTAAATACTGGCGGGAGAACGGGTGCGCAGGCGAGCGCAGCAGCGTTGCCAGAAGCGAGAATTCCGTTGGCGTAAGATCGAGCATCACAGGCGCGTCGTCGCCGTTGTCCACGCACGCCACAATGGCGGCGACATCCACCGCCAGCGTTTGCCAGCGAAGGATCTTTTCCTCTGTCTCTTTTTTACTGCTGCGCCGCAGCACCGCCTGCACCCGTGCCACCACTTCGCCCGGATGATAAGGCTTCACCACGTAATCATCGGCACCGTAGCGCAGGGCGCCAATGCGATCGGGAGTATCGCCCATGGCCGTGACCATGATCACCGGCACATCGCTTTTACGACGCAGGCCCGCCAGCACCTCGGTGCCGTTAAGTCCCGGCAGCATCACGTCCAGCAGGATGAGGTCGGGCTTCCACCGCTGCGCCATATCCAGCCCGGAAAGACCGTCTCCGGTAATGGTCACGTCGTAATTTTCACGCCGTAAATAGGCTTCGAGCACGCCAGCCGCGTCGGCGTCATCTTCAATAATCAGCACTCTTCTGGATAACATCCGTTCACCTTGACCATTTCTTAACACTATCCCGACGATTCATTGATTCAGCCAAATCATACTGCGCCAACATTGTGTGGCTGTTCCTGTCTCAGGAGACGCCAGCGTCTGTAAGGAGAGCAGTATGATAGCGATAAAAAAAGTCCTGTATATGTCCGTCCCGCTTCTGATGGTCGTGGCATCCGCCGCGCAGGCGGATGATGACACCGCGTCTGATTCCTTAACCGTCGGGCTGGGAGGGCAATATGCCCCGCGTTACTCAGGCTCAGACAAGCAGGTGTGGCAGGTGGTTCCTGTGCTGCAGGGACGCAAAGGCGCTTTCTTTGTTGATGCACAAAAAGGGGTGGGATATGACCTGCAAAACGACAGCGGCTGGTATTTCGAACACACGCTGGGCTACGATCCCGGAAGGGCTGATAAAAATTCTGGCTGGCGCGAGGGGGCAAACAACCTGAAAGGGATGGGGGATATTGATGCCACCCTGAATACCGACCTTGCCGTGGGCTGGCAGGCTGCGCCATGGCTGAGCATGGAAGGCAAAGCGACGCTGCCGTTAACCGACAGTCAGGGGGCAAGCTATCAGGCCTCCGTTACGCTGATCCCGGTACAAAATAACCAGGACACGATAGCCTTTCAGTCTGCGGCCCTGTTTGGCGACAGCCGTTACCTGAATACCTGGTATGGGGTCAGCGAGCAGCAGAGCCGCCGCACCGGCTATCGCCGCTATGCTGCGCCGGGTGGATTTTATGGCGTCGACACCAGCCTGACCTGGAGCCATCAGTTCGATGCTCACTGGGGAACTGTCCTCAGCGCGGACTATACCTGGCTTGGCGACCATGCCAATCAAAGCCCGATCGTGATGCGGCGTAATGAGGGGTCTGCAACCGCCGCTATCACCTGGACATTCTAAATTCGCGGATCATGATGTGAGCGAGGGGGCGAGAGGATTACTTCTTCTTATCCATCATCGCCTTTAAATCGGCAAACGGGTTAAACGTGGCGACGCCCACGTCTTTTTGCGCGTCTTCCCCGGCCACCACGGTGGTGCCGTACTGATCCGCTTCGGTGTATTTCGAATGCTCGTGATCGTGGCAAAACAGGCACAACAGCTCCCAGTTGCTGCCATCTTCCGGGTTGTTGGTATGGTCGTGATCGATATGGTGAACCGTGAGTTCACGCAGATTGGAATAGACAAACTCGCGCGAGCAGCGTCCACACACCCATGGATAAATTTTTAATGCTTTTTCGCGATAGCCGCTTTCCAGCCGCGCGTAGTTTTTGGGGATCAAAGCCATTGCCGGTTTTACCTGCCATGAAAAGAGTGGGGAAGAGTATATCCCATAACGTTGCGTCGTGACGAACTCGTCAGTTATGTCAATTTATTTGAACCATTCCGTTAAATAAACGGCATTTATTCTTACCGGGTAATGCGTAAAGTGGACAGAACGCAACGCATTATCAGGACACAGGGTTATGAAAAAGATCGGATTTTTATCCTTTGGTCACTGGACGCCTTCACCGCAGTCCGGCACGCGCTCGGCGGCCGATACGCTGCTGCAGTCCATCGATTTAGCCGTGGCGGCTGAAGAGCTGGGGGCAGACGGCGCCTATTTCCGCGTGCACCACTTCGCCCGACAGCTTAGCTCGCCGTTCCCTCTGCTGGCCGCTATAGGGGCAAAAACAAAAACCATCGAAATTGGCACCGGCGTAATCGACATGCGCTATGAAAATCCGATGTACATGGCCGAAGATGCGGGCGCGGCGGATCTGATTTCCGGCGGTCGCCTGCAGCTGGGCATCAGCCGGGGCTCACCGGAGCAGGTTATTGATGGCTGGCGGCATTTCGGCTATGTCCCGCAGGAAGGGGAAAACGAGTCGGATATGGCGCGTCGTCATACCGAGGTGCTGCTTGAGGTGCTGCGTGGGGAAGGGTTTGCCAAACCGAACCCACAGCCAATGTTCCCCAATCCACCGGGGCTGCTGCGTCTGGAGCCTTATTCAGAAGGGCTGCGCGAGCGTATCTGGTGGGGCGCGGGTTCTAATGCGACGGCGGTATGGGCGGCAAAACTGGGCATGAACCTGCAAAGCTCAACGCTGAAGGACGATGAAACCGGCGAGCCGTTCCATATTCAGCAGGCAAAACAGATCCGCGCGTACCGTCAGGCCTGGAAAGACGCAGGGCATACGCGCGAGCCGCGCGTGTCGGTTAGCCGGAGTATTTTTGCGCTGATGGACGACCGTGACCGGATGTATTTCGGTGCCAGCCGCAACGACAGCGATAGCGTGGGTTATCTTGATGAGAAAACGCGCGCCATCTTCGGGCGCAGCTATGCCGCGGAGCCGGACAAGCTGGTTGAACAGCTGAAAAAAGACGAGGCGATTGCCGAGGCGGATACGCTCTTACTGACCGTACCGAACCAGCTGGGGGTGGATTATAATGCGCACGTGATTGAGTCTATTCTCAAACATGTCGCACCGGCAATGGGCTGGCGCGAGTAGTTCCGCTATCAGCCTTGAGATCGTAATGGAAAACCTGGCCCTCTGGTATCGCCGGTTTGGCGAGCCAGACTCTGTTCTGCAACCTGAAAACGCGCCGCTGGGCGCGCTTGCGCCCGGACAGCTCCGCGTGCGGATGCTGTTTTCTCCGGTCAATGCGTCCGATCTTATCCCCATCACCGGTGCCTATCGCCACCGAACCCCGTTACCCGCCGTCGCGGGGTATGAAGGTGTCGGGGTTGTCACCGGGGCGCCCGCCTCGTTTAAGCATCTGGTGGGTAAGCGCGTCCTGCCGCTGCGCGGTCAGGGCACCTGGCAGCGCTATGTGGACTGTCCGGCAGAGTATGCGATACCCGTTCCGGACGCTGTCGACTCGCGCCTGGCCGCGCGGGCCTACATCAACCCGCTGGCGGCGCAGATGATGCTGACCCGCTACCCGCCTCGCGGAAAACGGGTCTTGCTCACGGCTGCGGGATCCGATTGCGCCATCCTGCTGGGGCAGTGGGCGCGTCAGGCGGGGGCGGAAGCGGTGTTCGGCATTCACCGTTCCGCCGTGCATGCTGAACGGCTGGAGGCGATGGGGATCACGCCTGTCGCGCAGCATGACGCGCACAGAGTCGGCGCCGTCGCCGCACGCAGCGATATCGTCTACGATGCCACCGGCGGGCCGCTTGCGGAAGCGATCCTCAGCGTCATGCCCGAGCCGGGCATGTTTGTTTGCTACGGGCTGCTGTCCGGGCAAGCCTTCACACAGCGGCGGCCTGCGCCGCGCGTGGCGTGGTTCCATATCCGAAACGGTCTGGATGCGCTCAGCGTTGAGGCGTGGCGCGCGGAGTTCGATCGCATCTGGCTGAGGTTGCCCGACAGTGAGTACAGCGACGTTAAGGTGTACCCGCTGGCGGAGTGGCGAAGGGCGCTCAGCGCTTATCGTGAAGGAGGAAGGACCCGCAAGCCCCTCCTGTCGATGGTGGAATGACGGCTATTTATGACCCATATCGCTCAGCAGCACGGCGATACTTTGCCCGCCCGCCGTCTGCTCCAGACCAATCTTGACGATGATGGTGAGCGGAACGGAGAGCAGCATCCCAACGGGCCCGAGCAGCCAGCCCCAGAATATCAGGGACAAAAAGACCACCAGCGTGGACAGCCCCAGGCCCCGGCCCATCATGCGCGGTTCCAGTATGTTACCGAACACCAGATTGATGACCAGGTATCCGGCCAGCAGGATCAGCGCGTCATAAAGCCCGCTGAAAACCAGCACCTGAAGGATAGGGGGGATCGCCGCCAGCACGGAGCCGATGTTGGGAATGTAGTTAAGCGCAAACGCCAGTAACCCCCAGACGAACGCGAAGCGGACGTCCAGCGCCAGAAGCATCACCCAGACGACAACGCCCGTCACCAGGCTAATGGCGGTTTTCAGCACCAGATAGCGAGAAACGCTGTCCAGCGCGCGTTGAATCGCCCCCATTCCTTCAACCGGACGGACCATGATCTGCTGCAGCTTTGCCGGCAGCTGGGGCACCTCCAGCAGCATGAACACCACCGTTAAGAACAGCAGGAAAATGGAGGTCATGGCGTTGGAAAGCTGCGTCAGCAGGCTGGTGACGATCGTCATCGCCGCATTGGGGTCGATATATTTCAGGAGTTCCTCAACCGAGACTTCGATCCCCGCGCGCTGCAGCCAGGGCTCCAGCTGCAGCAGGGGGATCGCCAGCGAAGAGCGATATTTCGGCAGCGTTCGCGCCAGTTCATTGAGCGAGGTGCCCAGATAAGCGACCAGCAGCACCATCGCCACAATAATGATGCTGATAAGCAGCGTGATGGCCAGCACGCGCGGGATGCGCAGCCGCGTCATGCGCTGCACCAGCGGGTTGAGGATCACCGCAATAAACAGGGCCAGAATAAAGGGCACAATAATGTCGGCGGCAAAGCGCACGCCTGTCAATATGATCACCAGCATGCCCAGCATGATGACAATTTTTAACCCGTTCAGGGTAATGATGGGTTTAGCCATGGTGACTCCGCAATTTTCGTTATTTTTATAATAAAGGCGAAAGGCGTTGCAATAAACTAACCAAAATCAAACGGGGTGGGTAAAGAATTGCAAAGACTTTGAGTAAAATCCTGGCTTATGGTACAAATTCGGTGTGTTTAACTACCGAGGACAATTTTCATCCGCAAAGACGAGAAGCAACAACGCGGATAATTGTAATTTTATGGACAATATGTTCAGGACGTACTCTTCAAACAATACTGCTGTATACTCCACCTCTTTCTGCCTGCTTTCTGGTGAGCAACACTGGCGCACCGCACTCTAGTCATTTCTTCTGCCTGAGCTGGCGCTAAGCGCTTAGCTGACTGATTTCAATTCGTATTTTTGGGTTTGCTGCACGCAGCGGGCCACGATGGATTATATTCTCAAGCAGGAGAAAAACATGTTTTACTGGATTTTATTAGCACTGGCTATTATTGCTGAAATTACCGGTACGCTGTCGATGAAGTGGGCAAGCGTCAGCGATGGCAATACTGGTTTTATTTTGATGCTGGTGATGATTTCGCTTTCTTATATTTTCCTCTCATTTGCGGTGAAAAAAATTGCGCTGGGCGTCGCGTATGCCCTGTGGGAAGGGATCGGTATTTTGTTGATTACGCTGTTCAGCGTTCTGATATTTGACGAAACATTAACAACAATGAAGGTCGCCGGATTAACGACGCTGGTCGCGGGTATTGTGCTGATTAAATCAGGTACCCGTAAGCCGTCTAAAGTGCAGAAGGAGCAGAACCATGCAACAGTTTGAGTGGGTTCATGCGGCCTGGCTGGGGTTCGCCATCGTGCTGGAAATTCTGGCGAACGTCCTGCTGAAATTCTCCGATGGTTTTCGCCGTAAGCTCTACGGCCTGATGTCGATTGCCGCGGTTCTGGGCGCGTTCAGCGCGCTGTCCCAGGCGGTAAAAGGGATTGACCTGTCGGTGGCCTATGCGCTGTGGGGCGGTTTTGGTATCGCCGCCACGCTGGCCGCAGGCTGGGTGCTCTTCGGCCAGCGTTTAAATAACAAGGGCTGGATGGGACTCATCTTGCTGCTTGCCGGTATGATTATGATAAAACTCGCCTGACGCTCATAAAGCCATCCTTTACAGGCAGCGAAATTCGCTGCCTGTATTACGCTTAGAAAAGCAAAACCCTGAAGAGGATGGCGGATGTATCGCACATTAAGCTGGCGCAATATTCCCACCGCGAGAACGTTGTTTGCCATGGTCTTTATGGCGGGCATCGGCTTAATCATCTCCGTCGTCGCACTCCTCTATCTTTCCCTGCATCTTATCAGCACCAAAACCAATGAAATTGATGAACACCGCGCGGCGCTTTCCGTGCAGGGGGCCATTCAGACATCGGTCAACCGCGTCTCCTCGCTGGTGCTGGATAACGCCGTCTGGGACGATGCGGTGCGGGAGGCCTACCGTCCCACGCTCGATACCAACTGGTTGTATAACACCTGGGGCGCCGGCTTTAAAATCAACAACCTCTATGATGGCACCTTCGTGCTTGATGAGCATTTCAACGTCATCTGGGGATCGTTTCAAAGTCAGCCATTTCAGGAGACGAATCTCGATTTTTTCGGTAAGGGGCTGAAAGCCCTGATTGCTCAGCACGCGCGCGCCTTATCAGGCGATAAAAATATCTATGCCGGGATCAGCAAAACGCGAAGCGGCGTCGCCTTTGTGGGCATTGGGCTGATTCGCCCGATGGTCGGAAGATTACAGGTTACCGACGGAACGCGCCGCTATCTGGTAATCACCCGTCATCTGAACGCCAGAATTTTATCCGACCTGGGGTCGACCTTTCAGATCGATAACCTGCACTTTACGCCGGATAAAATTAACGAGCTGAGTATGCCGCTGCGCAGTTCGGCAGGGGAGCTGCTGGGCTATCTTAACTGGCAGGCACGGCTTCCGGGAGCGCAGGCCGCCCGGGCGGCATCCTCTGATATCACCCAGATTGTCGTGCTGGCATCGGCCCTGATCCTGCTCTTTATTCTGGTGAGCAGCGTGGGGCTGTACAAGCTTGCGCGAGGAGAAAGCCAGGCACGTCTGGTGGCCAGAACGGACTGGCTAAGCCATCTGCCGAACCGGCGAGCGCTCATCGAGGCGCTGGATCGGGTGAGCTTACGCGGAGATATCGACGTCAAAAGCGTGGTGTTTATCGATCTGGATGGCTTTAAAGACGTGAATGACATCTACGGCCACAGCGTGGGTGACGATCTCATTGTGGCGATTGCGAAAACGCTGAGTGAACGCGTGCCGCCGGGGGGAATGCTGGCGCGTATGGGCGGGGATGAGTTTGCCATGACAATCGGCGGTGATAAGGCAGAGACACAGGCCACCGCTTTTGCCGTGTCGGTGCTGGATTCTCTCTCCACCCCGATTCAGCTGGGGGAACGCACCATCCATATCGGGGCCAGTATCGGGATCGCCAGCGGAACCCTGATTGAATGCACCAGCTCCGAGCTGTTTCGTCGCGCCGATATTGCCATGTACCATGCCAAAATGAGCGGGAAAGGGCGTATCACCCACTACGACGCCGAGCTGAACAGCGCCCGTGAGCGCAAGCTGGCGATTGAAAATCAGATCCGTAACGGTCTGGAGCGCGCTGAGTTTGAGGTCTGGTATCAGCCGATTATTGACGCCCGCAGCCAGAAAATGAGCAGCGTCGAAGCGTTAGTCCGCTGGCCGCGTCGCCCGGAAGGGCCGCTGGGCCCGGATACCTTCATCGCCATCGCGGAGACCAGCGGCCTGATTTACAAACTGGGCCAGTTTGTGTTGCAGCGCGCCTGTCAGGACCTCCAGCCATACGGTGACTTAACGCTTTCCGTTAATATTTCTCCCGCACAATTCCGCGATCCTGCCTTCGAAGACAAAGTGGCCAGCGTGCTGGAAACCACCCATTTTCCTGCCAACCGACTGCAGCTGGAGGTCACGGAGTCTTATGTGCTGGAAAACCCGGAGCGTGCCCGCATGGCGATAGCCAATCTTAAAGCGCTGGGCACCGCGGTGGCGCTGGACGACTTTGGCACCGGCTATTCCAGCATTGGCTATTTGCGGCGTTTTAACTTCGACACCATCAAGATTGATAAATCGCTGGCCGGGCTGGTGGACCACGATGAACAGGCGGCCGCGCTGGTGAGCGGCACGGTGCGGATCGCCAACGCGCTGGGGATGGCGGTGGTCGCCGAAGGGGTCGAAACCGAAAGACAAATGAAACTGCTGCGGCTGGCTGGCTGCGATCAACTGCAGGGTTTCTGGTTCAGCCAGCCGATGCCGATTGAGTCAATCAGGGCATTACATCAGGTCAGACGATGCTGATTTACTGCTGCGCCAGCGCTTCCAGCTTGTCGCGAAAACCGGTCACGGACAAGGCCCGGTTATCGGCCCGCCAGCGATCTTTCGCCGCCGGTGCAGAGCTCTGCACGCCAATCAACTGCCAGCCGTTATCTGTTTTCAGCATCAGCGGTGAACCACTGTCGCCCGGCAACGTATCACACTGGTGCGAGAGTACGCTGGTTTGCGCCCAGCCCGTCACAATACAGTCGGTGTGGGTGTAAAGGGTATCCAGATGGTCGACAGGATAGCCGGACTGCGTCACCTTCCGGTCGGCGGCTTTCAGCGCGGCGGTGAGTGCGTCTTTATCGCCGTCAAATAACGGCAGCGGCGAAATGCCGGAAGGGGGGTAGCGTAAAACGATCAGGCCAAAGTCCCATGAGGCGGCCGCCGGTGGCACGATCCAGCCGTCACCATCCGGTTTCAGCCGTTTGCCGAGAGACGGATCGACCCGGCCTTCAATGCCGTGTATTTCATAGCGCCAGGTCCCTTTTTGCGACACAAACCGCAAGGCCACCGCTTTATCCGGCTTGCCGTTTGGCGGCGTTAACAGACAGTGGCCTGCCGTCAGGGCAAGCTGAGGGGTGATCAAGGTCGCAGTACATAAGTTACCGCTGGCGGTTTCCAGTTGACCTATAGCATCCCAGGGCGCCTGGGTGGGATCGGCGACGCGCGTACGGTCGTCATGATTGAAAAAAAGCGTCTTTAGCTCTTTCGCGCTAATGGTGTCATCACCGCCATCATCCGCATGTGAGAATCCAGAAAAAAGACCAAACGTTCCCAGTAACAACACAACAAATTTACGCATATCTCACTCTGGTGGGGGTAATTATGATTATTAAAAGTGAACCCTATGAAAATACTATAGACGGGACAGCGCTAAAGTGGGAGTAAAATCAGCGTGCTACATTCAGGAAAGATAAAAATGGCTGGCGATGAGCGCGCATAAAATAAGCAGGATCAGAATCAGCTCAAACCGATAGCGCCGCAGCATACGCCCTCCGGATAAAAAAAACGGCGCGGAACCTGTTCCGGTTCAGCGCCGGTTTACCAACGTGCCCCGAAGGGCACGGTTTAGCTTGTACTCTTACGCAGCTGGCTGTGCAGCTGGTTTAGCAGCTTCGTGTTTTACTGCTTTTTTGTGATGCTTTTTAGCAGCCTGGGCTTTCTGCTCTACAGCCGGTTTGGTCGCTTTTTTGTGGTGCTTTTTAGCAGCCTGGGCTTTCTGCTCTGCAGCTGGTTTGGTCGCTTTTTTGTGGTGCTTTTTAGCGGCCTGGGCTTTTTGCTCTGCAGCCGGTTTAGCGGCTTTATGATGTTTCTTGTGATGGACAGTTTTTGCTGGCGCCGCGGTGGTCGTTGCAGCAGGTGCCGCAGCAGCCGGTGCAGCAGTGGTTTCAGCAGCGAACGCAGCAGAAGACAGACCCATAGCAGCGGCAACAACCAGAGCTAATACTTTTTTCATGTTCATACCCTCGAATTTGGTTTTTCATTTAACCCCACTGCGGGGCCGTTGAAATAACTATATCCCTGTAAATTCGGGGTTTCCGTGAGTGATTGGTATCGGCGTGTAACGGAATGTACAGAGGGGAGAAAAGTGTACGAACAGACCAAACGCCGCTGCTCGTACAGGTCTCTGTTATCTTTTCAGTGTGGCCAGAATAGCCGCCGGAGACTGACTGCCTATAATCGACCGTGATTCAGGCTCAATAACCACCATTACCGGGGTGACGCTAATGCCCAAACGTTCTGCCAGTGCAGATTGCCGCGCGATCAGATCGGAGCACGCTGTCGTGGTGTCGTTATTCGGTAAAAATCCCGCCATCGCTTGTTGCAGGCTTTTGACCTTATCGGCTGAACACCAGACGCGCCCCATATCTTCAATTACCGAGTCGCGAATGGCGCTGGGCGCAACGGTCAGAAACGACATCGTCAAACCGGCATCCGTATATTGCTTAACGTTTTTCACTACATTGCTGCAGTAAATGCACTGATTATCAATAAACACCAGCAGCTTATATTTTTCAGCGGGAGCCTGAAACGTGATGGGCTGGAGGTCTGCAAGAGAGCGGGTAATATCGTTGAACGCGTCTTGCGGGGTATTATCCGTGGCTGCGAAAGTACTTAAACTGGTCGCACACAGAATCGCTAACACCGTTTTCATTATGCCTTTCATCATTGATCCCTTTATTTTTTTAATCCTGGCCTGATAGCAGTCTAATTGTGTCGGAAGGACACGCATTCATACACCCGGCGCAATCATGGCAATATGTGCTAAATCATATTCTTATTGAAAAGGGTGAGAAGAGTGCCGGAGCAGGCTCCGGCAGAGGGATTAAAGATAACGGGAGGTCAGATGCTCGCGGAAGTAACGGATATTCAGATCTTCACCCGTCGCCTGGGTGATTAACTGCGACGTGCTGAAGCGACTGCCGTGCTGCCAGATGTTCTGACGCAGCCACTCAAAGAGTGCGGAAAAATCGCCCTCAGCGATGGAGGCCTGCAGACCCGGAAGCGCCGTTTTCGCGGCGTGGAACAACTGTGCGGCATACATGGCCCCCAGCGTATAGGATGGGAAGTAGCCAAAACCGCCGTCGGTCCAGTGGATATCCTGCATGCAGCCGTTGCGGTAGTTGTCTTTGGTGGATAACCCGAGCCAGGCCTGCATTTTCTCGTCCCACAGGGCAGGGATATCGTCCACTTCGATCTCGCCGTTGATCAGCGCGCGCTCAATCTCATAGCGCAGCACCACGTGTGCCGGGTAGCTCACTTCGTCCGCATCGACGCGGATATAGCCCGGCTTCACGCGCTGGTTCCAGGCAATAAAATTCTCTTCGCTGAACGCCGCCTGGCTGCCAAAGCGGGCGTGCACCGCAGGGAGAAGATGTTTGAGGAAGGCTTCACTGCGTCCCAGCTGCATCTCAAAGAACAGGCTCTGGGATTCGTGGATCGCGGTTGAGCGGGCCAGCGCAATCGGCTGTCCTGCCCACGCGCGCGGCAGGTTTTGTTCGTAGCGCGCGTGTCCGGTTTCGTGGATCACGCCAAACAGCGCGCTGAGCAGTTCATCCTCGTCGTAGCGCGTGGTGATGCGCACGTCTTCCGGCACGCCGCCGCAGAACGGGTGCGCACTCACGTCGAGGCGACCGCCGTTAAAATCGAAGCCGAGCATTTTCATGGCTTCCAGGCCCAGTTCGCGCTGTGTTGCGGTCGGGAACGGGCCCTGAGGAGGAACAAACGAACGTTGCGCCTGCTTTTCCACGACGTTTGCCAGCAGGTCCGGCAGCCAGGATTTCATATCGCCGAACAGAACGTCCAGACGGGCGCTGGTCATGTCGGGCTCAAAAATATCCAGCAGCGCGTCGTACGGTGTGCAGCCTTTGGCTTCCGCCCGCAGGCGCGCCTCTTCACGGCTGAGTTTGACCACCTCTTTCAGGTTGGCGGAAAAGCCCTGCCAGTCGTTGGCGGGACGCTGCGTGCGCCAGGCGTGCTCGCACCTGCTGCCCGCCAGGGATTTGGCTTCCACCAGCGATTCCGGCAGCAGGGTTGCCTGCTGGTAGTGGCGCGTCATTTCGCGCAGGTTGGCCTGTTCGACGTCATTCAGATCTTCTCCTGCTGCCGCCACTAACAGGTCGCCGACTTTTTTATTGGTCAGGATCTGGTGCTGCAGGACGCTCATCTCCGCCAGCGCCTCGCCGCGCGCGGCGCTGCCGCCGGGCGGCATCATGGTGAACATGTCCCAGCTGGCGATGGAGGTAAGGTGCGAGAAGCGGGAGAGACGCTGGAAGGTTTTCACAAGTGACTGATAGGCTGATGTTTTTTGCAATTCTTATTTCCTCATGCCGGGGATGTGTTTCAGGGAGCATACAATGAAACAGACCCAATTCCCCAACATTTCCCACGCGGAGGAAATCTGTGCCGATCTCCTCCGTTGAAACCGTCCCCGGCATTCCGGGAGACGGTTTTCGGTGGGTACTCAGGACTTATCGCGCATAACCTGTTGCAGGATCGCCAGCGCCTGGTTGAACTGGGCATCCGGAATGGTCAGCGGATAAAGGAAGCGGATCACGTTGCCGTACTGGCCGCAGATCAATAACAGCAGGCCTTGGGCGAGCGCCTTTTGCTGGATCGCCTGCGCGATGACGGCCGACGGTTCACGGCTCTCGGGGTCAAAAAACTCCGCCGCAATCATCGAGCCTCTTCCCCTTATCGCCACGAGCGCAGGGAAGGTGCCCTGAATCTCCTCCAGCGTGGCTTTCAGCCGATCGCCCAGCTGACGGGCGCGCGCGCACAGCGACTCGTTGTCGATAATCTTCAGCACCGCGTGCGCGGCGGCCACCGCAAGCGGGTTGCCTGCATAGGTGCCCCCCAGGCCGCCGGGAGCCGGCGCGTCCATGATTTCGGCGCGGCCCACCACGCCGGACAGCGGCATTCCGCCTGCCAGGCTTTTAGCCATCGTCATCAGGTCGGGTTTGTCCGCGTAGTGTTCCATCGCAAACAGTTTCCCCGTACGGGCGAAGCCGCTCTGCACTTCGTCGGCAATCATCACGATCCCGTGCTCATCACAGATACGGCGGATGGCGGCCACCAGTTCTGGCGGGGCGACGTTGAATCCGCCTTCACCCTGAATGGGTTCAAAAATAATCGCCGCCACCTGTTTCGCCTCAATATCTGCTTTGAACAGGCGTTCTATCGCCGTGATGGCATCCTGCGTCGTGATGCCGTGCAGCTCGGAGGGATACGGCACGTGGTAAACCGAGCCCGGGAAGGGGCCAAATCCCAGCTTGTAAGGCGCGACCTTGCCGGTTAAGGCCATGGTCATATAGGTTCGGCCGTGAAAGCCTCCCCCGAAGGCAATCACGCCCGGTCTGCCGGTGTGGGCCCGGGCGATTTTAATGGCATTTTCCACCGCTTCCGCGCCCGTTGTGAAGAACGCCGTTTTGGCCGGGCTCTGCACCGGGGCCAGCTCGTTAAGTTTTTCGGCCAATGAAACGTAGCTTTCATACGGCACAATCTGGTAGGCCGTGTGGGTGAACTGGTGAAGCTGTTTTTCCACTGCGGCCACCAGTTCAGGATGACGATGGCCGGTATTCAGTACCGCGATCCCGGCGGCGAAATCAATATAGTCGTTGCCTTCCACGTCGGTGAGCGTGGCATTCTCCGCCGAGCGGGCAAAGAAATTACACATTACGCCAACGCCGCGCGGGGTGGCAGAAAGTCTGCGCTGATGAAATTCCTGGTTACTCATGTCAGATACCCTTTTGTCGAAACGATCATACGCCAAGACGATCGCGCAGGCTGTAGTACGCCGCGCCCATCGCCGTAAATGGAATCCGCAGGCTGCGGCCGCCCGGGAAGGGGTAGTGCGGGAGGTTGGCAAACGCATCAAAGCGCTCAGCGTCACCGCGCAACAGTTCCGAGATCAGCCGTCCGGCCAGATGGGTGCAGGTCACGCCGTGGCCGCTGTAGCCCTGCATGTAATAGATGTTTTTATCCAGACGACCAAACTGCGGCATACGGGACAGGGTCAGCAGGAAGTTGCCCGTCCAGCGGTAGTCGATTTTGACGCCTGCCAGCTGAGGGAAGGTTTTGAGCAGCTTTGGCATCACCAGGCGCTCGACATCGTCCGGATCGCGCGCGCCATACACGACGCCACCGCCGTACAGCAGGCGGTTGTCGGCGGTGAGACGGTAGTAATCCAGCAGGTAGTTACAATCTTCCACGCAGTAGTTATTGGGGATCAGCGTGCGGGCGAGCTCTTCCGGCAGCGGAGCGGTGGTCACCACCTGGGTGCCGCAGGGCATGCTGCGTTTTGCCAGCTCCGGTTCGATCTTATCGCCCAGATAGGCATTCCCGGCGACGATCACGTAGCGGGCCGTCACCTGACCATGCTGCGTGCTCACCACGGCCGGGCTGGTGTGCTGAATGGCGGTCACCGGGGACTGTTCATACACCCGCCCACCGTTCAGGCGAATGGCGTCCGCTTCGCCGATCGCCAGGTTCAGCGGATGAATGTGCCCCCCGCTGCGGTCCAGCAGCGCGCCGGTATAGCGTTCGCTGTCGACTTCCCGGCGGATGGCGCTGGCGTCCAGCAGCTCCAGCTGCGTGTTGCCGTAGCGTTCCCAGTTGGCTTTTTGCTCCTCCAGCGTCTCCAGCTGCTTATGGTTTAGCGCCACAAACAGCCCGCCTGGACGATAATCGCACTGGATCTGATAGCGCTGGATTCGCTCCCGGATGATTTCCCCGCCTTCAAACATCATGCTCCCGAGGGCTCTGGCGGCATCGGGCC
Organism: Enterobacter cloacae complex sp. BZL2005; assembly: GCF_049238885.1. Lineage (NCBI taxonomy): Bacteria > Pseudomonadati > Pseudomonadota > Gammaproteobacteria > Enterobacterales > Enterobacteriaceae > Enterobacter > Enterobacter cloacae complex sp. BZL2005. The sequence continues at coordinate 23,529 of NZ_JBMKGI010000017.1, read as the reverse complement.
CGTAGTTTTTCTCGATCACGTCGATATCGCGGCTGTAGGAGTTAACCAGCTGGCCGCCGTTGCGTCCGCTGGCGCCGAAGCCGATGCGCGCCCCTTCAAGGAGCACCACGTCATAGCCCATTTCGGCGAGATGCAGCGCGGAGGAGAGGCCGGTATAGCCGCCGCCCACCACGCACACGTCACAGCTGATCGATTCGTTAAGCGTCGGGAAAGGTTCGTAAGCGTTCGCGCTGGCCGCGTAGTAGCTGGTGGTATGTTCGGTCATGATTGAGGCTCCAGGGCAATCCAGATGGTTTTCAGTTCGGTAAATTTTTCCAGCGCGTGCAGGGACTTATCGCGACCGTTGCCGCTCTGCTTATAGCCGCCAAAGGGGACGGTCATATCACCGTCGTTATAGTTATTGACGAAGACCGAGCCAGCTTTCAGGCGGCGGCTCATGCGGTGCGCGCGGGAGAGATCGCGGGTCCATACCGCCGCGCCAAGCCCATATTCACTGTCGTTGGCCAGCGTTAAGGCGTCCTCTTCGGTTTTAAAACGGGTGACGACCAGCACCGGCCCGAAAATCTCTTCCCGGCACAGCGGGGAGGCAGGGTCGATGTCGACGAAAATGGTTGGACCGACTGCGGAAGGCCACGATTGTTCCCGCCCGTCCAGCAGCAGCGTACCTTTCCGGGTTCCCTCGCGAATAAACGTGTGGACGGTATCGGCGTGCGCGGCGTCGATGAGCATCCCCATCGTGCTGTCGGGGTCGAGCGGATCGCCCGGCTGCCAGTGGCGGGCCTGCGCCTTCAGCCTTGCCAGGAAGTCATCAGCGATGCTCTCTTCGAGCAGCAGGCGGGTACCGGCGATACAGACTTGCCCCTGGTTATAAAAAATCCCGGCGGCGGTCGCGCTCACGGCCTTGTCCAGGTCCGGACAGTCGGCAAAGATAATGTTGGCGCTTTTGCCGCCTGCCTCCAGCCAGACGCGCTTCATGTTGCTTTCTCCCGCGTCCTTCAACAGCTGCTTGCCGGTACGGGTAGAGCCGGTAAACGTCAGCACCTCGACCTCCGGATGCAGTGCCAGCGCCTGGCCCGCTTCGTGGCCGTAACCGCTTATCACGTTCAGCACGCCGTCAGGCAGGCCCGCCTCTTTCGCCAGCCCGGCCAGCCGCAGGGCGGTGAGCGGTGATTTCTCCGATGGTTTCAATACCACGCTGTTGCCCGCGATCAGCGCCGGTCCCAGCTTCCAGCAGGCCAGCAGCAGCGGGAAGTTCCAGGGGACGATGGCCGCGACAACCCCGATGGGCTCGCGCACGATCATCGCCAGCTCGCCCGGACCCGTAGGCGCCACTTCGCCGTAGACTTTATCCGCCGCTTCGGCGTACCAGCGAATGGCGCGCGCCGCGCCGGGAATATCGTCGCGCAGGCTGTGGCGGATGGGTTTACCGGTGTCCAGCGTTTCCAGTAAGGCCAGCTCTTCGCTATGGCGTTCCATTAAATCGGCGAGCGTATTGAGCACGGCCTTGCGCTGCGCCGGAGACGCCTGCGACCAGTCACCGCGCTCAAATACCGCACGCGCGGCCTGAACCGCGCGGTCCACGTCCGCCTGTTTGCCCCGTGCGACGTTCGCCAGCGTCTGCTGGGTCGCGGGATTGACGGTTTCAAACGTGGCATTATCGGCGGCGTCACAATAGGCGCCGTTAATAAATAACCGGGTCTCAATGGCGCTGTTTTTTGCTTTATCCTGCCAGTAAGTCAGGTGCTGAAAATGCATATTCACTCCTTTCTTTCGCAATCAGATAAATAAAGGCATGGCCGTTTCAGGCAATACGAAGCCGTGGGGCATCCCGGGAATTAACCCGTTAAATGCCGACAGCGATCGTTTTTATATTTCCCGGCGTAAGCGCGCTTACGCCGGGACTGAGTGGTAATTAGAACGTGGTGGGAGTGTGGGCACTGATAATGCGGCAGATGCCTGCCGAGGTGTTGCTGAAGCTGTGCGGTATGCCGGTATTGATGGCATAGCTCTGCCCCGCAACCAGGTGATATTGCTGGCCATTAATGGTCAACAATATTTCACCTTCCAGTATCGTACCGATCTCCTCACCCTGGTGTTTGATCCTCTCTCCGGTCGTGGTTCCAGGCTGGTAAGTTTCAAAAATCATCGCCAGCGTACGGTTCGGATTTCCGTTATGAACCAGCTTCATCGAAACCCCCTGACTGCCTATTTCGATAAGGTCTTCCTGATTAATAACCACCTGCGGTTCATCAGGTTTTTCCGGTTCCGAAAAGAATTCCGAGAGCGACAGCCCATAAACTTTCAGCAGCTTTTGCAGCGTACTGATAGCAGGACTGACTTTGTCCTGCTCAATGGTGCTGATGGCACTGTGTGTTAACCCAGACAGTTCGGCGGCACGCCGCTGCGAGAGACCCAGCTGCTGGCGGATCTCAGACAGACGTTTCCCTGGCGCCAGTCCGTCATCGCTCATAGTTGCATTTCCTTTACGGTAGTGGTCAAAGCCGTTGCTTCTCGGCAATGTGGCTTTGACAGGCGGTGATAAAACCTTCAAACAACATACGGGACAGGGCGTACTCGCTGCTGTTCCATTCGGGGTGCCATTGCACGCCGAGGGCAAAAGGGTGGTCATGAACGCTGACCGCCTCGACCAGCCCATCCGTCGAGCGGGCCTCCACGCGAAGCCGTGGTCCTAACGTTCGTGCACCTTGCCCGTGTAACGAGTTTACCCAAAATGTGTTACAGCCTGGTATTAATTGAGACAGCAGTCCTCCCTCCTGAACCTGAACTTCATGAGACGGGGCGTATTGTAGCTCAACCGGCAGTTCAGGATCTTCCCGGTGCTCGAGCAGGTCGTTCTGCTCGAACAGGCGGCGATACAGCGTCCCCCCCGTCGCAACAACGAGTTCCTGCAGCCCCCGGCAGATGGCGAAAATGGGGATGCGCCTTTCGAGCGCGGCGGCAATCAGCGCCATACTCAGAAGATCTCGCCCGGGATCGGCGTCAGGCTCATCGCCGTTTTCACCATAAAGGTGCGGCTGCACGTTACTTGGGCTGCCCGGCAGGTAAATCCCGTCCAGGGTGGGCAGCAGAGCGGTGAGCAGCTCTGGCTCTGCCAGCGCATGCGGTAAGGCAATCGGTAAACCCCCCGCGTTAATAATGGCATTCAGGTACTTTTCTTGCAGGGTCTGGGTCTCATGACCCTTAAGCCTGTTTCTACACATCACCACGCCAATAACTGGCTTGTTCATTATATTTTCCATGATCGCCCTCACAAAGTGGACTAAATTTAGGCCATTTTCGCCTGATAAACGGCCTTTTCGTTCAATATTTTCTCAATCTAGCAACGGGATCTGCCTTTTGCAAACTAAATTTAACATTTGACAAACAATTTATTTGCATACAGATTCGATAGGGTGGACATTATATTTGACAGTCCAGAGCAGCGAACGCAAATCCCAAAAACGGTGGTAAATCATGGAAACCAATATCGTAGAAGTTGAGAACTTTGTGCAGCACACGGATGAGAGGCGGGGCAGCGCCTTTACGCAGGAAGTGAAGCGCTATTTAGAAAAGTATCCTGACACCCAGTTTATTGATGTCCTCCTGACCGACCTGAACGGCTGTTTTCGCGGCAAGCGCATCCCGGTTGCCGGACTGAGCAAGCTTGAAAAAGGCTGCTATTTCCCGGCATCGGTTTTCGCCATGGACATTTTAGGTAACGTCGTGGAAGAGGCGGGTCTGGGGCAGGAGCTCGGCGAGCCGGACTGTATCTGCGTGCCGGTGCCGGGCACCCTGACGCCGTCCGCCGCCGACCCGGAATACATTGGTCAGGTGCAGCTCACCATGGTCGATGAAGATGGCGCTCCCTTTGACGTTGAGCCGCGGAACGTACTCAACCGACTCTGGCAGCAGCTGCGCCAGCGCGGCCTGTTCCCCGTGGTAGCGGTAGAGCTGGAGTTCTATTTACTTGACCGTAAACGCGATGCTGACGGCTATCTGCAGCCACCCTGCGCGCCGGGGACCGACGTGCGTAACACGCAGAGTCAGGTCTACTCGGTTGATAATCTTAACCATTTTGCTGACGTGCTGAACGATATTGACGAACTGGCGCAGCTGCAGCTGATCCCCGCCGACGGGGCAGTGGCTGAGGCCTCCCCGGGCCAGTTTGAGATAAACCTGCACCATACGGAAAACGTGCTCGATGCCTGCGATGATGCGCTGGCGCTTAAACGTCTCGTCAGGCAGATGGCGGAAAAACATAAGATGCACGCCACGTTTATGGCAAAGCCGTATGAAGAACATGCGGGCAGCGGGATGCATATCCACATCAGCATGCAAAACAACCGAGGCGAAAACGTGCTCGCAGACGCCAACGGCGAGGATTCCGCGCTGCTGAAACGCGCGCTGGCCGGGATGATCGACCTGATGCCTGCGTCCATGGCGCTGCTGGCACCGAACGTCAACTCCTACCGCCGTTTCCAGCCGGGGATGTACGTGCCGACGCAGGCGTCATGGGGACACAACAATCGCACCGTTGCCCTGCGTATCCCCTGCGGCGATCGCCATAACCATCGGGTCGAGTACCGGGTGGCGGGCGCTGACGCGAATCCGTATCTGGTGATGGCGGCAATTTTTGCCGGCATTTTACATGGGCTGGATAACGATTTACCCCTGCAGGAAGAAGTGGAAGGCAACGGTCTGGAGCAGGACGGACTGCCGTTCCCGATTCGTCAGAGCGATGCGCTGTGGGAATTTATGCAAAACGATAGCCTTCGCGAGCGGCTGGGCGAACGTTTTTGCCACGTCTATCACGCCTGCAAAAACGATGAATTGCTGCAGTTTGAACGCCTGATTACCGAAACGGAAATTGAGTGGATGCTGAAAAACGCCTGATGACGTGCCCCGGTAAGGGGCCGCTTTGTTTCATCTGACACGTATCACCAAACGGCCTGCGCGGAGCCTGGCCTAACTGTTCGCTGGCACGCCAGCTTTCTCCCGGGAGTCGCGTTATGGAGCGCAGGCGGCACAGGGATTTTCTTAACGACACTGTGTGACGAGGTAGGAAATGATGCAGATGTTCAACTATCCGCAGGGCGAAGGGGGCCAGTCAGGCGCCTGCTGTGAGTGCGAGCCAGAGACGGTGCGCTGGTACGATCGCGTGTGTTCTTTACAACTTCCCCCTTTGCTAAGCAGGTTTGCGTTAAGGACAGCGCGATTGCAAACCACGGTAAGCATGGGGGGGACGGTTTATGGCGACTAACACCTCTCTTGACTCGCCGCGCATGGCCGGCAGAACCCGGCTGCGCAGTTCCCTCAAGCTCTGGCAGGTGGTCATGATGGGGCTGGCTTATCTCACCCCCATGACCGTGTTTGATACCTTCGGTATTGTGTCCGGTATCAGCAACGGCCACGTGCCCGCCTCGTATCTCCTGGCGCTGGCGGGCGTTATGTTTACCGCCATCAGCTACGGCAAACTGGTACGACAGTTCCCGGAAGCGGGCTCCGCGTACACCTACACGCAGAAATCGATCGGCCCCCATTTAGGTTTTATGGTCGGCTGGTCATCGCTGCTGGATTATCTCTTCCTGCCGATGATCAACGTGCTGCTGGCGAAGATCTACCTTTCCGCGCTGTTCCCTGAAGTCCCGCCGTGGGTCTGGGTGGTGGGGTTTGTAACGATCCTGACGCTGGCGAACCTGAAGAGTGTGAATCTGGTCGCCAACTTTAACACCCTGTTTGTGCTGGTGCAGATCGCCATCATGGTGGTGTTTGTCACACTGGTGGTGCACGGTCTGCATAAGGGAGAGGGCGTCGGCACCGTCTGGTCGCTCCAGCCGTTTATCAGCGAGAACGCACACCTGATCCCGATTATTACCGGCGCGACTATCGTCTGCTTCTCTTTCCTCGGCTTTGACGCGGTCACCACGCTGTCGGAAGAGACGCCAAACGCGGCGCGGGTGATCCCCAAAGCCATCTTCCTCACCGCTTTGTATGGCGGGCTGATATTTATTGTTGCCTCGTTTTTCATGCAGCTCTTTTTCCCGACGATCGCGCGCTTCAAAAACCCGGACGCCGCGCTGCCGGAAATCGCGCTGTACGTGGGCGGCAAGCTCTTCCAGTCGGTGTTTCTGTGTACCACGTTTGTGAATACGCTCGCTTCAGGCCTGGCCTCGCACGCCAGCGTCTCTCGCTTACTGTATGTGATGGGGCGTGACAACGTGTTTCCGGAGCGGGTGTTTGGCTACGTGCATCCGAAATGGCGTACGCCAGCCCTGAACGTCATTATGGTTGGGATAGTGGCGCTGTCGGCCCTGTACTTTGATCTCGTGACCGCGACGGCGCTGATCAACTTTGGCGCGCTGGTGGCGTTTACGTTTGTTAATCTCTCGGTGTACAACCATTTCTGGCGGCGCAAGGGGATGAACAAAACGTGGAAAGATCGGTTCCACTATCTCCTGCTGCCGCTCATTGGTGCCGTCACGGTCGGCGTGCTGTGGATAAACCTCGAAGCGACGTCCCTGACGCTTGGCCTCATCTGGGCGGCACTGGGGATCCTTTACCTGACATGGCTCACGCGCCGTTTCCGAAAACCGCCTCCGCAGTTTGAAGCCGGTAAGATAGAACAGGCCTGGGATTCCTGAACGTGAAACGGCACCAGTACGCTGGTGCCGTTTTTCTGAATGACGCGTCTTACCGGATATCAACCCGCAGGCGTATTATTTCAGACGTTTATGCAGGCTTCCCCCCACCAGCAACGCCGCGCACAGCATCAGCGCAATAAACCCGCCCACGCCGTTCCAGCCGTAGCTATGCCAGAACACGCCGCCGAGCGTCCCGGCGATGCTGGACCCCAGGTAATAGCTAAACAGATACAGCGAGGATGCCTGGCCCTTGGCGCGACGCGCGCGCGGGCCAATCCAGCTGCTGGCGACCGAGTGGGCGGCGAAGAACCCCGCAGAAAAGAGCAGCATGCCGGCAAAAATCAGCCACAGGGAGGAGAAAAGCGTCAGCAGCAGGCCGACCAGCATCACCGCCGTGAAGAACAGCATGACCGGGCCGCGGCCATAGCGGGCGGTCATTGCCCCGGCCTTCGGTGAACTCCACGTTCCGGTCAAATACGCAACCGAGAGTAAACCGACAAGAGCCTGGCTCAGATGCCACGGCGAGAGCATCAGGCGATAGCCAATATAGTTAAACAGCGTGACGAACGAGCCCATCAGCAGGAAGCCGGTCAGGAACAGGCGCGGCAGCCCCTTGTCGCGCCAGTGCAGGCGGAAGTTGATAAACAGCGTTTTCGGGCGCAGCGATGTCGGGCGGAAATGACGCGATTCCGGCAGAATTTTCCAGAACATCAGGGCAGAAGCCAGTGCGAAACAGCCGATGACCGCCAGCGCAATACGCCAGCTAAAGAAGTCCGTGAATACCCCGCTCAGCAGACGTCCGCTCATCCCGCCAATCGAGTTCCCGCTGATGTATAGCCCCATAGAGAAGGCAACAAAGCTCGGGTGGATCTCCTCGCTGAGGTAGGTCATCCCGACCGCCGCCACGCCGCTGAGCGAGAGCCCGATCAGCGCACGCATCACCAGGATGCCGTGCCAGCTGGTCATCATGGTCGAGAGTAGCGTACAAACCGAGGCCAGCATCAGCGCGGTTACCATCACCTGTTTACGGCCGATGGCGTCGGACAGCGGCCCGGTAAAGAGCAGGCCAACCGCCAGCATACCGGTTGAAATAGAGAGGGATACGCTGCTGCTGGCGGGTGAAACGCCAAACTCATGGGAGAGCACGGGCAGGATCGGCTGAACGCAATAGAGCAGGGCGAAGGTCGCCAGACCGGCGGAGAAGAGCGCCAGCGTGACGCGCATAAATTGGGGGGTACCACGTTTAATGAACTGAACCGGCTGCGATGTTGCAGGTAAATCATCGATATCGCTCGCCGGATCGATATCAATGGCAGTTGTACGACTCACACAGTTTCCTTGCTTAAACATCCCCGTGATTTCTGGTGACGGGTATGACCACCTGATAAGGGTAGGAAAATGTAAATATTCTGTCTAATATATTAATAATCTCAAATGATACTTTAGAAATATGAATATCGAGCTGCGTCATCTCCGCTACTTTGTCGCCGTCGCTGAAGAGCTGCATTTTGGCCGCGCGGCTGCACGGCTGAACATTTCTCAGCCGCCCTTAAGCCAGCAGATTCAGATCCTGGAGCAGCAGGTCGGGGCGCGCCTTCTGGCCCGCACCAACCGCAGCGTGAGCCTGACGGCGGCGGGTAAGCAGTTTCTCATCGATAGCCGACAAATTCTGAGCATGGTCGAGGACGCCGCCGCCCGGGCAGAACGGCTCTATCTCGGGGAGGCCGGAGAGTTGCGCATCGGGTTTACCTCGTCGGCACCGTTTATCAGCGCCGTCTCGGAAACCCTGTCGTCATTCCGTCGCCATTTCCCGGATGTTCATATTCAAACGCGCGAGATCAACACCCGCGAGCAGATCGCGCCGCTCAATGAAGGTTCGCTGGATCTGGGGCTGATGCGTAATACCCAGCTGCCGGACTCGCTGGCGTGGGAGGTGATCCTGCGCGAGCCGCTGATGGCCATGATCCCGCACGATCACCCGCTGGCGTCGCGTCCGGCGGTTTCGCTGGCAGAGCTGGCAAACGAGCCGTTTGTCTTTTTTGACCCGCAGGTCGGAACGGGTCTGTATGACGATATCCTGGGGCTGATGCGCCGCTACGATCTTGCCCCGGTCATCACCCAGGAAGTCGGGGAAGCGATGACCATTATCGGCCTGGTCGCCGCCGGGCTGGGGGTGTCTATTCTTCCGGCCTCCTTTAAACGGGTACAACTGCGCGAAATGCGCTGGGTGACCATCGCCGAAGAGGATGCCGTTTCAGAGATGTGGCTGGTCTGGGCAAAACATCGCGAACAGAGCCATGCCGCACAGCGCTTCAAACAGCAGTTGATGAACGCCTCCGCCGGGCGGCATTTTCAGGGAAAAGTGGGCAAAAATGTGCAGTAAATCACATGGCTAAGTAAATATTTGACGGCAGCCCTGCAAGTGCTTCACCATAGCCAACAGTTTATTTCGAAGCTCGAAAATAAGGGAGTACGAGGTGGTCGCTGATAGTCAGCCAGGGCATATTGATCAGATTAAGCAGACCAACGCTGGCGCGGTGTATCGCCTGATTGATCAGCTTGGTCCGGTTTCGCGTATCGATCTTTCGCGCCTGGCACAGCTGGCACCCGCCAGTATTACCAAGATTGTCCGCGAGATGCTGGAAGCGCACCTGGTTCAGGAGACGGAAATTCAGGAGCCGGGCAGCCGTGGCCGTCCGGCAGTCGGGCTGGTGGTGGAAACGGAAGCCTGGCACTACCTGTCGCTGCGGATCAGCCGGGGGGAGATCTTCCTTGCGCTGCGCGATCTCAGCAGCAAGCTGGTGGTGGAAGACCGTCTTGATCTGCCGCTCAACGCTGAGGAACCGCTCCTCGACGCGATTGTTTCGCATATCGATCGCTTCTTTATTCGTCACCAGCAGAAGCTTGAACGCTTAACGGCGATTGCCATCACCATGCCGGGTATTATTGATACCGAAAATGGCATTGTTCACCGCATGCCGTTTTACGACGATGTTAAAGAGATGCCGCTGGGCGAAGTGCTGAAAAACCATACCGGCGTGCCGGTCTATATTCAGCATGACATCAGCGCCTGGACCATGGCGGAGGCGCTGTTCGGCGCGTCACGCGGGGCGAGGGATGTGATTCAGGTGGTTATCGATCATAACGTCGGGGCAGGCGTCATTACCGACGGACGTCTTCTCCACGCCGGAAGCAGCAGTCTGGTGGAAATTGGCCATACCCAGGTCGACCCATACGGTAAGCGCTGCTACTGCGGTAACCACGGCTGTCTGGAGACCATTGCCAGCGTGGAAAGCGTGCTGGAGCTGGCGCAGGTCAGGCTCAGCCAGTCCATGAGCTCCTCGCTGCACGGACAACCCCTCACGGTCGATTCTCTCTGCGCCGCCGCGCGTCAGGGCGATCTGCTGGCGAAGGACATCATTACCGGGGTGGGGAATAACGTTGGCCGCATTCTGGCGATTATGGTGAACCTCTTCAACCCGCAAAAAATCCTTATTGGCTCACCGCTGAGCCAGGCGGCGGAGATCCTCTTCCCGGCGATTACGGCCTGTATTCAGCAGCAGTCGCTTCCCGCCTACAGCCGGAACATTGCGGTAGAAAGTACCCAGTTTTCCAATCAGGGCACGATGGCCGGCGCGGCGCTGGTCAAAGATGCCATGTATAACGGCTCGCTGTTGATCCGCCTGTTACAGGGTTAACTCTTTTTTGCAGATGTAAGAAAAATTGCGCTATCTCAAGCCGGGTAGCGCACGCATCCCGTAGACTTCCTCCACTGAATTATTTACCTGGTTTATATTTTCGAAGCATACCCAAGAGGTGGAGTGAGTCATGCTTAAGCGTTTCTTTGTTACTGGTACAGATACCTCTGTCGGCAAGACCGTTGTATCCCGCGCATTGCTGCAGGCGCTGGCAGCAAGCGGTAAACGCGTGGCAGGGTACAAACCGGTCGCAAAAGGGAGTAAAGAGACGCCAGAGGGATTGCGTAATAAAGACGCCCTGGTACTGCAAAGCGTCTCGTCACTGGAACTGCCTTATCACGCGATCAATCCTATTGCGTTAAGCGAAGAGGAGAGCAGCGTGGCGCACAGCGGCCTGATTAATTACCCTCTGCTGTCCAACGGTCTGGCGAGCCTGTGCGAGAAGGTCGATCACGTGGTGGTGGAAGGCACGGGCGGCTGGCGCAGCCTGATGAACGATCTGCGCCCGCTGTCGGAATGGGTGGTGCAGGAACAGCTTCCGGTGGTGATGGTGGTGGGGATCCAGGAAGGGTGCATCAACCATGCGCTGCTGACGGCGCAGGCGATTGCCAATGACGGCCTGCCGCTGGTTGGCTGGGTGGCCAACCGCATCAACCCTGGTCTGGCGCACTATGCGGAAATCATCGACGTGCTGAGCACCAAACTACCCGGACCACTGGTGGGTGAACTGCCTTATCTGCCTCGCGCCGAGCAGCGCGAGCTAGCGCAGTACATCGATCTCTCTGCCCTCAGTGGCGTGTTGACCGTAGATCGAGTCGTGGCGTAACGTCCGCGACAGCACGGACGCCAGCACGCAGGCGACCAGCAAACCGGGCAGTAAAAAATATTGCCCGGTCATTTCACAGACCATCAGCGCCGACATAATGGGCGCATGCGTGGTCGCGGCGAGTAGCGTCGCCATCCCCGCCAGCCCAAGCAGAATCGCCGTCTCAGCGCCCGGCAGCCACAGCGCGAAAAGCTGTGCAAACAGCATCCCTGTCGCCATGCCGACAAACAGCGTGGGCGTGAACACCCCGCCCGGCGCGCCCGATCCGCTGCTCGCCAGCACCGCCAGCAGTTTACAGATAAAGACGCCTGCAACGATCGACAGCAGCGGTGGGGCGAGCAGAAAAGCCTGCACCACGCTATAGCCGTTCCCCCACACCTTCGGCGTCAGAAGAGACAGCAGCCCGACGATCGCACCGCCGAGCGCCAGCTGCCACGGCGGCGAAAGCTTAAGGCGCAGGAACAGCCTATGGCTAAACGCCATCAGCCACATCAGCAGCGGCCCGCAAAGACCCGCCAGCAGCCCCATGGCGACCAGCAGGGCATAATCAGTTGCGGAGAGTGTGCCGCTCAAATGGACCGCGTAGAGCGTGCCGGTTCCCGGCGCCAGGAGCTGCGTGGTGAGAAGCGCCACTACCGCCGCGATAACCACGGGCCCGAGCGAGGCCAGCATCAGGGTGCCAAACAGAATCTCCGCAATGAACAGGCTTCCGGCTAACGGAGCATGGTAGGCGCTGGCCATCCCGGCCGCGGCGCCGCAGGCGATCCATAACTTCCATTCAGATTTGGGCGTAAAGCGCCGGGCAAAAAAGGAGGCGTCGAGGGCGGCAAGCAGGATCATCGCCCCTTCACGCCCGATGGCGCTTCCGCTTGCCACGACAAGCAGCGAGGCAAGGGATTTCACCAGGCTGGCGCCGTAATCAAACTGACCGTCGCCGGTCTCGAGCGCTTCCATATAATCGGTGGGGGCATGAGGCCGCTGGGCGGTCAGCCGTTGCCATCCCCATAGTAACAGTCCCGCAGCCAGCCCGCCCAGCGCGGGCGTCAGCGCGCGCCGCCAGGGTGAGAGCGACGCGGCGGCATTCACCAGGCTGCCGCTGTCGTTGCTGAGAAGCAACCACTCCAGCAGATACATGCTGTGGCGGAACACCGCAACGGCCAGCGCGGCAAGCACGCCGGTGACGGTAGCAATCAGCAGTCGACGAAACATCGCGCGGATGTCGGGGTACGTATGAAGACGTTGCATGGGTCGCGAGTAAACGGGAAAGATACAATATTGTGGCGGGAAATCGCGGGGTTAGCAAAAGGTATGCGTGCGGAAAAGCCGGGCAATGCCCGGCCGGAAAGATTAGCTCTCGCTATGTATATTCAACGCCCGACGCGTACGACCTGAACTGAGATACTCGGCAATATAGTCCTGAGAAATCTCGCCGTTGTAGCGCCCGTCATCATCCACGATCGGCATCCAGCTGGTGTTGCTCTCATACAGGCGTGACAGCACCACGCGCAGGTTGTCTTCGGCTTTGCCGGTCATGCGGAACGGATGCAGGATGTCGGCGCAGATCCCGCTGGCGTTACGCGCTTCGCGACGCTTCACAAAGCCCAGCGGCTTGCCTTGCTCGTCCACCACGGTGATGGCGCGGATATCGTTATCATCCATGGTGGCAAAGGCTTCTGGCAGCGGCGTCGAACCCCGCACCGTAATGGTCGGCTGCTGGTCGGTGACGTCTCCGGCGGAGACCAGCAGCAGGCGCTTCAGCGTGCGGTCCTGACCGACAAACGAGCCGACAAACTCATTCGCCGGTTTCGCCAGCAGTTCGTCCGGGCTGGCGCACTGCACGATTTTCCCCTGACGGAACACCGCAATACGGTCGCCCAGCTTCAGGGCTTCATCGATATCGTGGCTGACCAGCATGACGGTTTTTTTCAGCTTGCGCTGCATCTCGAGGAACTGGTTCTGGATCACCTCGCGGTTGATCGGGTCCACCGCGCCGAAGGGCTCATCCATCAGCAGCACCGGAGGATCTGCCGCCAGGGCGCGGATCACGCCGATGCGCTGCTGCTGGCCGCCGGACATCTCGCGCGGGTAGCGGTTGAGGAATTTATGCGGATCCAGCGCCACCATATCCATCAGCTCTTCGGCGCGGGTTTTACAGCGCGCTTTATCCCAGCCCAGCATGCGCGGTACGACGGTGATGTTCTCTTCGATGGTCATGTTCGGGAACAGGCCAATCTGCTGGATCACGTAGCCGATGTTGCGGCGCAGGGTGACGGTGTCCATCCCGCTGGTGTCTTCGCCGTTGATCAGGATCGTCCCGCTGCTCGGCGTAATGAGGCGGTTAATCATCTTCAGGGTGGTGGTCTTCCCGCAGCCGGACGGGCCGAGCAGGACGCACATTTCCCCTTCGGGCACGTTCAGGTTGACGTTGTCGACGGCCTTAAAGGTCTGGCCGTGCTTCTGTGAAAAGTGTTTGGTGAGGTTTTCCAGTTTTATCATTATCGAATCCCCTTTGGAGTCAGAACCACCTGCAGACGGTGCAGCAGCCAGTCGAGCACAATCGCTAAAAGACAAATCATCAGCGCGCCCGCAATCAGCATGCGAATATCGCTTCCGCCGATGCCGTTGAGCAGCAGCAGGCCCAGACCGCCCGCGCCGATCACCGCAGCAATCGCCATCACGCCGATGTTCATCACCACGGCGGTGCGGATCCCGCCGAAAATCACCGGCAGCGCCATCGGAATTTCGACCCAGCGCAGGCGCTGCCAGAAGGTCATGCCGATGCCGCGTCCGGCTTCACGCAGGCCCGGAGGCAGGCTGTCGAGCGCCGTATGGGTGTTACGCACAATCGGCAGCAGCGAGTAGAGAAACACCGCCGTGATCGCGGGCAGGGCGCCAATCCCCTGACCGATCAGCGAAAAGAGCGGGATCATCAGGCCAAACAGCGCAATGGACGGAATGGTCAGCACGATGGTGGCAATCCCCAGCACCGGCGTCGCCAGCCACTTGTGGCGAACAATCAGAATGCCCAGCGGGACGCCGATGAGAATGGCTAAGCCCACGGCCAGCGCTACCAGCCACAGATGCTGCAGCGTCAGGGTTAAGAGGTAGTCCCAGTTGTCCAGAATGTAGTGAATCGTCTCCATAGCGCCTCCTACAGCAGCTGTTTGCTACGCAGGAAATCACGGGCGACCTGCTGCGGTGACTGATGGTCGATATCCACCTTCTTGTTCAGTTCGGTGATAACGTCGTTGTTGAGCTGGGCCGAGAGGGTGTTGAGCGCCTCTTCCAGGCCCGGATTGGCCTCCAGCGTGTCCTTACGCACCACCGGGGTGACGGCATAGCTCGGGAAGAAGCCTTTATCATCTTCCAGCACCTTGAGGTCGAAGCCCTTCACGCGCCCGTCGGTGGTATAAATCAGCCCGGCGTCGACGAAGCCGTCGCGCACCGCGTTATAGACCAGACCGGGGTCCATCTGACGGATCTGCGGGCGGTCCAGGTCCATCTTATAGGCGGCCTGAAGCGGCTTCATGCCGTCGCTGCGCCCGGCAAATTCCAGGTCTAGGCCCAGCAGCCAGTTTTTGTCCGGGTTGGTTTTACGGATCTGCTCAATCTTCGCCACCATGTCCGACATGGTGTTGATATGTTCCGCCTCGGCGCGCTTGCGCTGCATCGCGAACGCATAGGTGTTGTTCATGTCGGCGGGCTTGAGCCAGACCAGACCGTGCTTCGCGTCCAGACGTTTCACCGTCTCGTAAGACTCCTGGGGCGACATGCGCTTGTTGATGTGGTTGAAGATGATTAATGACGTGCCGGTGTACTCCCAGGTCATGTCAATCTGCTTGTTGATCATCGCGTTACGGGAGATCACCGTGGCGATATTGGTTTGCGGCTGAACCTGGAATCCTTTCTTCTGCAGGTACTGCACGGTCATCGCCGAGAGAATGTGCTGCTCGGTAAAGCTCTTGGTCGCCAGAATCAGCGGGGCCGCCATCGCCTGGCCGGTGAACAGCGCCGCGGCACACAGCGCCGTCAGGCCGGAAAACAGTCTCATAAAAGCTCCTTGTTATTGTTATCGAGCGAGATGGGGACTCATCACGCGGCCCAGCGCCGCCAGCAGGGTATCGAGGATCAGGGCGAACAGGGCGGTGGCCGCCGCGCCGAGGATCAGGGTCGGAAAATCGTTCAGGTAAATGCCGGGGAAAATCAGCTCGCCGTAGCTGCTGGCACCGATCAGGAACGCCAGCGGTGCGGTACCGACGTTAATGGCGGTGGCGATGCGGATCCCCGAGAGCATGACCGGCCAGGCGGCAGGCAGCTCAACCTGGCGCAGACGCTGCCATTTGGTCATCCCGATGCCGTTTGCCGCTTCCAGCAGCGACGGCGGGACCGAGCACAGCCCGGCATAGGTGTTGCGCACGATCGGCAGCAGCGAGGCGAGGAACAGGGCGATGATGGCGGGCGTATCGCCAATGCCAATCACCACCATCGCTAGGGCCAGCACGGCCAGCGGCGGCAGCGTGTTGCCGACGTTGAAGATTTGCATCACATATTCGGCGATACCCCGCGCGGCCGGGCGGCTCAGCAGAATACCGGCCGGAATACCCACCAGCAGGGCAAAGAACATTGATGAGAAAACCAGAATCATATGCTGTTGCCCGAGATAGATCAGGTCAACCTGACGCGCTCTGAGGGTCTCCAGCCCGATCCCCCAGACGAGGAGGGCGAGAACCATGATAATGGCGCCGACAAACAGCAGCGAACGTTTGAATAATGGGTGCATTGCGGTGTGTCTCCCTGTGCGCATGCGTTATAGCAACCACCGGTTGCCTGTTGTTATGCCATGTTTCGGCAGGGGTAATTGACCTATAGCAAGCGTTTGGGAAGGGTTCCAGCGAAGGGGCAAAATCAGTAACCCTATGAAACTAGTGGCAACCTGAGGTCAGGCCTTATGGCATAAGGCCTGATTGTGGGGCGGGCAGAATAGTCCTAAAGCGAATATTTAAATGTGACAGTGTCACATTTAAAGGGCGCTTACGCCGATTACAGGTCATTACCTTCATAGAGGGGCACGAACCCGTCGAACCCGCGACGAGACGGTGATAATTGAAACGGTGGCGACAAACGCGAGCATCACCCCCAGCGCCAGCATGGCGTTAAAGCCAATCCATCGGAACAGCAGCAGCCCCGCGATGCCGCCCGTGATGAACGAAAACAGGGTGGTTAAGTGGGTTTTTAGCTGGCTTTTTTGCGCCGCCGTATCTTTGGAGTAATCCCTGCGCAGCATCGCCACCATGACGGAGGCCAGGGAAATCCCCGCGTCCGTTAGCGTGCCGGTAATGTGCGTCGATCTTACCCGTCCGCCGGAAAGCTGCGTGGAGGTGGAATTATGAATGCCCATCAGAAAGCAGAGAAATAGAATAATTTCGCGATTGCTGGTGAGCGCATGGAAATACATTTCGTAGAAGGAAACGCCGGTCAGTAATATCCCCTCGACAAAAAGGATCTGGCAAAAAACCAGCCTGACGTTATGGATAATTCCCCATATGACGATCGTGCGCGCAATAATGGCGCCAGCCACAAAAGAGAGAATTATCGAGCCGAAGAAAATAATATCGCTCAGATCGGTAGAAGAAACTTCGCTGGATAACTGTGAGGTGTTGCCGGTCATGTGTGAGGGGAAAAAGCCAAATGCCCCGAGGGCGATGGCGTTCAGCAAACCTGCTGAGGTCGCCAGCCAGAGAGCAAGCCGGCGATCCTCCGTATGCGTTCGTTCTTTCTTGAGTTTAATCAGCAAGAATACCTCCGGGTTGAGCTTTGCCTGACTATTCAGGCTAGCAAAGCGGTGCAACGGGCTGTCCAGGATATGGCTTAATTATTATTCCCTCTGACGACAATCAGGGTTTCGTAATTAAATAAAACAGCCTCGTTGCGGTATTCATTCAGGCATTAAGTTTTATATCATGCCGTTATTGCCGTGACGCAAAAATGCCGGACGCTGGTTAAGGCGCTCGAACCAGGCCTCAATGGCGGGCACGTCTGGCTTATCAAACGGCGTCATTTTCCAGCGATTCACCGACAGCCCAAGCACCACGTCCGCGAGGGTAAACGTCTCGCCCGCCGCAAAGGACCCGGTGCGCTGCAGCTGGTTTTCCAGAATGGTGATGCAGTGGTTCCACTCTTTGATTCCCGCCGCAATTCGCTCAGGGTCGTTAAAGTCCGGGTTTTTACGCCCCAGCGCCGGGAAGACATAGCGCCAGGCGTTATTAAATTCAGTGGCCTGCCAGTCCATCCAGCGCTCAACGTTGGCGCAAGCCTGCGGTGCGGCAGGCAGCAGATCGTGACGTTCGGCCTTGCGCGCCAGATAACGGCAGATGGAATTGGACTCCCACAGCACGAAATCACCGTCAATCAGCACCGGCACCATGGCGTTGGGGTTCAGGGCGCGAAAGGCATCCGTTTCCGTCGAGGCGAAACCGCTGCCGTAATCTTCCTGCTGATAGGCTATGCCCGCTTCTTCGCAGGTCCAGAGCACTTTACGAACGTTGATGGAGGTGGTTTTGCCGAGGATGGTGATCATT
The DNA here is from genome assembly GCF_049238885.1 of Enterobacter cloacae complex sp. BZL2005. Classification (NCBI taxonomy): domain Bacteria; kingdom Pseudomonadati; phylum Pseudomonadota; class Gammaproteobacteria; order Enterobacterales; family Enterobacteriaceae; genus Enterobacter; species Enterobacter cloacae complex sp. BZL2005. The sequence goes on along the minus strand of NZ_JBMKGI010000017.1, from coordinate 5,786 downwards.
GCGCAGGTGTCCTTTAGAGGATGTTATTGTTTAAAAACAATACACGATCGGTGAAGAAAAGCGTCAAAAAATCATCCGGCGCGTTATTTGTGAAGACGCGAAAGCAGAAACGTTAGCGCTGCCGCAAAGAGGAGCACTATGCCACTCAATGCAAACGTGCTCTGCCAGCTATAACGATCGAAGGCTATACCGCCCGCCGTTGAGCCGAGCGCAATGGCGAGCTGGATCACCGCGACCATCAGTCCACCGCCGGCTTCAGCATCCTTCGGCAGCGTTCGCGCAATCCACGTCCACCACCCCGTCGGCGCTGATGTTGCCAGCATTCCCCATAGGCCTGACAGCAGAGCCACAATCCACACGTTATGCCCGGCGAGAATCAACGCGACTGCGATGGCCGCCATCAGTAGAGGGATCGCGATCAGCGTTATGTAAAACGCGGCATTAAGCACCAGGGCAACGAAAAGGGTGCCCACAAAACCCGCAACGCCTATGGTGAGCAAAATTAGCGACAGCCCGGCTCCGCTCACCCGGGTGACGGTTTCAAGGAACGGGCGCAGATAGGTAAACAGCGCAAACTGCCCCATAAAGAACAGGCCGCAGGCCAGCAGACCAACGGAAACGGCAGGCTGGCGGAATAACCGAAAAACACTTCCTCGTGATGTACCGTTTTTACGCGCGTTCATGTCAGGCAGGCTTAAACACTGCCAGATGAACGCGACTATCGCCACGGGCACCAGACAAAGAAATGCGCCGCGCCAGCCAATAGTGGCCCCAAGATAGCTGCCAAGCGGGGCGGCCACCACCGTTGCCAGCGCGTTACCGCCGTTGAAAATGGCCAGCGCGCGCGCAACCTTATGCGGCGGAACAAGGCGAATGGCCGTTGCGGCAGACATGGACCAGAACCCGCCTATAGCGATACCGATCAGCGCGCGGCCTGTCATGTAAACCAGATAGTTTGGGGCGAAAGCGATAATCATCCCCGAGAGCGCCATCAGGAGCGTCATGCCCAGAAGAAGGTGTTTGCGGTTTATATTCCCGGCAAGCCGGGAAAGGAAGAGGCTGGTCAGCACCGCCAGCGCGCCGGAAATCGCGATCCCCTGGCCAGCGAGACCCTCCGTAACGCCCAAATCTCTGGCAAGGGGAGTAAGCAGGCTGACGGGCATAAATTCCGAGGCAATCAAGACAAATACGCACAGGGTCATGGCAAAAAAGCCACTCCAGTGTGCATGCTCTGTGTTCTGTGATGTGGTGCGGCTCAGTGTAAACATAGTCAGATTTCACAAAGAGCCACCCGTATAGGGCGGGTGGCGTAGAGGTTTATTTCAGGTTGGTTTTGAAGAACTGCTCAAACTGGCCGAAGGGGATCTTCCCGGCAGCATTATCGTAGAGATCGACATGGTTTGCGCCCGGGACAATCACCAGTTCCTTCTGCTTGCTGCCGACCGCTTTAAACGCATCTTCAGCAAAGTAGCGGGAGTGTGCCTTTTCACCGGTTACGATAAGCGTTGGGATAGTAATTTCCCTGCCGTAGCTCAGCAGCGGCATATTCATAAATGATAATGGCGTGGTCGCGGTCCACGCGCCGGTGGAGTTGACGGAGCGCGCATGGAAGCCGCGCGGCATACGGTAGTAGTCAAAGAATTCTTTGAGTACCGGATTCGGGTTGTCAGGTAACGCCTCCGGCAGAATACGTTCAGCTGCCGTCACCTTGCCGTTCTTATCGACATAAATGTCATGGCCGCCGTGCGCGAAGGTACCGTTCTCAGCATCTTTCCAGCGCTGTGCGTTCAGATACTGCAGAACGGCACGGCGGTCAGACGTTGAATAGCGATCTTTCCCGTCGCCCACGCCGTGGCCCATCGCCCGGCTCATGTCATACATCACGCTGGTGGCGACCGCCTTCACGCGGGTGTCCATGGATGCTGCGTTGAGCGCCATACCGCCCCAGCCGCAGATGCCGAGAATACCAATGCGGTTACGATCAACCTCTTTCTGCAAACCGAGGAAGTCCACCGCCGCGCTAAAGTCTTCGGTGTTGATATCCGGAGACGCTACGTTGCGCGGCTGGCCACCGCTTTCGCCCGTATAGGACGGATCGAACGCCAGGGTTACAAACCCATTTTCTGCCAGGGTTTGCGCATACAGGCCGCTGGACTGCTCTTTGACCGCGCCAAATGGCCCGCTGACCGCAATCGCCGCCAGCTTGCGGTCGCCGCGGTTTTTGGGAAGATACAGATCGCCTACCAAAGTGATCCCGTATCGGTTCTGGAAGGACACCTTACGGTGATCGACTTTGTCACTTTCGGCAAAGGTTTTATCCCATGTGCTCACCATCGAAACAGGCGCGTTTGGGTTGGTGGTTTCTGCATAACTCATTGTTGTCACTCCACTTAATGATGCACATAGCAGCATCGCAACGGACAGTTTTTGGGTAAATGTTTTCATAGAAATGAACCCTGGGTTGTTGTGTTGCGGTCATTATAGTTAGCAGAAATAGTGCTGATTAGAGGGCGAAAGCTGCTATGATTCATATCATATTGTTATAAATGGGTGGGGATGATGGCGAAACGGGAAAACTATAATGAGCTGTACCTGTTCATGCAGGTGGTACGGGAGGGGAGCTTCACGGCGGCCGCGCTTCGGCTTGGGCTGGCGCAATCCGGGATCAGCCGCTCGGTTCGCGAACTGGAAGAGCGATTGGGCGTTCAACTTCTGGTCCGCACCACGCGCAAGCTCTCGCTCACCCATGCCGGGGAACAGCTTTATCAGACCGCCGAGTCTGCATTCGATACGCTCGATACGGGTCTGGCGACCCTGGCACACTATCGTCAGACGCCGTCCGGCACGGTGCGTATTAATGCCAGCCAGCACGCTATCGATAAATGTCTGCTGCCAAAGCTCGCCATTTTTAAACAGCGTTACCCGGACATCAGGCTGGAACTGATCAATGAAAGCCGCTTCGTCGACATTATCGCCGAGCGGTTCGATGCGGGTGTCAGACTGGGGCCGGAAGTGGGGCAGGGAATGATTGCCGTGCGTATCACGCCTGATATGGAAATGGCCGCGGTGGCTGCCCCGGAACACTTCAGACGCTACGGTTTTCCGCAGACGCCAGCCGATTTAGTGGCCCATCCCTGCATTGCCTATCAGTTTGCCGACGGTAGTGACTATCAGTGGGAACTGGTGCAGGACGGGAAAAAAATCACCCATCGGCCAGAGGGGCAATGGGCGCTGTCTGACAGCTACATGGAAGCCGAGGCCGCCCGGCTGGGGCTTGGGCTGGCCTATGTCCCGGTGGAGCTGGTGGCTGACGATCTGGAGCGCGGAACGCTTATCCGGGTGTTGCAGCGCTATAGCCTGCGCATGGACGGGTTGTATCTCTATTATCCGCACCGCAACGTGTCGCCTGCCCTGAGGGCTGTGATCGATACGCTGAAAATTTAGGGCGGCATAACATCACGAGAGCGGACATTCAAACTGCCCGCCGGTGAGCTATGACTAAAAATAAATCAGGACCGCTGTGGTGAGGCAAATTTTGCAGCAATCATTTCAGATGTGGGCTGTATTCCCCCAAGACTCCACTGTTCCGGTTCATGCTCGTCAATACGGATCCATACTGAACGCCGGAATTCAGGATCGCCGTTTCCCTCAATTTCAACAATAAGGTCAGTCATACGACGTAGCAGTTCTTTTTTTTGCTCCGAATTCATCATTCCTTTAATGGTTTGCACATTTACGAAGGGCATTGTATTCTCCTTAAATAACTGAGTCTTTAAATCATACTCAGGTTACGAGGCAAACGAAGAGATGTCAAAAAATAAATCATTACCGTACTTATTACCTGAGCTTTGTGGGTTAGCGGCGGCCGCTGAGCTTCTTGGCGATCAATGGGTTTTGTTGATTCTGAGAGAGGCGTTTTATGGGGTAACACGCTTTGAAACGATACGGGATCATACAAAAATCACCCGGCAGACGCTGGCGAACCGGTTAAAAAAAATGACTGAACTCGGCCTGCTTTGCAAAATCCCTTATCAGGAAGAAGGGGCGCGTGAACGGTATGAGTATGTTCTTACCGCCAAAAGCCGCAGCCTTGCGCCGATTCTTTTCTCTTTGATGGAGTGGGGTCATAAAAACATACTGCACGACGCACCGCATATTGCCTTAACAGACAAAGAAAGTGGAGAAGTGGTGAATAGCGCCTATGTTACCGTCGACGGTAAGTTCGTTGATCCTAAAAACGTTCGGTTAACGTTTCACGACAGCCAATACTCCGCCGCCATGCCCCAGGCGCCTGACCATACTGACGCTTAAAGCTGCGGTTGAAGGAATGCCGGGAGTCAAAGCCCAGCGAGAGCGGTGATTGATACCCTTAAAATTTAGGGCAGCGTTGTCATTCTGGAAGGCGCCTCGCAAACCGAAAAGTAACCTTATGAAATTCAGCGTTATGTCTTTTCCTCTACGAGGCGCGGTCGTAAAGTGCCTGCGTTGCGGCACATCCGCAATCGGGCGTAGGAACCCGTCAACCATATAGTGACATTACGTATGTCGCAGCAGTGCCGATCTCGTTACAATAACGGTGGCGCTGACGGAGCAGCCGTAAGGCTGGCCGTTTTCTATATGGGCGGTATTCCTACCTCTGTCAGCGCTACCCCCCGAGCGTAGGAACTCAAAGGGTGGTTAAATAAACTCCATATAGAAGGAAGCCTTGTATGGCGACTATCCCAACATTGACTTATCTCCCGTCTGACGAAAACGTCATTCTGCAACGTATCTCCCGACCGCTTCCGGCCGATGCCGATCTCTTTGACGTCGCCGACAACTGCGCCGCGCTGGTGAGCGTGCTGGTCGAAACCGATGATGTCGCGAGCCGTACTGCGCTGTGCGAGCGTCTCCTTGAGGCTCTGCGCAGGCTGCGCGCACTCTGCGATGCCGATCTTCCGCCATACCTGATTGAACAGTTGATCATGGGTGAGAAAACCAACTCCTGCGTGCCCGACTGCTGGCAAGACACCTTAACGCAGGTGGACTATGTTCTGGCGCTGACGCAAGCCGTTATGGGGGGAACGCTGCCCGCTCACGTAGTGAAGGAGCTGACAGGCCTGCTGCACGATATGGTGTGGCTGCTGGCTGAGTTTGTGAAGGAGCCGCGCATTACTGCGCATTAAGGGGCTGGCATGGAGGGGCGGCAGCGCCCCTTTGAAAGTGTGATTAACGCGATCGGTTCCCGGTATCCAGAAGCGACGTGCCGTAGGAGTTGTCGATAGTACAAAGCCAGCGACCGTCGCTTTCCTGCCGAAAAACATAGGTCGCGCGGCGCGACATTTCCGTTATTCCACCCTGACCATCAGGAAAACGCAGAACGGTTTCCATAATAACGAGGGCATTGTCACCGCCTTCGATCACCTGCATCTCTCCTTGTTCCACAATCAATTGGTCCTGGAAATAATCCGAGATGGCAACAAACGCGCTGCGTATGTTGTCTTTGCCTTTAACAACCATTCCGGGCTTGACCACCAGAGCTGCATCTTCGGCGTAGTGTTTCATCAGCGCGTCATAGTTTTTGGTGGTGATGGCGCGATCGCAGGATTCGATTATCTGGCGCAGCGGGTGTGGGGTCATGCGTATTTTCTCAGAGAGGGGGAAAGCGTATTAACTTAACAGTCTGGCGTGTTTGTATAGCTGACCTGCCCCCACGATTAGATACAACACTCAGTTAGTAACGTCGGAATCTTCATTCTCAGAATGACCCTTTCTCCAGCCCGCTGCAAATTCAGACGGTGTCTGAT